>PCVY01000057.1:4780-11264 GCA_002787155.1 Candidatus Abzuiibacterium crystallinum | reverse complement strand
GGTCCAAATAAATCGGATCAGCGGGAACACTTATCTTAGGATTCTTGGCGGTGCAACTTTCCGCATCACCACGGCATGCTGTTTGACCGGTAAAGTTGCGCTCGGGCGCTTCCGCCACTTCCCCGCCGTCAAATAAGTGATTCCCGGCCCAAGCAGGGACGGGAAACGACGTGCACGTCATCGCCGCGGCGAGCAAGAGGCATAACGCCGGTTTAAAAAGACGGTTCATTTGCGTCATTGAGCACCTTAAATTTGACGGTTTGCGTTCCTACGTGATCGTCGTAGGTCAGGACATTGACCGTTAAGAGATGATGGCCGGGATTTAAATTGGAGACATCCGCATAATACGTTGACGGCGTCAGCGCTTGTTCTTCTTCGTATAAAAATTGCGTGTCTAAGTAAACCATCACCTCGTATGGATTAGCACCCAGTCTCGCGGCATCTTTTTCGTCAATCATCACGCGAACGGGTACGTGGCCCTTAAAAACCGGAACGCCGTCCGCATCACGGCCGTGCTGAACCGGAAAATCGAGAGAAAAGCGCGGTTCGTGGCAATCAATGCGGGGATGCCTGTAGTGCATGTGCTGGCCCGGAAGATTCGGATGAAATATCGAATCGGGTTTTTGATATTTGATTTCGATTCCCTTCATGATAATTGAATTATCGGCCAGCGAATAAGCATTCATATTTAAATTATTGCCCTTATGTGCCAAGAGGTCTATTTCACCTGAGTTATCCAGACCGTCCCAGATAAGCTCATGGCGCCCTGCTTCCTGCGGCTGCCAATCATAAAGCGTGTTCAAAAACACGCCTTGCTTTAAACCCGCTCTTAAGCGTACGCGCGCAGCATGTGACAAAACGTAATTGATTTTTCCCGTCTCCTCATCCAGCGTCAGCTCAAAATTCGCTAACGGCCTGCCGGCTGTTTCGGCTGACGGATCAAAATGCGCATAACGCCCGTCTTCGGTGCGGGCATTTATATTAAATAACACGACATCGGTCGTCACAGCCTTGTTCTCGGCATCCATGCCATCCCACTCAAAAACCTGTCCGCCCTGAGTCTTTTTGCCCAGTTGTTTGGTGTAAAGTACATTTTCATTTTCATCTTTAAATGTGATATTAACAAAAGCATCGTCCGAAAGATAATAATTAATCGATGTTTTTTCGTTTTTGGAAAAATCGATGGTTTTCGGTATCACGCTGACCCTGCTCACTTGTAATGGCGGTTTCGCGTAACATACTGTTCCGTTTATCAGTAATGCTAAGACAATAAAATATCTTCTATAAATCATGAGTGAAATTTCCAATACACAATAAACAAATCACAAACAAAATCCAATTTGCCATTCCAAACTACGCACTAACTGTTAACTGTCTACTATTTGGTCATTGCGCCTTGGAATTTGTTGTCTTACCCCCCCATCCCGACTTTCTCTCCCTCTAAAGATGAAGAGGTGGGTGGCAACGGCTTAAAACTCGGTTCTTGAGACGGCAGATTTGATTCGCTCAATACCCTTTGCGCACCGCCGTCGGCATTCATGAGCCAGATTTGCGTTACGCCATTACGGTCTGAGGCAAATGCGATCTGAGACCCGTCCGGCGACCACGCGGGCGACAAATCGGCGCCCTCCCATTGCGTGAGCCGCCACACTTTTCCCGTTTCGATTTCCATGATGTGTATGTCAAAATTGCCGCTTTGGTCTGACGTATAAAGTATTTTTTTGCCGTCGGGAGAGAAAGTGGGGTGCATTTCCAGAAAAAGATTGTTTGTTAAACGCGTTTCCATTTTTTCCATTAGATCCAAAACATACATTTCGTGGGTTTGCGCCCCTTGCCCCGATATATAAACGATTTTGCCGCCATCAGATGAAAGCGAGGGCGAATATGCCAGACCCGGCTTACGGTTTAGGACATTTCTTTCCTTACCCTCCAAGTCAGATATGACAAGATCACTTTTATCCGGCAGAAAACTATCAAAACGAACATAAAGAACATGACGGTTGTCTCGATAAAAAATAGGATCAGTTCCCCACGTATGGCTGTCTAAAATCTTCCGTTCTTTCTTCGTTTCCAAACTAAAAATATAAACTTCACGATTACCGGACCGGTAAATGATCTCGCTTGCGTCCGGCGACCATTTGGGTGTTCGTTTGTCAAATGCTGAATGCGTTAACTGCCGGGAAGGTTGTCCTTCCTGTTGCACCCAAATCTGCCAAAAACCATCCGACAGCTGCGTGTAAGCGATTGTATCGGCGCGTAAAGTCGGTGCATAAGTCACCAGGCACAAGAGCACAAGCATTATTTTAAAAAGAGTCAAGGGGCAAGGGACAAGATCGATGGTTTGATTTTTTGGTTTGAGATCCAAGGTGAGCTTGTGTGCTTGCGTACTTGTGACTTGTGCTCTGGTGTTCTGGTGCATTTGCGACTTTGTGACTTTAAACTCACTCATGATTGATACACGCTCACATTACCGATGACGGCTTTTTCGCTGCCAGTTACTTGGTCTACTGCATTAATTGTGAAGCGGTAATGACCTTCGATGGCGGCATACTCGCCTAAATCATTCTTGCCGTCCCAAAGCACTTCATAATTGCCTTGCGATTGCGGTTCATTGTCCACCAATGTTCTGAAATGTGAGCCGTTTGGATCTTCAATGGTTACGGTGATATCCGCTTGGTTGTCTAAAGTATATTGAAAATGTGTAACTTCGCCGTTAAGCGGTAAAATCAAATAAGCATTTGCCTGATAAACGGAAGCGGGATGTTCAAAAGTATCCTTTAAAATAATGGTTTGTTCGTGCAAATCGGGGTCGATGGGAATTTCAATATTTAATTTATAGAAACCGGTATGAAAACTACCGTCATACTTGCGCCCATCCCAACGCACAGCACTCGTCTCATCTTTCGGTTTCGGTTCATCCATTTGAATCGTTCGTATTCCTTGCAAATTGCCGTCTAAAATATTAATGAAGTGGCGGATGTGATAAGTCGGATGATATGTGAAAATCACTTTTTCACTTTTATAAGGATCAAAATTTTCGCCGATAAACTCAACCATGCCGGGAGAGTAATTCCAGGTGTCCTGGCGCGGATCAATAAACAGGTCATGCCTGCCTTCGGTAGTTTCGGCCTCAATTTCAAAATAATATGCTTCATAAGGCAGTAAACTACCTTGATCGTCCCTACCGTCCCACACTTCCTGATGAACGCCCGCCAGGCGCGGCTCTTGATCAAGCAGGGTTCTGATTAATACGCCGCCATCTCGGTCTTCAATCAGCCGAATCGTCACATCGGCGTCCAAACTGATGGTGTAGTTAATATTGCCTGTTTCGCCGCGTTTGTGATCAAAAAAGACCGGCGCTCTGGATATGTCGGTAATATTAATGTTGTCTAAGACAACCGGCACCAGAATAATAACGCGATTGCCCGCTTTGTCGGCCGTATTTAAGCGAATCGCGTAATTGCCGTTTGAAAAAGTATGCAGATCAGGCCAAGTGCCCAGTAAATCATTGACGACGTTAGCATTGCCAGTTGCGAATACGTCAAACTGATTGGGGAAACCATCGCGGCTGTGTTCGAGCACGTAATCCTTGAAGTTAAGATCGTTTGCCGTTCCGATCACGCCATACGAAAGACCAAAGATAGATTGATTGTTGACGGGATCCGTAATCACGGTTTCCGGATAAACCGTATCAACCGTAACAGCAGTAGCACCCGGTTGTGTGGGCGGAGAAACGTTTGTTGAAGATTCGGTGACAGTGAACTCATAAGTATATTCGCCGTCCGGCACTAAGTTACCGGCATCATTCTTCCCGTCCCAGAGAAATGAAAAGAAGACAAAGCCGTCGCGGTCAATCGATCTCACGGTAGCATGCGCATCGTCTTTAATTTCAAGCAGCCAATCCGCCAAGTGCGTGCTCTGTGCCTCGATTAAACTGGCATCCTGAATTTGGTCATTGTTGGGTGAAATAAAACTTTCCGAATTGCTAATGTTGAAAAGGTTAAAAATACGCACCGGTACTTCATCTACCGCTACCCGTTGGGCGGTATCCGTCACAGTCAGCCGAAGCGTGATAAAAGACGCGGCTAAATCAGCCAAATCCCAATTAAAAATCAATCCCTCCTCGATCGGATTTTGGCCAGAAGCCAAGGTATTAAAACCAATACCGGTGTTCGTATTGTAATATTCAAGCGTGAAGTCCTGGAAATCGGCCCCCGACGCCGTGCCGGTAATATCATACGCGGTAAAACCAGCCAGGAAATCATCGGCAACCGGTAACGTAATTTTAGCGACCGGGATATTTTGGTTTAAGGTCAATTGACCAATCGCGGATGCAATGGGCTCGCCGTTTGAAATGCGCGTGCCGCTAACTCGAAATTTATAGTCATCGTCCGGTAACGTTTCATTATTTTGATCATCTCCTTCCCAATCCTGTTGAATCATCGCACCTGAACCGGTGATGGTTTTCAGCACTTGTGAAAAATCCGAAGATAAAATTTCAATCGTCCAATTAATGCCATCGGTTGGGCTAAGTTGAAACGTCGCCGTATTATCGGCCGGTTTAAATTCACGCGGCGATATATGAGCCGATTGCCACTGAAAAGGCGCTGTGCGCGGCGTGCCGAGCCAAGGATCATAATGGACATTCCCTTGGATCGGAATACCAGAACCGCCGCCGGATCCGGAAGGTCCCGTTTCGTGCCCCCACCAATTAAGCGGCGCTTGGACCATATTGGGACCGGTGTTATTAACCGCGTTAAATCCGTTAGCGCTAAATTGGCTTTGCTGAATAAAAAGATAACTGTTTGAACCGGTAAGCTGAATATGATCACCGGTTTGAAATTGGAAAATCGTATTTTCGACACGCGCAAAACTTTGGTTCACCCGAAGGCCGGGGTTGCCGGCATATTCAATAATGGTATGGCGAAACGCGGTCTCCGGCTGAGCGCCCGTTTCAAGCCGGATGCCCTGCCAATCGCCCGGCGCAGGTATGGGATTGCTCGAAGAAAAAGTGATGGGATCGGTCGATGTTCCGTAAGCTAATAAGGCACCCTTGGCATTGGCGTTAAATCCTCCTACTTTCAATTGTAGATTTAACCCCGGCTTAAATTGCAAAGTGACACCAGGGGTAACCGTGAGAATCGCGCGGCTGTTATCTTTGTAAATGCTAAGATCGCCGTTCAGCACATAGGGATAACCAAAGTTAAATAACGTCGTGTCATAATCAATCAGCGATTCGGCTGTATTCATTAATTCAATACATTCGCAAATGGGGTTTGTAATGCCAAAGAATGTATTATTTGCCGTCATATAACGTAATTGATTAATCGAATAAATATTGGCCGCACGGCTTCCGTTATTCAAGAACTGATTGCCGTCAAAAGCGGGTGTTGTGGCAAGCGCATCAACCCACAATCCCGTTAACACGTTGTTCTGAATAAAACTATTTAAAATGGAAGGTGCGCCATGCGCAATATGCAGTCCTTGCCCGTCATTTTCTTCCACAACATTATTATTAAATGTTCCATTTCCTCTGAGCACAATTCCCCTGCCTAATGCATAACGAAAGATAGAATTGGTAATCGAGAAATTCACGGGTTGGTACATTTCAAAGTTAGGATCTTGGCCATATTCGATCACGACATGGTCAAGTGTCAAATTCGTTGTCGTACCGGAAAAACGCACCCCTTGCCAGTCGCCTTTTTGCGGCTGTGCGGCATTAGAAGTAAATATGATGGGATCTTGTGCGGTGCCTTGCGCAATGAAGTGAGACGCGTAGGTAGTGCCGACCCCCAAGCGAAGGTTTTGCTGAGGATTAAATCGAATTTCAACACCAGGATGAATCGTGAAGGTAATAGGATTTGGGAATTCGCCAACATCAATACTCCCATTGGCAATATAAGGCACCCCTTGATTATTAAGTGTCATGCTAATTTTGACTTCCGTTAATGATGTATTCGTCCATTCAATGGCATCCGGTACATTGCCGGTGTAAGTATTGCCCGTTCCGAAATTGCGGGTTTCAAGCATAGAGGGAGCTGATACGGCAACGGCTTCATTGTTAAGAAAAGAAGTATTTTGGATACCCGGAGCACCGCCTAATATCTTTAAGCCGGCATTACTGTTATGTTGAATCACGCAATTATTCACTGTTCCAATCCCTCTAATCGACATACCATTGCCTAATGATTCTTTAACAGCGGTATTGGTAACAGTAAAAGACAAGCTGTTACTATTGGCATTAATCAAAAGCCCGGGATCTTTTCCGTACTCAATCTTCACATGATCAAGAATAGAATCAGGTTGTGTTCCACCACTTAAACGCACTCCCTGCCAGTCTCCCCGTTGTTTATTTGTAGCATTCGATGTGAAAATAATGGGGTTTTGTTCCGTACCTTGAGCCAGCAGGAGCGCATAATAAGATCCGCCTACTTCAAACTTAAGATTTAAGCCGGGATTAAATCGAATTTCAACACCAGGATGA
>PCVY01000057.1:0-4769 GCA_002787155.1 Candidatus Abzuiibacterium crystallinum | reverse complement strand
TAATTTTGACTTCCGTTAATGATGTATTCGTCCATTCAATGGCATCCGGTACATTGCCGGTGTAAGTATTGCCCGTTCCGAAATTGCGGGTTTGGTTGATAGAAAATGCCTGCACTGCGATTCCAGATGAGTTTGTAATGGATGAATTTCTGACTATTATTGTTGCGGGGTAGTCAATGCGAAGTCCGGGGTTTCCGGCATAATTAATTGTGACATAGTCAAGGGTCGTTTGAGGATTTGTCCCTCCTTGAAATCTTAATCCATTCCAATCTCCTGATTCAGGCGCAGATGCATCTGACGTAAATGAAACAGGAGTTTGTGCTGTTCCTTGTGCCATCAAGCTACCTGAGGCAACTTGTAATTCAATACCTAAATCCGGTTGAACTTTAATTTCTACCCCCGGCTCTATCGTCAAAGTTGCACCTGATTGAACTGTTATGGTGCCTTGCATGAGATAAGGGCTTAGCGCAAATGACCAGAGCGCGTTTTGAGTAATAGAGCCACCGACAGCATAATAAGGGATTGGATTTCCACCCTCACTATCAAGGAATGGAACAAAATCGAAATACGCCAAGGAAGCATCGTCATGATGGTCAATGATGGAGGTGCTGATAGAGGCAGGATCGGTTGTTCCCCACCAGTTATTTTCAAAATTGAGAATCGCATTCGGATCCGACATGGCGTTGTCAAAATAAACACTATAAACAAAATTGCCATGGATGCTTGAATCATGCACTATTGCTGCCGGATCAGCACCACCTTCACGGCCAATCCGGATACCGGCATTGTTCAGCGTGAATTCCGAATTTGTAATGGTCGGCGACGCGCCCTGTGATATAAAGAAACCGTGGACGTTATTCGAAGCAATCACTTCATTCACAGCCGGAGAACTGTTTCTGAAATGGATACCATGCCCCGCAAATTGGATATCACAATAAGAGATTTCGGAAGCTGACGATTCAGAACCTTCGAGAAGAATTCTGGACCAATCATTCATGTTCGGATTACCTGCGTTAGAAGTGAAGGTGATACGGTTACCCGGCATGCCTTGGGCATTTAGAATACCATCTATTTCAAGTCTGTAATATCCGTCAAACTTTACAACAACACCTGGTTCGATGGTGAGGGTGACACCTGAGACCACGCGGACATCCCCTTGAATAATGTAGGGATCCAAATTTGCATACCAAGTGGTGTTTTCCGTAATATCACCTCCGGGCCAAATGGTGTCGGCCAGCGCCGAAGGCGCTGCCATGGTCAGAAGTGACAAGGCGCAAGTCACAAGAATTATTTTGAAAAGGGTTAAGGGGCCAGGGTCAAGATTGGTGAATTGAATTTTTGGTTTAAGATTCAAGACTAGCTTGCGCGCTTGTGTCCTTGCAGCTTGCGTCTTGTACACCTGTGCGCCTGTGACTGGTGGCTGGTACACTTGTGCCTTGTGCTCTGGTGCACTTCCGCCACACAGCGTCGGGCGGATCCGTCCTCTGGCGGATATGTCTGGAAAGTTTTTTTGATCTGGCATCAGTACTATATCACCTTCTGCCGGGCTTTTGGAATTATGGGAAGTTTACCTCACGATAATTGCCCGGGCAACTTAAAATCACCAAATAAGGTGTTTTAAGCACACTGACAAGTGCACAGGCACGCCAAAAAGTTAAATGAAGAACATTAGCCACCATTAAAAGAAACTTGCTCTGAACGATCTCTGACTTTTTTAACTGTAAAATACTTGTGGTTTGCAACCAATCCAACAACATTGTTAATTTCGATGTTGTCGAGGATCACGGAAATTTTGTACAATCCGGGAGTTAATAATTGTATCTTTTCACCATCTTGAAGTTCAATTTCACCGCTATCTTCTGTTATCAATCTAGTATCTAACGCACTGTAGCCCTGCAAAATATTGAAAGGCGATCCCGTGCCAACCGTTCCACCCACGGTAGCCGTATCTAAGGGTTGCACGATGCTGCCGCCATAAAAATTCGAATCTATGCGAACGGTGATATATCGTAACGAATGCGTTTCTCCATTCAGTTTCACTTTAAAATTAGTTCCCAATGCGGGGTTACCCTGATTGATGCGCCTGACGTTGTAGGTGAGCACTAAATCGTTATACCACATCTCGATCGTGTCTGCGGTGGGATTGACTAGGTGATGCCCCACCCAAATCGGTTCGTTTGTTCTGGTTTCGTAGGTATCTTGATCGGTCCACACCACTACTTCTGCAAACAACGCATGACTACCTACTAATAGAAGCGCTGCTACGATCATCATGCATATTAGATTTCTTCTTTTCATTTTCATCCCCCTCATTTCACCGTCTGTAGTAAAATGCTACATTTCTTCAACCGATGCAACATCAATGCATGGTGAACGCCGAATATCCACCACTTGTACCTTCATTTCTTCATAATCGGGATGACCATGAATAATAAATGCTTTCTTACCCTGCTGGTCAAATGCCACACCTCTGGGCTGTCCATGACCATGCCACACGTCGGAAAGCAGATCGTATTCCTTCAGAAGTCCGCGTGGTTTTAATTTAAAGCGGTACATCTTATTCGTATAAAAATTATTGGTGATTGCCAACAGTTCTTTTCCTACCCGGTCGATGCTGACACCAACAGGTTGATCGACTGTTTCAAAGTCTACCAAGCGGTAAAGTGTTGTCGTATCAACAACTTTGATAGCTGGGGTAAAGTCCGTCGTTGCGACATAAAGCTCATCATGGGTCGGGGAAATAGCAAAATCTTCCATTGAACTTCCTATGGAATATTGACCAGAATGAACCGTTCTCCCGAGAAATACTGGGGTATCCGTCGTGACATCAAACTTATCGATTCGTGCCGGAGATATGTCTCGTTGGCCAACAAAAAGAGACACACCAGTCGGATCTGTCCTCAAGAGACCAAAATTAACTGGCTCCGATAAATTCTCTCCTACGCCAAAGGTGTCGACAATATCGGTTAAATTACTACGCAAGTGATAAATATGATCTGGGGCTGAGTAACGGGTTACGAAATAGACGTCTTCTCTGAAATCAAACGTAAGCGACTCAACAAGCAAATCATTAATTGAGAAACTCTCCGCATCAAGAGTTTCGAGATTCACTCGCATAATGTCACCATCGGTAGCTATGATGGCATACCGATGATTTTTGCTAATGGACATGTCTGAGAGAGGCGTTGTCATGGGAATGGTTTTAATAATCTTTTCCGTACGTGAATCTATGATGACGAAACGTGAATTGCCAGAATCAAGCAAGTAAATACGGTCACGCACCCCATCAGCTTGAATCATTTGCAAGTCTGTACTTTTTGTATCATAAATCCATCGATTTTCCGCAAAAGCAAGGTTGGCTGTGATAAAAAATGTAAAGAATGTGAACATGGTAAGGCGATTGAACTTTAACATGCGAACTCCCCTCTGACGGTTTGACGAAACACTTCAGGAAGTCTAACTCTACCCAGGCTAAAAATCAACGCCTCCTCCTTAAAAAAGGGGCGTTATCTACTGTGAATAGATGATTGATCTATTGTGGGTAGATAAAAGGCAGGGATTAGGTGACAGGGGTCGGGGGTCGGGGTCTGAGATTTTAGATGCCCGACTAAAAATTTCGGGCATGACACGGGTTTAGTTAGACGTTCTAAGTGCAGAGATCTATGATCCGAGATTCCCAGCCAATACATCTGGGAATGACACAACACATCATTGACTAATCGCACAATCCCTGTTCCTTGACCTTGACCCCTGTTCCCTGATTTCACTCTCCATAATGCGTGCGGGCACGCTCGATATAAACGATTTTCTTTTCTTCATCAATGCTATAAACAATCCTATCTTGAAACGTTAAACGATAGGCGTAACTACCCTCAAGATCGCCCAATAATCTTTTTCCCTGATAAGGATCTATGGCAATCACTTCAGTCAGAATATCAAATAATTTTTGTTTCAATTTGGGGGTCAGTTTGTGAATATCTTTTTCAGCGCGGCGGGTAATCCTGATTTCAAACGTCCTACGTGTCATTTATCAAAAATATCCCGCAAAGATTTGGTGCGTCCGGCTTTGATATCAGCTTTGGCTTCACGAATACTTTTGATCATGCCCGGCGTTGATAATAGTTCGAGTGTTTCAAGAAGACTTTCATAATCTTCTCTTGAAATCAAAACGGCATCACCCGATTTGGACATAATTTTAATAGGCATATGGCCTTTCACCGATTTTCTAAGTATTTCGAAAAGCCTCTGACGCGCTTCACTCGCACTTAAGGTTGTCATGGGGGATCTCCTTAAAAGTACAACTTATTGTACGTACATTATATTGTACAAGTATAACATATCTCCAGTGATGGGGTCAAGGTTCAGAGATCTAAATCCTTGGGGTCAGTACCGAATGGCGCTTCCTTAAGGCTTTTTGGTGTCATCCTGGGTCCTTCGATGTCATGCTGAGCGAAGCGCCGCCTTTGGCGGAATCAATCCCCGCTTGATCATGGCTGGTATAGGGTGATGGGTCGGGGAGTTTCCCCGACCCATCAAATAACTTCAATGAACTTCAGGTGCTGGTCCCGGTGATCTTAACGTCTTTGACGGCAAGGGAGACGGTGGCGATGCCGTCGCGCTCTTTTAAGGAGGGTGAATAAACGATGTCGTAGGTCTCATTTTCACCGGGAGCGGCTTCTCCGCCGGCTTGTTTTTGCGTCCACGCAGCCTGAAAGGTTTGCGCGCCGTCTGTCACCCACCAACTTAGTGTGTTTCCCTTTGACTGAAGG
>PCVY01000025.1 GCA_002787155.1 Candidatus Abzuiibacterium crystallinum | reverse complement strand
ACCGGACGTAAGAGACGCCTTGATCGGTTTCCTCTTCCTCTGCAATGCGTGTTGAGCCTAAGAAGAAAGCTTTGCGTGTCAAAGAGCCGTTAGGATGATATGACTTCTCAAAATCTTTACCAAGATAATAAATGCTGGTGCCGGTGCCTGCAACTTCTTTTTTGATGCGCTGGCCTGTCGCATCATATTGATATTCAGCCACAATGGATGAGGGCGGCTGGCACTGCGTTCCGACCGCGCACGCCCATACTAAACCAAACTTCTCAACCCGTATCAAGCGGTTGTCATAATCATAAAATAAATTTTCACCGCTGCGGCTTCGCTTGCGTTTCGTCATGTTGCCGTTGGCATCATACTGATAATCGTACGTCGTACCTGGTACTTCGTACTTCGTAACAGCGTGAGGATGGTTGGGATCGTTGTACTCAAGGGACGCAAGCCCTTTCACCGTGAGGTTGCCGATTGAATCGTGATCATATGTGCGCGTGCCATAACTTCCCTCTGCTTGAATTAAACGGTCAATGTCATCATATTGAAACGTTTGTGTATTGGTGTTGACGGCATCAATCATATTTAAGACGTTCCCTGCAGCATCAAATTGATACTCCAAATTTTGAAGCGGAATATGCTGAGCATCTTCGGTCACTAAATGGCTCAGCCTGAGTGTTTGAGGATCGTAGAAATATTCAGTTTCAACCCCGTTGCCGTAAACGATTTTAGCAAGCTGCGCGGAAGGATTGTAAATGACCTCGGTGATGAGCGGTGTTTGGGATTGGTCGGCATTAATGAGGGTCAGCGTCTCAGCCTCGCCCATGCCGTTAAAAGTCAGTGCCAAAATCTCGCCGTCCGGATACTCTAAACTTGTTACCCGCCCCAAGGGATCGTAAATACGCGTAAAGGAATAATCGTATCCGTCATCCAGTGATTTTTGATCCTGCGTCACCCTGCCCAAAGCGTCATAGCGAAAGATATGAATACTTGAAAGGTCATCTACTTTAAGCAAACGCCCCGTGCCGTAAACATCACCTTCAAACCCGCCGCAAGTCTGGGGCTCGCAAGCATCATACGTATAATTAATTTCAGAAAAATCGGGATAAGTCTTTTTCACCAAGCGGTTGAGCTCATCATAGTCAAAAGTCATTGTTTGATTTAAAGCGTCGGTCTGAGTCTTTAAGTTCCCGTTATTGTCGTATGTATACGTCCAATAGCCCATATCGGGATCCTGCATGGTGAGTTTGCGGCCCAGCATGTCATAAGTGACGTGCGTTTCGTTACCATGATCATCCGTTGTTTGGATGAGGCGGCCCAGCGGATCATATTGATATGCCGTTTCATAGGTCTCGCCTTCGTTAAACTCCTCCACTTTCACCAGATTGCCGTACACATCCTGCGTGTAGCGTTTTTGATGCCCGTTTTGGTCGGTGACGGTTTTGATAAAATCGTCATATACAACCGTGATATAGGTATCATCATTAGGATCATTGAGATCAAAGGGAAATTGCGTCTGAACCCGGCGTCCCGCGGGATCATAGTGAAAGATGACATGCGGAAAATCGGCCGGCGGCGCTAAGTATTGATCGCTAAAATCCGCCGAATACGGTGCATATTGCTTTTTGATCTGCCCGCGCTCATCAAAGGTCACGTAACCTGTCACAATCTGCTGATTCCAATTCTCCGCCGGTGAGCGGCGTTCAAGCTCACGGCCCAAGCCGTCCATAAAGGAGTAGCTGGTTAAATAATCCCCTTGCTGGCGGCTGCAGGGGTCATTCAAATTACCTGCGTCTGTTTTGGCTTTCACATTGGTTATCACTTTATTGGGAATCGAAACATCGTCATAACAAACCGCTTGCGTGGGCGCGCTCTCGGTATCCAAAGGAGAAATGGTTTTCATGGTTCGGCCGAGCGCATCATAAATAGTGCGGCTCACCTGCCCGTTGGGATCCGTTGACTGCGTGATTTGGGCAATCAAAGGATCGTATGCAAATTCCTGCGCATGGCCTAACATATTCGTGACACGCGTGAGATATAAATGATAGGAATCGTCATATTGATTGGTTGTGATAAGCCCGCGCGCATCTTTGACGGTCAAAAGATTGCCATATTCATCGTAAGTCATTTCGGTTTTGAGGTGTTGAGCGCCGATCTTAGGCAGCTCTTCCTTTTTAGTCAAATTACCTTTCACAGGCGGAGTATTAAAATCACTGCTGTCATCGTAATAAAACCACGATTCCTGCAGGCGGTTCCAGTCCACATCATACGTTTCAACGTGTTTGGGTTTATCCAGAATCCAAAGATCTGTGTTGTAAGCAAACTGTGTTTTAACGCGTATTTCATCGCCATCGGGCGTGTCCCAATTGACATCGTCCACTTCACCCCAATTGATGGATTCGATGACGTTGCCGTATTCGTCATAAAGCTGCAATGTCTCGGAAAGCTTGAAAGTGTCGTTGCCGTCATAAAGCCAGTTGGTGACTTCTTCAATATAGCTGAAGAAAACGCCCGGGTAAGGCTCGGATGATTTCCAGGTGTTCCAAACCTGTGTATAAAGTTTTTCCCCGGCGTCGCGGGATTCTTGCAGATAAGGCTTGCCTTTAAAAATATCGTCTTGGTAAAACCAAGTGGCTTGGTAATTTCCTTGCACGTCAAAAACACGTGTGCGGTTAAAACCGCGGAATTCCCTGTCGGTAGGATCAAAGTTGCCGTCCGCGTAATCGTAAGTGGTCGTATATGTGTGACCAATGCCGTCTTGAGTTTCAACCTTCGTGACCACCATCACAGGAAAAGGCAGATCGGGAACGCCGTCACTGCCTGCATTATAAAACTCGGTCGAAGGCGTATATGTAATGGTCGTGACGCCTCCGCGGCCGTTATCGATTGTTTTTAAGAGATCAGGCGAAAGTCCTTTTGCCAGCTGAACAGTCCAAACCGAATCCAATGCGCCCGATAGCACGCGGTCAATCAGTCCATCCCCGTTTAAATCCATGAGTTCGACCAAGGTATTGCGCGTATCGGTATCAAAGAGCCTCATGGCCGACTCATCAGGGCTGCCGTTTAAAGGCCCCCATGAGACAGGCGTCTCTGAGAATGCACGCCCCGTATTAAAATAGACATACCATTCCGAATTTGACTGTTTCCTCACGCGGTCGGGAAGCCCATCGGCATTCATGTCAATCACATCCCAGACTGTGATCATGACGTCCTGATAATCACCGATTCTGTCTTCATCACGTATTTTGGTGTACTGCGTTGGGCCAAAATAAGTCTCGGGTTCAAAACCGCGGCCGTTATTGTACTGCACGGCAAAACCGGTGGTCCCGCCGGCATTATTCGTTTTCCCGGCCACCACACGGTCCGGCAGGCCGTCGCCGTTCATGTCAATCAAGTCTGACAAAACATAATCATTAGTACCGCGTCCGTCATTATCGTATGAACTGATAGATTCTAAAACGAGATCACCGTTACCGCCTTCAATCGGGCCCCAATCAAGCGGGTTGACGGCAAATCCTGCGGCGTTGCCAAAATAAACCCGCCACATTGATCCGGTGTGCCGGTGGACGCGGTCTACGAAACCATCGCCGTTCATATCGGTCGTATCCCAGATAGTGTAAAAAACGTCGTTTTCGCTGCCGGTACTGCCCTCGACGCGGATATCGCGGTTTTCAGTCGGCACAGGGCCGTAGTACTGCTCAGCGCCAAAACCGTCACCCAAATTATATTGCACTGCCCATCCGTCACTGCCGCCGGCGTTACTGCCCGTTCCTTTGACCACACGATCCAACCGCCCGTCCGAATTCATATCGATCAAATTCACATAAGTACTGGTTCCCGAACTCGTGGCGCGCATGGCTGCCCAATTGCCCGTACCGCCTTGTATAGGCGCCCATGCAATTCCCGGTTCATTGTGGCTAAAACCGGAATTGCGGTGAAGCTGCCAGGTTGTATCATTTGTTTTTTTAATCCGGTCAGGCAGGCCGTCGCCGTTTAAATCAGCGGTTGCAATGGTTTCACCGTCCCCTGAAATTCTGGAGATTGGGTTGTGGTCTGTGCTGTACTGCCGCCAATCCACCCCTTCTTCAAAACCGTTTTCAAGATTCTGGTAAGTAAAAGCGGTGGGCGGAAGGCAGGTTTGGTTATCAACCCCGCATTCCTGGACAGAGATAAGGCGCGAACGGTTTACAATAGGTGTTTCTTCATAAGCCAAATGGTAATGCCTTGCCGCTTGCCCCTGAACCCTGAGCGTTATTTGTTTGAGCCGCTTAGCAGTCGTTGATTTAGCGCCCGAGATGTAGCTTGTGAGCTCATCCGGCCTTGATTCGTATTCAAATTCGATGGCGTGAGTGGCTGGAAAATTGTGGTCTTCATTGCCATTGTAAAGAATCCGGCTGATGCCCGGATCCTCTCCCGGCTCGCCCTCATAGATATATTCGATCGTGTTGCCGAGTGTGTCTTTCACTTTTTCAAGGCACCAAGCAAATACGCCTAACTGGTTGGTGATGCGCCGGTCGGGCGATTCGCCCAGGATAAACTGTGTTCCTGATTTATTCCAAATCGTCCAGTAGCCGTTTTCGTAAATGATTTTTAAGAACTCGCCGTTCTCATGCTTGGCGTGATATTCGTTAGTGTTCACCTTAACAAGCTCGGAATTAACGCCTTGGAGTGACAGGATAAAAGTGTCCTGCTCATCATTGTAAGCAGGCGGCCCGAATTTGGTGCTGCGTTGGATCAAATCATGCGGCGCACTCCAGCCCCACCCAACCAATGAATTGCCGGATGATGATGAATAATTAAGACTCACTTGCGGTGTGAGGCCGCGTCTTCCGGGCGGCGCAAAAATGGGAATCGACATCGTAGCAGCACCCGTAAAAAGATCGGTTTGAAATGATTGAACGGCTCCTGCGGCATCCGAAAGTTCGCCGATGGATCCGCTTGTGGGTAAATACCAATTAGGAATGGTGCTGGCAAATGCCTTTTGCCAATCAATGCCGACGGCTTCCTGGAAAAGATTGGTGACTAAAAAAGTAAAAATGACGATTCCCGCGATCCAGCGTTTCATGCTCCGCTCCTCTTCTTGGGGTCAGCTCAGTCTGACCCCATACATATTTTCTCCGCCTGGTGCTCAAACCATAAACTTGTTTTTCTTGGAACTCAATCGGAAAGGTATGAAAAATATGGTTTATCTACTGTGGATAGATGAACAGCCGCTTATTAGTAGATAAGGGTTTGCAAAAGTCTTTGCCTGGGGTCGGGTCCCGGACCTGACCCCAAGTGCGGTTAAGAGAAAATAAGGAGTTTTTTGATCAAGGCAAGCATTTCGTTCATGGCGCTGGAGGGGCCTGCTTTTTCGACAAAAGCGGGGACGCCGTATTTTCGGATTTTAGAAATTTCATCCGGCGAGGTGGAATCGATAAAAATGATGGTAGGAATTTTAATGCCTTTTTTGTACATATCGGCGTAGACTTCGATACCGCTTCTGACCGGCATTTTGACATCCAAAATCAGGCAGTCGGGCTTAAAACTTTCTATTTTGTTATAGCCTTCGAGGCCGTCTTTGGCCGTCTGGACTTCAAACTCAGGTTCTTTACGGTTTTCAAAGAAGTCTTTAAAAAGATCGAGCACGCCCTGTTCATCATCAATAATTAACAGTTTAATGTGTTTGGGGCTGGTGATCACGCTGAATAAAATTTGACGGAAGATTTTGGGATCCAGCGGCAGTTCGACCACCCCGTCCCACTTGACATCAGCGCCTTTGTGCTGGCCGATCGCAAAACACTTGGTGCGCTCATTGGTGCCCGAATACTCGGATAAAGATTCTTTTACCTCGTTATCCAGCCAATCGGTTTTCATAAAAATGAGTTCCGGCTTCATCTGAAAACCCTGCGCGAGGTCTTCTTTGGAGCGGCAGAAGATGGGGATGGACTTGGTGTCGGCAAAAAAATCCGTGAAGAATTGGATGATTTTATTGTCGTCATCTCCTACCAGGATGTTT
>PCVY01000035.1 GCA_002787155.1 Candidatus Abzuiibacterium crystallinum | reverse complement strand
TAACATGCCTTTACCCGCTTTTTAAGCCCTATCTCCTTGATGTCAAAGAACTTAAATTTTCAAAACCTTTTTTCAGTGGACCCTACATATTCCTTTACACCCTCCGAGCCATGTCATTCTGAGCGAAGCGCCACCTTTGGCGAGCCTCGCCTCTGGCGGGAAGAATCTGAGTTGTGAGATCCTTCGGCCTATCGGTCTCAGTATGACTTATGAGCCAGTCCTATTTTCACTATCTTAGTATTTTTATCCTAAAATACAATCCATTTTAGATACGCCCAAAACTCACTTAAACTTAAGTTTGATCACTTTACCGTCTTTACGCGGAATATCAAAATGAAGAGCCGGGTGCATACGAAAATAATGTTCTTCGACTTGATGCGTTGAAAGATCAACCGTACTCATCCGTTTGATTTTGCCCGATGGTAAAGTCAAACGGATGTGAACGCTCTTATCTTCCTTGCCATTATTGACAGCCACCACATAATAACTGTTTTTATTTTTAAAAAGAGCCGTTTTGACGTCGCGGGTGGTCGAATGGGAAAACAAATTGATCTTAAAGTACTTCAAAATGTTCAGAATCAATTCTTTGCCGGGCTCAACTCCCAAATGAAAAATACTTCCTTTTCCCACCTTTTTTTGATAACCGATGGTCTGCAATCCGTAATTTTGGAAATCCACTTTTATGGGTTTGCCTTGATAAGAATCAAAAGCAAACACAGAACTGGTTAAATCGGTTTTGCAATGCGGTCCCAAATCAATGGTAAACTGGCGCTTAAATTCAAATAAAATTCGGGAAGGTTCGTGGAAATCCAGTATATTACAATTTTCAAAATCGTCATCCTTGCGCGGGAAGTTACGGAAGGCAACCAAAATACCGCCCGATTCAACATAGCGCCTTAAATTGGTTTGCGCTTTCCGGGATAACCATTGATTACCCGAATAAAAAAGAATCGGTTTCCGGCTAATTGAAATTTCGGGATTAAATAACTCGTAATCGACATCTGCTTCGTAAAGTGCTGTCAAAATATTCGAATCGGCCGGCATGGTTCGCGCGGCGTACTGGATGGGATTAATCGTCACCGCAATGTTTGTCAACTTCTCAAGGTCATAAGGTTTCATTTCCTCGGCAATGGAAACCAAGTCTTTAAAGACGGCAAATAATTCATGGCGCGGTCTTCCCCACTCATTGATCGGCGACATATACCAATTATCACGATTTACCAACATGTACCAATTCCATCCCGCAATGCCTCCCAAAAGAGCGCTCAAAGTAATCAAACGATAATGGTTAGGCGTCAGCACGCCCGATTCGTAATGACGCGCATGCCAAACCCCGGACGCAAACTCGGCAATATACGGTAATCGGGAAAAACTGCTGAGATACCGGACTTTATCAATTAATTTACGCTGTTCGTGTTCATCTTCTGCAAGTTCGCCGGAGGGATAAAGATCAATGCCGACCAAATCGCTCACTGCATTCATACGCGCCCAGTCATGGGCATAGAAAAATGGGTAGAGATTGAGATAAACCGGCACGTCAATGCCGAGCGACTTGAACATCTTTACATTCCAATCGGCCACTTGATGCGCATAATGATATTTGAATTCAAAGTAGTCCAGATTCCGTTTCAGTTCTTTATCGCCCTTCAGTGCCAAACCTCTTTCATTTTTCATCATGCAAGCAATGTAAGGACCGGCTTCTTCAAACCTCTGATAAGAAGTACCCCATAACTGGTTCAGTAATTGAATTTCGCCGTGATAGCGATTTTTCAAAAATTTCTGGAACATCCCCGGTTTTTCACTTAAACCATACTGATGCCCAAAAACATCCGGCCAAGGATCAATTTCATTATCCGCCTGCACTAAGACAATGTGCCCTTTGGCATGTGATGCTAAATACGGTTTGATAATTTTGGTAACGTGCCTTAAATAATTTTCCGCCAGCGCCAAGAATTTGGGATGTAACCGATGATATTTGTAGGCGTAAGACGGAATGCCGTCATTCGGCCATTCACTATAAATATACGGGCCCGGACGGATGAGGAGCCAAAAACCCATTTGCCTGGTGAGATTAAGAAATTTCTTAAGATTGCGGGTTTGATCTGTTTTGCCGGTGAAGTCAAATGATCCGCGCTTGTATTCATGGTAATCCCACGGCACGTAAGTTGAAACCACTGAAAGACCCATTTCTTTGACTTTTTCAAGAATGGGTTTCCAATAACTGGGATTGAGGCGCCAATAATGAACTTCGCCGCTGATGAGAGGTACTTTTTTGCTGCCGACAAAGATTTTCTTTTGTTTGATCTCGACTTTACGCATGTTTCATAGATACGAGAAACCAGATACCAGTTACCGGTAACCAGATATGTATCAATTGCTTCTGGTTTCTGGTAACTGGCCACTGGCCGCTCGGTTTAAATTACAATATTAACAAGCCGTTTGGGCACTACAATCACTTTTTTAATTGATTTGCCGTCCAACCACTTCTTAATAGTTTCGTCCTCAAGCGCCTTTGTCTTCAATTCATCTTCTGAAATCGTTGCCGACACTTGAAGTTTGCTGCGAATCTTGCCGGTCACCTGGACGGGAATTTCAATCGTATCCTGCACCAGATAAGACTCATCATACGCCGGCCAAGGTTCATAAGCAAGTGACTTAGTGTGCCCCAATTTTGACCACAATTCTTCTGCCAGGTGCGGGGCAAAAGGTGCTAATAACTTCAGGAATGTTCCTAAAACAGATTGGGTATGAGCATCTTGTTTCATCATCTCATTCACAAAAATCATCAGCTGTGAAATGGTGGTGTTAAATCGCATGGATTCTAAATCATCCGTTGCTTTTTTGATGGTTTGATGCAAGATTTGAAGTTCCGCTTTCGTCGCTTCGCGTTTTGCAATCGATGAATTAAGTTCACCGTTCTCATTGACAAAGAGGCGCCAGACACGTGCCAAAAACCTCGACACACCTTCAACACCGCGTGTCGACCAAGGTTTTACCATTTCAAGCGGCCCCATAAACATTTCATAAAGCCGCATGCTGTCGGCGCCGTAATCTCGGATCACATCATCCGGGTTCACGACATTCCCGCGTGATTTGGACATCTTTTGACCATCTTCACCTAAAATCATGCCTTGATTCACCAACTTTTGAAACGGCTCTTTAGTGGAAACCACTCCAAGATCGTAAAGCACTTTATGCCAAAACCGCGCATACAATAAATGTAATACTGCGTGTTCGGCGCCGCCCACATAAAGATTAACCGGCATCCAATATTTTTCCTTTTGAGGATCAATTAACTTTTTTTTATTCTTCGGGTCAATGTAACGCAGATAATACCAACAGGATCCTGCCCACTGCGGCATGGTGTTGGTCTCGCGTTTGGCAGGTTTCCCAGTTTCTGAATCTTTCGTGTTTACCCAATCCGAAATGCCCGCCAAAGGACTCTCACCGGTGCCGGTGGGTTGATAGGATTTGGTTTCGGGTAAGCAAAGCGGTAGTTCAGATTCCTTCAAAGGTTTTGATTTGCCATCAACGTGCATGACGGGAATCGGTTCTCCCCAATAGCGTTGGCGGCTGAAAAGCCAGTCGCGTAATTTGTAACGAATTGACTTTTTACCGATACCGTTTTTTTCAAGCCAATCGGTTATTTTTCTGGTAGCAGCATCGCTTTTCATGCCATCAATAGAAAACGAACCATCGGGAGTTGTGGAATTGGTGCAAGCACCAACGCCCGTGAATGCTTTTGTAGGGATAGCCCCTACTTTCGGGGGCTGCCCCCTTTCAATGTCATTGCGAGAAGCCGTAGGCGATGAAGCAATCTGCGCTTGAATCACTTCAACAATGGGTAATTTGAACTTCTTCGCAAATTCGTGATCACGTTCATCATGTGCCGGCACTGCCATGATGGCACCCGTCCCATAGGACATCAAAACGTAATCCGCTACCCAAATCGGAATCTTTTTTTGATTTACGGGATTCACAGCATAAGCGCCTGTAAAAACACCAGTTTTGTCTTTGGCAAGATCCGTACGCTCTAAATCAGATTTTTTAGCGGTTTTCTGTATGTAGGATTCGACAGCTTTTTTTTGTTCTGTGGTAGTGACTTGAGATACCAAAGGATGTTCCGGCGCTAAAACCATGTAAGTAGCCCCGAAGAGGGTATCCGGCCGCGTAGTGAAAATCCACAATTCATCCGGGTAGCTCTCAATGGTAAATTTGACATCAGCCCCGACTGAGCGCCCAATCCAATTACGCTGCATGTCTTTAATCGCTTCAGACCAATCTAACCCTTCCAAGTCTTCAAGCAAACGATCTGCGTACGCGGTGATTTTGAGTACCCACTGACGCATGGGCTTACGAATGACGGGATGGCCGCCGCGTTCTGATTTTCCATCAATCACTTCTTCATTGGCTAAGACCGTGCCAAGTGCAGGACACCAATTGACAGGAACCTCTGCTTCATAGGCGAGTCCTTTTTCGTATAATTTCAGAAAAATCCATTGCGTCCATTTGTAGTAGTCAGGATCGGTGGTATCCACCTCCCGGTCCCAATCGTAACTAAATCCCAAAGCTTTGATTTGTTTGCGGAATAAATTGATATTTTTTTGCGTGGTGTCTTTGGGATGCGTTCCCGTTTCAAGTGCGTGCTGCTCGGCAGGCAAACCGAACGCATCCCACCCCATGGGATGAAGTACGTTAAACCCGCGCATGCGTTTATAACGTGCAATGATGTCGGTTGCCGTATAACCTTCCGGATGACCCACATGAAGGCCTGCGCCCGAAGGGTACGGAAACATATCTAAAATGTAATATTTGGGCTTTTCACTTCCCGCTTGGCCGGGATCGGGCGTTCGGAAGGTTTTATTTTTTTCCCAATATTGCTGCCACTTGGGTTCAATTTGATCGAATGGGTAGGGATGTTTTGATTTCATAAACACTTTAGCAATTCTATATTCCGATTTGCTAAGGCGATTTTCTTAGCACGTGTCCAACCTTTAATTTGAAGTTCTCGTTTGCGCGCTAATGATTTTGTTTGAAAAGCTTCTGTATAAATAATCTCAACGGGGTTTTGATAACTTGTGTAGTGTGGTATTCCAGCCTGATGCTCTGCAAAACGTCTTTTAAGATCTTGTGTAATTCCGGTGTATAAAGATCCATCGTCACATTTTAGAATGTAAAGAAACCACATATCCTTCGATTCGCTCCTCATTCTATTCGTCGCTCACTCAGGATACTTCGACTCGGCCTTTGTTTTACGATCACACTGAGCGAGGCCATGCAATGGCCGAGTCGAAGTGCCGAAGGAGGGACTTGGCGCCTTCCGCTTCGCTCCAGGTCGGCCACCCGCTCCGTAGCTAAATGCTCCCATTAGGTCGCATTTACGGAGCTCCCTTCAAGCCCCTCTCACAACTCTTTCTGCTTCATTCAAGCACATACCAATTTCTGCGAAGCTCAAGACACGAAAGTGCTTGAGCGAAGCAGAATGCCGAAGGAGGGACTTGAACCCACACGGTGTTTGAGCACCACCGGATTTTGAGTCCGGCGCGTCTGCCAGTTCCGCCACTTCGGCTAAAAATCACATTTTAATCTCTCGAACGGCTCAATTCGACTAATTCTGCTTTGTTGAAATTGATCAAAGCCAGTTTTTTATTCCTCGACCAACCTTTGAGTTGGTGTTCACGTTCAAGTGCTTGCGATTCGATTTTGAAAGTTTCGTGATAAACCAATTCGACAGATATTTGTTTGCGAGTGTGAACTGAGCCGCTTCGAGTACAGTGTTCTTTGAATCGGCGATTTAAATTGTTAGTCGTACCAACATAAAACGAACCGTCTGAACATTTGAGAATATAGACAGACCGCATAACTTTTTTTCGCTCTGCCCTTCGACGCGTGTCTCGTTTCACTCGTCGCTTGCTCAGGACATGGTTCGCCGCGACCAATGGTGAGCAAAGCGGGGTGACATTAGGTCACCCCGCTGCGTCGAACCATGGACCGGAGGGGAGTTGAACCCCTGACCTCCACAATGCCATTGTGGCGTTCTCCCA
>PCVY01000064.1 GCA_002787155.1 Candidatus Abzuiibacterium crystallinum | reverse complement strand
CCGATTGTTATCATTTTGTGTCCTCCTGTTTGTTTTTTATCCCTCTCCAAGGTAATCCTTGGAGGCGGGAGGACACAACTATTCATTTTAACCCGTGATACGATCAATCACACGTCCGTCCTTAAAGAAAAGAAGGCTCGGAATGGATTGAATGTTGTAAGCATCCGCGACATCCAAATAATCGTCTATGTTCAGTTTTCCGATTTTAGCTTGGCCTTCAAAAGTACGCGCCAACTCGTCAATGGCCGGAGCAATGGCGCGGCAAGGACCGCACCAAGCCGCCCAGAAATCAACCAGAACCGGCTTGTCACTTTTTAAGACTTCGCGGTTAAAATTGCGTTTTGTTAAGGTTACGAATTGTTGTTTTTCCATGCGACGCCTCCTTATGTGTATATACACTTTTTAATTGAAAAAAATTTAACTTTGAATAATGGCAACTGCTTTCGACAAATCCTCGAGCAACCGCTCAAATCTTTCCTTGCCTAATTGACTCACAAATTTATTTTGAATTCTACACCAAACCGGATAAGCTTTTTCCAAAGCACTTTCCCCTTTGGCTGTGACCGACACTAGTTTTTCACGTCCGTCTTCCCCTTTGGTCACTTTCAAATACCCCTGTCTCACCAAAATCTGGACATTGCGCGTCAGTGTGGTCCTGTCCGTTACAATCGTACGTGCTAACTCGCAAATGGTCACGGACCCTAACTGCCGACAGGGCGCTAAAAGCGCGAGTTGTGTTGCCCGAAGCCCTGTATGGCGCAGTGCTTCGTCATAAGCCTGTGTAATCGCTCTGGCTGCCATTCTTAAGTTAAAACAAGCGCAGGTACTTTTAGTTTCGGACTTTGTCTTGGTTGCCATTAATAGGAGTATATACACCTATTTCATCTTTGTCAAGTATTTTTGATGAGAAAGGTTTTTCGGAAGAAAAGAATTAAACGCCTAACAGAGCAGCGCCTAGGACACCGGCTGAATCACCGAGCCGATTTTTGATAATGGGTGTTTTAAGCTCGTCATTAAAAACGAATTTTTTAACACTGCCAATGCCGCGCTGATACAATTCGTCCACGTGAGACAAACCTCCGCCCAAGACAATGACATCCGGATCAAGCACGTTGATCACATTCGCGAGTGCGCGGCCAAAATACTCAAAAAAAGAATCCAGCAAATTGACAGCCGTGGGGTCTCCTTGGCGAAACAGGCGCAAAATTGTGTTAAAGTCTTTTTTTTGTCCAACCGCCTGGGCAAATTGTTTCTCCACGCCTCCCCCGCTGATATAGGTTTCGACGCACCCTTTTTGACCACAATAACAAAGCGGTCCTTGAGGGTTAATAGACATATGCCCCCATTCACCTGCGATGTGCTGCAAGCCCGTGATAATTTTACCTTCATGAACAATGCCGCCTCCGCAACCGGTCCCCATAATGACTCCAAAAACCAGATGATAACCGCGCCCCGCTCCTTGAAGCGCTTCGGCAAGCGCAAAACAATTGGCATCATTTTCAATTCGGAGCCGGCATCCTAATTTTTTCTCCAACTCTTGCTGGGTTAATCGTCCGTTCAGGCACACGGTGTTGGAATTCTTGAGAAATTTTGTTTTTTGCGAGAAAGCGCCCGGCGTTCCCATGCCAACGGTGTGAGACGCTTGCTTAATTTGCTTCAGGAGATAATCGTAAACTTTCTTTATTTGATGAAGAATATGGTCATAACCTTTTTCTTGCTCGGTCGGAAAACGTTCGCGGATAATCGGCTGAGATTGGTCATCTAAAATGACCCCCTCGATCTTGGTACCGCCTAAATCAATCCCAATTCGGTAACTCACGATGAATCATTCCAGTTAAAAATCAGTAGCAATCGCCACATAACTATTGATGCCTGGCAGCAACTAAAGAGAGCTTTTCTGAAAGTGCGGGGTGTGAGGTCTTTAGGATTCGTGCAGCTTCCTTAATGGCAGCCAGATCAGGGCCTGCCAAATCAGAACCCCGATAGCTATAGCCTTCGCTATCAACTTTTTGTTCGTTGCAATTCTGATTAACCGGTTCGGGGAACTTAGGTTTTGGTTCTGCTAAAACCAGCATGGGAAATGTCAAAAACCCCAGGCAAAAACACATCAACCAAAAACGGTGAAAAGATTTCATAACACATCTCCTTCCTCTCTTTAAAAATGATAATAGCAAGATCGCAGGGATTCAAGTCTTAATCAATAAACATTTTTACTTGCCGGCATAAAAACGCTTGATCTTTCCAAGATCGCCGCCAAAACGCAGTAAAATCATGCCCAAATATTAGTAAGAAGAGAACATCCGGAAATTTTGCGGCAATCATTTCCGCTAAGAAAAAAAGCGGGTATGAATTCGACTTTTCAATTGCGGTTTTGCCTTTCAATGAGAGCAGCTAAAACTTCTGCAAATTGTTCTTTTTTGGTTTCATCAACTTTAAGGAAAGCAATCCCGAGTCCGAAGATTTTCATTTGCGGACCGCTTTTTCCGGTCTCACACCGATTCACTTCTCCCATGATCTTCACCACGCCCCCTACTTGCGGCATCTGAAGTTCCAATTCCAGTACACTGCCGGGTTCATAAGGTTCGCTGGTCGTAATATAACATCCGCCTAAACCGATATTCTTGGTCGTTGATAACTGCCATCC
The DNA here is from genome assembly GCA_002787155.1 of Candidatus Abzuiibacterium crystallinum. GTDB lineage: Bacteria > Omnitrophota > Omnitrophia > Omnitrophales > Abzuiibacteriaceae > Abzuiibacterium > Abzuiibacterium crystallinum. The sequence continues at coordinate 79,777 of PCVY01000064.1, read as the reverse complement.
GCCGGTGGTACCCGTCCCCTGTTGATAGAGCCGGTAGCGGCAAATAAACCGCCTTTCCAAACGTGGATGCTTCCGCCTTTCAGGATGATGCTCACCATCTGGCATTGGACCAAACCCTTTACTGGTTGATTAAAATAATAAGACTGTTCGTTAACATTTTCGACAAATCTAACGAACTTCTAAAATGACCATACCGACATCAAGCGCCAAAGCGGTAATGCTTGCGAACGGCTTTTTTCACCTGCCATTGGCAGCTAAGGCCTTTCGGAAAAGTCACTAAATCACCAGCCTTGACTTTTGCTTGGCCTTGCCCCGTTTGAATCACAACGTCACCTTCTAAGAAGAGGCAGATTTCCTCCTCATCATAATGCCAATCAAATGTGGAAGGTTCTTTGGTCCAAATAGGCCAGGATTTGATTCCAAGTTTGGTTATTTTGGCTTCGTCGGGCGTTTCTATGCAAATACCTGCAACTGTTTTGGCTGACATCCAGAACCTCCGAGTTGAGATGACTTGCAATGATCATTAAATTTGGTAGATTATATTATATGCGCTTCAAACTCATTTGTGCGTGCTTAATTGGATTGGCGCTCAGCTCTACCCCGCCTGCTTATAGTGCGGATAACGCGTTATCCCGGTTATCACAAGAAGAGCTTGGGCGCACTTTTCAGACAGTTGTCGTTCATTCCCTGACGCGGATGCAGACCGTTTTTGATCAAAAGAAATATAAACTGAAAGCAATGAATGATTCCATGAAACGAACCTTGGAAGCTGCCGAGACTCTGATCAACACCGGTGACTATGATTTTGCTCAAATGAAGTTAAGAGAAGCATTGGGCATTTATCATGACAACGTACTGGCTGAACTCATGCTGGCAGACATCCTGCAGGCAAGAGGCAAACGAAAAGAAGCTGCTCAAACTTATCTCACCTTCCTCAAAAAAGCCGAACAAGCATCACAATTAACCCAAGACATTCTGAACTTCGAATCACGTGTTGTTATTAATGAATATATTAGACGCCAGCTGAAAACCCAAAACATTCAAATGCCCAAAGCCAAAGGTGAGAGGAGCCTGTCGCTCAATAAAAGATTGGCGTGGCAGAAAGATTCACCGCTTCGTGCGCTCTTGGCAAGCGCTTTACCGTTGACAGTTCTAATCGGAATCCCCTTTTTGATTTATGGGCAGGCTACTTCAAGCTTTTTCCTGAAGAAACCAACTTTTAAAACATTGCTCGTTTATTTTTACCTGGCAGTTTTGTTCACTTACGGTGTATGGATTGCTCACCTCTTTTTAAAATTGCCTGTCTTGATCGAACCCGTCGAAAATGAAATGCTTCTATGGCTGGGGCTGGGATTGATGACCGCCTTAGGCCGTTTTATACAAATAAAAATTCTGGAAGGAAAACGCGTGAAGGAAGATCCGCTTTATATGCCGTGCCCGCATTGCAAGAAATTGATTCTGCGGCTCGCGGCCGTTTGTCCGCATTGCAATCAATCATTATGAGGGCGGGGTAAATTTTCTTTCACTCACTTTCACGTTGTCACGATACGTCTCCTCACTCAGTAAGTCACCTTTTTCATTAAATGATTGAACAGTCTGTACATAATCATCTCGGAATGAGGCAATTTCTTTCGGTTGGCCGTTTGGGTAATATTTTCTGGCTTCTCCGATTTGTTTATCCTTTTCAAAAAAGGCTTGCGACTTGATTTGCCCGGTCTCATAGTACGTCAAGCCTTGTCCTTCTAATTGGTCATGCCGAAAAAACCACTGCTCGCTTAACCGGCCACTTTCATAATAAGCCAATACTTCCCCGTCCAACTCACCGTTCACATAATGGGCCTGACGTTTCAGCTGGCCATTGGCATAAAACCATTCGGAACGTCCGTGCTGAACCCCATTGGTATAGCTGAGGGCCTCAAGCAAATGCCCGTTAGGTCCGTAACGTTTGGCCGCCCCATCGCGCCTGCCATATAGATAAGTAATTTCTTCTAAAAGAGTACCGTCAGGATAGTATTGCTTTCGATGCTCTCTCATTTTCTTTTCTTTTGAATCAAAAAAATGCCGTCCCGAATGGGAGCCAACAGTACTTCTAAATCTTTGCGCCGGCTGACATAGCGGTTGAATCGCTGAATGGCTTTGGTGTCCTTTTCTTTCGCATGACGTTTTAAAACATCCCCGCCCCATAAACAATTATCCGCTGCAATCATGCCATTTGGACTAAGCAACGAAAGCGCTTTTCTAAGGTAAGGCAGGTAATTGGTTTTGTCCGCATCAATGAACACAAAATCAAAAGTACCCTTTAAACGATTGAGCGAGGTTAAGGCGTTGCCGAGAATCAGTTTGATCTTGCCGCCATCGGGCGCCTTCTTCCAAAACTGTTGAGCCAATCGCGTGGTCTCGGGATTCACATCCAATGTAATCACTTGGCCTGTTTTAGGTAAACACTCCGCCATTGCTAGGGCAGAGTAACCTGTAAAACAGCCTATCTCAAGGACCCGTTTTGCGCGAATTAATTTCAGTAAGAATCTTAAAAACCCCGCCTCAAATGGACCGATAAGCATTTGCGAATAAGGCACATGCCGGCGGGTGTAATCATGAATCGCCTGACAATACCGGGAAGGTTGTGTGGTATGCCGCAGACAATATTTTTCAATGGCTTCATTCACAATGGGTCTCATCATCTACTCCTTTCTTGCGCCAGTACCATGCTAACAATGCGCCGGATAAATTATGCCAAATGCTAAACAAGGCGCCCGGCAAAGCAGCTAAAGTTGAAAAATATTTAACGGCAAGCGCCACACCCAACCCGGAATTCTGCATCCCAACTTCAATCCCAATGGTGCGCGCTGTGATCTCATTGCGCGATACCGCCTTAGCAATACCGTAACCTGCTCCTAATCCCAAAAGATTGTGCAGAATGACTGTCAAGACAACCGGCATGCCGACGGACTCAATCTGTGAACGATTGTAGGCCACGATAATCGCTATGATCAGAACAATCGCAGCAACCGACAGCAGCGGAAATACACTTTCGTATCGGCGAACGGTTTGATGGTAATAACGATTAACTGCTAAACCGATTAAGACGGGAATGATCACAATCTTGAGAATGCTAAATAGCATCTGCATCACCGGCACGTAAACCATTTGTCCGATATAAAGCCAAGTTAATAAGGGCGTTAAAATAACAGCCAAAAAAGTTGAAAGTGCGGTCAGACAAATTGACAAAGCCACATCACCTTTCGCCAAATAACAAATGACATTGGATGCCGTACCGCCGGGACATGAACCAACCAAAATCAGACCCGTCGCCAGAGCTTGCGGTAATTGAAATAAGCGGGCTATTAACCATCCAAAAAAAGGCATTAATAAAAATTGCAAAATGACTCCCAATGCCATCACTTTGGTTTGAGAGCTCATCCGCTTAAAGTCCGAAAGACTAAGCGTGGCCCCCATGCCAAACATGACAATGCCTAGGAGCGGTACAATGGCAGACTTAAAACCGAAGAAAAGATGAGGTGAGCAGTAAGCGACAATTGAGAAAAGAATAGCCCAAACCGGAAACAAGTCAACCAAACGTTTGATCATATCAATGAATTAATAATCAGATGCAATTTTAACCGGCTTAATTTGATCGTATAGCACCAGCGTAATGAATCCATATCCCAAGAAACTTGCCGCACCGCCGACCACCGCTGCCTGATTGAGTACTTCATCATTCAAACCTCCTGCCTGCTGTGAGAGCACGATCAGTGATGAAATCCAGCCCAGCAATCCTAAAACCATCGAACCCCAAGCCGCCTGTGCATTGGCCTTATGCCAATACAAAGCGGCGGTCACTGGGACAAAAATAGCAACAAATAAAGTTGCCCAGGAATTAATCATCAAATCATAAATTTGCTGGACGCATAGTGCAATCACAGTCGAAAGAATCATGACAATGACCATGCTGAAGCGCGTTTGAGCCAGAAGACCGGCAGATGAGGTGTGGGGTTTGAGCGGCCTTGAAATGTTATTGACAATTAAAGAACAAGCTGCGAGCAATGAACTGTCTGCCGAACTCATGATGGCACATAAAAGTGCGGCAATAAAAAATGCGATGGGTAACGGCGGTAAGTACAAGGAGGCTAATTGGGGAATGACCATTTCAGGATTATTCACTTCGCCCAAAACAAACCGGCCGGCCAAACCTAAAAGAATCGGAATCAATCCAATGATGATGTACATCACACCTGCCGTGACGGCACTTCGCTTTGCAATGCCTTCCGTTCTGCTCGAAAGCGAGCGTTGAATCAGATCTTGCCCGACAACACAACCAAGACCCATCGTCAGCCATTGTCCTAAATAGGACCACCATGACTTGTAATCGCCCGCTGCCGGTACAAAGTCCCAAAAACCCGAAGGCGACATCTGAAGTAAACGGCCCAGACCACCCACGTGACTCAGGACCGCAAAGAAAATCATCCATAATCCCAGAATCAAGATGATGGCTTGCACAAAGTCAGTTACACTGACCGCCCACATACCGCCCTGCCACGTGTAAATTAAAATAACAACTGCCCCAATGACCATTCCTGCGAGTGCGTTCATACCGGTTAAAAAATTAATCAAATACCCAATCGCAACAATCTGGCTCCCCAACCATCCGACATAGACGGGAACCATTAAAATAGATGCAAAGATTTCTGAGTGGGCACCGTAATATTTTCCAAAAATATCCGTAATGGTAAGAAGTTTTAAACGTCTTAAATAACCCACGTAAAAGATGCCTGCAATCATCAAAGAGGCGCCGGCGGCAAACGGATCGGCAATAACGCCCATGACACCATCTGTGTAGGAAGCGCCGGCAGCTCCCAAGCAAGAGCCTGCTCCAAACCAGGTGGCAAAGAGTGTTGCGGTTGCCAACCAAAAAGGCAATCGTCTACCCGCCACCAAGAAATCCGAGAAATGATGGACACGTTTCCCGGACCAATAACCAATGCCAAGCATGGCGGCCATATAGATTGTCACCACTGTTAAGATCACGCCATTGTCACTAGTCATGCATTCTCCTGAATAAACTGATGAATTTGCGCCTTATTTTCTCGAACACCGAATAATACCCGGAAACCTTATACCAAAATGAAATGGGCTGCGAATCTTTTTCTGCGATTTTAATACGGGCGATCGAATAAGACGTTTCAGGACGCGTGCCGAGCTGTCTAAAAGTAGTCGTGAAAGCAAGTGTAAAACCCGCTTTTTTAACCTGCGCAAGTGCATCTGCGTCAAAATAGCCGCTGGGATAACAAAAGTATTTCATGGTAACTGGCAGCGCATTTTCCAGCAACCGTTTTGCTTCCGTGGTTTCTTCCTCTAATTCAGATTGAGAAAGACGGACCATGTTCTTATGATGAATCGTGTGGACTCCCAAAGTCACCAAAGAACTTGTTAACAATTCGCGCGCTTGGTTAATGCTCATGCTGCCCATTTTACCGTTAGCCAGATTATCCCAAACCAGAAAACTAGCAGCCGGTACTTGATGCACCTGTAAGATGGGAAAAATCGTGTCGTAGAAATCCTGATTGCCGTCATCAAAAGTTAAAACCACACCTTTCTCGTGAGACGGCATGCCTTTTAGACGCCAATCTGCATATTCATCCAGCGAGTAAACACGATAGCCCCATTTTTTAAGCCAACGAAGCTGACGATCAAGCGTCTCATCGGAAATAACTAATTGATTGTCTTTGAGCTGACCGACGGGACTCACAAAATGATACATCAGTACCGGTATTTCTGAGCGGGCTGCAAAATGGAATGAAATCCCTATCAGCAGTAAAACCAAAAGGATTAACCATCCCCATCGCAATCGAAAGCGCCGCCGGCTAGGCTTCGACATGATAATCACCTGCTTCATATTCTTTGATCACAACATTGATCGCACCTAGAATTTTAATTTTGGTTTTCATCACAAGGGGTGTCCGGCGCTCATCCGTTCCCATCCAACCCCACACACGACCACGGCTCATGAAAAGTCCTTGAAATTTAAAAATGGGTTCCGTTCGGATGGCAACCATTTGACCAAATCCGTCAACAACCACTTGTTCAAAATCTTCAACGTGTACTTCCAACGTCCAGTTTTTCTCATCCACATTCACCGGAATATGAATCACTGTTCCGGGCTCAAGCGGCTGCATGCGAAACCAGTAAGTACAGGAAACCGGATCTTGAACATTCTCGGGAATGATCATTTCTTTGGTATCACCGCTTCTTTTTGACTCATACAAACCTTTGTGATTAACCTGATCAAATGTGATCAACTCATCGGCACGATAATCACGCTGCTTCATTTTGCGCTCATACCGCAAGGAATAAAGATGTTCGACATCAATATAACTATGATGCTCGTCACGGACAGGATAAAAAAGATCAATGAATTTGTTAGACCGTACATGGACAGACACATGGTAAGCGTCCCGCTCATTCATTTTGACAATTTCTTCCACTTTAACTGCTGCGGTCCCCACTTCCATGCCCAGCCATCGAATGCTAAAAACCATTCGTTCACCCACAGGAATTTTAAAATGAGGTTTTTCCAGTTTAGGGATAGATGCGTTTGACAGATGGCTCCGGTCCCATTGACTGCAACCCGCACTCATCACAACCCAACTGATAATTAAATAGATTCTTAAGAACGTTGACAAATAAGGCTTGGCTAACATTAGGAATGCACCTTTTGTCGAAAAGCTTGAAAAAATCCTTTTTCTTCGGCTTGTTGAATGACTTGTATCGCCGACAATCCATTTAAACATTCGATATGCATACAGGCGCTATTGTAACGCATATTTTGATAACAAGGTCTGCACTCAGGACCATTTTCATTCACCAAAGCAATGCGCGTCGGCAGGATTGGATAAGGCCCATACACGCGGGGGTCAACCGGACCAAAAATAGCCATCACGGGCGTTTTGACAGCGCACGCCAAATGAACCAATCCGCCGTCGTTGGCAATCAAGCACGTTACCTTTTTTAAAATGGCAGCGGTAACGCGCAACGAGGTTTGAGCGCAACCGTTTACATAAAAAGAAGGATCGCAAGCCCTGAGCGCTTCTCCAAGCGCTTTATCATTCTTGCTGCCTAAAATCAGAACGCGATCGATGCCATTCAAATACTTTTTGGTCTGCAATTGCTTAATTAACGCATGAAAGTGTGAAAGAGGCCATTGTTTGAGCCTGGCATCTTTGCCCCAGGACTCTCCCCCGCCCGGTGCAACCGCTAATAAGCGCGATGAAACATCAAGCTGCATTTGCTTAAGGAATAACTCTGCTTCTTTTTCGTCCTGAGGCTGCACATAAAATTCGAGCTCTTTTTCAGCCAGGTTGATGTCAATCAGTTTGAGTAAATCACTATAATATTCAACAACAGATTTTTCTCTAAAGCCGCCTTGCAATTTAAGTTTGCGATTCAGAAAAATCCCCCGATTTTTATAATCGAACCCGATCCGAACGGGGATATTTAAACAGAGCCAGGTCAAAAACGAATATTGCCGCCCCAGAGAAAGATCAATGAACGCATCATACCGATGACGGCGTAACCGCCCTAATAAAGATGTGATTTCTTTAAAGTTTTTTAACCATGATTGAGACGCCAAACGGTCACGATCAATCACATGAATTTCACGAATGCCCGGATGATTTTCAAAAATAGTTTGTGTTCGGCTGCCTAACACCAGATCAATGTGATTGACTCCTTGAGTTTTAAGCGCATGAATGAGCGGCGTCATAAAAAGTACGTCCCCAATTCCAAACGGGTGTACCATTAAGATGCTATTCAGTTTTAGCGCCATAGGATTCCAGCCACTTCTTTTCTTCGATCAATCGGATCACCGCACCGGGTGTCAAAGACTTTAACATAGATTCTTCAATTTTGCCGTGATTGGCAAATGCCGCTGTCTTCACAAGATCTTCCAGTAAATAATGACCGTTAAATCCAAGCGGCCGCCAGCGGGTTGGCCCTAAGCCCGGTAAATTCCTCAAAAATATCGAAACAACCGGCGTGTTCACAGCAGCTGCCACATGAACCGGCCCCGTATCATTTGACACAAAAAGCCGAGCACGCCTGAAAAGCCAAGCCAAAGAACCAACATCTAACTTGCCGGTCAAATCAATTGCCCGCGACTTCATTTTTTGAGACATCGCTTGGCTAAAAGGTAAATCAGATTTGCTTCCGATCATGACAGGCGTTGCTTGATGTTTCTCGTAGATGTAATCGGCAACTTGAGCAAAATAAGCTGCCGGCCAAATTTTTGATGGTGTGCTTGCGCTCGGATTAAACACAACATATTTCATGCGGGTGTCCAGCAAAACGTCCAGTTTATCCCGATAAACATCGCAAAATGGAATAAAAGGCTCCTTCACCCTTGGCTCCTGAATACCAAGCAGGCGGAGTAACTCAAAATTATATTCTGCTTCATGCTTTTCCCCTGCCGGCTTATTGTACGGAATTGAATGGGTTAAAAGGGCAAAATTCTTGGCGCGATAGCCGACGCGGATGGGAATATGAGCTAAAAAGGCAGTCCAATACATACGGTTGCGGGGATGAAAAAGAATGGCGGCATCAAATTTTTTTGCTTCCAAACGTCGAATAAAGGTGTAAGCTCCCCACAAACTTTTCTCGGTTCCTTGCTTGTCGTAAACCAGCAATTCATCCACATACGGATTGCCTTCAATGAAAGCACCGTATGCCCTGTCAACCAAAACAGCCAAATGAATTTTGGGAAATTGATGTTTGATGGCAGGAAAAACGGGCGTTGTGATCACCACATCACCCATTCGATCAGCACGAACTACCAGGAGCTTTTTCAAATGGTGCGGATCAATGGACATTGGCATTCAAAATATCCTCACACGCTTTGATGACCCTTTCAGGCGAAATACCGGATATCTCTCGAAGATTGCTTTCGGCTTGGATCACGCGGTTACCAGATTTATAAGCTGCGTATTGATTTGGATTGGTAGGCCCAAATAATGCGACGGTAGAAACGTTTTGCTCGTTGGCCAAATGCATAATGGCGCTGTCATTAGACACCACGCAATCAGCTTCTTTTAAGAAAGCGGCCAATTCCCGAAGCGTCAACGCACCGCAAGCATTAGCAATCTGAAACGGATCAAACTCCTGAATTTGCTTTCCTAATTCTTTTTCAGCAAGGCTGCCGACAACGACAACTTGCTTTTGTTGTGCGGTAAAGTAACGGCCTACTTTTCCAAAGGAAGCTGCCGGCCACCGCTTCTCAAAACTACCTGCCCCCGGCGCTAACACCACCACCCCATAGTGACGATCAACATTCAATCCCTTCATTTTACGCCAGCACGTTTCAGCGTCTTGTTCATTGAAAAATTCAAAGGTTTCTTTTGTCTGAGGTAACTCCAAGAAATCCAAACGGCTCAAATGCCGTGCTCGCATAGCAACAGGCTGCCTGCCAAAAACCGGAAAATTAAATCGTTTTGCTTGGATGAGAAACGGGATTAAGGTATTGCGTAAATCAATCACAAGATCAAAATGTTTTTGCCTGAGTTGTCGGATGAGCGTTATTTTATCTTGCCAGTTTGCTTTTTTATCATAGACAATGACTTCGCGGACAGTCCCGCTCCCTGCAATTAATTCGCGGCCTTTCGGACCAATCAAGACCGTGATGGCAGCATGGGGATAAGCCGCATGCAATTGTGCCATGACAGGTGTGGTGAGAATGACATCGCCTAAATTTGTGAGTGAAATCACTAAAATACGGTTGATAGCATCCGGTAAAATTTTCATAGCAACTTCTCTTTCTCAATGGCTGCCATCACCTCTGCCGCCGAAATTCGGTCCATCCACCCCTTGCCCGGAAAATTTTCCCCATACCAAGGTACTGTTTGGCCTTCGGGAACATAATGTATGATAATATTTTTTCCGCGGCCACGCGGCCCCGTCCGCACAGGATCCGTCGGTCCAAAAATCCCAATCACGTTGGTACCGACACCTCCCGCAATGTGAAGCGGTCCGCTGTCTGATGAAATGACAAGGGAACAAAGCGAAAACAAAGCCCCAAGCTGGCGTAAACTGCTCTGCCCGCATATGGATACCACGCGCTCTGGATCATTTGCACGTAAAATGATATCCGCAAGCGGCTGGTCTGCTTCCCCGCCTGTGATAATCACATTGACTTGAAATCGAGTTGTCAGTTCTTGAACCAGTTCGGCAAAATGTTCAACCGGCCATCGTTTGGGCGGCCAATTGGCGCCTGGATTGACCGCAACCAATCTGCCCGCTTTAAATGATGTTCTTTTCAGCAAGGATTTGACTTCTTCTAAATCATTTTTATTGAAATAAAACTCATATAAAGCATCACCCGTTACCGCCAACCCGCTTTGACGAAGCAACTCGAGCGAAACATCCACTGCATGATGAACACCCTCGGGCTCTTGATAAGCTTGTGTTAGTAAAAATTGCCGCCATTTGTGCAAATAACCAATACGGTTCTTTGCACCGCCAAGCGTTAAAAGAAGCGCGCGGGTAAAAGACCGGTGAAATAAATAAGCGCGATCAATTTTAAGGCGTTTTAAATCAGAAATCAGTTTCAGTTTGGCGAGCCAGCCCCGGTGTTCATGACGCTCGTCAAATACCATGACCTGATCCACATACGGATTCGCTTCCAAAATCGGAACGCACCGTTTGGGCGCTAAGCAAACAATGGTGGCCAAAGGAAAATGATACCGGAGCGCCCGGATAGCCGGTGTCGAAAACACCACATCACCCAACCAATTTTTTAAAACGCAAGCAATGACCATTCTTAATCTATCAGGGTAGATTTTATTCGTTGATAATGTTTGATTTTTCTTTTGAAATCTTTTGAACCAATTTTAATTGTTTTTTAACTGCCTGGCACACTTCTTCCGCATCGATCTCAGTCAAACAAGCTAGTTTTTTCTGATAATGACAAGCACCCCGATAACAAGGTTGACATGGAAGACGTTTGACAAAGACCATATGATCCGAACCCGGAGGGAGGTGTTTTTTTGGTTCCGTCGGACCGAACAAAGCAACGAGCTTGGTTTGAAGCGAGGCAGCAAAATGCATCGGGGCACTGTCACCTGACACCAGAACGTCTAAAGTATCTATGTAAGCTAACAATTGAGCAAAATTGGTTTTGCCAATGAGATCTAGAACTTTGATGGGCGGATCAATGTCCCTGAACGGCATAGCTAAGTCTTTTTCGTTGGCTCCACCCAGTAAAATAATTTGCGCCTGGCAGGACTCATGCAAACGTTTGGCCAAAGCAACAAAATTTTTGATGGGCCACCGTTTCGTTAACCACCGAGGACTGGAACCGGGCGCAAATCCGACTATTGGTTTCTGCCAATCAATAGCCGCCTCGTTTAAGTAATCTTGAACTTCTTCCTTTGCTTGAGGATCAATCCACATTTCAAGTGTTTCATCAAATTGTGCTATCCCAATGCGTTTTAATAATTCAAATTGATGCCGAATAGGCGGCAAAACCTGTTTGGGCTCTGCAACCGGGTGAGTCAATAGAAATCCGGTCAATCCACGGGCATATCCAATGCGTTTAGGGATTCTGGAAAGAAAAGTTAACCAGTGCGTTTTTGAGTTATTTTGCAAATCAATGGAAATATCAAAATGTTCGCTGCGTAACCGCCGCGCCAACCGCAAAAGCCGCCGCCAACGGCGTACCGGCTTAGACCGGTCAAATGTGTAGACTTCACTTAAATAAGGGCATCGCTCCACCAACGGAACCAGTTTCGGATCAACCACCAGACCGATAAAGGCGTTCGGATATCTTTTTCGAATCATGCGAAAACTGGGGATCGCCAGCGTTAAATCGCCTACCGCACCTAATTTGGTGATAAGAATTTTCTTTTCACCTCTGGTTTCACGATACACATCCAATGTTTTATCCACCATTTGGTCAAGGCTGAACTCCTTCACTACCTTCTGACGCAATCGATGTGCAAACTCGAAACATTGTGCCCGGTGCCGCAGAAGATGCGACATGGCCTTTACCATCTCTTCCGGGTTTAACGGGTTAAAAAGCAAACCATTCTTTCCTTCGTCAATAACATCAAGAATACCGCCTATTCTTGAAGCTACCACCGCCGTTCCAACAGCGCCGGCCTCTGCAATCACGCGTCCGAACGCTTCCGGGATTTTAGTCGCCAGCACCAACAAGTCGGCTTGTTTTAAGAGTTTAGGCACATCACTTCGACTGCCTAAAAATTTCACATGTTTGGTTAATCCGAGTTGATTCACCAACAAATGAAGTTCATCCCAATATTCTTGTTTGTCTTTATCGTGACCGCCAATAATCCACGCTTCGATGTTGGGGATCTGTTTGCTTAACAATTGGATCCCTTGAATAAATTCTTTTTGTCCCTTAATCGGCGTAATACGGCCCACATTGGCAATGATAAACTTACCACCCGCCGGTTTGTTATATTTGTCCGGATCAAATATATATTGTGATAAATCGATACCGCGGTGGATTAACCGGACACGTTCGGGTGGAACGTGAAAATCGTCGATCATGCGCCGGCCGACACTGTGCGAAATCACAATCACACGTTTGCCCCAGCCCATCACTTTGCTAAAAAAGTGTTTTGAATAATAGCCATGGCAAGTGGTGATGAAATCGCAATTGGTTCGTCGAGCAGCCAAATAAGCCACCCAAGCCGGCACGCGGCTTCTGGCATGAATGACATCGATCCGTTCGCGTTCGATGATGCTCGCCACCTCTTTGACAAGCCTTAAGACACGCGGAGATTTTTCATGAACAGGCAATGCATAATGCGGCACCCCTAATTTCACCAAATCTTGAACCAATTTCCCGCCGTTTGAGATGACTTGGATCTCTTCCCCTCTTGCTTTCATAGCGCGGGCAAGATCAATGACACCTCTTTCAACACCGCCGACATTTAACTCCGGTAAAATCTGTAAGACTCTCATAATTCTTCTCGCAAAATGCTCCGTAACTGACTTAATTCATTTTCAATGGGAAACATCACCGCATGCTTTGCCATCAATTGACCGATTTTCTCTTCAAAATCCACTTCCGTAGCCGTTTCGATTAAACCGTCATTTTTTAAAGTTTGTTGGAATAATTGATGTTTTTCCGATAATTGGCCATTGCCCACTTTCATCACCAAAACACGTTTACCAGCCGCCAGCGCTTCGGAAATCATCGAAACGCTATCTTCTGTCACGACCACAATATCGGAAAGTGCCAGCATACCTAAAGTGACATTCTCGATATTCTTTTCATTGGCAATAACCAGCAAACGGCATCTCTGATTAGCGCTCAAAGTCCGTTTGACCGTCTCCGCCGTCAAAACAGACGTGCGCCGTGACGTTGTGACCAAGAGATCAAATTTTTCTTTTTGACTTAGCTGATTGGCAGCCGCTAACCACTGATCAACACGATGATCATTCAGCCGATATTTTTTTGTTTCGCCGCCTATAAAAATCGAGATTCGACGCGCACCATTCAGCTTCAACTGGCCGGATAAACGCTCGCCTTCACTTTCCATTTGTTTTTTATCGATCCAACAGAGCGCAGCACTGGTTGGGATTGTCTTGCCGCGTAAATGCGTCGTTTGATCATGTTTTGGCACCACCATCACGTCATAACGAAAGCGTGAAAAAGGAAAAGCGGGTTTCATGACCATAATAATCTTCGATAAAAATTCACTTTTTAGCCACCACGCAAGCGGCGTCAAACCTGCGCCGCAGGTTACCACAAAATCAGCATGCGGAATTTGATTGAGCTGATTTGTGGTTTCATGAGTAAAAAAGAAATTGAGCCACGACAGGCGGCTTTGTGCAAACGGGTGCATGATCCATGACAAATAGGTAAAAAGAAATCGATGCCGCTTACTTTTGTAACGAACCGGTACGCGATCAATTTGAAATTCGTCATAGTGAGGCAGTTCGCGATGAAGTTCATGGAATTGCTGGCCAACGGCGCGTGCTTGTGCGGCATGTCCTGCCCGCTCATCTTCGAGTACTACCACACGTTTTGTGAAACAAAATTTCCAGCGCTTATGAATCCATAACCATTGCTCCGGATAAGCTTGAATCATGGGCTCAAGCTGATCTAAAAATAGCTGATTATTGATAAGATCATCTTTAAGTTCATCCCCCGTTTGACTCAGTAGAAGGGGTGCTTTCATGATAATGCGATGATACAATCCTTTCTCACGGACGGAAAAACACGGTATAACGTCTGCTTCGCAACGCAGCGCCATGCTCATCAAACCTTTCGGGGCTGTTGTTTTACGGCCAAAAAATCTTACATAACTACCGTCACGCCCGCCGCCTTGATCACCTAAAACACCAACCGGGTTGCCTTGTTTTAACGTTCGGACCAAGTCTCTTAGCCCCATTCCCGTTGTTGAGATGGGGGTAGCGCCATGCGATTCCCTAAGCTGATTGAGAAAATCATTCAGTTTGGTGTGCCGTTGATCTCGCACGAGCACATACAGCGGATATCCCCTGATACCCGAGTAGGTTTGAAGCATTTCCCAGTTATCAAAATGTGCCGTCATTAACATGGCCCGACGCTTTTTTTGGACAGCTTCTTCGTACCAATGACCATTCTCCATGGTAACAAATTGATTGATGTAAGCTTGATCCATCTTTGGGAAATTAAGGATTTCAAGAAAGCAATAGCATAAATGTTCATATTGCCGTTGAATAATGCCCTTTAATTCCTTAGGCGAATAGCGGGTTTGAAAGGCTGCTTTTAAATTTGCGTAAGCAACGTAACGTCTTTTGTCTAAACAGTAAGCTAGTTTCCCTAATAGTGTTGCGGTGAAGGGATAACAAGCATTTGGCAATAACTGAGCCAAACGCGCCAATATTTTAAGCGCCCAATAAGCTAATAATTGGATCATTGCTCATCAACTAAACAGTTTGCGGATGCGATCCTTCAAAATTTCCTCACCCACCGTTATACGCACATACACTCTCAAAATCAAAGGGTCTACAATCTGCGTGATCAGCTTTCGGCGCCGAAAGAAATCTTTCTCGGTGGTGATAATCGAATCTGACTGACTGCTTTCGCATACTTCGTTAATTTCCTTTAACTCTCTTGCTGTAAAAGCATGGTGATCACTAAACTCAAAATTACGAATGGTTTTAATTCCTAATTTAGAAAGCACCAGTTGAAAACTTCGCGGAGTTCCAACGCCCGAAAAAGTGGTGACTCGCCTCCCCCGCATCCGATCGACATCAATCCGCCCGCCGGATTTGGCCTGATAAAAGAAAATGGGCTCGCGTTGGGCCTCAATGATTTCGGCGGTCGGCACCAATTGTTTAACCTGATCTCTGAGTGTTTCAAAGTTTTTTCTATCAATTAAATTGACGTCATTAAAAATAATCATGTGTGCCCGTTTTAGGCTGGTCAAGGGTTCGCGTAAAATACCGGTCGGAATCAAGGTGCCGTTTCCAAACGGATTGAGGGCATTGATAACCACCAAGTTCAAATCACGATGCAATTGCCAATGTTGAAAACCATCGTCCAGAATGGCAATGTCTGCTTTTTGTTTTTTGAGCAAGCGCTTGGCAATTTCATATCGATTTTTCCCGACACCAATCACCGCTTGTGCTAAATTTGCCTGATACTCGCGTACTTCGTCTGCGTTGTAGCCTCGTGTCAAAATCAGCGGCACTTTGTGTTCTTTGAGTAAAAAGCGGCTTAAATACAAAGTGAGAGGCGTCTTACCGACACCGCCCCATGTGATATTGCCGACACTGACCGCGGGGATTGAAAGTTTCTTAGACCGGCAAAAACCAACCGCATAAAGTGACGCTCTCAAATTGACGGATGATTCGTACATCAAACGAATGAGCCAAAGCCAAGGCCGCCAAAACCAACCGGCTTGAGCGCCGTGTTTGTTTTCAATGATTAACCTAAAGTAATTACGGATTGTCATAGCTATCTACCTTTCCCTCATCGATTCATTCATCACATGTGATGAATTTAACCAAGGTTCTAATAATCTTAAATTACGTAAAGACGCCCCTTTTAAAGCCTCGACCACGCCAAAAGCATATAATCCCATGGTTTGAACAGCTTCTCGATTATGCAACATCGCTTCCGCCTGGCTGTACATGGTCTCTTCATCATGGATCATGACAGCGCCTCCTGCGCGGTCTAACTGCTCATACACAGATTGAAAATTTGAAACATGCGGCCCGTGCAAAATACCTTTGCGTTCACGAGCAGGTTCAATGGGATTCTGCCCGCCGTGCTCAATTAAACTACCGCCCATAAAAACAAGGTCTGCCAATCCAAAATAATTGGATAGCTCGCCCATCACATTTAAAATAACAATATCGGGCGATGCATCGACTTTTTCATCAGCTAAAGCAAAATGATACTTCGTTTGAGCCGTCAACTGCTTGACTTGCGCGGTTCTTTCAGGATGCCGCGGCGCTAAAACCAATACCAAATTTGGAACAGCGGGTTTCAATCGGCTAAAAACTTTCAAAACCAGCGCTTCTTCACCCTCATGCGTACTCCCTGCTACCCAAACTTGTTTGCCTTCAAATTGCCAACGTGCTTTCAAGCGCTCCACTTGTATGGGATTCCTGACGCCTTCAATATCAAATTTCATATTGCCGGTGAGCTGCACCTTTGACGCCGGCAAGCCCAGTGACAGGAAGCGTTCTTGATCTTTTTTATTAGAAACCAAACAAAATGCCAGCTTCGGCAACAATTGGCCCATCCAGTGTTTAACCCATTGATAACGCCGAAAAGCACGGTCTGAAATCCGTCCATTCATAATGCCGATCGGAATATTCATTTTTTCAGCCCATCGAATGATGTTCGGCCAGATTTCCGTTTCCATCATAATCAGACAAGCGGGCCGGATGGATTGAAGCGCCCGTTTAACACTCGATGAAAAATCAAACGGAAAATACACGACTTGCACCATCGGTCCTGCCAATGGCTGCGCGACCTTTTGACCGGTCGGCGTCGTGGTGGAAATCACAATGCCTGTTTCGGGATGCATCATTTGCAGCAAACGAATAAATTCCTTGGCTGCCATGACTTCACCAACACTCACCGCATGAATCCATATGATCCGCGCTGCTTTAATTTTTAATTCAACATGCCCCCATCTTTCCCTGAGCAACCGGCGATGGTCAGGCGCTTGCTTGAGGCGCAAAATCAAATGCGGCAAATAAAATAAACCGAAAATCGCCAGCAATGGTTCGTATAAAAGATAAAATAAACTCATGCCATCATTTCCTAAGCACGCGGATGCGCGCTGTCGAATGCTTCCCGTAAACGTTTGGTTGAAACATGTGTATAAATCTGCGTCGTTGATAAATTTTCGTGGCCCAACAATTCCTGCACACTTCGCAAATCTGCCCCACGGTCTAACAAATGTGTCGCAAAAGTATGGCGCAGCATGTGCGGGGAAATTTCTTTTTTCAAACCGATACGCTTGGCATATTTAATTAAGAGACGCCGCACACTTCGGTCGGTTAAGCGTGTGCCAAATCGATTCACAAACAGCGCTCCTTTTTCTTTTAAATGCTTTGGGCGTACACCCAAATAGGCTTGAAGCGCTTTGACGGCCATGGCGCCGACAGGCACAATGCGTTCTTTCTTACCCTTGCCTCTGACTTTTAAATATCCGCTTAAAAGCTCGACGTCATCATCATTGAGCCCCATGAGTTCACCGACGCGAATACCGGCGCTGTAAAGCGTTTCCAAAATGGCCTGGTCACGCTTTTCTTCCCAATTTTTACCATTGGGCGCATTCAACAATTGTTCAATCTCACTTAATTCAAGATAAGCCGGCAGTTTTTTCTCTTTTTTAGGAGATTGAATGCCTGCCGCGGGGTTCGACTTCACAAAATTTTCACGGGTTAGGAACTTGAAGAAAGACCGAAGGCAGGCTAATTTTCTTGAAATAGTACTTTTTTGATAATTTTTTTCTTTGAGAAAACCGAGATAACGGCGGATTTCCAAATAATCAATTTGGATGGGCGATTTACTATTCAAGAACTCAAAGAAATCACGAAGATCTATTTGATAATTTTTGATCGTATAGTTTGAAGCATTGCGCTCAACTTCTAAATACCGAAAAAAACGAACTTGGTATTGATTCATGCTCCCACCTTTACTGTGGCGTTGAATCGTTTACCGATGGCTTGTGTGAATCGTGGTTCGTTTCCGAAGCCGATGATTGATCGGCTTTATCTTCTTCGGGTTTGGGAAGTTTATTGGCAATAAAAGTACACTTTGGGTAGTTGGAACAGCCGTAAAAAGGTTGACCGCGTCTTGAACGGCGCTTAACCAAAGTACCTGAACAATCGGGCTGCGGACAAGCCACGCCGGTTGAAATAGGCTTTGTATTACGACATTCGGGAAAACCAGAACATGCCAAGAACTTACCGTAACGACCACGACGTATCACCATTGGTTTACCGCATTTTTCACAAGTTTCTTCTGTCTCGATTAACTCCTGTTTCATATCCTTCATTTCCACTTGGGCGGTTTCGACCGCTTGATGAAACGGAGGATAAAAATTCTTTAAAACCTGAACCCAATCAACATCACCTTCCTCGATCTTATCGAGTTCATCTTCCATGTTGGCAGTAAATTCAATATCCATGATGGTGGGAAAATGTTCGACGAGCTGCTTAACCACCACCTCTCCTAAATCGGTTGGTACCAGCGCACCGCTCTGCCTCTCGGCATATTCGCGTGCCAACAAAGTATGAATGGTAGGGGCGTACGTGCTCGGCCGTCCGATTCCATCTTCTTCCAAAGCTTTGACCAAACTGGCATCGTTAAAACGCGCCGGTGGTTTTGTAAAATGTTGGCTACTGATTAATTCATGCAAATCCAAACTTTCTCCTTGTATCAATTCCGGCAAGGCTTGATGGGTTTCTTCACCTTCTTTTTGCTCTTCCTTTTCTTTCTTCTTTTTGGCGTGGAGAGCATCGGCAAATACTTTTAAGAAGCCCGGAAAAACATTAATGGTTCCGGTGGTTTTAAAGATATATTTTTCTGCAGCCAAAATTTCAATCGACGTCACTTGATCTTTCGCATGCGCCATTTGGCTGGCAACAAATTTGCACCAAATTAATTCATACAACTTAAACTCATCCATCGAGAGATAGGATTTAATTTTCTCCGGCGGGCGGTAAGCCGAGGTGGGGCGAATCGCTTCATGTGCTTCTTGGGCGCTCTTCTTAGACTTATAAACATGGGGCGTTTCCGGTAAATATTCAGGACCAAAATGCTCTTTAATGTATTTTGTCACTTCATCCAAAGCTGTTTGCGCCACCCGTACCGAGTCGGTGCGCATATAGGTAATTAAACCAACCGCTGCATCTTCACCGATCTCCACACCTTCATAAAGACTTTGAGCAATCCGCATGGTTTTAGCGGCCGGAAAACCAAGCCGGTTATACGCTTCCTGTTGAAGTTTACTGGTTGTATAAGGTGCTTGTGGTTTGCGGTTTCGCTCTTTCTTTTCAATGGAAGAAACTTGGAATTCACTTTTTTCTAAAGCTGTCTTTATTTTTTCCGTTTCCTCGGCATTGTTAAGATCAATTTTTTCTTGGTTGACGCGATCCAATTTCGCCACAAATACTTTATCTTTCTCCTCAGGCCGCTTGGAAGATAATTGAGCTTCTAAAGACCAATACTCTTTAGGCACAAACCGGCGAATCTCATCTTCGCGTTCCACAATGAGACGCAATGCGATCGATTGCACACGGCCCGCACTGAGACCTTTTCCGACTTTTTTCCATAAAAGCGGACTAATTTCATAACCAACGATCCGGTCTAAAATCCGGCGGGCTTGTTGGGCGTTGACCAACCGCTGATCAATTTCGCGGGGATGTTCAAAAGCGCGGCGAACGGCATCTTTTGTAATTTCATGAAACTCGACTCGCTTAATCGACTTCGGATTCTTTTCAAGTAATTCAAACAAATGCCAACTGATCGCTTCGCCTTCCCGGTCAGGATCGGGTGCTAGGAAAACATCCTTGCCTTTGGCAGTTTTCTTGAGTTTGGTGACACGCTTCCGTGCTTTGGTGGGAACGACATATTTGGGCTCAAATTGATTATCAACATCAACACCCATCTTGCTTCTCGGTAAGTCTCTGACGTGGCCAAAGGAAGCCTCGACAATGTAGTCTCTTCCGAGATACTTTCCAATGGTTTTTGCCTTTGCAGGCGATTCAACAATAACGAGTCTTTTAGCCATAACACTTCGGTTGGTTTAAATACCGCCCCCTACAAACTGGACAATCTCTATCGCATCCCCTTCCCGGATAGAAACAAACTGCCATTCATGAGGAAGGATTACCTGATGATTGAGTTCGATGGCAACACCTTTAACTTGGAGATGAAACTGCTTTAATAAGGAGTCAATGGTGAGATCGTTTTCGATTTCACGCTCTTCACCGTTTAGCTGTATCTTCATATTACAAAATGAGTTAAGGAGTTTTCTCAAAAAAATAGCGGTTGTTATCAACCGCTCGCTTGAACTTTAAGATAATGTGTATTTTAACCGGAATAGTTAGGCTTGTAAACAAGTTTTATCGGACGTTATTCAGACGGAGTTAAAACTCATTTCTTCCTAGGGCGGCGCTTTTTAGGAGACGGCTTGACAACACTTTCTTTAGGTTCCAGGCGGTAGAGGTGCTCCAAATGCTGTATCTGATCAGCCGCAATGGTGTCTTTTTCGATCCGTTTAATCATTTTCAAGAGACTGAACGAGCTGACTCCCAGCTTTTCAACAGCCAGAGTTGAAATTAACCGCGCAACCAAATTAGCCTGGATTTCAAGAGTCTGTAGACGATCATTAGTAGAAACCACATGTTCCCATATCTTATCCAGGTGTTTTTTAATGTAAACCATATCCCCTGCTTGAACTTTTTGATTCTGCTCAAGAGAGCTGATCATATTCTCCAGGCTCTGCAAGCTTAGCTGTTTTGGTTTTGACCGGGCCATAAGACTCCAAAAACAAAAATGCCTTCCGCAATGGGAAGGCATTTTTGATTAATTAATTTTAAGCCGAAACCACCCGAGTTTTTGCCCAAGTATCCGCCAATCGGTCGCCTTTGACCAAGATCATGACCGTTTCAAGGATGTAGCCAATCAACAGAACAAAAGGAATCATAATTAAAATATTTCTAATGAAAGCCTGCAAAAAGGTCACTTTCTCGCCCGTTAAACTGACCAATTTGAGTCCGACCATCTTCCGGCCCGGTGAAAATACAAGGTCCCGGAAAATAAGCCATCCAATGTTAATCAAAATCAAGAGCACATTACGCACCACTTCAGGTGCCGCCAGCAAAATCAATCCGGCAACAATTCCCAATAAGATGGGCATAATAATTAAATCGATGACGGCAACCGCAAAACGCTTGCCTTTGTGTGCTGATTCCGGTCCACTCGCGCTACCACCTATGGGTTGGACATGTTCATCTGCCATAAAAGAACTCCTTTCACATTAAAACCAAAAATCCAGTGACGTTGACAAGATTAATAAGACCCTGTAACCTTTAAAATGCTCAATTTAGTCTATCGATATTCGGGCTGTGTTACTTTAACCAACACCCTTTCATCGACAAAGGACTTATGGAAAGTTACCTGAGATTTGAAGAAATGTCAAATCATGATTCAACGTCAACGAACCGGCTAGCGCGTTCATACCGGCCGTCCGAGCGCCTGTGAATCAAGCCTTTCAGCTCCATCTCGGTAATCATCCTGAGAGATCCTGGCGCCAATTTTTCCTCTATTTCATGGGCAGTAGATGGATTTGCCTCAAGCAATTGAATTATTTCTTTCTCAGATTCACTCAGATGAGCTGTGTGTTGGATCTGTATGACCGGTTTATCTTCCCGGACAGTCCAAGTTCTTAATTGTTCCCTTAAGATAGATCTTAAATCACTTAACAAATCTTCCGGCGAAACCACCAAACGCGCACCTTGTCGAATTAATTCATGGGTTCCTTGCGAACCAAATGAATCAATGCGGCCCGGAACGGCATACACTTCTCTGCCTTCATCAATGGCGCACGAAGCCGTAATCAGTGAACCGCTTCTCTGATGCGCTTCTACCACCAAAACACCCATTGATAAACCTGCAATGAGACGATTGCGAACCGGAAAATGAAATGCCAACGGC
The DNA here is from genome assembly GCA_002787155.1 of Candidatus Abzuiibacterium crystallinum. Lineage (GTDB taxonomy): Bacteria > Omnitrophota > Omnitrophia > Omnitrophales > Abzuiibacteriaceae > Abzuiibacterium > Abzuiibacterium crystallinum. Next base: position 57,588 of record PCVY01000064.1, on the reverse strand, counting down.
GGCGTGCCAAGCGGAAATTCGCTCACGACTACTCCGGAAGCAGCTATTTTTGCAAAAAGTTTTTTGTTCTCCCGAGGATAAATCACATCAAGACCCGACCCCAGCACAGCGATGGTTCGCCCACGGACATTTAAAGCACCGTGATGGGCTTCTGTATCGATACCACGCGCCATACCTGAAACAACAGTGATGCCGGCTTCGGCAAGCTTTGATGCAAATTGATGAGCGGTTTTAAGTCCATAAGAACTGGCTGCCCTAGCGCCAACGACAGCAATGGCGGCTTGATCAGCTTCTAAGAACTTTCCTTTTATATATAAAACGGGGGGAGGATCGTGAATTTCCTTTAAAGCTGACGGATAATCAGCATCTAAAATGGTGAGGATTGTGATGCTTTGTAATGCACACTTCTGCTGCAATTGCTCGACTGTTGTAGCCGCTCGAGCCGTTTTAAGACGTTCCAACCATTCTTCTGTCATGAGGTCTGGAAAGGCAGACCGATAGCTTTGGGGGTCAACGAGAAGACGTTCAAACGAGACTGCTCCGTTTAAAAGTAGTTTAAATTTTTGCGCGGACAGCAATCCTGCTTGAGCCAAAAAGAAGAGAGCTTCTTGCTCAGTCATTCATTAACGATGAAATAAAATCCATAGGTAATTTGTACTGGCCCATTTGGCTACCTGAACCAAACCAAAACCCAACACAAAACCGATGACGTAATTCCAGTTCTTCATTTTACAATCCAATTTGCTTAAAACCATCGTGCACATACTGCCAATCCGCAGGACGAAGCATCACGGTTTTGACCTGCCCTAATCGAGTCGGTAGTACTAATTTAATTTTTCCTTTCGAAACTTTTTTATCACGAAAAAATAAAGCCTTCACACGTTCCCGCTTCACAGGTTTACCAAACACCTGTCTGCCGAGAGAACTTGCAAGCTGCATCTTCCTAAGCAGCGCTTGCTGGCGGTCCACAAAAGCGTGCTGCACCAGCCCTAAACGAAAAGACAGCTGAGCAGCCATTACCATCCCGATGCCGACTGCTTTACCGTGCGTCAAACGGTAATTGGAAAGGCTTTCTAAGACATGTGCAAATGTATGACCATAATTTAACATGGTCCTCAAGCCCTTCGTTTCACGTTCATCGCGTGAAACCACCCCCGCTTTCACGCGGACACATCGATACACCACTTCTTCCAGAAAACGAAAATCATACACATTCAGCACATTTTGGCTCACATGATCCATCAAAACGCGCCCTTTGGTTTCGAGCTTCTTAAACAAAGTCACGTCTTGGATCACCCCATATTTTACAACCTCAGCAAATGAGTCGCGAAAAACATCGGCTGATAGGGTGCGCAACAAATCGATATCAGCTACTACCAACGCGGGTTGATAAAAAGCACCGATTAGATTTTTACCACCTTCAAAATCAATAGCTGTTTTGCCGCCGATAGCACTATCTACCTGACTCAAAAGCGTTGTCGGTATTTGAACCAGACGAATACCGCGTAAATAAGTTGCAGCCGCAAAACCTGTGACATCTCCAATCACCCCGCCGCCAACCGCTATCACGGTGCTCGAACGATCAAGCTTCGCCTGATACATCGCGCGCCATAATGACGTGAGGCCTTTGATTGATTTGTCCGTTTCATGTCCGCGGACAAATTCATAATGAAAGACTTGAAAACCGTTCCGAGTCAATAACCGGCTCAAAAAGGGTGTCAAACGTGTTTGGCGCACAATATCACGGCTTGACACAAGCAAAATGCGTGGTCCCGCTTTTAATTGCTTTAAATAAATACCCAATTGGCGAATCAACCCTTTGCCAATTCTGACGTCATAAGCATGCGACTGTAAACGTACTTTGACTGTTTTCATGTTAACAAGCCTTCAATATCTCCTGCCACTTCATCGGCTGTCTTCCCATCTGTATCCGCAATCAAATCAGCGGCTGTTTCATAAAGTGAAGCGCGTTCATGCCAGATTTTTTCCAAAGCAACTTGAGGATGATCAGAACCCAATAAGGGACGATCAGCCGTATTCTGCAGCCGGCTCAAAAGCATTTGAAGTGATGTGCGTAAAAAGACGATTGTCCCCGCCGATTTCATCAGATTAATGTTCGATTGATCCAAAATAATACCGCCGCCCGTCGCAATGACCCGGCTGGATTTTTTCACAGCCTCTCTCAGCGCCAATTTTTCTAACTGCCGAAAGTGTAGTTCGCCTTTGTCTTCAAAGATTTGCTTGACCGTTTGTTCGCCAATGTGTTCAATGCTGGTGTCCAAATCTTCACATGGCATTTGCAACCGTTGAGCAAGAGCAACGGCGGTTGAGGATTTCCCCGAACCCATCATGCCGATTAGAAAAATATGTTTCATCAACGCTTACTTAAATACTTGAGGTATTGATCGTAATGACGTTTGGTTTCATTCAGCGAATCACCGCCGAATTTCTCAAGAAAAGCATCCGCCAGTTCGAAAGCCACAATGGCTTCTCCAATCACACCGCCTGCGGGAACCGCGCATATATCCGAACGTTCAAAATCTGCACGCTCAACCTCTTTGGTCTTCATGTTGACCGATTTTAACGGCTGTCTTAAAGTGGAAATGGGTTTCATGGTAGCACTTACCACTATTTCTTCCCCGTTGCTCATACCGCCTTCAATGCCGCCGGCGCGATTGGTGAGATGGTAATAACCCTTGTTTTTCTGATGAGCAATTTCATCGTGCGCTTTCAACCCCGGAGTTGCCGCCAATCGATGACCTAAACCGAATTCAACTGCTTTGACTGACTGAAGCGAAATGAGCCCCATGGCAATCCGCGCATCTAATTTACGCTCGTAATGAACATGCGAGCCCAAACCGACCGGTATCCCCTTGGCGCGCACTTCAAAAACACCGCCACGAGTATTACGGTCTTTCAATGCTTGGTCAATTTCGGCCATCATTTTCCGGCTCGTTTTTTCACAAATGCAATTCACTTCCGATCCCTTCACACCTTTCACGATGTCGTGAAACGATAATTCTTTTTCTTCCAGCCTCACCGACCCAATCTGAACCACATGGGAAATAATTTCGATGCCAAACTCTTTCAAGAATAATTTAGCGAGTGCTCCCACAGAAACCCGCATAACGGTTTCACGGGCACTGGCGCGCTCAAGAATTTCGCGAATCCCTTGGTCATACTTTAAGCAGCCGGCCAAATCCGCATGTCCCGGCCTAGGCCTGAAGAGTTGCGGTAATTTATCGATTTTAACATCCTTATTAGCCAATAAGAAAGCAATCGGAGCACCGATTGTTTTACCTTGATAAAGGCCTGCTGTGAGCGCCACTTCGTCTTGCTCAATTTTCTGCCGTCCACCGCGTCCATAACCTTGTTGCCGGCGTGCCAATTCGCCTTTGATGAAAGCATGATCAATCGCAAGCCCGCTGGGCACGCCCTGAAGGATGGCTGACATGTAGGCGCCGTGCGATTCCCCTGCCGTCATGAATTGTAAGATTCTACCCATATCGAATTAACCTTTCGTTAAAAGTAATAATGAAAAAAAATTCTAATTAAAGGCTCGCCAAAAAATAAAACCAGAACACCGCCCAACGATAGAAAAGGCCCGAACGGAATGTATTCTTCTTTTTTCTTAAATTTCACGTATAACCCAATCGGCAAAGCTAAAAAAGGTGCAATAAAAAAGACCATGAGTACGTTTGCCCATCCGAGAAAAGCTCCGAGCATGGCCATCAACTTCACATCTCCGCCTCCCATGCTTTCCTTGCGAAACACAAATTGGCCAAATACACCGGTCAGATAAATCATACCGCCGCCCACAAGCGCCCCCAGAAAACTTTGACCCAATGCCATCCAGCGGCTTGTCTCCGACTGCAGGGTCGGAAATGTGACACTAAAAAGCCATCCCAACAGAATCCCCGACAAACTCATCTCATCCGGAATAATTTGTTCTTCCAAATCAGCAGCGCTGATACCAAGTAAAAGCGTTAAAAGAACAATGCTCGCCCCCCCTTGCGCCGTCCAGCCAAAATAACGCACGGATCCCAGAAAAATTAAACCTGTTAACAATTCTACGAAAAAATAACGCATTGCAATCGGCAAATGACAATTTCGACATCGGCCGCCCAGCAGAATATAACTGATCAGCGGAATATTGTCATACCAAGCAATGGATTTGCGACAATTGGGACAATAAGATCTGGGTGCAATAATGGATTCTTCTTTCAGAAAACGGTGCACGCAAACGTTTAAGAAACTGCCCACGAAAATACCCCACAAAAACAAAAATACGTCAGGAACCCATGATTGCATGCCGCAACGCCTTTCTCATGACTGCCAAGGGCGCTTTCCGCCCTGTCCAAATTTCAAATGCTCTCGCGCCTTGATGAAGTAACATGGTTTCGCCATCAAGGGTCCGGTGTCTTAAACGCTTGGCTGTACGAATTAACTCGGTCGGCCGGCGGCCATACATCATATCAAAGACAAAAACTCTTTTTCCTTTTGGCCATAACGATCGAGGGATCAGCGGCTGACTTTGATGTCTCAATCCCGCGCTGGTCGCATTGACCAGCAAATCCGTTTCAAACAATGCTTGTTTCAACTCCGACTTGTTACGCACATGCATGACTTTTGAGTGCGGAAATTTTTTTTGGATCACTCGGCACAATTGTCGCCCGCGGTTTTGGGTCCGATTAAAAATACGAAGTTCCCGGACACCTTTCCAAACCAATGCATAAGCAGCCGCTTTTGCCGCACCGCCGGCACCCAATAGCAAGGTCTTCTTTCCTTTGAGGCGCAACCCAGCTTCTTGAAGCGCCCGCAAAAACCCGTCCACATCTGTGTTGAAACCAATCCAATGCTTTCCTGCCCGCTTAACCGTGTTGACCGCTCCGACATCCTTTGCGACTTGGTCAATCCGATCTAAAAACGGCAGTATGGTTTCTTTGTGGGGAACGGTTAGGTTAAACCCGTCTAAAATCAACTTCCGGCGATTTCTCAGCAACCTTAAAAAATGCCGGCGGTCACGTTCGAAGGCAAGGTAAACACCCGGAATGCCGGCGGTTCTCAGCGCCGCATTTTGCATTGCTGGCGAAAGTGAATGTGAAAGTGGATATCCAAATAATCCAAACACCTTCACTTCTTCATTCAACATGCACCGACCCCAACCTATTTTTGCTTTTGTGATGTTTGACCATGAGCCCCCAAGGGCCTGCCAAACGTTTCTTAAACAGGTGCCAGTTTGGTTCTAATTTGCTGTGAGCAAATTTTATTGACGGCAAACAAATAAGCCTTCACGCTGGCTTCAATCACATCTGTACTGGTTCCGCGGCCGCTCACTTCCCTGTTTTGATGCAACAACTTCACATTGACTTCACCGACAGCATCTTTACCGCTTGTCACCGATTGAATGGAATAATCAACTAACTTCAATTTCATTTTGAGAATCTTTTCAATCGCTTTATAACAAGCGTCCACTTGTCCGTCGCCGCTGGAGGAAGCTTTGTAAACCTTTTTTTGACGCTTCAAATGAATTTCGGCTTTTGGCTTTGCTTTCGTACCGCTTGAGGTGTTCAAATAAACCAATTGCCATGTTTCCGGAATCTTTGATATCTGTTCCTCCACCAAAGCTTCAATGTCTTGATCAAAAACATATTTTTTTTGATCTGCCAAATCCTTAAAACGTTTAAAAGCAACGTCTATTTGTTTAACACTCAAGTGAAAATTCAATTTCTCAAGCCGTTCGCGGAAGGCATGCCGCCCCGAGTGTTTACCTAAAATTAATTGGCTGCCCGACAAACCCACATCTTTTGGATCGATGATTTCGTAGGTTTGACGCAATTTTAAGATCCCGTCTTGATGAATACCCGATTCATGCGAAAAAGCATTTCGCCCGACAATGGCTTTGTTCGGCTGCACCACCATGCCGGTCAAACGAGAAACCAAACGAGAAGCTTTCGTAATCTCTTTCGTCTTGACATCCGTATAACAATTGTCAGAGAAATTGTCTTTGCGGGTGTTGAGGGTCATGACAATTTCTTCCATGGCAGCATTGCCGGCGCGCTCACCGATGCCATTGACGGTACACTCAACTTGGTTGGCTCCGTTTTGAATCGCTGATAACGAATTAGCAACTGCCAAACCAAGATCATTATGGCAATGAACCGACAGATTAACTGTTTTTCCCAATGCCGGAATTTGTTCGACCAAATAGGCGATTAACTGACCGAATTCCGTAGGCAAAGCATAGCCAACCGTATCCGGAATATTCACCGTGGTAGCGCCGGCTTCCACGGCAGCGCCTACCACTTCAACCAAAAAATCTCTTTCGGTCCGTGAAGCATCTTCCGGAGAAAATTCGATATCGTCAAAGAATTTCTTGCCGTAACGGATGTTCCGGACGGCTAATTTTAAGATTTCGCTTGTGTCTTTATGAAGCTTGAAATCGCGGTGAATTTTCGAAGTTGCCAAGAAGACGTGAAGCCGTTTTCGTTTGGCAAAACGCAAAGCCTGGCGGACAGCATCAATGTCTTTTTCCACCATGCGTGCCAAACCGCAAATAATGGGTGTCCGAACAACCTTGGAAACTTTCTGAATGGCTTCGATTTCGCCCGGAGAGGCTGCCGGGAAACCGGCCTCGATGATATCAACGTTGAGGCGTTCTAATTGCTTCGCAACCTCAACTTTTTCATCGGGCGTAAGGGAAGCGCCGGGACATTGTTCGCCATCCCGTAAGGTGGTATCAAAAATATAAATTTTTCTATTGTTTGTCGACATAGGCCATCTAAATCTTTTCCGGTCATTGTGTGTCCCTTTTACCGCTTAATCTAAAACAATTAAGAACTCATCCACACTGACCATCATCTTGAGTGTGAAGGCTGTTTCGTTTTCTGCTCAAGCGATGCTGCAATCCAAGGCATCATCCCCCGTAATTGAGCGCCCACTTTCTCAATTTGGTGCGCATCACAAGCATCGCGCAATTTTTTATATTGAGGTCTGCCTTTTTTATTTTCTTCAATCCATTCTTTTGCAAAAGCGCCTGACTGGATTTCAGAAAGAATCTTTTTCATTTCCTGCCGGGCTTGCGGGTTAATAACGCGTTTTCCGCGTGTATAATCGCCATACTCGGCCGTATCAGAAACGCGGCGATGCATTCCCGAAATACCGCCGGCAAATACCGCATCTGTGATTAACTTCACTTCATGCAAGCATTCGAAGTAGGCCATTTCAGGCGCATAACCTGCTTCAACTAAGGTTTCAAAACCAGCACGAATTAATTCAGATAAACCGCCGCAAAGGACGACTTGCTCGCCAAACAAATCAGTCTCGGTTTCTTCTTTAAAATTAGTTTCGATCACGCCTGCGCGTGTACCGCCGATGGCTTTTGCGTAAGCCAAACCAATTCCGGCTGCTTGACCGCTGACATTCTGGTGAACCGCTAAGAGACAGGGCACGCCACCGCCCGCCAAAAATTGTGTTCGCACCAAAGCACCAGGGCCCTTGGGTGCTACCATAAAAACATCTACTGTCTTGGGCGGTTTAATGTAACCAAAATGAATGTTAAACCCGTGCGAAAAAACAAGCGACTTACCCTCTTTTAAGACCGGCGCAATATCCTGGTGGTAAATTTCTGCCTGGAGATGGTCCTGGGTCAGAATCTGAATCAGATCTGCTTGTTCAGCTGCCTCACGGGCGCTGACCGGCTGAAAACCATCTTCAACGGCAATGTCATAATTTTTACCGCCTTTACGCTGGGCAATGATCACTTCAACACCGGAATCACGCAAATTAAGTCCCTGACCGCGGCCTTGAATACCATAACCAACGATAGCAACCTTTTTGCCTTTCAGTAAATTTAGATCGGCGTCTTTGTCATAATAAATTTTGATCATAAAAACAAACCTCCAAGATTACTGACGACTTTTGCTCGTTTTCTTTTTTGCAGACTTTTTCTTTCCCGTTCGGGATGCCGATAATTTTAATTCCAATTTGCGCGCCAGCGCAATGGTGCCTGTTCGCACCACTTCAATAATGCCAAAGGGCCTCAAAAGTTCAATAATCGCATCCACTTTGCTTTTTGTGCCTGTCACTTCAATGGCCAATGATTTGGGGCTCAAATCAACCACCTTCCCCCTGAACGTGTTAACAATCTGCATCACATTAGCTCGGTTGGTTGCATTGGCTGAAATCTTAATTAATAATAATTCACGCTCAATACTTTCATACCCTGTGAGATCTTCGACATGAATAATGTCGATTAATTTGCTCAATTGTTTCATAATTTGATCCAACACACGTTCATTGCCATGAACGACAATGGTCATGCGGGAAATCGTGGGGTCTTCCGTTTCTCCGACCGCTAAACTATCAATGTTAAATCCGCGCGCCGAAAAAAGCCCCGAAACACGCGCTAACACGCCAAAGTGATTTTCAACCAACGCCGACAGAACGTGAACCATGTTTGACTCCTCTTCAATGTCAATTAATCATCATCCCAGTGATAGCCTCATTTAGGCCATATCTAGTACAGAATCAAGTGCTTGACCCGTTGGCACCATTGGGTACACATTATCTTGTTTGGCACAAACACAATGTATCACAACAGGTCCTTCATGTGCCAAGGCTTGCTTAATCACAGAAACCACTTCATCTTTCTTTTCCATCCGAAGTCCTTTGACGCCGCAGCTCTCTGCCAAAGCCACAAAATCCGGATTAGAAGGTCCCAAATCCACCCCCGAGTAACGGTGTTCATAAAAAAGCTCCTGCCATTGCCGCACCATGCCTAAGTAAGCGTTGTCCAAGATAAACACCTTCACGGGAATCTTGTAATAAGCAGCGGTCACCAACTCACACATGGTCATTTGAAATGAGCCATCACCATCAATGCAAATCACAGGTTCCCCGGGCCGACCCAACTGGGCGCCGATTGCTGAAGGAAATCCAAAGCCCATTGTCCCCAAGCCGCCGGAGGTAATCATGCTGCGTGGTGCGGTAAATTTATACCACTGAGCGGCCCACATTTGATGTTGGCCCACACCCGTGGTAACCACTGCTTTGTGATTGGTGATTTCCCCAATCTTATCAATGATAAACTGCTGCCTGAGTTTCTCGTTATCCGGCTGTGTGTAACGCAAAGGATGTTTTTGCTTCCACTCTTCAATTTGTTTCAGCCATGGTTTCATTGCCTTGCGTTTGTCCGAGACCAAACGGTTTAACTTTTTTAAAATATGTTTCACATCACCCACAATTGAAACATCCACCTGAACCGTCTTGGCAATGGATGACGGGTCAATATCCATATGAATAATCTTGGCATGCGGTGCAAACAAGTCGATTTTGCCCGTCACGCGGTCATCAAAACGAGCGCCTACGGCAATTAACAAATCTGATTTTTGAACCGAATAATTCGCATAAACCGTCCCATGCATCCCCAGCATCCGAAGTGAAGAAGTGTGGGTTTCCGGAAAAATGCCCAGTCCCAAAACGGTTGTGGTAATCGGAATACCGGTTTTCTCAACCAGTTCAATCACTTCTTTGCGCGCACCCGAACCAATAGCGCCGCCACCGACATACAAGCAAGGCCGCTTACTCTTACGAATTAGTTCGGCAGCACATTTAATGTCATCGTCGTTACCTTCCAAGACCGGATTGTAACTACGGATAGAGACTTTTTCGGGAAACACATATTCTGTTTCGGCACGGCTCACGTCGACAGGAAAATCAATCAACACAGGTCCCGGACGACCTGACGTTGCAACATAAAACGCCTCCCGCATAATCCGAGTTAAGTCATTTACGTCCTTCACCAAATAGTTATGTTTGGTGACGGGACGCGTGACACCCACCACATCCGCTTCCTGGAAAGCATCGCTTCCGATCGCATGAGTTGCCACCTGCCCTGTGATGCAAATAACAGGAACTGAATCCATATAAGCTGTCGCCAAACCAGTCACGGTATTGGTTGCGCCCGGGCCGGAGGTCACCATGCAAACGCCGGGTTTACCGGTTGCTCTGGCGTAACCATCTGCCATGTGTGAAGCTCCTTGCTCATGCCTCACCAAAATCAATTTTAATTTTGAATCATAAAGCGCATCGAAAGTCGGTAAAATAGCGCCGCCGGGCAGACCAAAGACGTATTCCACGCCCAGATCTTCCAAACATTTAATCATGATTTTAGCGCCTTTTAACTTCATATCTTTTCCTTATCTTTTTTAACAAAATTAATGGGATGAATTCAACCACTTCGCAATTTCTTCTTCCGTAAAAGGATCTGCACCATGTTTCATGTCCTGAATCACACGAAGTTCGACGGGCACTTGATTCTCTTCTAAGATCTTCACTTGCGTTTTGATGGCTTCGATATCAAACAATTCATCCTGCTGGCCATGCACCATCAACAAGTGAGCGCTTACCCGTTTCGGTGAATCTAATAATTCGTGTAATGCTTGACTTTCCAAAGCACCTGAAATCAGGACTGTTTTCTCAAACCGGCTTGGATGTTGCGCTACCAGCCTAAACCCAAAAATGGCTCCATTGGATTCGCCAATCAAAAATAGACGCCCTTCCTGCGAATCAGCTTCAAACCCGAACTGGTTTAATACCTGCCATAACACATCTTCGAATTCGGGAGATCCGTATGGTAATTCATTTGTCGCCGTCGGTGCTAAAATAACGGCATGCCCATTGTTTAACAGGGGAATCCAGCGCTGAATAAATTCCTCTCCAGAACTTCCGGACGGGTGTAAAACCAAAAATAGCGACCGATCAGAACGATAATTCCGGGCTGTCTCAGGTACAAATTGCGAATAAGTAAAATGACCGATTTGTTTTGATGCAAACGGCTCACTGACAACTGCACGGCGCAATGACTGACAACCTGCCACACTTAAGACAAAGAACAAAATACCTGCCAATCCCAACTGCCTGATTGAAACCATTTTAATTAACCTTGCAAAACGCCGCGGACAATTGAAACAAACGTGTGCAGCGCACCCATGGACGGACGTTCCGCCATTTGATCGGCTGCTTGCGTCACTGTCAATTGGCTAAACCAATCCAACGCGCGTTTACGAAATTCCGGGTAAATCAAATGCTGTAATCCCTCGTATTCTTCCAACTCCAAGCGATAACCTTCTTGATACAGCTGCTCATGTAAAGGAATAAAACTATCTTTCGTGATTGTTTTATCCTGATCACCATAAAGCACCAAAATCGGTAATTTTTTAGCTCCGTTTTGTGCATCCTTGTAAAACTCAGCAAACGGGCCGTCTGCGCCGCCGCCCATCAAGGCCGCTGCCGAAACAGTCTCGGGATAACGTAGAGCAAAATAAAATGCGTAATGAGCTGCTTCACCAAAACCGGTTAGTAAAACTTTTTTCGGATCGATGCGATGAATGCTTTTAAATTCTTCGATGCGTTTCAAAATACGCTTGTCAGAACTAAACGGCACATCTTGAGGTCTTAAATGAGCAATAAAAAGACCCGGCTCATTCCTTTTGGTTAACTCAGCCGTCCATTTTTCAACCGACTGAGATCCTTTTTCACCCTCATCTGTATAGAGCACCACGACCAGCGGCCATTCATGATCAGCCGTATAACTCTTGGGGATAAAATACGATACGCCGTAACGGTCGGATTTTAAATCATAAAACCCTGTCTTCACATCACCAAAAAAAGTTGCTTGTGATTGGCCGGGTTCGATCACCAAGCTGGAAACAATGATTAAGGTGACAAAAATGGCAAATTCAAAGCACCGAATTATCTTTTGCATGGCCTCACATCACGAATTATCTTTAATGCCCCCGGAGAATAAAAAACGCGAATTCGCATGCCATTCATGCACCTTCGCGCGGGAAATTAAAGCTTAGAATTTTCGTAACTACTTTCAAATTCGAGAGTTAATTATATATGATTGGGCTTCTTAATGTCAAACGCTGATTTATCTGTTTTCACCCATTTTTCACACCTTATCGGATGAATCCGGAATTCTCCTTAATCGAGGCTAGATTTTAATACAGGAAAGCTTTTACGAAGGGCTTTTACCTTTGACGTATCTATTGATGCCATCAGCACTTCTGGGCTTTTTCCATTCCCCTCCGCAAGCACTTCACCCCAAGGATCAACAATTAAGCTATGGCCATAACTCATCTGAGCAGTGGCAGGGTGTTTACCGACTTGTGCCGGCGCTAGCATATACACTTGATTTTCAATGGCACGCGCACGAATCAAACTTAACCAATGGGCTTTGCCAGTTTCTTTTAAAAAATTAGATGGTAAAACAATGACTTCTGCCCCGGCAAGCGCTAGACGTCTAAAATGGCCCGGAAAACGAAGGTCGTAGCAAATGGCAAAACCAAACCTGATGCCGGCTATGTCGGCTGTCACCATTTCTTTCCCCGGTAAGAAATCACGTGATTCATGACACTTTTGTTTTTTCGGAGTCTCGACATCAAACAAATGCCTTTTCCGATAATGCGCTACTTCTTTTCCTTGCGGTGAAATCATCAAAGAACTATTAAAAAACTTTTTTGGCTGTTTGCTTCGCTCAATAATACTCCCCAGAACCATCGGTACGCGGCTAAAACAAGCCATTTGCTTGAACTTGTGAAGGACTTCTTGCGTGCGTTTAGCCACCGCAGAAAACTGGGAAGGTTTACCTCGAAATAAAAACATTTCCGGATAAACAATCAACTCAGCACCATCCTGGTGTGCATAATAGGCATATTGAATGGCACGATGCAGATTAAACTCCAAGTGATCCGTTGAATTCATTTGGATGCAAGCGACTTTGATTTTCATCACTCAAATGTCCCGTCGCCGGAAAGATCGTTTAGCTGCATGTTTTTTGGCAAGTAACTGATTTTAAACTTTTCTTGTTTTAACCACTGCACAACCTCGTCATCGCGGATATGTATCATAATAAAACTGATCACAGCTCTTTCTGATGCCGAATACCGGCTTTTCGCTGCCGGTCTGCCATATCCTAGCACAAAATCTTGTGCTAATTCTTCAAAAAGCGGAGATAAACGAATCTTTTTTTGTTTCACCCTAATCTGATTATAAGTTTCATTGGTCAAAAAAGCATTGATCTGATCGGTGAGTTGATCGATAAGTTGGGGTCCCATATAAGCTTCAGCCTGTAATGGAAGTGCCGTTTTGGTGCCATCAACCAAAGCCAACGTTGCTCTTTCATCACGAAACCCTTGCCGAAAAATATTTTCTCTGACTTGTGTCAGCGAATAAGAAAGCCCGGCGACCACCACCCGATATTCCTTAAAATGCGGAATTTCTTCAACAGATGTGATGGGATAAAAACTCAATATAATACGAACCACGGTTGCGTTATATGCATTCATCCAGAATGCCATTCTTTCTTCGCGGGAATACTCGGAAAAGATTTCGATGGGGATATCGGCCAAACGTTTTAAATAATAATCGAGCTTGTCAATTTCAGTCAGAAACGACTTATAATCGACAAGATTGGAATGAACATATTTGCCTGTTAAATCATTCCATTCGCTGTGATCATAAGCCGCCCAAGCCATGGAAAATGAAAAAGGACGGTAAATTAAAAGGAAAAGGAAAAGAAAAAAGAGAAGTAAAGGCTTCCGCGTCAACGGTTTCCTTAAAATCGATCTAAAAAGTCATGCCGTTTTGTTTTAGAAAATCCTCGTCATTTTTATCCCAAGTAAATTCTGACTTGGCCTCGGCCGACAGCTCACCTGTTTCCTGATCCAGCAAATCATCACAAGCTTCTTCCAATTCTTCAATATCATCTTCGGATAGCGGAAGAAAATTAAAGAAACAAACATTAACATTAATCTTGTCTGCATGATTGGCATCTAAAAATTGCGCAGCCTGCCCTCCGCCGGGATAATTCTTTAGAATTTTCTTGAGCAGATTAAGCAGTTGGTTCATATGCTTCTCAAAATCATCTCGCCTCATAGACGCTCCTCTCGATTCCTCACGTATTCTCGATATAGTGTTGAGCCGCTAATGCTGCCTCACAACCTTCGCCGCAGGCCGAAACAAGCTGTTTGACTGCTCCTGCACGCACTTCACCACACGCAAAAACACCTGGTACGGATGTTTCTAAGTTTTCCTTTGTTTCCACATAACCTTTTTCATCTAAATCCACAAAACCTTTCAAATAACTGGTGGCAGGATCTTGGCCGATAAAAACGAAAAGTCCGTTGGCTTTGAATGGTTTTTCTTCTTGAGTTTTAACATTCTTAATTTTAACAGCTGTCATTTTATCTTTACCTTCCACTCCCGAGACCACCGAATTCCAAATAAAATTTATCTTTTCATGGTTTTTAGCACGCTCCTGCAAAATGGGGCTCGCACGTAATTGATCACGCCGATGCACGACCGTGATTTTCGAAGCAAACCGTGTTAAGAAAAGCCCTTCCTGCATGGCCGAATCGCCACCGCCCACCACCACCAATTCCTGATTCTTGAAGAAAGCGCCGTCACAAACAGCGCAATAGGAAACACCTTTGCCAATCAGTTCTTTTTCACCAGGCACACCTAATTGCCTGTAAAAAGCGCCTGAAGCAATTATAATGGCTTTGGCTTGATAAGCGTTTTTAGCGGTTTTGACCTCAAATGACTTATTAGCCGATTGAATTTGCTCAACCCCTTCATAAATAATCTGCGTCCCATATTTTTTTGCTTGCTGTTCCATCCGAGTTGCAATTTCACCGCCCGTCACGCCGTCAGGAAAACCGGGGTAATTTTCAACAATATCGGTCAAAGCAATTTGACCGCCGGGAACTAATTTTTCAAATAAAGCCGTGGAGAGCTTAGCGCGGGAGGCATACAATGCCGCTGTCAAGCCAGCACCACCTCCGCCAATAATGATCACGTCGAAATTCTGAGGCATATTAAGTCACATTTAGAATCAAGAGAATGAAGACATTAGTTGAATCACGTTGAATATTATATTGAAACTCGAATCAAGTTCAATGCTTTTGATTGCGGAACTTAGGCATCTAGAGCGGTAGAACGCTTTGGGGCGTAGGTATGCGTCGCATACCCATAAAACATTTCTGCACTTTCCATTAACGTCTCAGAAAGCGTCGGATGCGGATGGATAGATTCGGCCAAATCTCTTGCAGTGGCACCCATTTCAATAGCAAAAACACCTTCACTGATAAGTTCACCCGCACCTTTACCTGTAATACCAACGCCTACCACACGCTCGGTATGGGGTTCAATGATCAGTTTCGTCACGCCATCAGGCCGATCAAGTGAAAGAGCACGTCCTGAAGCTCCCCAAGGAAAACGGACTACTTTCACCTCGATGCCCTTCTTTTTAGCTTCGGCTTCCGTCAAACCGCACCAAGCCACCTCGGGGTCCGTAAAAACAACCGCCGGAATGATTACATTGTCGAAGGAATTTTCTTCACCGGTAAAAACATCAACGGCAATACGTGCCTCACGCGCCGCTTTATGAGCCAACAAAGCGCCCCCCACAACATCTCCGATCGCCATGATTTTAGAATCGGCGGTCTGCTGCATGGCGTCCACTTGAATGAATCCCTTGTCGTCTCGCTGCACTTTGGTGTTTTCGAGTCCTAAATCCTGGCAATTGGGAACACGGCCAACCGATACTAGAACCCGGTCGTAAAGTTCTTCTTTCTTTTGTCCGTTTGATTCCGATTCCACAAAAATTTTCTTACCCTTTGTTGCCATTTTGGATACTTTGGTTTTAACACGCACTTCTTTGAAGTGTTTTTGCGCATACTGCATGACTGGCCGCGCCAAATCGGCATCAAGACCGCTCAAAATACCATCGAGTGCTTCAATCACGACCACACGGCTTCCAAGGGAGGCGTAGACGGTTCCCAATTCCATCCCAATATAGCCGCCACCGATCACAAGCAAGTCTTTCGGAATTTCTTCTACTTCAAGTGCTTCGGTTGAAGTCATGATACGTTTGTTGCCTAAATCAAAGGCTTTGGGAAGCGCCGGCTGCGAACCTACCGCAATGATCACCTTGTCATACTCGAGAAATTTCTGCCCTTCGCTTGTTTCCACACGTAAAATATCCGAACTCTCAAAATAACCGCGCCCATGCATCACATCTATTTTCCGACGGCGGCTCAGCCCCATGACCCCATCACTTAATTTTGCAACAACTTTATTTTTCCAGATGTTTAAGCGGCCCAAATCAACTCGCGGTGTCTGATATTCGATGCCGCGCTCTTTAGAATAGTCTCTTTCCCTTATAAATTCAGTAGCATGTAAAAGTGCTTTGGATGGAATGCACCCCCGCAGCAAACAGGTGCCTCCCAATTGTTTGTCACGTTCAACTAAGATAACTTTTTTGCCTTTGTCGGCCGCATAAAAAGCTGCTGCATACCCTCCCGGTCCGGCACCTAAAACCACAATTTCTGTTTTAATTGTTTTCATTTCTTGCTCCCCGCTAATTTATCTTTCCCGCTTGGCAATTTTTTCGCACTCATCGCATCTATCAGTGGTTGTTCGCTAAAAGCCTCGATTGATTCGCGTAATTCTCGGATAAATTTAGCAGCTTTACCTCCGTCAATTAAGCGATGATCATATGATAAACAAAGCGGAACCATGGTTCTGAGTTTAATCTCACCTTTCACATCAACGGGTTTACGCATCCCTTGTCCCAGGCCTAAAATAGCCGCCTCAGGCGCATTAATAATCGGTGTGAAATGAGCCCCGCCGATACCGCCCTGATTGGTAATCGTAAAAGTGCCGCCCTGCAGATCATCTAAAGCTACTTTTCGGTCACGTGTCTTTTGCGCCAATTCCTGTAATTCCTTCGCCAACTGAACCAAGTTCTTTTGATCCACATTTCGAATCACCGGCACAATGAGTCCTTGCTCGGTATCCACCGCAATGCCAAAATGATAATATTGCTTGAAAACAATTTCACCTGCCCGGTCATCAATGCTTGCATTAAAGATTGGATGCCGTTTTAGGACATCGACGACTGCTTTTAAAATTAAAACCGTCAATGTGAGCCGTGTGCCTTGTTTTTCAAAATTGGCTACGTATTTTTTCCTCAAATCCAGCATGTCTGAAACATCGGCTTCATCAAATTGAGTCACGTGAGGTAAATGGGTCCAAGAAGCAACCATTTTTTCTCCGATTTTCTTTCGAAGAGACGAAAGCTTCTCACGTTTGACAGGGCCCCACTTTCGAAAATCAACCTGAGGCAATGCCGGTGAAGCTGATGCAGGCGCCGAGGAAGTCCCGGCTTGATTAAGTGCGACAGCCTGCAATTGTTGAATATAATTCCTCAAATCTTCAACCACAATCCGTCCGCCGTGCTCACTACCCCGAACGCGGGTAAGGTCAATACCCAACTCCCTGGCTAATTTACGAACTGTCGGCGATGCCGCAGGCCCAAATTGAGATGCTGACGCTTGGAAAGCCTGAGGCGCAGGCGGCATAACTTGTGCAGGCGCTGGAATGGCCGGCTGAGCAGATTTTTGAGGTACTTCTGGTGCCGTTTGAGCGGGTGCGCTTTTAGTGCCGCTTTCTGAGATAGAAATGATGACTTGTCCGACGCTAACGGCATCACCTTCTTTCACGTGGATACGATTTACTTTGCCGGCCACTGGGGACGGGATAGGCGCTGCAGCTTTTTCTGTTTCAATTTCAACCAAATCCTGGTCTTTCTTGACGGTATCCCCTTCGGACACCAGTACTTTAATGACAGTGCCCGCATTAATTCCTTCGGCTAAGATCGGAACTCGAACATCCATTCGTCATCTCCTTCAAAAAATGATAAGAAAAATATTTTTAGTACCGTTAGACATTTGAAATTGCATGCCCTTTACAACCCGTTGCGGCAAATAACAAACACAGCGCCTTCCAGAAACTTCCATCATCAAATGTCTAACGGTATTAGTACTGTGGATACGGTTTTTCAGGATCCAACTGTAAATCTTGGATGGCTTTCTGAACAACAGACACTTCAATTGCACCTTTATTTTTCAGTGACGTTAAGGTTGCCAGCACGACCATTTCGGCATCGATTTCAAAAAACCGTCTTAAATGCTCCCGTGTGTCACTGCGTCCAAAACCGTCTGTGCCGAGCGTCATCAGTCCGCCCGGTACCCATGGCGCAATCTGGTCAGCTACGATTTTCATGTTATCAGACACTGCCACAAAAGCGCCTTTTTCGTTTGCCAAAATGGTCTCCATATAGGATTTTTTGGGCGTTTCATTGGGATGAAGCATATTCCAACGCGCTGCATTTAAAGCATCGCTTCGTAGTTTCTTGTAACTGGTCACGCTCCACACGTCCGCCGATACATCGTAGGATTTGGCTAACACTTCTTGAGCGCGTAAGGCTTCGCGAATAATCGGACCGCTGCCTAACAAATGAACTTTGTGTTTTTTATCTTTGGGACCTTCTTTAAATTTATACATCCCTTTCAGAATGCCTTCTTCCGAGCCTTTTGGCATGGCGGGCATTTCGTACAATTCATTGTAAAGCGTCATGTAATAAATAATCTCTTCTCCGTCTTGATACATACGCTTCATGCCCTCGCGGGTAATGATGGCAATTTCATAAGCAAATGCCGGGTCATAAGCTTCAATGGTCGGAACCGTGCTAGCGGCTAAAAGACTATGACCATCCTGATGCTGTAAACCTTCACCGCTCAAGGTTGTCCGGCCTGCCGTCGCACCTAATAAAAAGCCTTTCGCGCGCGAATCGGCAGCTGCCCAAATTAAATCACCCACCCGCTGAAAACCGAACATGGAATAATAAATAAAGAAAGGCATCATGTTAACGCTTAAAGTACTATAGGCCGTTCCCGCCGCAATAAAAGACGACATCGAACCGGCCTCGGAAATCCCTTCTTCCAAAATCTGCCCGTTCTTTTGTTCGTTGTAATAAAGAAATGATTCTTTATCAACTGGTTCATACAATTGACCTTTGGATGAATAGATGCCGATTTGTCTAAACAGGGCGTCCATGCCAAAGGTGCGCGCTTCATCCGGAATAATCGGTACCACCTGTTTTCCAATTTCTTTGTTCTGCAACAACTTGCCCAACATGCGCACAAAAGCCATGGTCGTAGCTGCTTTCAATTCTCCGGAACCGCTGAGCATGTCCTTAAAATTCTCTAAGCCGGGAATTTGAAGCGGCGGTGCCTTGACGTTGCGCTCGGGAAGAAATCCTCCCAACACTTTTCGTCGTTCCAATAAATATTTATTCTCGGGGCTGTCAACCGGCGGACGATAAAAAGGCGTCTCGGTAATTTCTTCGTCTTTGATCGGAATGTCGAAACGCGAACGAAATTCGCGGAGCTCTTTTTCGTTGAGTTTCTTTTGTTGATGGGTAATATTCCGTCCTTCACCAGCTTCCCCCAACCCGTATCCTTTAATGGTCTTCGCCAGAATAACAGTCGGCTGGCCCTTGTGTTCGGCAGCTGCTTTGTAAGCATTGTAAACTTTTTGCGGATCATGACCTCCCCGCAGCAAACGCCTGAGCTCATCATCCGTTAAGTGATTCACCATTTGCAAAAGTTCCGGATATTTTCCAAAGAAATGTTTACGGATATAACTACCGGGCGCCACTGAATATTTTTGGTAGTCCCCGTCAACTGCTTCTTCCATACGCTTGACCAACAAGCCATGATGATCTTTCTTGAGCAACGCATCCCAGTCAGAACCCCAAATCACTTTAATGACGTTCCATCCGGCACCCCGCATGATACCTTCCAATTCTTGAATAATCTTCCCGTTGCCCCGCACGGGACCGTCTAAGCGCTGCAAATTACAATTAATCACCCAAACGAGATTATCCAAATGTTCCCGCCCTGCCAGCGTTAAAGCACCGAGCGTTTCAGGTTCGTCTGATTCGCCGTCGCCCACAAAACACCAAACGCGCGGCTCTTCTTTAATAAAACCGCGCGCAGATAAATATCTTAAAAAACGTGCTTGGTAAATAGACATGATGGGTGAAAGTCCCATGGAGACGCTGGGATATTGCCAGAAATCAGGCATCAGATAAGGATGAGGATAAGATGAGAGACCGCCACCTTCGGCTAATTCCTGTCTAAAATGATGAAGATGACTTGCGCTCAACCTTCTTTCTAAATAGGCACGTGCGTAATTGCCGGGTGAAGCGTGGCCCTGAAAATAAATAATGTCAGCCGGTCTCCCCGCTTTCGGATCTGCGCCCCTGAAGAAATGATTAAACCCAACTTCATAGATGGTTGCGGCAGACGCATAGGTGGAAATATGTCCGCCTAATCCGCTATGCCGTCTGTTGGCATTAACAACCATCGCCATGGCATTCCAGCGGACATAACTTTTGATACGCCTTTCAATTTCACGGTTCCCGGGATAAGCAGCTTCTTTCTCCGAGGGTATCGTATTCACGTATGGCGTATTGACAGGCGCGGGCACATGAATACCCATCGCTCTGAAACGTTCAAAAATCTTGTCCAAAAGAAAAGAAGCGTTTTGAATATCTTTATTTTTCAAAATTGATTCAAAAAGATACTCTAAAGAATGCATCCATTTGATGGTATCTTTAGTCGCTTCCTGTGCTTTTTTATCTGATTTTTCTGATGTCATTTGAGAGAACATGGTTTTCCAGTTTTAATCCAGCCAAATGAGCCTATAATATACACTAATTTGCATAAAATCGAAATATGGAATTTATCGATCTAACTTTACCGTCTCCCGAAGAAAATCTTGCCCTCGATGAGGCTCTGCTCAACGGGTGTGACCAAGAAACGCCTAAAGAAATTCTCCGGTTTTGGCAGCCCGAACAATATTTTGTCGTTTTAGGCTACGGCTGCCATCACACTGCTGATGTTATTTTGGACGCCTGCGCGCAAGACCGCATTTCGATTTTGCGCCGCATGAGCGGCGGCGGTACCGTTTTGCAGGGACCCGGCTGTTTAAATTTTTCATTAATCACTGCCCTGTCAACGGGCCCTGATTCGCGTAACATCACCCAAACCAATCACTGGATCATGCAACAGCATCAAGCTGTCTTCCGCTCCCTCCTGTCTCAAGAGGTAACTGTGGAAGGCATTACCGACCTCGCCATCAATCACCTGAAGTTCTCCGGCAATGCACAACGGCGCGGCCGTTATGCCGCTTTGTTTCATGGTTCTTTTTTAATCAACTTTGATATTGCAAAGATTTCAAAATATTTACAAAATCCAAAACGCCAACCGGAGTACCGCCATCAACGTTCGCATCAAGATTTTCTGACCAATGTTTCTTTGAATGTGCAAGCTATCAAAAATGCTCTTCAATTAAATTGGGGCGCGTATGCGCCTTTATCAAAAATACCGCTTAAAGAAGTCGAACGATTGGTGAGAGAAAAATATTCAAACCATGGTTGGAATTTAAGGATTTAAAAACCGTCTGCCTACAAACCATCAACCCCCGCTTGATCCAAAACGCTAGGATTGGCTTCGATACGGGCATTGGCCCTTAACGCGAGTGCAATACTATCAGAAGGTCGAGCATCAATCTCGATGGCTTCACCGCTTCCGTTACGCGTGACAAGCAGCTTGGCGTAAAACGTGCTATTTTCTAATCGATTAATGAGAATCCCCTCCAGCGCACCCCCCATCGATTCAATGACGCGCAATAAGAGATCGTGGGTCATCGGGCGAGGCGGTTCAATGCCGCTTAGTTTGAGTTTGATGGCATTGACTTCTGCAATGCCAATCACGACCGGTAAATAGCGGGAACCGTTTTTCTCTTTTAAAATGATAATTTGTTCGCTGCGGTTTTCGTCGATCTTGATTTTACTTAAAACAAGTTCGATGGGTTGTTCGTCTGGCATGGATAACTATTTCTTAACCTGAAATCGTTCACCCGGAGCAGTGCGGCTTTTGTCTTTCAGTTTGAGTTGTTCGAGAAGAAACTTTTGCGCTTGGCGGTCTTTGATAATTTCTTCCTCAAGTGTTTGTTGTTCTTCCCGGGAAGTTTGCATGATTTCCTGCCGTTCCGTGACTTCATGCTTAATCATTTCTTCCTGCTGTTTCAACTCTTTCAAACGATTTTCTTTTTGAATGAGTTGTGCCGCAATCTGGTTTTTCCGGTTGACCATTTCCTGCTGTTCGGCAATACTGTTAAATTCCCGAATTTGACGTTGAGCCACTTCCAATTGCATTTGTAATTCCTTTTGCCGACTGGTCAATTGTTCAATTTCGCCAATATATTTTTGCCTGAGCATTTGTAAATCCTGATTTAAAGAAGCATGTGCTTTGGACCAATTTTCTGTTTTTTGGCGCCAAGTGGTTAGCTCGGCTTCTTTTTCGTGGATTTTCTGCTCCAATTCTTTAACGCGATTCCCGTCAATGGCTGCTTGGCTCGCAATTCGCTGCTCGGCTGCCCGAAGGGATTGCTTGATAACGTCCATTTCTGAGCGTCCCGCTTGAAGTTCTCCTCTTAATTGTTCAATCTCGGTTTGACGCGATTCAAGCGATGTGGTTGTTTCCCACAATTTTTTTTCTAAGCGAGACAATTCAAGTTTTTGATTTTCGGTAATCGAATTGAGTTGCGATAACTGCGCATCACGTGTTTCTTTTTCTTCCTGGCGCGAAGTTTCTTCCGATTTTAAACGGGCTTCCAAATGCCGGCGTTCGATCTCTTGATTTTCACGTTCATTGGTCTGTTCGGACGCAAATTTGGTTTTTTCATGACGCAATTCCTCATTTTCCTTCTGCAAATCCAAGAGGAGTTCTTGTAAACGTTCTTTCTCCTGCGTCAAATCTGTTACACGTTTGGCTAAAAGCGCATCTTCTGTTTCACGTTCAATATTTTTAAGCTGGTCGCGATCCCACGTTTCTTCGTTTTGAGCAGATTCCGTTTGAAAAAATGAAACATCTTCTTTGACCGTTTGAGGGCCGGGCGGCAAATAAGTATCTTCCTGGCTTGATGATTCGCTTAAAGATGAGGCTTGCGAAAAAAGTTTGGCAACATCCTCTTCCTCTGACGCCGTTTGCTCCGCTGGCACATCTTTTCTTTCGGATACGGATGAAGTTTGCAAGAAATCAAAGGTTGGCGGAGACGGCCAAATGGCTCTGAAACAGCGTTTTTGGAAAGCTTTGTCATCCGTCAGAATCAAATCAGCACCTGTCTCCGTAAAGTAAAGCCTGACTTGATCGCCGGTTTCTCTGTCTAATCCCTCGAGTAAAATGATCGGTGTGTTTTCAACCAAATCTGCGGCTTCTTCAACACCAAGCGGAAACACCTGTGCAATACGTTCGATCATGCGGCTTTTTGATAACTCGCTACGAACAGGATTTAAAACGAGAGTGTATTCTGCGGTTGATTCAGACGGCTTTTTCTTTCCAAAAGGCATGACATGTCCTTCCTTTCAAACAAGATATTTGCAAATCAAACGGAATATTATAATGTTATTTTACGTGCGATGTTGTGAACCAGGGGCATTTCCCAGTATTCATTCATCAACACGCGGACAATACCGATCAAGGAAGCAATGCCAAAGATGACGTAAGCAAAAGAGAAAATAACATCGCCGATGACCGGTACGGATTTAACAATCGCAGCCGCCAATTCAAAGATAAACAGGACAAGGCCTTGCCTTCCATGAAATTGGGCAAACTTATTGTCTTTCTTAAGTAAAAGCGGTACAAAACACAGGACGAAAAGATAGCCGCTAATGGCAAAGAATTTACCTTCTTGGATCTCGGCTGATGGTTCTGTTTGCTGTTTTGAGGTATTTTCCATTTAAGTACTCGTCTATTAAGAATTTGCTAAATGCATTTTAAACTGTACGGAAGGGCAAGTCAAGCTGAGAAGGGGTTTATAGACCAGGCGGTAATCTTTGAGGTAAAAGTTCAATTTTTCAGCTTGAATTCTATAGGGATTCGCCGTGTAGATGATATCGCATGCCCATCAATTTGGACCGGATCAAAATGCCATTTCTGACTAGCCGCCAAGGCAGCCTGATCAAGATGGTCGTGACCGGAAGACTGAACAATATACTGATTAGCCGTATTGCCATTGGGTAAGATGGTAAATTCAATCACCACGCGCCCTTCCTCACCCGTACGCCGTGATATGGTTGGGTACACCGGTAAGGGATCAAAATAACGGCGCTGTTCATCGGACATCACAACCGCTTCTACAAACGTGTTTGACACCGCTTGCCCTTCGGAAGCAAAGACAATGGCCATGGTTAGTTTCGGCAAGAAGAAACCAATGCCAAACCAAGCCAAGTAAAGACTAATAAAACATAAATGTTTAAAATTCATAATTAAAACCTAGCACAAATTCACGCGGTGCAGCAGGGTTGACAAATAAATAATCGCCGGCTGGACTCAAAAGAGTTCCAAATGAAGTCGCTGCAACGGCACGCGAATAATAACGTTTGTCGAAAAGATTGTTAATTTTAAAGAAAAGCTCTTTCTTTTTAAATTCGTAAGATAATTTTAAGTTCCAAACGGCATAAGGTTTAATCGTACCTGATCCTGCACCGTTTAATAAACTTTGCGTCGTACTCTCAAATGATTGAATAAATTGCTTACCCACCAGCACACCATCCATGTGTAACTGGAATCCTTCAAATTTAGGACCTAGGCGTTTGAATGGACGTGCAGTCATACCAACTGTAAAACGATGTTGCGGGACTTGACCCAAAGGCCGATTCAAGAATGGCGCGCCTGATGAAGCAGCATCGTCAACCGTTTTTCGTATTTTAGCTCGGGCATAAGTATAAGTACCGTAGAAATTTACTTCGTCAATAGGATGTAAATCAAGCCTGGTCTCAATGCCGTTGCGTCTGGTTTTGCCGGCATTGATATTACGGCCAAACGGATTAGAATTTGTGATGGCCGAACTATCAAACAAGATTTCATCTCGTGTAATAATTTCAAAATAGCTTAACTTAAAAGATGCCTTATCTTGGTAACGTAACCTGGTTCCCAATTCAAAGTTATCAGATTTTTCAGGTCTAAGATTAGGCGGCAAATCATCTCCAAAAGTTTTGAAATCGCTAAGAGATGGGATGCGAAATGCTTCTGAATAGTTTCCGAATAAATCAATTGATTCGATGGGCTTCAAAACTAAACCGGTGGAAACATTGGTGCTATGCCAATGACGATTTAAATCCTTAGCATGATTGAGGCCATTGACCATTGCCAACCAATAATGATCATTCCGGATGCCAAAATGACCAATAATCCATTCATTTAAATGAAGTCTTTCATTCCAAAAAAGACCTACGTTTGACACTTCTGAACTTCTCAAATCTTCAAGCGCTGTGGTTTCAACCACATGACCACCAAAGGCATCTTGTTCTTTATCGTGATTCATGGCTCGGTTTAATTCAAACCCAATTAATGATTGGTTACGGAACCAGCCCCATGTGTGATCATAACTTAATTGACCAATTAAATTTTTCTCACGTGTTCTAACGCTCACCAAATCAGTATCCGGATTAAAGCCATCCGTAAAATCTGTAAATGTTCTTGAAGTCGTTATAAACTCAATCCGATTACGGCGAATAGACGCTTGAATGGACGCGTTTAAACGCTCACCCCAAAATTTGTGATTAGCATCCAATTGCAAAATTGTATTCTTAAATTTGCGGCCATCCAAATCTGTGATTGATTGACGCCAATTTTGGCGAAATTCATCCAAAGTGAGAGCGCCTGGATTCGAAGTAGCATCATCCACATACTTTAAACCAAAACGGATTCCGCCTATTTCATCCGGCAATTCATAACCCGTTTTCAAATCAAAAGAAGTGATTCGCCATTCACCGTTGTTACGAAATCCTTTGGCTTGATCACGTGCCCCATTAAAATAATAAGTAAGCTTACCGCCCAAAGGCGACCATTTATCTTCCAAAGTGCCGCTCAGGCCATCACGAAAACGAATACCGCGAAAACTTGTCCATTCGACGCCGCCAAAGAAAGTGACCGGTTTTTCACTGGGTTGGCGTGTTGTGACATTCACCACGCCCGCAAATGCACCAGAACCATAGACTGCTGATGAAGAACCAGGTGCTATTTCAATGGCATCAATGTTTTCCATTCGGACCAAAGGATAATTGACAACGCCTCCGTCAATCTCATTTACGCGGACACCGTCGACTAAGAAAATCAGTGAGCCATCCGGGAAACCTCGCAATCCAAAAGTTTCATCTAACCCATTCCCTACTTGGTCGTAAGTCAACACTCCCTCCACATCACGCACAGCCTCTTGAAATGTGGAAGGTTTTGTTCTAGCTAATTCAACTGAATCTTTGAGTGTAATATTGTTAGGAAAATCCTGAATTTGATTGACGAGACCAGGTAAACGTGAAGCAGATACCGGCAGGATACCGTAAACAAGAGTTGGTAATTTCAAAGCATCAATGGGTTTTTTAAGGACTTCAAAAGGATATTTGATAACGTCGGTTAATTTATCTTTGGCTTCCGAAAGTTTATCTTTTAAAGTGCTTTCGGTTTCTGAAGCATCATTTTGCGTAGAAGATTCAGCAAAAACAATTGAATGAGATAGAAAGCAACAGAGTGCAATGAGAAAAATACTGTGGAAAGAGAAAATGCGTTTCATTTCTGCTCCTTTACCCGCGTAAAGTTTACGAGAGACTGGTGCTTCGACTCACTTACTTTGTAAGTTCGCTCAACACTTGGTGAGCGAAGATTAAAATTGGCAGTTGCCAATTTTAATCAAGCCGAACCACTGGTTAGTCAAGACTGAGGTCTCCGGGCTTGTGCTTTTTCCTAGTCACGATTCCTTCCCGTTCGTGCGTTACCACGAGCAGTGGAACTCCATCGCTTTCGTTGCACTTACCGTTCCGGGGGAGCGGCGGCTTTTCACCGCACTTCCCTCACTTGTCTCAACGGATTGAAATTTTAAAAAGATCAACTCAGACTCAATAAATCCTGAGCGAGTGAAATATTACACGCCTCAAAATTAATTGTCAAGAAGAGTTCTGCTAAGCATCAGAAATCAATACCCTTCTGAGCGGGAATTTTCTGATCTTTAAAAGGATGCTTGGTTTCAACCATTTCGGTCACGAGATCAGCCATGTCGATTAATTCTTTCTTAGCATTGCGGCCCGTCAGGATAACATGGCCGCTCTCGGGCTTCTCGCGTAAACCTTTGATTACTTCCTTCACGTCTAAATAACCATAATCAATGACATAATTGATTTCATCAAAAATGAGCACTTGATATTGACCGCTTAACATTTTCTCGCGGCAGAGCGCCCATGCTTCATTCACCAATTGCTTGTCACGTTCAGGGTTTTGCGTATCCCAAGTGAACCCCTCACCTTTTTGAATGAGTTCAAAGTGACCCCCGAATTGCTTTGCCGAATTCATTTCGCCATATTTCCAATTCCCTTTGATAAATTGAATCATGGCTACCTTCATTCCCCAGCCAAGCGCACGAAAAGCAACCCCCAGCGCAGCGGTGGTTTTACCTTTTCCGTCTCCGGTGTAAACCAGGATTAAACCTTTTTTCTTTTTTAAGACTTCGGGATCGCGGTTGGGTTTGGTTTGTGGAGACTTCATCAGGGAACAGGGATTAGGGATCAGGGATCAGGCCGGCATAATCACCATTAACAAAAAAAATGACTTTAAAATAATACTGCAGCACTAGCGTATTCAATTTAACTTTTTCTTAATCGTTCCTGTTGTACTGACTCAGTCATTCGGTAACTTTTCTCACACACTTTAAAGATAAAAACTGCCTGTAGAGGAAACTGAATTATTAAGCATTAACACCTGTCCCCCAATCCCTGATCCCTGATAACTGATTTTAAGCGGTCCACCAACCAGCATCAAATTCATGCATCAAAGGTCTGGTCGGAATGAGAAAAGTACCCACTTCAATCACGCCAACAACTGCGCGGCCAACGGTCCAGAAAACGCCTTTCACCAAACCGGATGTAAAACCGGCAATCGGATTAGCAACTTCCATCTCACGGCCAATGCGATAAGGAGTTTCCAAAGTGCTATAAACAATGTTGGACATCCCCCGACCCAGTTTTTCTGCTGGACATTGAAAACAAACACCGCTTTTACTCCCAGTCATCACTGAGGCATCCTCTGATGACTCGGCAAATACCAAAGGCGGTACCATCATTAATAACGCTAACACAAGCACGCCTGCTTTTTTCATTGCTGTCTCCTTTTAGTGACCCCGTACCACGGCTGCTCGGCCGTAGCTTCAGGAAATAATCTATCAGAAAAATTTACCCGCCACTTTCTCCGCACGACAATGGCGCTTTCCGTGGTACGGGGTAAAGTATGGCTGTTCTAATGTTTCGACCGATTCTTTGAACGTTTTAAGTACTGATCTATTTGTTTCACCACTAGATCAGCTTCTAAATTAACTGAATGGCCAACCTCTTTTCTGCCTAAGCAAGTGACATAAGCCGTATGAGGTATGATGGCAACTTCAAACGTATTTTTCAACACTTTTTGTAAAGTCAGGCTAATCCCGTCAACGGCAATTGAGCCTTTCGGAATCAAAAAAGACTGCATGGCCTGAGGAACTTTGATTTGGTAAGTGAAATTCCGCCCGTGTCTCAGTTTTTTCACAATGACGCCCTTGCCGTCAATGTGGCCGCTCACAAGGTGCCCTCCCAGACGATCATTTAATTTCAAAGATCTTTCCAAATTAACACGCCCCCGCGGCTGAAGCTGCCCCAAAGTAGTGCACGCCAATGTTTCCTTAACCACTTCGGCTTGAAAAAAACGTTTGCCTGATTTGATCACCGTCAGACAAGTACCGTCAACAGCAATGCTTTCGCCTATTTTGAGGCGGTTGCGCCAAGGCGAGAATTCGATTTCCACAAGCGCCCTGCCATTTTTTTTCCGCACTTGACGGACTTTTCCAATTTTTTCAATAATACCAGAAAACATACTAACAGTATCCTTCCACCAGCAAATCGCGATCAAGTAAGCGCACTTGTACCCGCAAAATCGTTTTAGCTTCTTTCAGCAAGCGAATGCCATCCCCCTCAACGGCTGTGGGGGCATGCTTTCCACCGATAATCTTAGGCGCAATCACAAAATAAATTTTATCGACCAAATGAGATTTTAGAAAACTAGCTGCCGTTTCACCGCCGCCTTCCACCAGAAGCGACGTGACGCCTAAGCGGCCCAATTTGATCACTAACTCACGCAGATCAATTTTTTGATCCTTTAGTTTAACAGGCATCACACTGATATGAGAACGACGATGCTTCTGAACCGCTCGGTTGAGATAACTTTCGCCGCAAACTAAAACCGTTGTTCCGGATTGATGAAAAATGCGGTGACGATTTGACAATTGAGCTTTGGTATCAAGCACCAAACGCCAGGGGTTTGTTCTTTTGAAACGGCCGTGACGTGCCGTTAAGCGCGGGTTATCTTTTAAAATGGTATTTTTTCCGACCAAAATACCGTCAACCGAAGCTCTCAATGAATGCGCCCATTCACGTGCCGCTTTGCCGGAAACCCATTTGGAATCCCCGGTTTCGGTTGCAATTTTACCGTCTAAACTTTCGGCCATTTTTAAAATCACAAAAGGCATTTGTGTTTTAATCCATTTGGCAAAAGCCTCATTTAGTTTCACGGCTTCTTCGCGCAGAATATTGGCAGTCACACGAATGCCTTTTTGACGTAAGAGACGAATGCCTCGTCCGGCATGAAGCGGATTAGGATCTTGGCAGCCGATGACCACGTGTTTAATGCCATTCTGCCGAATAAAATCCGTACAGGGCGGCGTTTTACCCCAAGTGGAACATGGTTCCAGTGTGACGTATAAAGTTGCCCCTTTTGCTCTTTTGCCCAAACGCTTGAGCGCTACGATTTCAGCATGCGGTCCGCCAAAATTAGCGTGATAGCCCTCCGCAATGATATGTCCGTTGCGCACCACACAGGCTCCCACCAAAGGATTAGGGCTCACACGGCCCCTGCCGCGAGCCGCCAGTTGAAGCGCCCGCGCCATAAAGCGCGCATGGTGAGGGTTGGATAAAGCAGGCATACGTTTATTTATGATTTCTTGACGGGTGTCTCACCCGGTGCGGTCCGTTTAGGTTCTGAATGCGTAATTTTATCAAGAACACCATTGACGAATTTACCGGACTCTAATTGTGAGAACTTTTTAGCTAAGTTAACTGCCTCGTTAATGGCAACTTTTGGCGGAATGTCTTCCAGATAAATCAGCTCAAAAGTTGAGAGACGAAGGATGTTGCGGTCAACGACGGCCATGCGTTCCAGATCCCAGTTTTCCGTGTATTTTTGAATAATCTGATCAATCTCCGGTTGAAAAGTCAATGCGCCTTTGACAATGCGGTTTGTAAATTGCATCACGTCTTCGCCGGCGGGCTGGTAAATCCAGAAATCTTGCAGCACACTTTCAACGTCTCCTTTGGTGAGATTGATTTGATACAAAATTTGGAGCGCATATTCACGTGCTTGAGTTCTTTTACGCATAGCAATTGGTAAAGAGCAAAGTAGGTTGAAACTCCTGATATTGAATTTGGTTTAAACCTTATTGATCCATATCCTCCTTCATCGAAAAACGCTCCCATGTTTGAGTGGCAGCGCGGAGAAAATTTTGCCGGTTGGTCGAATCAGTTGGTTTTAAAACAGCGATCAAATTAACCATTTCAATCACGGCTTCTGCCGCTTCCCTTCCTTTATTTCCAAATTTACCGCCCGATCGGTTAAGGGCTTGTTCAAGCGTATCAACCGTGAGCAAACCAAAACCAATTGGCACTTCACAAGTTAACATCACCTGCATGATGCTGTCGGTGGTACTTTGGGCAATGTGCGCATAATTGGAGGTTTCACCCCGAATCAAACACCCCAGAACCACAAGACCGTCAAATTGCTTCTGACGGGCCATGGTTTGTAAAGTCAGGGGGATTTCAAAAGTGCCGGGCACCCAAGCCGCTTCAATGTCTGTTTCACGCACACCCGAACGGCGCAGGTGATTCAGCGTTCCGTCTAAGAGCGCCTTGGTAACGTGTTCGTTGAAGCGGGAAACAACAATTCCAAAACGCTTACCCGTACCAATGAGAGAACCTTCTTTAACCATTGCCATTAAATATCCTTCAGCAAATGTCCTAATTTTAATTTCTTAACTTTTAAATATTTCGCATTATGCTCATGCGTCGGCATTTCCAGTTGAATACGCTCAATCACATGCAAGCCGTGCCCTTCAAGGCCCACAATTTTGCGGGGATTATTGGTTAGTAAACGAATTTGCGACAATCCCAAATCTTTTAATATCTGCGCGCCCGTTCCGTAATCTCTCAAATCCGGCTTAAAACCCAGTTTTTCGTTGGCCTCTACCGTATCCAACCCTTGATCTTGCAATTCATACGCTTTGATTTTATTGGATAACCCGATTCCACGCCCTTCTTGGCGGATGTAAAGCAGAACGCCTTTTCCTTCTTTATGAATCATCGCCATGGCGGCATCCAGCTGTTCTTGACAATCGCAACGAAGCGATCCGAGAACTTCGCTCGTAAAGCACTCTGAATGAGCGCGTACCATGGTTGGCTTTTCATCCACATCGCCTTTAACCAATGCCATGTGCTCCTGCTCATCCACGGTCGAACGATATAATTTGAGAGACCATTCGCCATGCCGCGTCGGTAATTTAGCTTCTGCAATTTTTTCCACTAATTTTTCGGAACGTCTTCGATATTCAATGAGTGCGCGAATCGTACCAATTTTCAATTTAAAACGCTTGGCAAACTGAAATAAATCATCGCGGCGTGCCATTGTGCCGTCATCATTGATAATTTCACAAATCACCCCAACCGGCGCCAAGCCCGCCAAACGGCACAAATCAACCGCAGCTTCGGTGTGACCTGCCCGTCTTAAAACGCCGCCTTTCTTAGCCCGTAAAGGAAAAATGTGTCCGGGACTGACCAAATCTTTTCGGGTTGATTTTTGATCCGCCAAAACTTCAATGGTGCGGGCACGATCATGCGCTGAGATACCTGTGGTCACACCGAGGGCGGCATCAACGGAAATCGTGAAAGCGGTCTTCATGGTATCACCCATTTGTCTCACCATATCCGAAAGCCCCAACGCTTCAAGCCGTTCATCCGTCATGGGGGTGCAAATTAAACCTCGCCCGTGTTTAATCATGAAATTAACCTTATCAGCATTCACAGATTGAGCGGGGAAAATAAGATCGCCTTCATTTTCGCGCGATTCGTCATCGGCAATAATGACCATTTGACCTGCTTTGATATCGGCTATGATCTCTTCGATCGGATTGAACATATTTTCGTAACTCGCTTTCACAAAAAGGTTTGCGTAAAAGAAAGATAATAGCAATTCATAACCTAATTGTCAAACAAAGGCATGATTATAAGGAGGAATGAAATAACTTAGGGTCAGGTCCCGTTCGCCAAAGGACGAATCCGTCCTCAGGCGGAGACCTGACCCTAAGCCTCAAAAAACTATTTTAATTTGGTCTCAACCACCTGCTTAAGCTGTTCATAAGGCTGAGCGCCCCTGAACAAGGTGCCGTTCACAAATGAGGTGGGTGTTCCTCGCGCTCCGACCGATTGCGCGTAACTGGCAGCATCGTCTAAGTATTTATCAATTTCAGGATCTTCCATGCACTTACTAAAAGCGTCCATATCCAAACCGACTTCCCCGGCATATTTATTTAGATTTTCACGCTCAAGTGCTGTGGCATTATTAAATAATACTTCGCGCATCTCCCAAAATTTACCCTGGCGGTCGGCACAAACCGAGGCATGATGTGCCCCTTTGGCATTGCGGTGCATGGGAAGCGGTAAATGATGAAAAACGTGTTTGACATCGTTCGGGTATTCTTCTACCAATTGGTCAATGGTATCTTTAAACCGTTTGCAGAAAGGACATTGGAAATCGGTAAATTCAACCACAGTCACCTTGGCGTTATCGGGACCGCGTGAAGGGTATCCATCTATATCCAACTCCATTTTCGGTTCTTCCAACATCACTTCCACATTGTATTTCTTTCTTAAACCAGCTAAGAATTCATCGTTGCTTTTGTCAAGTTTGCGTCGGATCAAAAGATTTTTAATTTGAGCCTTAACTTGTTCGAGCGGCCGATTGCCGAATTGTGCCTTGTTTAAATCATAATACACCTCGATCGCATCGTCACTCATGTCTTCATCGCCCTTATTAATTTCAGCTTTTAATGCTTCAACGCTCGTTTTCTGCTTCTTGGCTTCTAATTCATACAATTTGTCTTCCACCATTTGATCGAGCCGTTTTTTCTTGATGTCATAAATTTGTGAAGCAAGCGGCATCAGGTCTGATTCGGCTGCTTTGTTTAATTCGCTCATGGTAATCACGTCTTTGTCGATTTTAGCGGCCACATCGCCTGAGTCTTTGGCAGCCTGTAACTGAGAAGGACAAATAAGGATGGTGATTAAAATAAGAACCGGTAAGTATACTTTTTTAAACATAAAAACCCCTTTCGTGATCGCGTGAGACCCTGCCAAAGATGAGTCTATTAGATTATGTAGTTCGGCTTCAATATATTATAACTATAACGCTCTTTTAAGTGATTGCAAGTCAGAAAAAAATAGATAGGGATGGTTTCTGTTTAACTCACGACCCACAAAAGACTTGGGGGGGACCGTCTCTAAGCGGCTTGTAAGAGTCTTTCGTAATTAGCGCGGGATTGTTGCATCATGACGGCAATTGCTTTCACTTGTGACAATACCCACCCGGTAAGCTGTTCTTTGGGCAAGTAAGCAACCACGTTAAAAAAAGGTGCCGCAAGATCAAGGTCTGAGCGCTCGGTGCTGACAAAGCGGGTTTCTTCTATTTGCTGCCTTTTTAATTGATAGGCTGCCTCCTGCAGACTCTCAGCAATCAAGATAGCATGTTCATTTGCCGTCTGGTGATTGATTTGATCAATGACGCCTTTTTCAATCGATGTGGGCGCAATCACAACCACAGGAATTCCAGCGCTTGCCAATTGCTGCAAAAGAACCGGCGTTAATACTTCAAAGGTGTCTCGCCTGCCGAATGCCAAGCCAATGTTTTGTGCCGTCACGGTTGAGGGCGGCACCAACATCAATCGAAGTTCTGAACGTAAACGATTACTAAAAGCTGCCGGCGCTTGTGTTAAAACTGGTTCTACTGCTTTCAGTTCTGAACGTCTTGCCTTTGGTCCCATCAATTTAAATAGATCTTCTCTTTCTGCCAATGGCAAGTGGTGCAAACCCAACACGCGGGTATTTTCAACAAAATTATCACTCAAAATACGTTCAAACTCCCGAACAACTTCTAAAAGACGATCAAAATCGATATTCGTCGGAACGCCTTTCGCTTTGAGTAAAAAAATTAAATCCTCGGTCGTGATGTTACCTGGTTTCCGTCCTTTATAGGTATGTGTGGTTTCAGAGAAAGGCGAGCCGCCTAAATTCCCAATGGAAGTATCAATCATCCGAACACCCGCCTTTAGCGCGGCAAAAACATTTAAAAGACCGTTACCGCTGTCATGTCCGTGAAAAGCAAATTTGATATCTTTAAATTCCGTATCTTGAATGAGAGCGCTAAATAGTTTTGTAATATCCGCCGGTCTGGCTTCACCGGTGGTATCGCTTAACACCACTTCCTCGATTTCTTTCGCTTGAAACTTTCGTATCCAACCTTTGATTTCTTCAAGCCAGCCGGTAAATGCTTTTTCGTCATCAAAATCAATCGTTAAATCCTGAGCACCCCATGCATTACTTAAATAAGCACTCACGCCCACGGGTTTAAGTTTAGAATCAGATATTTCTCGCCGTGCTTCATTGATCTCTTCGAGCCAGTCAAGCTGTGGTGCTAATCGATTATCAAAAAACTCATGTTGGCTTTGCGACAACGTATTGGACGCCCCATAATTGGGTGAAAGCGCTATGTTGATTGCAATTTGAGAGGCAGTTGGGTCATGTTGTAAAACCGCTTCTACGCCGTCACGCTTAAACACCAGGTACGACACGATTAATGATGACCCTTTTTGCTTTCGCTCACGCATAAATTCGGCGACTTCAGGCGAAAATCGCATGAGTGGAACGCCTTTGTCATCCGTCCGAACAAATGAAACCGGTTCAATCCGCTTCAAACCAATTATTTCAAGTAAAGAAACCAACCTTTTGAGATTGTCGGCTGTAAGCAAATCGGCCGAAGGATGAAATTGAATGGCATCCCGCAAAACTTCGCGCACCAAGTCTTCAACATAGTAGTCTTCCTGTTTCAGCGTTTGTGCAATAGCATCTAAGTCAATCCCTTGCGCTTCCGCTTCAGCGGTTAAATCAATTAATCGATCCTGGACCGATGATACGCGTAGTTCTGCTCGCGGTTTAACGGTGACTTCTTGATTTTGGCGAATTTCGACCAAGGACATGGTTTTGAAGCGTTTACCGAAACGGCCTAGATTTTCGACCGTCATGTGAAAACCCGGAATGAGAGCTTTGCCAATGACGCGCAAAAGTGCTCCATTGATCCAATCAACGGCCGAGCCGTCATATTTTGCTGTTTTGTTCGGTCGATTTTCTTTGGTTTGGAAATCCTCAAATCTATCAACCACGATATCAAAGATTTCGATCACGCCGTCCGGATGTAGCAACTTTTGCCAAGCCAAGACCGCGTCAATGGCATGATTAGAAAGCGGCATACGGATGTCGCCTTCTACTTCATCTAAGGCTTCGGCTAGCAATGCTCCCGAAAGTTCGGTTTGAGATAGAAAATGAAATTGCTCAAGATCGTTAATGGGTACCAGCTGTTCTTCTAGCCGCAGTCCCGTTCCGGGCCTGTCTTTATTGCCATACAAGTCATACCAAAATCGGTAGAATAACTCATCCGACTGCTCGGGTGTCCGATAGGCACTTCGATGAAAAGATTGTCTGTATTTTCCCAGGAAATGTTGAACACCCGTTTCGGATAAATTCTGCAAATCCTTGATCAATTCATCTTCTTTGATTTGATATTGCCGCGCCAAAGCAATGATTTCAGGTTTCGACCAACGCGGCCTGCTTTCAACAATGTATGACTTTGTTTCTCGGCGGACAAAATAATCGGTCGGCAAGTTGTCTAAGATATTGGTTAGATGACCGCGCAATATTTGACCTTGATATTTCTCAAGTGCTTGGGTTGGATTGGCGGCATCCAGCTGCAACATGTCAAACTTGATTCCATTACGGCTTTTGCCTAATTCCTGTTTGGCTTGTTCAATAATGGAAGAAGAAAGGTCAGCTAACACATAAGTGACGTTGGTAAGCAAATCGGCCAAACCGCGGTCTTCTGCCAATTTCTTTAATTGATCCACAAATCCGCGCGCATAATCAATGCTTGCCACACCGCCTTCTACATACGCCACCGGCTGAGGAGGCACTCCCGTTTGTTTTTCTTGTTCGCGGAGGGGTAAAAGATCTTCCAACAAAAACCGTTCCGCATTGTAATGAAGAATCGGCGCTTCCGTATCAGGCGAACCGGCGATCGTATCTCGATAATCCCGCTTTAATGCTTTCATCATGGCTTTGACATGCTGCCAAAAAGCTTCATTCCATTGCCGTATCAAACTATGCGCATACCGTTTAAATGGCCCCGCTGTAATAAAAATTTCCTTTTTTCTTTCAGGACGTTTGCGATCTAAGATCTTTTGCTGTACTTGATGTCTTAAGCGTTTGATATTAAATAGTTTATCTCTTTCAAATGATTTTAAATCGATGGTCAGTTCCCAATCAGAAGAACCAACGATATCTCTTACCATCACACTATCTAAAAAATGCTGTTTATAAAAAACTCGGTTAATAGTTATTCGTTTAGGTCTATCATCAAAGTTCTTAATCACGCCGTAGATCACAGACAAGACACCTTCAAGGTGCTTGACATGCTCATCTTTGTAAGCCACATTTTCAATATCCAGCTGAACGCCCAGTTCATCATATAAACCAATGAGCCGGTCAATCCTTCGGATATGGTGTAAAGGCGGCCTTAAATCATTGGCTTTAAGCGTTGGGATCACTTGCGGCATGCCTTTCAAAGGAAAAAGATGAATACCAGCTGCATGCGGCAATGTCCGTATTTTTCTTAGTAAGCCTTCTGAAAATTCTTGGCGAAACTTGGCAAACGCTTCTGCGCCTTCATTTTGTTTTTCTTCAAACTCACTTAGCAAAGCTTGTGCTTCTAAGTGATGTGAAGATACGCCTGTCAGAAAATACCAAAATCTTAAATTTGCCGGTGAAGTAATAAACGGAAAACCAATAATGATAGGCACCCTTCGGTTTAATCCTCTCTTCTCAACTTCTCGCCACCAAGCTTCAAATTGATGCCATAAAAGCGGCGGCTGGGTCATAATGGCTTCTGCTCCGGCTTCGATTTTCTCCTCCAGCCGGTCAACCTGTGTAACGGGGTCCCCAATTAAAGGATTTTCAACACCCATGATAAGAAAATCTTTAGGAATGATACCTGCTTGTTTCATTTTTTTTACCATTCGTAAAATTTTAAATGAATTCATGGGCAGAAGCCATTCTAGCCACAATACCCTTGCCAAGCGCCTGATCAAACCACCGCTGGCTACCGCTAAAATCCCGCCCGCATTCTCTTCCACCATTCTTAAAATGCGGTTCCTGATATTACCTCGAAAACGCGCACCGGCGGCAACAGTGACGATTGCACCTGTTGTTTGGTGTAAAATGGCAAACGGGTTTTGGCGAATGGTTTTCTTTGCTTGGTATCGTTTCAATAAATCTTCTACCTTAGAAATCAAAGGTAAATCCGTAATGGTCATGCCGTGCACCCAGCCTTGGTCGATTAATTTCCAGTAATCAGGCGTCATGTCGGGTTCATCCAATTCGGTTGTCACAACGAACTCCTGCGTTTGGAGTCTTTCAGCTAAAGAAAAATGCCGCAATTCTGAGTGAATGGGGTTGGCTCTCCGCCGCGCCAGCAGAGAATACGGAAAAGTGCGCACTAATTCATCAGCTTGCTGCCAGAGATCACGTTGGGTGGCAAGATAAAAATCCGGCTGTATTAAATCACCATGAACTCTCATAAATTCGGTTACTAAGTCAAGAGGTATATCTTTTAAGAGTTCGAATTGTTCGGGGTACTGATCATTCGAGGGCGCCGCCATTCGCATATCTTCCGCATCACCGCCATACATAAAATAATCCAAATCAAAGTCCCCGTCATCAACAGGCCGTGAATATCTGGGTACGCTCAGAAAGTTTTGATCGGTCAACAATTCAATGGCATCAAGGTCAAATAAAACAACGCGCATATTGGCTGTTCCTGCTGCAATAACACCATGATTGTGAGGGAGAAAATCCACATTAAAAATATTCACCCTGGCCAAATCTTTATGCAATTGACCTAAATCCAATAGAATGCGGCGTCTGATCTCCGGATCTTTCTCCCGTTGAAAGAAAATGTCTAGAGGGATTACATATCTTTGGACAAAAAAACGTTTTAAAATTATAAACTCTCCGTCTTCGACAATACCGTTTTCAGGATCTGTTGATTTTTCCAATAATTCTTTAAGAACATCCGCTTCAAACGCCGCTTTCGGAAATCTGACATTTCGTAAGCCGATCATTTCTACGATGCGTCCGGCTTTATAAACATGGCGGGCAAAGTAGTGTTTTGCTTCGAATTCACGAGGTGATAAAGGTTTATCAGGCCTATCTTTAAGCACTCTAATCATCATGTCAGAAGATGGAAGCGAAAAACTGATGACAACTTTACCTTTCACTCCCTCACTCAAGCGAAAACGTTCTTGCCGTTTACGAATCAGATTGAATAGATCCTTTAGAATTTCGGCCTTAGCCAAATTGTATTGGCCGATCACCCGATAAATTTGCGAAAGATGTTTGCGCGGCATCAATTCATGAAGAAAGTTAACCAATGCCTGGTAGTTATCCGTCACCACCGTAAATTGAGAATGTGTAAAGCCAAACAAGCGGCTCACATCCAGGCTCTCCATCACCACCTGATCCAATACTAATTTCTGGCTGTGGTTGTCAAAAACCAATACCAAAGGAATGGTATTGGCTTTCACTCGAATTCTTCCGACAATGTAAATTTTCTTAAATCGTGTAAAGATGGGATTGAGCATTTCAAAACGCTCAACTTTCGCATTTGGTTCACCTTCTTCTAAGTGTAATTGTCTATTAACCAGGTCGGTAATGTGATTCACATCCCGCTCGTGATCTTCATAAGGAATTTTAAAACCATAATGACTCAGGATGGTTTCTACCGCTGCCCGGGTAGAAACTTTTCTTTTGTAAGAGGTAAATACCGGTTCCAGCACGTCTTCAGAACCTCTAAACAGATGGACGTCTTCAGCAATAAAACGAATATCGCTTTCAGTTCCCGGAATAAAGCGCCGTTTGACCGTATAAAAAAAGGCATCCGCTAACTTTTTATCCAAAGGATTAATCACCAACACATCAAAATGCGTGCGTGCTTGATCCCAAATGGTTTGCTCTGAGATAAAGCCATTCCCAATTTGTCGGCTAATTTCCAGGCTGGCATTTTCGATTGATTGGCTATATAAATCAAGCCGGCGCTGATAATCTACCTGCAGGTGAGCCCAATCGCCTTGTTCAAACAACGATAATGCCCTGTCATTGAGTGCTTGAAGTTCCTTCTGGTATTGTTCATAAGCATGCCACACAGCGCTTGCCAGAACACGTGATTTGGCCTCTACGCTAATCGTTTCTTTCGGCGTTATCAGCCAATGCAACGAACGGGCTAGTTTGACGAAAGGATAGAAAAGCGGAAAAATAACGAGCAAAGTACGGTGGTTTTGTATGAACCAAGATTTTACCCAATAAGACTTTCGATTAGCCGACACATGTAAAAACAAACGAAGCAGTTGTAAAACTAAACCAATGAACAAAACAGAAGTGTAATTTGGCAGCCACACCAAAATAAAATAATAAGCTGCCAGTGAATACAAACGTGAAAGATAAAATGCTTCTCGTTTTTTCAAATTTGATTGCGTTCCTTCGTGCCGGCTTTTAAGCTGGTCACGATAAAAGCGAAAAGGCAAATCCAATAGCAACAAGTTTAAAGCCTCTAAAACAATCGCCATGAGAACACGCGGTATCGCAACCACCGTATGTGCAATTAACGGGTGTGCAAAATCAATTTGAACGCGTCCAAATCCCAATGGTAATCTAAAGGTTGTTCCCGCAAACTCCTGCCCCAGCGGGAATAGCTCATTAATCAGCATCACGCCCAAGAGAGTGACCGCACCCGACACCAGACTCAATGTGATGGCGGCGCCAAGTTTCTTAAAATTGAAACGATAACCATACCATTGATAAATCTGATGAATGAACGCATTACCAATCAAAACAAAGCTGGCAAAAAACATCAAATTAATCACTGCCCCTATATGAATTGATTCGTATGCCAGCAGTGACAGGGTCGGAAAAGCCAAAAGTCCCACACCAAAAAGGATAACGTGTGAAATAATATAAATGGTTCTTAAATGGGGTTTGGAAAACAATGACATCCCGGCAGAAGTCCGTAATTCCGATCGGCTACCACCGTCAACCTGCGTGGGCTTTTGATAAGATGCCAAAATGCCGCCTGCAAGCACAAGTCCGCCGATTGCAATTAAACTTGGGTTTAATTGACCGGTCACAACCCACTGCCAGAGCATGGTCCAGAACGGAAAAGTAGCTAAAATCGGCGTTAATCGAGAAGCGTGGATATGGCGTGTAACAAAAAAGACCAGAACCCACATTCCCGTCCAGACAAACATATTGGCGATTGTTAAAATAGCCATTGAAGGTACCAGAAAAGTAAACCACCCGATCGGCTGATTCCCCACAATCGCCTGAATGACGGCGATGCCAATCATCGTAACCGTCCCCAAAAAATAGCCTAATCGATTAACCGCCATCTCCAGTTGCGCATGCTCACCCGCTGACAAGGCATCCAGATTTTTATTAAACAACTGTTTATGAAATATCTGGCGTAATCCATAAAAAACAGCGGATAATAGACCAAGCGCTAAAGCTGCGAATGGAACCTGAACGGACGCTTGCGTTAAACTCACGGCTGAAATGGCCGCCATGCCTGAAAAGACCATGGCATAGCCGATCAATTTGCGCGCTGTGAACTTTTCCCCAAGCCACCAAGCAGCCAACAGGCCCGGTAAGAGCACAATACCAATCGGGGCCATCACACCATAAACATTTGGATTTAAGCCCTGGTAAAGTGCTAAATAAAGTGTCCCTGCGCCCAATGTCTGGGAAAAAAGTGACCCCCACAAGGCCAGCGCAAAAGGTCCGAGATGCCAAAAAGTTCCCCTGAGAAAACCCGCACGGCGATTCATAGTTAACATTTGTTGTGTGGAGGTTAAATCGGCTCCGTTTCGGGAAGTGGCTCGTTTGAGTTTGAAAAGAATTTTGAAATCAGTATAGAGTGGTATCAATCGTGCCAACCAGCTACTCGTGAATGAAGTGTTGGTTGACCCATTGACTTTACCACTCATACGAAAAAGTTGATCGTAAACATAATGCAGGAGCAAAATAGCCGCTCCCCAAAGCGTGATCATGTAAGGAAGCGGACCCACTTGGGTCATCGGGAAATTAAGAACCGGCTTGGCGAGAACAGTTGTCCAACCATAAAGAGCAGCGGCCAAAATCGAGATTGAAAAAAGCCGACCGGAAGATAATAAATGATTTCGAAATAAGCCTACCAAAAAAACACCCGTCACAATCACAGGCATCAAAGAGGCTGCCGCCCAATCCAATTTTACGTTGCCGCTTGGAAAGCGTGCCACTTGCAAAAAACCCAGATAAACTGTTAGACTCAAAACAGCCAGGAAAATAACTGTCCTGACGGATGATCCCTGTTTCATTTTAGACGAAAAAGATGATTCCGCCCGATGAACTCCTGGGGTCAGGTCCCGGACCTGACCCCAAGTGTCATTGCTTGAACTTCTGAGTTCGGATTTGACAGATAAATCGATAAACCGCGTAACAGCAGCAGGCAGTTGTTGACGGCGCCAAAGATCGCGCGCAATTTCTGGGTTAAGCGCGGTTAATTGATGAATAACGGAAAGAGAATGACCGGCTGCTTTGGTGCGCGTGAGGTGCCTGGGGTCAGGTCCCGGACCTGACCCCAAGATAAGTGACGGATCGGTAAAACCAACGGAGCAGGTGGTAAATAAACTAAAACTGAGGGTAAGTGACAGTAACTTGGAACCAAAACCTGTTTGTTTCATTCATTTGTCTTCTTTCAACCCCTGGGGTCAGGTCCGGGACCTGACCCCAAGTTTTTTTACGAAAGCAGAACCATCCTTTTCGCAAGACGCCGGCTGGCCTGAAAATTAAACAGCAGTGACGATGGTGTTATATGCTTGAGCAGCTTGGTTCAGTATTTCTGTTAAACCATCGATACCTGATTTAATCCGATTCATGGCTGCTTCTGTGAGTATGGTAATTTGGCTAAACACATTTTTTAATCTCACTGCGTCCAACTCTTCCCTGGTGAGATAAGTGCTATTTCGAATACCCTTTGCCCATAACAAGTTAGCGGCCGCCACTTCGTTGGAAGCCGTTAGAATTTCGCGCCCTTCCGGTAAAGTAGCGTTGATTTGATTCACAATGGCTAAATCCGTGTCAAAATCTGTCACTATGACGATGGGCGCAGCTTGATGACGCGCTAATTCTGCCAAAATAAAGACCATCGCTTCATCAAAGGCCACCGCACGGGAAACAGCGTACCCAACACGCGATTCCGATATGGCCGTGGTTGACTGACTGTTAACAGATTGATTAACAACGCCACTCACCCATCCGATCAATCTCTGTGGTTCGTGGGCTTCTTCATCTTGTGCAAACATGGTTTTGATTTGATCACTGATTCTTAAAAACACAGAAATATCATTTGTGCTGGAATCAATTCTTAACTCGGCATGTTTCGGAACCGAGCGGCCCTGAGCTGAAAGTTGGTCTAAAGAATCTTGCAAAGCTTTAATGGCATCTCCAATTTGCTGGATGGTCTCCCGTTCAGTGTCAGTTAATTCACTTTCCGGCTTTTGATGTAATCCGGCTAACTGCATTTGCAGTGCTTCCAATTCGGTTCCAATTCGTAGCTTTTCTGCAAACCGATGCTCCGGGTGCGTGACATGATTACGGAGTTCGGTGCGCTCGGTAGCAAGTAATTTAGCGATAGCGTCGTTAATTTCCCCCAGCTGTGTGCGCAGCCAATCTTCTTCTTGAGTAGATTGAAGACCTTGGGGTAATGCATTAAATTGGCGCAATTGTTTTTCAGCGAGTGCTTTGGTGCCTTTCAGAACCTCTAAATGATCAGCTAAAAGATCGCTGAAACGAAGTTCGGAACGCCCATCATTCTTAACACCCACCACGCGCAAACCAACCACAGGGGTTCCGGAATCATTTGTGACCGTCCCCGTCCCATCGATATGCCTAATATGAATAATTGTCCCTTGAACCTCTAGGGTAAACAGTAAGCCGCCATGCGCTTTAAATTTGTCGCCGATTGCCCTTTGTGCGTCCCTCGCAAACGTATCATCAAACTCCAATAAACTTTCCGGCAACACCACATGAACCACTTCTTTACCCCCAAAGGTAACGTGAAGCTGATTGTCATCCACTGCCCCTTTATTGGAATGGGCTTGCATAATAATTTGAATAGCAGCATCTGCAACGCTTTGACGAAGCGCCATAAAATCAATGGCATTTGCAGGCACTTTTTCTGCTTGTTCATCAGCATCGGCAAGGGAAAGTCCTCCGTCTTCTGTGACTTCAGGCGATACGTTCGGTATCACCGGTGAAGTTTTGAGAGCAAGAGCAGCTGTTTTGCTTTCGAGGCGGCCATTACCTGGCTGAGCCGTCACTTGAACC
Source organism: Candidatus Abzuiibacterium crystallinum (assembly GCA_002787155.1). Classification (GTDB taxonomy): domain Bacteria; phylum Omnitrophota; class Omnitrophia; order Omnitrophales; family Abzuiibacteriaceae; genus Abzuiibacterium; species Abzuiibacterium crystallinum. The sequence continues at coordinate 13,754 of PCVY01000064.1, read as the reverse complement.
GTGCCTGCACCCTTACGCGGATCGCGGACAACTTCGTACTCAAATACATGGGCGCCGCTTAAAATAGAAAGGATAAGCGCTCGAATGACAGTTGGCATAGTCACTGTCACTCTCCCGCCTTTCTCGCGCTCTACCTTCACCAACTTAGTTGCTTCCAGTGCTTGCACTTGGTCTTCCGCTACCACTTTTTGAGGCGCTTGGCCTTCTGTGGCAGCAGGTATTTCGTTGATGGGCACATGACTGCCCTTTTCTGCCAGAATTTGCAGATTGATGACTGCTGAGATATCCTCCCTTAAAAGTTTTGTCAACAAAGCTTGAACGGCCCGTGCTTGTTTGACGGTAACGACTCCGCCGCGGGACAGTTCTATCTTTTGTTCGGGCGGCAGCTGTTTAAAGGGTATGCTTAATTGATTATCAACCTTTTCCTTTGCAGGTTTTCCCGTGCCGGACACTTCGACCTTCTCTTCCCGAAGTTCTGAATGAACCGCTTCACCCCTTGCATGCTCAGTTAAACCAAGCTGGGTACGAATGTCTAGAATTTTGTCTTCTAATGACTGCCTTTGGTCTGCCGGCGTTTGTGATACGTCTGATTTTAATTCTTCAAGCTCTCCCGCCAATTGAACAAACTCATCAAGCGCGCGCAGAGCCTCGCGTACTTCGGCGTCCAATTGCGTGATGGTATCTACATCTTTCGCAGAATTTAAACGTGCCTTGGTTAATTCCAGTTGTTTCACGCTCAAATCGGCTTGCAATTGTTCAGCTCGTTGCGTGATCAAGAGTTTTTCATCAGCTTTCCTTGTAATAAAATCTGTCAGCGCCTTGTCAGATTGAATTAAGGAATCAATTGCCATCATATTGACGTGGGCACTCATGATTAAATTAGCTTCCCCATTCGTTGCCGCTTCCACATAAAAACCCAGACTCATCATTCTCCGGGCCATGGTTTGGTTAGCCAAGGTGGGACGAATATAATTGACAATATCCGCTTTGAAACGCTTGATTAAAAACAAATGCATCAAGGTAGTGAGGCGTTTGTTCCGCCAGACTTCTTCTGTGAGCTGATCTTTAATGAATAAATTATGTTTTCCTTCTCGATCAGTTTCATCGCGAAAAATAATTGAGGCAATTCTTTGGAATTCCCGATCAAAAACATTGAGCATTAACTCGCCTGGATTATCAAAAGTTGCCTGAAGTTCTGCGGTGAGAGGCCCTGTGGGATATTGGTTAACTTCTACCCACGTTTCTAGCCAGCCATCTAAAAGCGAAGTCGGTAATTCAATTGGTTTTTGATGCTGTTTATCAGTCGACTTCCCTCCCATGGCTCTGGTAGCAGCCGTACGGCCTGTGGAAGCCATGAGCGCTGCATCTTGAATGGCGCCCCCGACCAATTTCTGTGGCCGGGTATAAGGGGATTTATGCAGCCTAAATCGACGCTGGACGCGCGCGAGTTCCAAGGGGCCATCTTTGATAAAAGCACGCGTAAACTCCTCAGCTGCCAAACCATCGATTTGGTGTCCGGCATAAGTGATAAAATTAAAAACATACCCCAGCTTTCCAAGTTCGACGGGAAATTGGCGCATTTCCTCATCCGTCATGCCGGTGGTATCCCAATTAAAGGAAGGCGATAAATTGTAGGCTAGCATTTTGTCGGGAAAAACGGCGTGAATACCTTCGGCAAATTGGCGTGCTTCCTCTAAATTGGCAGTCTTGGTTTCCATCCAAAGCATGTCCGCAAACGGTGCAAAATAAAGCTGGCGGTGAATGGCGTATTCGATGCCGGATTTAATTTGATAGTAACCTTCGGGGGTTCGGGCCAATTCCCAATCCCAACTCACTTCAATGCCAAGCTCTTTTGCTTTGGCCCGGGCTTCTTGGTTGGATACTTTTTTGGTAAAAGAGAGCCATTCTTCAACAGACATATCGAACGACTCGCCTGCTGCGATGCGCTCTGCCATCACATCAGCACCTGCCTGCCCGTATGTTTTTAAATTTGCTTCCTCAACCCATTTCTCATGCATCAGCGCGGTCGCTTTATCCAAGGCTTTTTCATCACTGTCGCTAGCCTTGTCCTTCATATCAACACTTTTAACCAATTCATCAATCTGATCTAAGAGCCCTTGTTTTTTGAGCCATTGCATAGCTTCCTGATAGCGCGCATCTGTAATACCATAAAGTTCATGGCCATTGATCGTGGTAACACCCAAATCATAAAAGCGTTTTTGAATAGCAAGTGTCAGTAATTTGTACTCCAAAACATTTAAATTAGTAACTCCTAAAATAAAACTGTGGTCGCGTTCGTCACTATTGTTATCCAAAAACGAAGCATCTTCTGAATCCGTGCGAGATACAACGATACCCGGCACACCCATCACATCCAGCTGAAAACGCGCTGCATTTAAGCGTTTAATGTGCTCTTCAATTGAAACGAGAACTTTGCCGCCCTGATGACCGCATTTCTTGCATCCCGGTTTTTGATCTTCAATGTGATAACCCGGCACGCCCACTTCCACAAAACGCCTGATCAAATTACGCGTGTGTGCATCCCCGCCGTGACCGGTATCCGCATCGGCAATCATCCAAGGTCTGAAATCAAATGCGGCTGTTTTGTTGCGCTCTGATTCAGACATGTGCATTCGCTCATATTGTTGGCTGCCATCGGCTTTCAGCAATGCCCGAATCAAACGAGCCGCTTCAAGCGGAACACGGCTTAAAGGATAACTGGCTAAATCAGCGCCGGGCTCTTCGGTGTCATCCCCTTGCGCAGAAGTTGCCCAACCGCCTAAATAAACAATGTGATTTTTTATTAAACGCTTCATGGTCACAATCTGGCCGCCTGAATAAGGCCCGTAAGTAGTGTTGGTTTCGCGATTAGCAAATAATTCACGCAAGCGCGCATACATTCCGACAGCTCCGTCATGTGCCACCTGATAAACCTTTTTAATGGTTCCGCGCTGTTCCACCACTTGGCGCGCTGAATAAAGACGCTTGATACCTTGAAAGCGGTCACTATTCATCCACTTTTCTGTCTCTTCCACCTCATCACGAAAAGCTTCCATTTCGCTGATACGCAACTCTGAACGACCGGCATCATCCAACATCCGAATGATGTCATTTTGGAACCATTTAAATTGATCCGGAATGCCCAATTTTAGAACTGCCTGAACATGTTCAGGAGATCCGTCAAAACGCATTTGCACTCTTAACTTCTTGAATTGTTCAGTCGGACGGCCTTCATCATCCAGCATACCTGCTGTACGTAAAGCGCTCCATAAAACTTCTGACAACTGAGGCGTAATGTCTGTCAAATCATTTCCATGCACAAAAGGAACGCTTGCTTCGCTCCCGAGGGGAGCTAATTTGGCAAAGTCCGTTTTCTCGATTTTGGATCTAAGTTCAGAATGACTGATGGAAACGGGTATTTGGGAAGGGTATTGCTGTCTGTGTGCGTCAAGCTGTTCGGCGCTTGAGATATTGGCAGAAAGCGGTCTCACAAATGACGGCGATTGTTGAGAGGCGGTATTAAAAAAGAGATAAGGGCTCGAATAAGAAATTGAATTTGAAAAGACAAAAGTAAAAAGAACAGTGACCGAGATGCTCTTACAAAAGATGTTGTTCATCTTCATGAATTCAATCCCCCCCTTGCGGAAAATTGAGAAGATCAGTTGTTGTTCTGGTTATATGAAGAAAAGAGCAAAGCAATCCCCTATCGCCGTTAACGGCGGTAGGGGATTGTGCATTACGCCGCTATCGCAACGGCTGTTTTATTCGCAACAGCTGTTTGAATTTGATTCATTAAAATGTGAAGACTATTTGCAAATTCTTCTACACTTGAAACAATGAAAACACGAAACGGCAAATTGAGATTCGCGTTTAATTTATTAGCGACCCCGCGGTCCACACCGCCCAAACCAATGCCTTCAACGTGCGTCACTTGATGCGTGCTTAAGAAATCCCGTAAACCCCTCAACTCATCATCTGCCGCAATAATTTCAACATTGGCAGGCAGAACACCGTTAAAAATAGCGCGCAGCGCACCGGCATGCTGAGCGGTTTCGGCGATAAAAATCGTCGGACGGCCTTCTTGGGCTGCCACGGTTTCGCGCGCAATATCTAAAGCCGCACTGGTCAGTTTGGGCAGAATAATCCTGGCTTCAACCGTTTTGGTATTCGCACGCGCAATCCCGTGATTAGCGCTCACCACCTCGCTTTGCTCAGCCAGTACTTGATTGAACGCGGCGGGATTGACTGATTGCACCGGTAATGCTTTTAGCGCTGTAATCTCCGTTCGAAGATCTGCGAGCGCTTGCTCCGGTATGCCGGCGGCTTCATCCAGTGTTTCAAACTGCTCTCTGAGCTCGGCGCGTGCACCAACCGGTTCTTGTGCCTGAGCGTAAATGCCGGTTATCTGTTGACGTAATGACACTTCAGCGCGGTTTGAAAACTCAAATTTTCTGTCGGGAAAACTGCGATAGAGCTTTTGCAATAATTCTGCCGTCACTGTTTCATCTAATGCAACAATTCTAATTTCTACATTGGGATGAAATTTAAAAACCGTCTCTCCCTTGATTTGAATTGCTGAAATACGTTGTTCTCTATCCCGCACCACTGTAAATAAGTGCAAAGTCTCGTCTCTGACACCTTTGTCGCGCGAATCACGAATGTTTAAATTAGTGGAGTCCCAAAATGAACCATACCCCCACCCATTGGCTGCATCATAAATAGGCGACAGGTTCGCCGGTGAAACAAAAAGTGGGTGATCAATAATAGCCGAACTACCACCCCTTCTTCTACCAGACATAACAATAGCTGCATTTACGAATGAATGGCCATTGCGGCCTGGTTCCAAACCACGTATTAAAACAAGTACACCATGGTTTTTATCAAAATCATGCGGGTTTAGCTCGATAACCTGATGTTCGGCACCGGGCGCATCCGTACGCCAAACGAAAGGTTTCCCATCATCCAAGTGATGATATGCAAGCTTTTTATCGACGCGTTCATGGGTGTTGACCCGTAATTCGGAACGTTGAGACCATTCTTCCAGTTTACCCAAACGAGCTGCTTGCGTGGCCTGAGCTGTCTCGCGTAACACATCTTGTGCCGCCTCAAAGTTGGCAGATTTACCTTGCCATGCCAATAATCCCGGTCTTTGAAGCCCGCGGCCGAAGGAATAAGAAATTTCCCACGGCGCTCTCGTGTACGACCAGAGTTTTGCGGCTTGATCGCGATTTCCTTCATTTTCCAGTTCGGTGACGGCAGCAGCGACGGCTTCTTCAAGCCGATTTTGACCGGCACGAATCACGCCATCTAAATTCTTCACAACTTCATCATCACCCTGACCGCCTGACAAAAAAACGATGGCAGGCACTTCGGCAGGTACGGTTTTCAATAGTCCTTTGAGTGTCTCGAAACCTACCGTGTCGGGATCGGCACGATCTGCCGCCTTGTTACCCGAAAGGATCATGCTGGTTTTTAACACAAGCCCGTCTAACCAAACGCCTGCTTTGGCTAATTCTTCAAATAGAATAGCAAGCGTGCGGGTGGTAGCGTCATAACTCGCTTGGATGTCATGAGCGCCATCCAAAAGCACTTCAGGCTCCACAATCGGAACCAAACCTGCTTCTTGCGTGATTTTGGCTGATTGTGCTAATACAACCGCATTTTTACGGATGTTCTCATCCGTCGGCAAACCGTTGGCAACATCAATGGTCTGCGTAATGCGCCATTTGGTAAATTGGGCTCCCTTGGCTTTAAATGTTGCTAACATTGCCGGCAATTCTGCCATGCCTTTCGGATTGGGAAGCATTTCACCGGGGCTGTCCGGATCTTCAACGAGCCCTTTATCAGTTTTAATACCCGGCACAATCCCACGCTGAATCAAATGCATTGCGACAAGATTGTTTCCCTCAGAATCAACGTTATCGAATGTTTCTGAAAAAAGAATCACGGCACTGATGCCGGCTTCCTTTTGTCCCGGAACAGTCAACATTAATTGCCGCATCGCTTGACGGTTTTCAGGGTTATTCTCCAATCCAACCATGTCTAAGCGATTTTTCGCTGACCCTGTGCTTTCATCAGCAGCTAAAATACCCCCATTAACCGGTACCATTTCTAATGCTGTTTGATGAAGTTGCTCACGTAAACCGGAGCGCAGCTCGGCCCGAGCGGTTTTAATAATTTCTTTTCGTAACTTGTCAAACTCTGTTTTTGCAGCCTTCAAGAGTTCTTGATCGCGGGCAGGATTAAATTGCTCGCTAAGAACTCTGTGAAAAAAACTTCCGATCACCGGATTACCATTTGAATTGGCAGTCACTATCCCTATAGCTTCTGCATAATGCATCATCTCTGACATTTGAGGCTTTGGAGTTTCCGGCTTAGCTAGATATGTATCAAAAAATGCCGCAATTTTTTCTAATGCAGGCTTGATGACCTTATCAAAATGATCTTGATCATCTGGTCGGGCTGAACGCAGCTCGGCCCTTGTCCGCTTCGGATTTGAGATTGTAATATCAACCTTTCCTCCGTTTTCCGACAAAAGGATAGCGACCTTAGCAGGATTAGCTGGCTCCTTGGGTGCAGTACCTGAAATGCCGCTTTTTCTAAGAACTTGCGCGATGCCATCCGCTAACGTCATTGTGTCAGATGCAACAGTTTTAAAAGACGCAGTGGGAAAAATAGTGCCGTACACTTGAATCTCAACTATTGTTTCATTCTGACGAACGTCTATTCCGGGCAACCTCTGTGCGAGCGTTCTTGCAACCTCAAGAAGAGAATCCGTTGGGGTGAAGGTCTTTGAACCACCAGTATAACGCACCGTGATAGGATAGTCTTGCAAACGTTGCGTGCGCAGCTCGGCCCTTGATGTTTCACCGTCTTTGCGAGGAGCAAAGCGACGAAGCAATCCAGGTTCCGAGATTGCTTCGCCCCTGCCGGGGCTCGCAATGACATCAAGGTTTCTCAGCTCAGAGCGGGAAATGCCGAAGGCTTCAGACGGATCAAACACATCGTGGACGTAATCGTATATTTCCAAATCGTACTTGGCCGCCTTTGTGTTCACATGTTGCCGGCGCGCCCTTTCAACAGCTTCAACGAGCACGTTGCGGTCTTCTGTGAAAATAGCAGTGAGCACACGATTCGCTTCGCCGAGCCGATTCGTGCGATACAATTCGTTCAAGGTGTAAAGAATTCTTGAGGCATACGGAATATCTTGAACTGGCTGAATGACTCTGCCGGTTCCATTTTCGGGAATAATCTTTCCGTTTGCATCTATTGGATTTCCATTCTCATCCGTCTTAATTAAAATCCGCTTCACGGTTTCCATGACAAGATTCGCCACCGGACGATTCACCGGAATTTTTTTCGCTTCAAAATTATCGAGACGTTTCTCGGTGAATACTTTCAACCGAAGCCAGAGTTGATAAACCAAATCCGGCGTTATGACATCGCCTGCTTTTACTTCAAGATCCGGATAAGTGCCGGTCAAATCCACAAATTTTCCGTCTTTTGTGAATTGCTGGCCATGAAACAACGTGACATAAAGCCCATTTAAATTGCCTTCGTTTGTGGCATGATCACTCATGATCCGGTTCCCCGTAAAATTCGCTTGTAAAATGCCGAGCCAGCCATTGCCATCGAGCGGATTTTCAACGGCTGCGGCATTGTTACCCGCCACTTGTTGACCGTTGTAATCGAAAGTGAAGAAAATTTCCTGCGCGAGACCTTCAATGGTACGATCGCCTTCGGAAGGCATCATGAGCCGTCTCCAATTTTCTACTGAATCGATTTTTTCCTTGGTTAAATCGGTCGCGCTAAATTCGGTCGGTTTAATCTTGCCACCATCACCCAAAATGCCAAGTTCAATAAATTTCTCACGCATCTTAGGAGTCACATTTGCATCCACATAAGCCTGAAGCGGAGCCACAATTTCTTCAAGCGTGCTGCCGTTTGAATTGAGCTCAACTCGAAGCGGTTCCGCACCGGCCTTGACATATTCGGGATCCGTCGTCGCCACCCAACTTTCGCGGGTGGAATCCAGGAGAATTTTTTGCCCGTTTGCTTTATTGAACATAAACAAACCAAGTAAGCGCTCGCGAATTTTATCGATTCGAATGTCCGAAATCGCATTGGCATTCAATCTCAATTTCTCAGCTGCAATTTCCTGAGTGTCATCGGGTTTTACGTTGTTCTTTAATTGAACTGCCATACCGCCTTCAGCTAAAGCGTTGGTCATTTCAACCAATTGAACTGGTTTTTCGGGGTCGATCTTTTTTGCCGTCTCTGCTATCACACCAACCAACACATTGAAAAATGCGTTGCGGGAAGTGTAGTACGTCATGCGCAGCGTTAACATTCCGGCAAACCGCTGATCCGGAAAAAGCATAGACTTAACTCGATTCAGTGCCTTTATGAATATGGACTTAACCCATTTGAACATCCGGATAAATGAAGCATTTTGGTCCCAACGTCCGACATTGGTAATCAAGGTACGCGACTTCACGACCCACATGTTCACAAATTGGCTCAGTGAAAATGGGGCCTGCTCGTGCATAACCTTAAACTTAATAGTTCCCTGCGGAACACCAATTTTTTGTTCCATCAGGAAAGCGGCTTTTTCCCACACGAACAAATCTTGCGGCCATCTCGACTTAGCAATATAAAAGCCAACATCAAATCCATTGTCTTTCAAATTGTCATAATTGTTTAATAAAAATACTGTCATCGCTGCAATAAATGCCGGGATTCTCTTTCCATTAATCGTAACGGAAGGAATCGAGAGGTGAAGACCGGGCAAGCGATCAAATGGGGCCGGAGCTTTATCAAGTCCAACCTTCATGGTATAGACCTTGGGATCACCTACTTTTTTCGCACCGCTTTTCACTTCAGGATCTGTCGCGGTATATTTCTTAGTGGGATGAACATAGGGTTTCCCACCTTCAAATTGTCCGGCGTACAGCTTGTAAAGATTCAATTGTTGAAGCCAGAGATCACGACCTGACATTTCCGGAGCAGCATCTTCAAAATCTTGTAACGACGAACTGAGTCCGTAGTTGGCACCATTGGTTTGACTGGCCAACATATCAAATTTGTCTGCAGGTCCGGTAATAACCAGGCCTCTATTTTTCGATCTTGGACTTGCATCAACCGTTTCATTCATCGCCCAACTATGTTCTGAAACCGGAACATCTTCGCCCATGGCGCGAAGGAAGTTGTTAATACCGCCTTCATAAATTTCGCCTGCAGTTTTCGTCACAACCTTGCCGTTTGCATCCAGTGTTTTTGCGGGAAAATTAGCCGCTAGAAATCCAAACGCCTCTTCCGGTGTTGCGCCTTTTGCGATCAACTCATTAGCCTTTTTTTCCATTGTTTGCCAATTGACAAGAGCTTCGGCAACATCACCGACAATATGTTCAGCAAGCCAAAGAATCGTTTCTTCCACATCGAATGTTTTACCATTAATAGTCTTCTCGCCCCAAAGTCGTGCAAGCTCACCCGCTTTAGCATCATCGCGAATTTCAAGTTTATCCGCTTTTCGAAGTTCGGAGTGAGTACCAACCGGAACACGGCCGCCAAATTGATTCGCAAATTGATCGAGCTCACCCGCCACCGGGCTGCCCGCAGCAGGTTCGGGTCTGAGGTGTGCTTGATTGGTGGAAATGAGTTCTGAAGAAAGAAATGAACTTGAGTAAGTAACCGGACTAGACAAAACAAAGGTAAAAATGGTAGCAATGGAGGTAATTTTTGACAGCTGACTTGTAAATTTCATATGGAACTTTCCTTTTTTGCTTCAGGATTTTCGCTTGTTGGGTTGGCGTTTATTTCCTAACCGCTAGTAAACGCCTAAGACTAAGCAAATTTTCGGCATCGCCACGAGATTTACTTTGAATTTAGTTAACTTTTTCAAAGTCTATATCTCGTGGTCAAAAAAAAATTTCGAAAAACTATGAATTAACCTATTAAAGAACAATGAATTCGGTCTTTGACAACTTGCATGGAATTTATCACATGTCTTTGAGAAGCGTCAACCATTTTTTTAAATATTCGGGATCTTTTTTTTAATATGTAGTACTGACTAGTACCATTTAGTTCAGTGGAAAGGTGGTAGGTTACACCCAGTTCAATCAGCAAGCGCACCACTCTCTTGTAGAATGTGATGGTTTTAGGAGATGCAATGAGTTTTGTTCAAGGAAACACCGCCCTTTTCCTCAAGGAAAAGGGTGTTGTCCCCATTTCTAAAAGAGAGATATTGAGATCTTTTCTTTTGTTGATATTCAAGAACATTCCTTCATCAAATGGAAATTTGAGGGCTTTCACTTCAGGAATAATTTTGAAAAACTGCTGCATGGAAAACTGTTCCATTACGATAGACTTGAACCGGCACGGGATTTTAAGTCCTGTCATGACTAACCATTTATAAACCACTTATTCTATTAAGGGAGTCATGACTGCACCTGAAGCTTTCCAATAATACATTAATCTAATTTCAATGAACTTCAGGTACTGTGCGTCTGCACTGACTTTCATTAAATAATAACAAATCATAATATCAATGAAGAATGTCAGTGCTGTCCTTGAGCTACCAATGCACTTTCGTATGAGGCTCAAGGACTGCCCCGCAAAACTGTGCTTCATTGAAATATCAAATCCCATAAATGAATAGCGCAGGGGCTGCACCGACCACTTAAATTCACATAAATTTACTTTCATAAGGAAGGTCGGTGCTGCCAATTCCCGATCGAAGTGGCGGAATTGTTGAGAATGCCGAAGGCCGGACTTGAACCGGCACGGGCTTTTAAGGTCCCTCAGGATTTTAAGTCCTGTGCGTCTGCCAATTCCGCCACTTCGGCATTAAAATCAGGCAACAGGTTTCAGGGGTCGGGGGTCAGTAAGCAGATAATTATAGTATCCACACTTTCTTCTGAACAATCATTTTTTTGCATTATAAATATACCTGCCCCCTGACTTCTGTCCCCTGCATTGAAAGGCACGGGGCGGTGCCGACCTTCCTAATTAAAATCTGTTACTTCAAATATGAAGGTGGTCGGTACAGTCCCGTGCTTTCATATGAGATAACCTTTTACATTTTATGGAGGCACGGGGCGGAATCGAACCGCCGTATAAGAGTTTTGCAGACTCCTGCCTTACCACTTGGCTACCGTGCCACAATTTCAGGGGTCGGGGGTTAGGGATCAGGGAACGGGATCATTAATCCCTTAACGATCTCATTAACCCATTTAACATCTTCCCGATTTCAGAGATCCTTACTAGCAAATTATTTTTTGCTTCATCTGATATATAACTCAAACGATTTGAAATATGAATATGGGTTTCTAGCTCAGCGATAGAACCATGAGCAATGGATAGGTGATGAAGATATTCTTTCCTATGAAACCTTGCATGACCTTCAGCAACATTAGCAGGTATTGAAACAGCTGATCTTCGTAATTGCGCAACTAACCCAAACAATTCTACTTTGGGAAAACCATTTGTTAGTTTGTAACATTCAGCAACTAACTCAACCGATTTATTCCAAACTTGTAAATCTTTAAAACTCTGAATCCCCACTTAGCACCTCTTGCATAATTTTCGTGGGGGCAGCGTAAAAGAAACGATTGAATATTATTAATTCTCTTTTCTAATCCTGTTCCCTGGCACCTGTTCCCTGTTCCCTATCTCAAATATTTCAAAGGTTCGCCTGTTTTAGGATCAACCTGGTATGACTCAGGAAAAGTTTCTCCGGTGCGTGGATTATATTTGGTATGCAGCTCTTGCTGCTGTTGTTGTTGCGGTATCTGCTGCACTTGGGGCTGCGTTTGCCCGTAACCATATTGGGGCGTATAACCTTGTTGATACTGCTGTGCCATCTGTTCTTGGCGAATTTCTTGCTTGATGGCTTCTTTTTGGCGGCGCTGTCCTTCTCCAATCAAAGCACCTGCCAAAGCACCGGCACCGGCACCAATCGCCGTTCCTGCGCCTGCGTGACCGGTTTGATGACCAACAATGGCTCCCAAACCAGCGCCTAACCCGGCGCCGCCTAAAAGACCTGCTTCGCGTTCCGATAAACCGCCCGGATTCGTCGGACTGGCACAACCTGCCAATACAACCAATAAAACAAGTGGAATAATGCCTGACTTCTTCATGGATAACTCCTCCTTCTGTTGCTTTTATAAAGGTTAATGAGAGCGGTAATATGAAAAATTATTTTATCCTTTTTTCGCGGAATTGCAACTGGTTTCAATTAAGCCCAAGAGGTAGAACGCGAACCTCTCTTTACTCTTCATCCGCAGTCTTTTCTGCCTCCGTTCACGGTCAATTTGGAGCACATCAACTTTGCTGCGCCCAAAAGGCCGGTGCCTTGCCGTGAATTCGTTCGCCATCATATAATCCAGCTGTTTTTCACGTAACTTACGGGCGGCATTTCTTACCAAGTGTGAGGTTTCCAAGCAAAAGCCAATCACCAACCGCGGGCCTTTTCGGCGCGCAATCGATTTCAGAATATCACGGGTACGCTTAAAAAGAACGCTTTGACGATAAATTCGTTTGATCTTTTCGCGGCTGCGGTGGGCGGGTGTATAATCACAAACCGCCGCTGTCATTACCAGACAATTTGACTTCGGGAAATGATATTTTACTTCGCGTTCCATCTCATGCGCCGAAACCACCGGTACGAAATGAATACCGCGGGGTTTTGGGATTTCGGTTGGTCCGCTAATCAGGGTAACATGATGGCCGCGTCTTTTGGCTTCCCTTGCAATTTGATAACCCATTTCACCTGTTGAGACATTCGACAAGAAACGGACGGGATCGAGCATTTCGCGTGTGGGGCCAGCTGTCACCAGAAGATGGAGTCGCTTTCTCATGAAAAGTTTATTTGAGAACGGTAATAACTTTTTTGATAATGGTTTCATTCTCGGCAATGTGTCCAACCGAATGCCGGCCGCAAACCAATTCACCTTCAATGGGCTCAACCACTTGATAACCAATCTGTTTAAGCCGTTTCAGGTTGTCTTGCGTGATGGGATGCGTGTACATATGGTCGTTCATCGCCGGTACCAAAAGCACTTTGGCGCGGGAAGCCAGCACGACTGAGGTTACCAAATCATTGGCCATACCGCCGGCCATACGCGCAATGAGATTGGCCGAAGCGGGCGAAACCAAAATCAGATCTGCTTTGTCAGCCAAGGTGGTATGCAGCACCGCCCAATCGCCATTTTGATCAAAAGGATCGGTATGGACCGGATGGCCGCTTAGAGCTTGAAAAGTTAAAGCGGAAATAAATTTCTGAGCTCCCGCAGTCATCACGCAGTGGACCTCCGCGCCTGCTTCTTTTAAATTCCGCAGCAAATCACAGGATTTATAAAGCGCAATACTGCCGCTCAAAGCCAATAAAATGGTTTTGCGGTTAAGCGGCTTTGCTTTGTTTTTCTGAGGACTCATGTTTTACGTCCCGGTAAGTTTGGAACTTCAAAATGTATTTTACCTTTCGCAATTTCCTCCAGCACAATGGTGGAAATCTTCTTTGATTTGGTTTGGATCAACGGCTGCTCGCCGCTAATTAATTCATTAGCACGGGCGGCAGCTGATAATACTAACCCGTAAATACTGTTGGTTTGTGAAACTAGATTTTCTAATAACAAACTCATTATTTTCTCCCTCTTAATGGTGTCATCCTACTATGAATAATTGCGTCAATAATTATTTTACTGTTGCTGCTTTCTGAGTCCCCGGAGGGGACTTGGTTTTAAACATCAGTTTTC
>PCVY01000009.1:10492-13126 GCA_002787155.1 Candidatus Abzuiibacterium crystallinum | reverse complement strand
TACATTGTACCTCGTACTTCGTACTTCGGTTGCCTTTTTCACGATGTACGATGTTCGAAGTACGCAGTACGATGCTCAACAATCCGCCCTTCGGCATGGCCTGCAACGCATTCATGAATAAATTGAGGAAGATTTCTTCTAATTGATTCTTATCACCTTTGATCTTGGGCAAGTCATCCGGTATTTCTTCTTTGATTTCAACGTTGTGATATTTAAGCTCTTGTGAAACAAAGAACAGAGCATCGTGAATGGCTTTTTTGAGATCGACTTCGTCCGCAACGTTTTTGTCCTGATTTACTTTCCCAAAGTCCCGCAATCTTCCCACGAGATCACTGATCCGATCCAGATTCTTTGAGATGCTTGACAAAGCAGCCATTGACTCTGAATTTTTCTTCTCTTCCAGTTGTGATGCAATCTTTTTTGCAGATTCTCGTATGAGAAACAGCGGATTCCTAAGTTCGTGATTGACGCTAGATGTCATTAAACCAATGAGCGCCAATTTTTCTCTGTGAATCGCCAAAATATTTTCTGATTCGAGTAAACCACGTTTCATAATGGCATAAGCCATCAAGAGCGGATAAATAGGCATTAAGAAGAGGTTGTATTGTGGCCATGGAATGCCATAAACAGGTAAGAAGGTTGGCGAACCACCCACGAATGCAACAAACATAGCTGAAATCAGTATTTTAAGACGTTTTCGCTCTTCCCCTTTTAGAAAACGCAATGCCACGAAAAGTTCAACGAAAGCCGCGGTTACTGCGAGAGAAAAAAGCACTGTGAAAAGATGATATAGTGGCCCAGGCTGTGTGAAATATCGAAAGCCCACCATGCTCGTGAGGTGATTCACAAATGCGGGATGAAAGCTCACGGTAGATAAGAGAATTGAATATACATAAAGACCGGTGAGTACTTGCTTTCGTTTCGGCTGGATCGCAAGATAAGCGCAAACAAAATGATACCAAGTTGGAGGGATAAAAATGGCAAACAGATTCAATGCCCTGCTGCTAAACAAAGCCACTTCATAACTTACATTGTAACTAATTAACCACGGCAATCCTTGAGCCCAACCAGCTGCTAAGAGATTAAAAGCTAAAAAGGTACGGCCAACTTTGTCATTTCGTTTTATAATGACAAATATAGCCACCATGACAGAATTAAACGAAAAGAATAGTGCAGCTAAACCGTAAGCGTTCATATCTATACCTTTTCAATCGGGAGCACTACAAAAAATTCCGCCCCTCTTCCCACGTCACTTTCAACAGTAATCTTGCCGTTGTATGTTCGACACTGTTCATCGCCCGCATTGCTTACGGACACTCATCTCAAAGCGATTTTGCTCTTCTCAGGTGCCTAAGAACTCTTCAACGGTAAACGCCCGGACACCCGGCGTCAGCGCATGCATCGGCGTGCCCGCTTTGGATTTCCGGTGCACCACGGTGCAGCGCACTTTCCGCTTTCTGATGCTTTTTGCGAGTTTCAGCAGCGGTTTCGCAGCGGCCGGTGAAACCGTGCTTGAAGCTTTGACTTCGACAAGATGCAACGCCTCGCCCTCGGGGATGACAAAATCAACTTCCAGCCCCTGTTCGTCGCGGAAATAATAAAGCTCTTTCGGCCGCCCCTGTGCCAGTTGATTTTTTACCACCTCGGACGCAACAAATCCTTCAAAAAGCGCCCCGTAAAAGGGTGACCTTTTTAAAAGACGCGTGTTTTCGATACCCAAAATAAAGCCGACAAGCCCGGAATCTGTCCAATAGATTTTGGGCGACTTGATGAGGCGTTTCTTAAAGTTCTCATAGAAAGGGGGCACAATTAAAATTTGACTTGTCATCTCAAGCACGTTCAGCCACTGGGTGACGGTAGGCACTGAAAGGCCGAGCGGGCTTGCTAATGCGGTCTTGTTCAAAACCTGCCCGTGTTTCGTTGCTAAAAGTGTGAGAAAACGTCTAAAAGTCGGCAGGTCGCGGACGGCAAGGATTTGCCTGACATCGCGCTCTAGATAGGTTTGAATGTAAGACCGGAACCAAGTATTGCGGATGCTGGGATTGGCGACGGCTTCCGGAAAACTCCCGCGCAATAAATCCCATTGTTTCCGCTCACGATAAGAAAAGGGAAGCAGTTGGAAAAGAGCAATACGTCCCGACATCGATTCCGTAACCCCTTGCATGAGCGGCGCTTCCTGCGAACCCGTCAACAGCCATTCTCCCTTCCGTTTGGGTTTTTGATCAATGCGCGTCCGGATATAGGGAAAAAGAAAGGGTGCATTTTGGATCTCATCCAGAATGACCGGCCGCTCCAAGTCGTCCAAATACCCATGCGGATCCGACTGGATGCGCCCCACAAGATCCGTATCTTCCAGCAACACATAATTGGCTTTTGGAAACAAGTGCCTCAAAAGACATGTTTTACCTGCACGTCTCGGCCCGGTGACGGCTAAGGCGGGAAAATGTCTGGCTGCATTTACAATTTCCTTCTCAAGGCCTCGCTTGATGTACCGCATATATGAGAATTATAAACTATAACCTTAGGAAACTCAATATTATTTATAAGCTATTTTAAAGAAAAAATAAGCTGGAAGCTTGTACCCTTTCCCACTTCGCTTTGAACGGTAATCTTGCCGTTGTTTTGTTCAACGAG
>PCVY01000009.1:7963-10454 GCA_002787155.1 Candidatus Abzuiibacterium crystallinum | reverse complement strand
CCTCGTACTTCGTACTTCGGTTGCCTTTTTCACGATGTACGATGTTCGAAGTACGCAGTACGATGCTCAACACTCCGCCCTTCGGCATGGCCTGCAACGCATTCATGAATAGATTGAGAAAGACTTCTTCTAATTGGCCTTTGTTGGCTTGGATGGGGGGCAGATCTGCGGGAACATCAAGCTTAAGTTCAACACTCTGATGCCTTAGTTCCTGCTGAACAAAAAAAAGAGCATCGTCAATTACCTTAGAAAGGTCGACCGACTCTTTTTCGTGAGACGCATCGCTTGGCCGCCCAAATTCACGCAATCGCTCGACAAGCCGCCCAACACGCTCCATGTGCCGCGTCACTGTTTCAACAGATTTAAGCGTCTCGTCATCACCCTTTTCTTCCGCTCTCGCTTTCATTTTCTTAGTTAATTCCCTCGCAATAAAAAGAGGATTCCTCAATTCATGATTAATGCTGGCAGTCATTAACCCAACGAGCATGAGTTTTTCCTTGTGAATGGCCAAAACCTGACTCGAATCCATAAATCCTCTTTTCGTCATGGCATATGCCATCATAAATGGGTATAGGGGCATAAAAAAAAGATTGTACTGCGGAAACGGAATTTCATAATTAGGCAAAAAAGTAAGCGAGCCTGATATGAACGCAATCAGGGTGGCGATAAAAACAATGCGAATCTCTTCTTTTCGTTCCCCGATTGCTTTTTGCAAACCTTGAAAAAGAAATATAAATGCAATGCTAACTGCCGTAAAGAATTCAACTGTAAATATGTGATAAATGGGACCCGTGCTTGTGTAATACTTAAAACCAACAATGGATTTGACTTGCGGAATAAACAAATGACTGCCCGCGAAGAAAAGCAAAAAAATACTGCAGCAATAAAAACCCAAGATTAATTTTTGCTTTTGAGATTCATAGTTCAAATAAACGCACGTAAAGTGCAGCCAAATGGCGGGGATCAAAATAGCGCAAAAATGAGCAATGCGCGTTCCCCATAGAGCGGTTAAATATTCCGTATCGTTCGTATAAATCCACCAATTTCCTACACCCCATCCGCCGCAGGCCAGGCTAAAGGCAAGAAATAATTTACCAACATCATCTGGACGTTTTAAATAGACAAATGCTCCTAACACGACAGACGATATCGCAAAAAACATAATTGCAAAACTATAAGATGACATAATTGCCTACTTAAATTGAATGGTGAATACCGTTCCCTTTCCCGCTTCACTTTCAACACTGATACGTCCGTTGTTTTGTTCGACGCGGATCATCGTCCGCATTGCTTACGGACACTCATCTAAAATGATTTTGTTCTTCTCAGGCGCCTAAGAACTCTTCAACGGTAAATGCTCGGACACCCGGAACTGGTTTCATAAGTCCTCGTAAACCTAATAAAGGCATGTCATTGCGGGCCGAAACGCCGCCTTTAGCGAGCCTCGCTTCTGGCGGGAAGCAATCTCAGGTTTTCTGCCAAAGGCAGATCCGTCCTCCGGCGGAAAAGCGTGCAGGAATGACAGTTTTGTTAGGCGCTCCATTCGTTTTAAATCTTCCCTTCAATCAAAAGCGCATACCCGCGAAAAATGGCGCCGCAAACCATTTGGATAAGGTTTCTAAAGTCACCCAAATCGCCGCGGCCGAGGGCAAAATAATAAGCGTAACGGTCATCAATCCGGATCAGGGGCGGCGGGAAACCCCTGCTGAGAAGCTGAGTTGTCATCAGCAGGCGCCCTACTCTGCCGTTACCGTCAAAAAAAGGGTGAATGGCTTCGAATTCATAATGATCACTCGCAATCTTGCGGATCGGATGGCTGCCGTAGCGATTCACTTGCTTTAAGAAAGTTCTCATCTTAACCGGTACTTCCTGTGCGGGCGGAAGCGGCTTTTCGGTGTTGGTTAAATTGACATAGCCTGTCCGGTAACGGCCGGGAAGTTTGTCATTAAAGTTATACATCACAATCGAATGCAATTTTAAAAGATAGTTTTCGGTAACTTTAAAGCCCGGTCTAATTTGCAAAAGCATTTCAAGAATGGCGTTTTTGTGATTGACCGCTTCAAAAACCTCGAATGGTTCTTTGCGCGGCACTTTCTTCCCCAAAATTGCACACTCTGTTTCTTTGATCGTCATGCGGCTGCCTTCGATCGCATTGGAATGATAAGTCATTAAGGTAATGAATTGCTGCTGTATCGTTTTATTTGTTTTTAGTATTTTGATAGGATCTTTAAGCCGCCTTTTTAACTTCAGCACGTAAGGCGTTAAATCAATGTGCTCTTTAAAGAGTTCATCAATCGCGCGTGATTCTCTGGGATGCGGCTTGACCCCCTTGTGACACCAGCGGTGGATGGTCATGTAACTCACCTCGATTCGCTTAGCCAAGTCTTTTTTGCTAAGCCCCTGTTTAAGAAGAGCCTCTAACTTAGAGTGATCGGATATGTGAGCCGCGTGTTCAATCTTCATGGTTATTTATAATATAACATATGTTATA
>PCVY01000009.1:1413-7920 GCA_002787155.1 Candidatus Abzuiibacterium crystallinum | reverse complement strand
TTCCCTTCCCCGCTTCACTTTCAACAGTAATCTTGCCGTTGTTTTGCTCTACAAGGGATTTAACAATATACAGCCTAAGGCCTGTGCCCGCCGCTGATGACAGCGAGGCCCGCCCTTGGCGAGGTTCGCCGCTGGCGACTCGTCCGCCTTCGGATGGGCGGCCTTCTTGATTTTTAGTTGTGTAAAATGGTTTAAAGATGTGTTTGAGCTCGTCTTTGGATATTCCGGTGCCGGTATCGCTCACGCTTACCTCTATCTTATTTTCGGAAGCGTGAGCGCCTGGTTCGACAGGCTCACCACCCTGAGCAACATCGAAGGGCTGAGCGAAGTCGAAGGGCTTCCTTGATTTTATAGCGTATGGCGTAGAGCGTGCAGGATCGTCATTGCGAGCCCCGTGTAACGGGGCGTGGCAATCTTGGTTCCGGGATTGCTTCCCGCCAGAAGCGAGGCTCGCCAAAGGCGGCGCTTCGCTCGCAATGACACACTTTTTATCCCTGTTCCCTGTCACCTGACACCTTCCGCCAAAGGACGGATCCGTCCTCTGGCGGAAACGTTTTAATGGTTCGACGCTGCTCACCACCCTGAGACTTGTCGAAGGGTCGGAAATCTTCGAACGCAGATCCCCGCTTGAAGCGTGCGGGGATGGCACTGGTATTTTGTTCGGGCATGACACGTTTCCTTTCACTGACCACTGAACGCTGAACACTGATCACCGAGCGCCGGCTTTAGGGAATATCAACACAAAACTCGTTCCCTCACCCGCTTTCGAGCGCACATCAATCCGCCCGCCGTGGTCGATCATGATTTTCTGAACGATGGAAAGCCCGAGACCCGTGCCTTTGCCTACGTCTTTGGTGGTAAAGAAAGGATCAAAAATCTTGATGAGTTTTTCTTCCGGTATCCCGCAGCCGTTATCTTTCACTTCCGCGATCACTTCCCCGCCGGTTTCCTTAGTTAAAACTTCGATCATGCTGCCGTTTTGGTTGCCGGAAAGCGCATCTTTGGCATTCATCAATAAATTTGTAAAAACTTGCGACAATTCGTTATGACTGCCCTGGATCCGGCTTTTGGCTTCCAGTTTTGTGGCCACCTTCAGATTTTCCTGCTGAAGCTGGTACTTGAGAAATTCGATGGTTTGCCGGATCACTTCGTTAATATCAAGCGCTTCGTGTGTTTTCTCTTCCGGCGCTTTCCGGGAGTATTTCATGAGTTTCTGTACGATCTCGCGGCAGCGCTTCGTCGCTTCCTCAATCAATTCGATGCTTTCTTTGGCGTCCCCCGAAAGCTCTTCCATCAAAAGCATCTGAGCATTGGTCATAATGGCGGCTAAAGGATTGTTAATTTCATGTGCCACACCGCCCGCCAGTGTGCCGATGGTAGCCAGTTTTTCGGCCTGAATGAGCTGTGACTGCGCATCTTTCAATTCACGCGTCCGCTCTTTTACTTGTTTTTCAAGCTCCTCGTTCCATTTGCGCAGATTGGCCTGCATCGCGATTAAGCGCAATGAATTGGAGATCGCAATCGCCGCACTTCCTCTGAGATCAGACAAAAATCCGATTTCGGTACCGCTGTATTCTTTGAGGTTTTCTTTCTCACCCAGCATCAGGACACCAATCAATTGATCTTCCATCACCAGCGGCGCACACACAATGGCTTCAAACTCATCAAACAGCCGCTCAAAACTATCGGCTTGCGGGATGAGACGCGGATCGATATGGATAAACTCTTTTAAAATAACAGCGTTGTAAGAACCTAAAAATAAAAACAAGTCATTAAAAGCATGCGTCGAAATTTCAAGTGCTCGTTTGCCGGGCTTAAAAACAAGGCTCTTCCCTTTGACTGTGTCCCACAAAAGAAGGTTCAAAGCATCCGGATAGAGGGTGCGCTTCACGGTCGCTAAAATATGTTCCGACAGGTCTTCCAAACTCTTTAAATGCACCAGCTCTTGTGAAAACTGAGCCACAATGCGGTTGAGGTCATATTTTCGCCGCTGAAAAAGCTGATCAATTTTAGGCTGGACAATTTGAACATGCGGGATGAACGCTAAAAAAAAGACAAACGCCGTCAAAGCAAAAACCGTCGGGCTGAGCCCTACCAGCCAATCTTTTGCAAAATAGGCAATGATACCGATAGGCACGACGTAAAGCGCCGAAGTCGTCACCCACAGAAGCGTTTTATGGATAACAGTTTCAATATCCATCACTTTGTAAGTCACAATGGCATAGGCCATGCCCATAATCCAAAAAAAGGCAGAGAGAAAACCAAACGGAAAAATTTCAGCATGCACGATCTTGGGAATAAAATCCACACAGCCCGTGATGGCAAAACAAAAAGCCGCGATGACGGGATAAATCTGCCTTTTCTGGACGGTCGGGATAGGATATCGCAAGCGGTAAATAAAGTTGCCGAAAGCGGCAAAGAAATAAAAAACAAACGAGGCGAAGAAAAGTACTCCCACCGGCCCGTAGCGCGAATAATATCCCCAAAAATACTTCTCGACAAAAGGCACGACCAAAGGCGAATTCCAAGCCAGAAAATAACAGCTGAATGAAAACAGATAGCCTGCTATCACGAGCCATTTTTGCTGCTCCCACAACTCAAGCCACATCACCGAAAAGGCGTAAACGTTAATCGCGATCAGCACGACGCCCAAAAAAGTAAAATGCCGGTAAAGCCAAAGCGCAGACGCCGCATCTATAATGCTGTACATCCACGCATAGCCCACCAGCCACATGGTAAGCCCTAAGCAAAGGTAAAAAAAAGTTTGATTGGTACGCGCCTGGGGATGCTGTTTTAAAACAAAAAAACCGATAAGCGTGAGAATGATGGCCACGATCAAAAGCGGCACAGAAAACCAGTTGAACTGGTAAATGGCAGGATTGAATAATAGATCTGCAATCGGTTGATTCATTTTTTATTCGTCATGGCGGCCCGCCAAGAAGTGTAGCGGGAAAGTAATTTCAATCTTAGATTGCTTCGTTCGACTCCGTCGTTCTCGCAATGACTTTAAATTAGTTACCACTTTCATTTTGATGGAGTGCTTCACTTATCCAGTCATGCGAGGCGCTTCTCTTATTCTGTCATTGCGAGCGACCGTAGGGAGCGAAGCAATCTTAAGCAATAATACGATCGTACAGATCTTTTCCATTCAGGATTAAGTTCATTAATTAAATTTATCTTTTTTTGTCGTGAACCACCCTTAATTTGTTTTTCCCGCAAAATCGCTGATTCGATTGATCCGCACAATTCATAGTAAATCAATTTATGCGTACGATATTTCTTACTGAACCCTGCAACTACATCTGAACGATGTTCGCTCACCCGTTTTATCAAATTACTTGTAACGCCAGTGTAAAGAACTTTGTTGTTTCTATTCGTCAGGATATAAACATATCCCTCCTTACAATTATCCCGCATTTCCTAGATTGCTTCGCTGCGCTCGCAATGACACATTCCTGTTCCCTGCCCCCCTGATCCCTACCTCTTAATTTTCTCCCGGATGGTTTCGAATTCCTGCTCGCCCAGGAGGCGGTCGCCCCAGAAGAAAGGCGCGAGGCCAAACCCGTGTTTATGGGCAATTGACATAACGAGTTCAATCTTTTCCTTTGTGATGTTGCCTTTGCCGTAACTAAAACTTTCGAATTTCTTTTCCAAATCCAGCAGGATCGCCTCGGCAAAACAGCCGTAAAGAATTTTACGTGTCGGGAGGCCGTAATCGAAACCTGCGTTTAGCTTGAAGTCGGACGGCAGCGAGCAAAGGCCGCCCGAGAAAATTAAAATGTCATCGCGGTTCTTCACTAAATAGGCAATATTTTTGGGATAACCGATATCGCAAATGACAGCGCCGGATTTAAAATTGCTCGGATCCATAAACGAATGCGTCGCGCTCGCCGCCGCAATCACGATATCCGCATCGGCAATCGAGAGATTAATGTCCGATCCGATCGCGACGGTTGCCTTACCCATCCGTTCGATCATGCCTTGCTCGACCCGAAGCCTTTCGATGTTACGCGCCAGAAGCGTCACATGCTTCACTTTTTCGGCCAATACACGTGCGACTGCTCCGCCAATATCACCGCTGCCGCCAATGACAACCAGATTGGCACGCGCCAGGTCAACACCCATGCGTTCACACCCGCGGAGCACGCCTTCGATCGTGAGCGCAGCCGTAAACGTGTTACCGGTTGTGACGGGCACTTGTACCAGTTTGGGAATTTCACGGCCAAAACGCTCGCCCGCAATTGAAGTAAATCCGCCCAGGGTAACAATCCCGCAGCGAAGCGTTTCGGCTACGCGGATCGCACCGATCACACGTTCAAACACGGCTTCTAAATTGACATCCAGCATTTCGGGGATAATGGGACAAACAATAAAATGACCAAAAGACCGCAAGCCTGAAGGCGTATCGATGGGGTTCACGTCACAGGCTTTATGCGGCGGTGTCATGTCAAAGAGTTTGCCCAAAAATTCGCGCGAGGGGACTTTCATGCCGGGATTAAGCGAATGAAGATACCTGAGCATGTGGGCATAGTTATAAGGATGGCCAATCAAGCCGTAACCGGATAAATTTTTGACGGGAAGATTAACGCGGTAATAATCTTCACGCACATGGCGCTCAAGTGAAATTAAAATTTCCTCAAAATTTTTCTCAATTTTCTTTTGCAAAATATTACCTACCAATTTTTGCAAGAAAGGAATTCCGGTTTCGATGGAAGCTTGGAGATCGATAGCAGCGCCTTCGTCATCATCCGTCACCTTCCAACGCCCCTCAAAAAGGTGAAGATCGCCGTCAATGGCTTTAAATGAAATGGTGTAAAGCTTGCGGTTGATGATATTGCGCTCTGCCCAGCGGATGGGAAAATTTTCAATCTCCACATGCCATTTCATGAGGGCCGAATTCTTGCCGCTCTCAAGCACCTTACTCTCTTTGACATTAGGCATGAAGGTGTGAAAATCTTTCATCCCCAGAAGCGCGGCAAAGACACGCCTCTTGGAGGCGGGGATTGTTTGCCGGATATGGATTTTGATTTCGTTCTTATTCTTATTGGTCATGAAGGATCGATTTAATCACTTGTCATCGCGAGGACCCGCCGCGCTGCTTGGCGGGGACGCGGCGATCTCTAGACTAACAATCTACTATTTTTGCGAGATTGCACGCGCGCTTTATGCGCGAGTACTTTTCGGGAAGAACTTGACGTTCTTCTCCGAAAGTGCTTCTCCGTCTCAGGCGGATCACAATGACATATGCGTTTTTAATCTTTAATATACGCTATCCGCTATAAACTATACGCTAACACTATTTTATCGGCCATCTCCTTATTTCATTTGAGAACAGGTTTTGCAGGAATAGGGATCAGAGCTCGCGTCATCGCGAGGACCCGCCACGCTGCTCGGCGGGGACGCGGCGATCTCCAATTCTTTAGAAAGACTTCGTGTTTCTTTTTTCCGAGATTGCCACGCCCTGCTACGCGGGCTCGCAATGACATTTTACCTCTTCTATTCCTGTTCCCTGATCCCTGTCCCCTGAAACCTGTTCATATACTGCTCCCATTCAGTCCTAAAATCAATACTCATTCCAGGGGTCAGGTCCCGGACCTGACCCCACGTAAAAAAGAACTTGTCTGATCCTTATATTTTGCTAAGATATGGCCGTAACTTCACTTACGACGCTTATGATGACTTTATGACTGAAGAAGCTAAACGTAAACTGATCCTATTGGTAGATGATGATCCCTCTGTCATCGATGCTGTGTCCGGCTTCCTTCGGGAAAGCAGCTTTGATGTCATTGCCGAAACAGACTCTGAAAAAGCTGTCCGGTTGGCACGGCATATGCTAGTCGATCTTCTCATCTTAGATCTTCAGATGCCCAAGCTGGATGGTGTTGAGCTCCTTAAACAGCTGCGCAAGCAGCAGCCGCATCTCAAAGCCATTATTTTGACCGGGCAATTACCTCAGTATGAAGACCGTTTAAAAGGTGTTAAGATTGATCGGATTATTGCCAAACCGCCCAGCACCGACAAGCTTCTGAAAGCTGTCGCTGATTTAACCGAAAAAATTGCCTTCGAGCCTGATTTTGACCAAGAAAAATCAGTCACGCCTAAGGCTAAAATTTTAATCGTGGATGATGAAATCGAATACTGCGAGATCGTGAGTGACTTCTTCCGCTCTTACCCTAAAGCACTTTTCGAAGTCGAGTATGCCCTCTCAGGCCTTGAAGCCATAGAAAAAGCATCTTTTATGGAGCCGGATTTTGTGCTTTTGGATTGGAAAATGCCGATGATGAGCGGAACAGAACTTTTTGGTAAACTTCAAGCCATTGAAGACTGGGCGGCCAAACAGTACTTCATTATCAGCGCCTCGCAAGTGCCGGCTTCCGAAATGAAACTCCTGCCGCCCGATACCCCTTTCTTTATGAAGCCTTTTGATCTGGAAAAAGTCGCTGATCTCCTCTACAAACGCTGCCTCGATCTCGGTTTGGTTGAAAATAGGATTGATTAACACTGCAG
>PCVY01000009.1:0-1382 GCA_002787155.1 Candidatus Abzuiibacterium crystallinum | reverse complement strand
TAATTGACCGCTTGTGCCCTTATGACTTACGTCTGGTGCTCTTACAGCGGTTCAACGTGGCCGTTGGAAGGTTTTAGGACGCCGTCAGTTTGATCGCCAAAGCGGTAAGTGAAACCTGTCATGAAGCCGTGAATGAAAGTGCTATATTTGCCGTCAATGCTAGTGCCGCTTTTGTCTATGATAGCTTGATTGTGGATGCTTCTTTCTAAAAAGAAAAGTGACAGGTATGTTGCTGAAAAATCTAATTTTTTTGTAATGTTGTAAGTAAAACCAAACGTGCCTGCAATTCTTGCCGCATCCGGTATCACGGCATCAAAATGATCTTCCGGCGAAGCTGCTGAATACATAAACATACCCGCAAGCAAATCGAATTTATCATTTAACCGGTAATGACCGCCCGTATTTAAACTGAGCGTGTTGTGATAATTGCGTGAAATGGTTCCTAATGAATTAATAACCGTATTGGCGTCATCCCATTCAAAATTTTGATCGCTGAACACGCTCCAGTGTGTCCAACCTAAGTCCAATTCCCAAGCCCATTTGTCGGACGGAATATAAGCATAACCAATGGTGAGATTCGAAGGCAAGTTGACATCGGTCTTTCCTGCCGATTCCCAGTAAGGCGTGGTAGAAAAACCTTGTAACTGACCAAATTGTAAATCCTCTATCTTCACGCGTCCATGCGCTTTCACGTTGGCTTTGCTTCTGTAAAAGACCCCAACCTGATGCTTCTTGGTTATCTTATACAGTGAACTTGCAATCCATCCCCAGCCTTTACCGGAAAAATAAGTCTTGGCTCTTCCGTCGGCTAACCCGGGGGTGCTTAGGATGAAGCTATTTGGATAATTTAGAACTTGATCATACTGATACATGTTGTAGTAAACGGCGCCACCGCCTACATTAAATTTATCCGTCACCTGATAACCCGCTGCCATGGTAAGCCCTAAAATCTTAATACGGTTATTGTGGCCCACATACCTAGCAACGCCATGTGACTCATATCGATTATTCAAACCGAACGGATACGTCATGCCAATTCCTACCCCTAAACGGTTATCAAAAGCTTCTCCCAAATTAGCGGTGGCAAAACCAGTTGGAATCAGAACCAGTTGAGGTGTATTCATTTCAATATCGCCGGTACTGGGATTTTTGTACCAGGTGTGTGTGGTCAAACCTGCCAAATCCATCTGAAACTGAACACCCTTCAGCTCC
Organism: Candidatus Abzuiibacterium crystallinum; assembly: GCA_002787155.1. Taxonomy (GTDB): domain Bacteria; phylum Omnitrophota; class Omnitrophia; order Omnitrophales; family Abzuiibacteriaceae; genus Abzuiibacterium; species Abzuiibacterium crystallinum. Next base: position 170 of record PCVY01000009.1, on the reverse strand, counting down.
GGAATACCTGCAGGATTAAAAACGATGGTAGAAGGCTCTTCGGGACGTGCGACGACAGCGTTCGATTGACCTAGGGAGCGGGCGCTATACGAAGCATTTTCAAAACCAGAGGAGCCAACGGCGAAAGCAAATTGAGGAAAAGAAAAAATGAAGGCTAAAACAGTGACAAC
>PCVY01000062.1 GCA_002787155.1 Candidatus Abzuiibacterium crystallinum | reverse complement strand
TTGTTTAAACAGGGTTGATTCATTGGCATCTCCTTATTTTATAGGAGATTTATCGGCCTGTATTTCGAAAAATCAACAGAACCTAGTACCGTTAGACAATTAAAATGAGCTGTTCCGCGTGTTCACTGGGGTTGTTAAAGCCCTTCCAGCGGCATTTTCACAACCGCCAATTTCAAGTGTCAAAGCGCACTAGCATATAGCGGGGCAGTGTTTGGCGTATAGGTTGTATAAAGTTTAGGTAAGCCAATTTTCTCCTTATCCTATGCACTAAACGCTATTGGCTATACGCTAAGTACTTGTCAACCAAAGTTTTTCTACTATAATAACTCCCCCTTATGATCAAAACAACGATGCCCGAAAAAAAGACAAAGAGCAGGTCTCGAAAAAAGAAAGCCTACGTTGAAGTAGCGGCTGCTTTAATTCGCAACGAAAATGACGGGCGTTTTCTCATTACGCAACGTTATTTAGATGATTTTATGGGAGGCTTGTGGGAATTTCCAGGGGGAAAACGCCGGAAAAATGAAACCTTGCGCGGCTGTCTCAAAAGAGAAGTTAAGGAAGAAGTCGGCATTGAGATTGAAGTGGGCGCCAGGTATCAATCCGTTAAGTATGACTATCCAGACCGTTCTGTCGCCTTATCTTTTTATTGGGCCCGTTTGGAACGCGGTAAGCCAAAAACACTTGGTTGCCGAGCGCTAAAATGGGTTCAACCCCGCCAACTGCTTGATTATTCTTTTCCCCCTGCGGACGCCGAATTGATTTTAAGGCTGTCAAGACCCGAGACGCTTTTCAATAACCGAGAGCATTGACGTTCGAGGGTCTCCTATGTTACATTGAGCGTCACTGGGTAACGCCTAAAATTATCACCCCTCATCGACGGAAGTGAATTAAGACAAGCTGAAAAAAGGAGGAGCGTATGGCTCTACAGGATGCTTTTAGTAATGTTCATTTGTTGGTGAGATGGCTTCATGTGATGGCAGGTATTACATGGATTGGTCATCTTTATTTTTTCAACTTTGTTAATATTCCCATGCAGGCTTCTCTGGATGATGCAACCAAGAAAGCAGTCAATCCTCAGTTGATGCCGCGTGCTTTATGGTGGTTTAGGTGGGGAGCCATGATCACCTTTTTAGCAGGGCTATACTTGTTTACAGTCAATTACATGTACACGCCTGGCGCCGGTTTTGGTCCGTCTTCTAATTTTATGGTCGATGGCAAAATTACCGGCCGTGCAATTTGGATCTTAATGGGAATGCTTTTTGGTACCGCCATGTGGTTTAATGTGTGGTTCATCATTTGGCCGGCCCAGCAAAAAATCTTAGGCAAGAAAGTGGCTGGTGAAGCATTGGCTGTTTTACGCACCAAAGCCTCGAAAGCATCACGAATGAACACCTTTATGTCAGGACCGATGCTTTTTGGCATGCTCGCACCCGCTCATTATGGCGCTGCGAATGGCTTGACATTAATTATTGCTGTTACCCTTGGCATGATTGCGATTGGCTGGGGTTACCGTCACTCGATAAAAATCAACACTACCGTTTAATCTATCCTTGGGGTCAGTACCTGAAGTTCATTAACGTTACTTGCTATTTTTAATGAAAGCTTCAGGTGCTGACCCCATATTCCTTCGTTTGTTATAATATCCCATGCCTCAGTCACGACGGGGATTTAAAGCTTTTGATCACACAGCTGACCTTGGTTTCGAAGTTTGGGGCGACACTTTTGAAAGTATTTTTGAAGAAGCGGCCAGTGCTTTATTCAGTGTGATAACGGATTTAGATCAAATAGAAGCAAACGAAAGCAGAGTGATTGAACTTAGAAGCACTTCAGGCGAAGAACTTTTTTTATCATGGCTTAAAGAACTTTTATTTTTATTTGAGAAAGAAAGAATTGTCTTCTCAAAATTTAAGATAGAGGCACTCACTTTCGAGGCGCTTAAGGCTGTTATCGGAGGAGAAAAATTGACAAGTACCAAGCATCCATTGGGCCGCGAAGTCAAAGCCGTGACAGATCACCAGCTTCTATTTCGGAAAACAAAGAAAGGTTTCCTGGCACGGTTTATCATTGATATTTAAATTTATGATTCGGTTTATTTATTTTCTTCACTATTTGTTGGCTAGGCTGATCGCAGGTTTGCTCAATTTGATTCCGTTCGGTTTAGCTAAGTGCATTGCCAGATCAATGTGCCGGCTATTCTATTACATATTATCGGAACGCCGGACGATTGCCCTCCATAATTTACGGATGGTTTTTCCGGAAAAGAGTGAAGCAGAAATTAAGACAATCGCTTTGGATTCCTTTGCCAATATGGGCAAAATTGGTATTGAATTTATCCGATTCCCGAAACTTTTGCGGAATAAGGATTTCTTCAAGATTGATAAACCGGAAGTGGTTCAAAAAGCGCTTGCATATAAAAAAGGCGTCATCGTTATTGTTTCTCATTTGACCAACTGGGAAGCCGTTGCGATTGTCTGCGGAGCCGCGCACACTTCTTACACGATCGGCAGGCCGCTTCGGAATCCTTATCTATATAACTATGTAAAATATTTAAGGGGTTTAACCGGAACGGTTTCGATAGATAAGGCAGGTGCCATTCGTGAAGTGATGAAACAACTCAAATACAATTATTTGTTTGGTTTTTTGATTGATCAGCACGAACGGCAAGGTGCCGTGAAAACAAATTTTTTCGGCAAACCATGTTTTACCACTACGTTACCGGCTCGGATTGGGGCCAAGTGGCAAATTCCCGTGATCACTTGCTTTGCAGATCGAGACGAAAATGATTGGCTTGTGGTTCGCTCGAACGGCCCTTATTTTCTGAAAAATTCCGGCGATGAAGAGGCAGATGCTGTCAGCAATACGCAATTCTTAAATGACAAAATAGAAGAAGAAATCCGAAAACGCCCCGGCGATTGGTTGTGGATGCACCGGCGTTGGCGGGCTGCTTACGGGAACGAACTTTCTTTTATGCAACAAAAACATCAAGATGAAGCGCTCCAAGCGGGCACAGACGAAAGACGGGTATATGGCTAAAGCAATTTATCCGCTTCGCAAATCAATTTATTTAGCAGAGTTTCTTTTCTTTCGGTTCGTAGCAGCCATGGCTAATTTAATTCCTTATTCTTTCACCATTTTTCTGAGCCGGCAGGTAGGGATTTTACTGTTTCACGCACTCCCTAAAAGACAAAAAATCGCTATCCAGAATCTTCAAGCGGCTTTTCCGGAAAAAAATTCTCAAGAAATCAAATCCATTGCGCGCGATGCATTTATCAACATGGCGCGTGTGGCTGTCGAGTTTGTATGCATTCCCACACTGGCGAAAAAAGGGTACATTCAAAATGTTCATGCTGAACGTGTTCATGAAGCGTTGAAGCAAAAAAAAGGACTCATTCTGATTGTTTCGCATCTAACCAATTGGGAAGTGATGGCAGCAGCCACCGCCATGGCAGGTCTTCCGATGCATGCCATTGCCCGGCCTATTAAGAATCCGTATGTTTACCAATACATTACCCACATGCGAGGCTATGCCGGATTGCAATTGGTCGACAAACTGGGAGCCATCCGCAAGACAGTGACTTTGCTGAAAGCCAATCAAGTCGTGAGTTTTCTGATTGATCAGCACGAACGGCAGGGAGCAGTTTCGGTTCAATTTTTTGGAAGGCAATGCTGGGCATCCGGCTTGGCCGCACGGGTAGCTGCTAAAATGAATGTCCCCGTTATTTTTGCTTATTGCAAGCGTGATGAACACGCCAAAATCATAACATTTTACGAGCCTGAGTTTTCATTGGTCAAAACAAAAAATCTGGATCGCGATACGCAAGCCAATACACAACTTTTTACAACGGCTATTGAAAAACGCATTCGTGAAATGCCGGGTAATTGGTTGTGGATGCACCGGCGCTGGCGGGAAATGCCGGATAAAAACTAGAAAGGCGTAACCAGTTACCAGAATCCAGCAACCAGCTTCTCTGGTTTCCGGCAAGCTGGCAGCTGATTTCTCTTGAGCTATGAAAACACAAACACAAGTTCCACTCAAAAGAATTGACGAGAACAGATGGCAGATTCCACGTGATTATATGCCCGGTATGCGCGTACCCGGCATGGTTTTTGCCAATGAAAAACTTTTAGAGACCATGCAATTTGATCAGGCGCTTGAGCAAGTGGTTAATGTGGCGCATTTGCCGGGCATTGTCCGTTATTCGCTTGCCATGCCGGATATTCATTGGGGTTACGGTTTTCCGATCGGAGGTGTTGCGGCAACAGATCCTGATCAAGACGGTGTTATTTCTCCCGGCGGCGTTGGTTATGATATTAATTGCGGTGTCCGCTTATTAAGAACCGATTTAAAAGAGGCCGATGTCAGACCAAAACTGAAATCTTTGATCGCTACGTTATTTAATGATGTTCCCTGCGGTGTCGGACAATCGGGCCGTGTCAAACTTTCCGAGCGCGATCTCAGAGCATTGGCGGTGAAAGGCGCTGAGTTTGTTGTGACGAAAGGTTTTGGCGGGTCGGAAGATTTGGCTCACACCGAAGCCCAAGGGGCGCTGGATGAAGCAAATCCGGAAGCTGTTTCGGACCGTGCTTATGAACGCGGAAAATCACAATTAGGCACCTTGGGTTCGGGCAACCATTTCCTGGAAGTGCAAGTGGTTGATCAAGTTTTTGATGAAGATAAGGCAAACAGATTTGGCCTTGCTGTCGGAACCGTGACAGTCATGATTCATTCCGGTTCACGCGGGTTTGGTTATCAAGTTTGTGATGATTTTCTGGGGATTGCCAAACAGGCGCTTCAAAAATACAACATTCGAGTGCCTGATCCGCAATTAGCCTGCGCACCGATTCACTCTCAAGAAGGCAGGCAATATTTAGGCGCCATGCGTGCAGCAGCCAATTACGCATGGGGTAACCGGCAAATGCTGACACACTTGACGAGGCATTCTTTTGAGAAAGTATTTGAAACGGGATGGCGAAAATTAGGCATGGATTTAATCTATGATGTGGCGCACAACATTGCAAAGTTTGAAACTTATACCATTGACGGCAAAAAGAAAACGCTTTGCGTGCACCGAAAAGGCGCGACGCGTGCTTTTCCGCCGGGACATGCAGAAATTCCGGAAGATTACAAAGATTTAGGGCAGCCTGTCATCATTCCCGGTGATATGGGGCGGTTTTCGTATTTATTGGTCGGCACGCAGCAAGCAGCAGATGAAACGTTTGGAACAACCTGCCACGGTGCGGGACGTGTCATGAGCCGCCATCAAGCTGTCAAACATGCGCACGGTAGATCAATTGAAACCGAACTTGAAAAACAAGGTATCATTGTCATGGGACGCGGCTATAAAAGTGTGGCTGAAGAACAGCCTGCGGCCTACAAGGATGTCAATGAAGTGGTGGCAGTTGTTCATCAAGCGGGAATTGCAAGGCGAGTTGCGCGCATGCGGCCAATGGGCGTGATTAAAGGATAGCATTTCGCATCTAGAAACCTGGTTACCGGAAACCAGTTGCCAGTAACCAGAAGCACGTTTTTAGCAAAACTGGTAACTGGTAACTGGTTGCTGGTTTCTGGAATCTAAACAATATACGCCATATGCTTAGAAAAACAGGAGATATCAATGTCAAAAATCGCTGTCTTAGTCGAAGATTTTTACCAAGACCTTGAGGTTTGGTATCCTATTTTACGCTTGCGCGAAGCGGGACATACCGTCGTGACAGTAGAGCCGCGCCGTCAAAAACATTACAAAGGCAAATGGGGGTATCCCATCGATGCGGATTGTTCCATTGATGATGTCAAACCGGCCGATTTTGATGCCGTGGTGATTCCGGGCGGTTGGGCGCCTGATAAGTTGCGGTTATCTGAAGCGGTACTCCAATTTGTGAAAGTCATGGATCAACAAAGAAAAATCGTAGCAGCTATTTGTCATGCCGGCTGGGTCTTAGCTTCTGCGGGAATTTGTAAAGGAAGGACTCTCACCGCTTATATCGCTATTAAAGATGATTTAGTTAATGCCGGGGCTAAGTTTTTAGATCAAGAAGTGGTCCAGGACGGGAATTTGATTACTTCCAGAAAGCCGGATGATCTGCCCGCCTTTTGCAAAGCCATCTTAAATAATCTTGGTAAATGATAACTTCTTATAACTTATTTTATATCAATCATTTAGAAAAAATTTATACTTAAAAATAATTATTTTTCCCCTGTTTCCTGTTGACCTGATTGGCAATGGGTTTTAAAATTGAAATCGGACTAATTTAGTACGATTTAATTTATCTCCTTAAAAAGGTGGTTTAGGTCATGCCTAGAGACATGTTTAATTTAACGATGCCGGAGGAAATCAAAGCTTTCGAGCAGATGTTGATCAAGCTCGAACGGGGCGAGATTTCTATGGATGACTTTAAAAAGTTCCGTCTCAATAACGGCACCTACGGTATCCGTAACAGCGATGACACGCATATGATGCGTATCAAATGTCCGCTTGGTGTTGTCAATTCCGATCAATTGGAAGCTGTCGCAGAAGTGACAGAAAAATTCGCCCCGCCAAAATTGGCCCATGTGACGACGCGGCAAGCTTTTCAAATTCACCGTGTTAAACGGAGTGATGTTCCGAAAGTTTTAAGTATTTTGGCCCAATCAGGTTTGACCACGCGCGAGGCTTGCGGCAACACGGTACGTAACGTTACCGCTTCGCCTTACGCAGGGGTTGACCCAACAGAACTGTTTGATGTGACACCTTACGCGGAAGTTGTGATGAAATATTTTCTGCGCAACCCTTTGAATCAAGATTTGCCGCGAAAATTTAAAATTGCCTTTGAAGGTTCGCAGACCAAAGATTATGCGCGGCTGCCCATCCACGATATCGGTGCTTTGGCCGCGGTTCAGAAAGTGGACGGAAAAGAAGTGCGCGGATTCAAAATTTATTTGGGCGGCGGTCTCGGGAGCCATCCCATCTCGGCTGTTCTCCTGGAGCCTTTTACACCCGTTGATTTGCTTTTACCAACTTGCGAAGCAGCGGTCCGTATTCACAATCGTTTGGGAAACCGTAAAAATCGTTCCCGCGCCAGGATGAAATTTTTACTCGAAGAGTGGGGTGAGGAGAAGTTCCGTCAAACCATTCTAGCTGAACGGACATCTGTTCTCTTGACGCGTGCCGGGACTGCCTACCGTGATTTTGACATCACAGAAGAGAAAGCGCCGGCAGTTTCTGCGAAGGGTGAGAAGGTCAGCTCGCCTGAATTTGAAAAATGGATTAAAACAAATGCTTTCAAACAAAAACAAAATGGTTTTTACACCGTTCAAATTAGATGTCCTTTGGGCGATCTCACACCTGCTCAACTGCGAGGACTTGCACAAATCGCAAGAAAATATTGCGGCGGAAGACTCAGAACCACCATTACACAAAATATGGTTTTGCGTTGGGTGAAAGAAGATTTGCTTGGTTTGGTTTTTAAAGAACTGCAAGCAATCAAACTGGCATTTGATGGGGCGGAGCATTTCGTCGATATTACCCGCTGTCCCGGTTCTGATACGTGTAATTTAGCGATTACCAAATCACGCGGTCTGGCACAAGCATTGGATGAATTGTTTAACAACGGTTTAAGTGAGATGTCACATGATACTGATATTGATGTCAAAATCTCAGGTTGTCCGAATTCGTGCGGCCAGCACCATATTGCCTCACTTGGTTTTTACGGAACAGCTCGCCAAGTGAATGGCAAGCTAGTTCCGCATTATGAAATGATGGTAGGCGGGGGGACAGTTCACGAAAAAGCAACGTTTGGGCAGTCAGCTATCCGCATTCCGGCACGTCGTATACCGGAAGCTGTCAAATACTTGGTTTCTGTTTATAAAAAAGAACGCCAAACAGGCGAAACCTTTCAAGCCTATGCGCACCGTTTAGGTCCGAAAGCCATGGGTGAAAAGCTTGCCCAATTCACAACGCTGGATGCTTTTGACCAAAAGCCCGAAACTTACCAAGACTGGACGGAAGAGGCGCCCTTCAAATTGCAAGTCGGCAAAGGCGAGTGCGCCGCTTAACCAAATCCTTGGGGTCAGGTCCGGGACCTGACCCCAAGTGCGAAAAATATTTCCCTGGATTCAAAAATCGTGTAGAATGCCGCTCAATTAGCAGGGCTCAGATCCAGAGGGTCTGACCCCACGCAAAGACAATGGAAGAAAATACTTTAGCGAAGACTGAAATCAAAGAACTTAACCTCGAGCAGGTTAAGCCTTACCTGGAACGAATCATCCACACGGCATCCAAGCTTGATCAAGCCAGTGCCCGCCATGCCTCGGAAGGCAAGCGTTTTGAATTTGCTGCTTGCGATTTACTGGCCAAAGGTGCCGGGGCTGCCCTTATTTTATTTCCGCTATTTTTGGCCTACAACCGTGAACGCTATATACCGGTTGAGCCATTCTTGTATTGGTTTTTTGCTTTGGGGGCCGGGATTGTGCACAAACTGCTTTGGGCACGAAGGCTGTCGCAAGCATCGCTTGCCGAGCATAAAGCCCGTTCTCAAATGATGAGTGATTTGTATGACCGGGTACTGACACCGGATCAGAACTTCAACAATGTGGCGTCGCTTTGGCGAGACATTTTGGACGAAGAAAATGCTTTCTTTGATTTAATCAAGCAGAAGAAATTTAGCAAATCCCAGGCCAAGCGTTTTAAATACATTGTGCCCATTAACACATCGTTCAGCTGGCAAGTATGTGTTCAGTTTGCCCTCGTCTTGTTGGGTGCGCTTTCCGCTTTGAGGTTATTCAGCTTTTGGGAATTTTTAACCAATATGCCGTTTATTTTTAGCGCAGGGTTAACGGCCTTGGTGAAGTTGGATCGTCTCGCCGCTTTATTTGCCTAATCAGCCCATTGTCCAGGGGACTTCCACAAAATCTTTTTGAGCAGCATTCCACGTAAAAAATTTTGCTCCTAATGCTTGTTGATTAGTGACATCCACCACCATAAAATTAACGTTGGGGTAGATGGGATTTCCTTCAAACAAAGCTTGTTTTTTGTCCTCAGCTGAAAAATAAGCGCCGACATTCACATGCGAATGATAAATGACCTTTAAAGCATGGCTCTTTTCACGGCATATCTTTTGGATATTCAGCATATCTTTTGGATCTAAAAAATAAGCCTCCTCACTTGTTCGCGGAAAATGCCGAGGATCTTTGGAGTGCATTTCATTTTGCAGATTGCGGCAGGGAAGTGCCATTTCGAGATCAAAATTGGGGTCAGACCCCTTTGATTGGGTTCCGACCCCAATTTTTGGGCCGACAATCACGCCGCAACATTCGTGCGGGAATTCTGCGACCGCGTGGCGGTAAATCGCGTCAATGATGCGTTTAGGTATTCGTACTTCGTACATCGTACCTCGTACCTCGGTAATAAAAGAGTTAAAACTTCCTAATTGCCACAGAAATCATTCGCGATAAATGGTCAATTTTGTCATTGATTGATTCAAATTGTTGTTGAGTCATGAAGTCTAATTCGGCCGAGAGGATTAGCTGTGTCTCGAGTTCTGCAGCCGAACCTTGAGCAACAGATAAGAATTGTTTTTGTTCTTTACAATGAAATCGCTTAAAACCCTCAGCGATATTAGAAGGGATTGAAATGGCAGAGCGTCTGATCTGTGCTGTTAACCCGTAAATCTCTTCTTTCGGAAATTGCTTAGATATGCGGTAGACGTCTCTTGCGATTTCCATTGCTTTTTGCCATATTCTAAGTTCTTTGAAATTTTTGATTATTTCCACATTTTCCCCCTTTGTTGATTATTATTTTCGTGGGGGATTAAAACTTGTTCACAAAACCGATGTACGATGTACGAAGTACACTGTACGCCTTAATATCTTGCCATGTCGGGATCAATTTGCTCCGCCCAGGCGTCAATGCCGCCGGCAAGATTCTTCAATTTGGTGAAGCCGGCGTTTTGCAGAATGTGAAGTGCACGCATGCTTCTGCCGCCGTGATGGCAGTGAAGCACGATAGAGTCATTTTTGTCTAGTTCATCTATCCGGTTCGGAAGTTCCCCGAGCGGGATGAGCCGAGCGCCTTCAATACGGCAGATATCATATTCGTGCGGTTCCCGGACGTCGACCAGCACAATTTCTTGGTTGTCTAATTTATTTTTGAGTTCTTTGACAGAAATTTCAAGCTGATCTTGAGCTTTGGCCGCGGCTTCACCAACAGATTCCTGACCGATTGCTAACCCGCAAAACTGCTCATAATCAATTAACTTTGTAATCGTACGGTAAGGACCGCAAATAGGGCAGTCCGGATCTTTACGCAGCTTCATTTCTCGAAAACTCATTTTGAGTGCGTTAAAAATAAGAAATCGGCCAATCAAACTGTCGCCTTTTTCTAGAATTAATTTCACCACTTCGGTCGCTTGAATAACACCAACGATGCCTGGCAAAATACCAAGCACACCGCCTTCCGCACAGCTAGGGACTAATCCGGGCGGCGGTGGTTCTGGATACAAGCACCGATAACAAGGTCCTTTGCCGGCATCAAAAACAGAGGCTTGTCCTTCGAAGCGAAAAATACTGCCGTAAACATTGGGTTTATTTAAGAGCACACAAGCATCATTCACCAAATAACGCGTCGGAAAATTATCGGTGCCGTCAGCCACAATGTCGTATTCGCTCAAAATATCCATCGCATTTTCTGAAGAAAGTTTTGTTTCATGACCAATGACCTTGACATGGGGATTGATGGCCGTGAGCCTCTCGGCAGCTGTTTTGACTTTAGATTTTCCAACGTCTTGCGTCCCAAAAAGAATTTGCCGTTGTAAGTTGGTAAAATCGACCACATCAAAATCGATCAGACCAATGGTTCCGACACCGGCCGCCGCCAAATAAAGAGACATGGGAGAGCCCAACCCGCCCGTTCCCACGCAAAGTACTTTGGCCGCTTTCAGCTTTTCTTGCCCTTCCTTGCCGACCTCCGGGAGGATCAGATGGCGTGAATAGCGTTTAATTTCATCGTTGGAAAGGCCTTTGGCGCCGCCTGCGATGGAGGGTACAATCGTCAGCGTGTCGCCCTCATTCAATACAGTATTGCCTTGATCTTGATAGCGGATATCTTCATCGTTCACATACAAATTGACAAAGCTTCTAAGATCCCCTTTTTCATTAAAAAGGTGTTTCTTTAAATCGGGATATTTACTTGTGAGGTCAGATAAAACCTCACCGACCGTTTTGCCCTGTAACTTCAACGACTCTTGATTACCGGTCATTGATTGCAAAGCTGTCGGCACTAAAACAGTGACTGTCATTTATTCCTCCACTTCCCAAAACTTTTCATTCATATAACGGTCTCCACCGTCAGCAAAGATAACGACAATTGTACCAGAACTCAATTTTTGAGCAAGTTTGAGTGCCGCCGCCATGGCACCGCCAGGCGAGACGCCCGCGAACAAACCTTCTTTTTTAGCTAATAATTTGGTAGTTCGGTGTGATTCTTCGGTGGATACCTCGATGGTTTCATCCGCGAAATCTTCACGGTAAAAACCAGGTTTAATGGCAGTTTTCATGTGCTTCCAGCCTTCCAATCCGTGGAAAGGCGCATCAGGCTGCACCTGAACGAGTCGTATGTTTTTGTTTTTTTCCCTCAGAAAACGGCCGGTTCCCATGAAAGTTCCTGATGTACCTAAACCAGCGACAAAATGGGTCATTTGCCCATCGGTTTGTTTCCAAATCTCAGGCCCGGTTGTTTGATAGTGTGCTTTCCAGTTTTCGTCATTGTTGTATTGATCGGGGAAAAAATATCGATCGGGTGAGGCATGATAAATTTCCAAACACTTGCGGATGGCCCCATCAGAACCTTCACGCGGGTCGCTGAAAATAAGTTCGGCTCCATAAGCGGCAGTCATGTGCCGGCGTTCATGACAAATGTTTTTCGGAACAACCAATTGAACGCGGTAACCTTTCAGCGCGCCAATCATCGCATAAGCAATGCCGGTATTCCCGGAGGTGGCATCCAAAATGGTTTTTTCGTGTGTCAGAGCGCCGCTTTTCTCACCGGATGAGATCATGTGATAAGCAGCCCGGTCTTTGACAGACCCGCCCGGATTGAACCATTCCAATTTTGCCAAAATGGTTACCCGGGGATTCTGGTTTAGCCGTTTAATTTTCACCAGGGGCGTATTCCCGATTTGGGTTAGCAGATCAAATTTTGACATAGGCCCTTATTTTATGTCAAACTAGGTTTCGGTCAATTGCAATTAAGGACAACTCCCTTTTTGCTTGTTTTACTTGTTGAGTAAAAAGGGAGTTGTCCCTATAATTTAAGCTTATGCGTTCAAAACGACTTGTATTAGCAGTTTTTATCCTACCTTTGGCCCTGGCCGTTTTGTTTCCCAATACCGCTCACGCATTCTTTTTTAAAAAGAAAACAAATGATGATGCCTCAGTGACGGCAAGGGATAAAAAGGTTATCGCTATTATCCCCGTCCAAAAAAATATTCCACAACCCATTTATTTATCAACCTCGCCCGGTACTTGGGAGTCGTTTTCCAGGATGTTCCAGGAAAAAAAACTGCTTCGTAACCAAGTAGATTATGATCCGGAATTTGTACAAACCACGCTTAACCAGGACATTTCCAAAAAGATTCTAGATTCAGGCTATTTAATTTATTTGCCCGAGGATGTGGGCCCGCGATTCCGCGAACTATCTATTTTGGAAGACGAGGGTTTCTCGACCGGCCAGTTAAATGCTTATTTTGAAAAAGCGGATGCTTACTTTTTTGCCACTCTAACCAAATGGGATGCGGAAAATTTTGATCATGACGGCAAAGTCCGCGCAGGGTTTCAAGCGTTTCTGATTAATGCCAAGGACAATCACGTGATCTGGTCTAATACGGCCGATGAAATGACGATCGAGTCGCCTTCTGATGCAACGCTTTACCGTAAATATCAAAAAGATGTTTTATCAATCTTAACAGTCAGAATGATGAAAGGGTTTCCGAAAAACGGTTGGGAAGAATAGAAAATTATTAGGGACAACGCCCTTTTTGAGTTGTCAAGCATGTCAAACTCTTCCTGAGGCAAGTGAAAGAATTTAAGTTCTCGCATCAAATCAAAAAAGGGTGTTGTCGCCATAAAAACAAACAAGGGAGGCGTTCGATGGGGTTTCGGCTTATTCCGAAAGAAGAAAAGTTTTTTTCCATGTTTGAACAAGCGGCTCAAAACATGGAACGCGGTGTTTTGGCTTTAAAATCTTTGGTGACTAATTTTGATCAAGTGCAGCGTTATGCGAGTGAAGTGAAAGCTGCTGAACACGACGGGGACACCCAAACGCATGAAATTATTGCAAAACTCGATAAAACATTCGTCACACCTTTTGACCGCGAAGATATTCATGCGTTAACCTCCAAGTTGGATGATATTTTGGATTTGGCTTGGGGTGTGGCAGACCGGTTTGTCCTATACCAAATCGAACAGCCTACCCCTCAAATGGTTGAAATTATCGATTTGTTGGTCAGGTCTGCCGCAGAGCTTCGAAAAGCCATTTCGAAAGCGACTCACCTCAAGTATGACAACATCATTGAACATTGCGTCGAAATCAATAATTTAGAAAATCAGGCCGATCAAATTGTGCGTCATGCCGTGGCTGATCTCATGAATGCCGGCGGTAAAGATCCCGTTGAAGTCATGAAATTGAAGGAAATATACGAACATCTTGAGCGGGCAGCAGACCGTTGCGAAGATGTTGCCAACGTTTTGGAATCCATTGCACTTAAAAGCAGCTAAGGACACACCATCGTATGTCGCATGAGATGTTTTTAGTCGTTCTGGTTATCATTAGTGCACTCTTTTTTGATTTTGTTGTGGGCTGGAACGACTCAGCCAATGCCATTGCCACCGTTATTTCAACGCGCGTCTTAACACCGCTTCAAGCCTTGCTTTTGGCAGCTGCTCTTAATTTTGCAGGCGCTTACATCAGCACAAAAGTAGCCAAAATGATTGGCGGTGGGTTGGTCGACCCAGCGCATATCAGTCAGACAGCCGTTTTAGCGGCCATGTTTGCTGCGGCTGTTTGGATTGCGTGGTGTACAACCGTAGGGCTTCCGATCAGCGGCACACATTCATTGGTGGGGGGCATTGTGGGGGCAGTTATCGTTCACGTTGGTATGCATGCGCTTAAAGCAAAAGGCATCATTAAAGTATTGATTGCTTTGTTTGTCTCTCCGATTCTTGGTTTTGTACTCAGTTTCATTATCATGGTGGTCATTTATTGGTTATGTCGAAAAGCAGCGCCCGGATGGATAAACAAAACGTTTGGGAAATTACAAATTTTATCGGTCAGTTTTATGGCACTCAATCACGGCATGAATGATGCCCAAAAAGCCATGGGCGTTATTACCATGGCGCTTGTGAGCGGCGGGTTTTTGCAAACGGTGCACGTTCCCATCTGGGTGATTACCATTTGTGCCGCCATGATGGCGCTGGGTACTTATGTGGGCGGTTGGAATGTCATTAAGACTGTCGGTGTTGGTATTACGCACCTCAAACCTGTTCATGGATTCGCTGCTGAAACAGGCGCCTCCATCGTCCTTTCGATTGCCGCCGCTTTCGGTATTCCCGTCAGCACCACCCACGTAATTTCTTCTGCCATAATGGGTGTAGGAGCTACCAGACGCTTATCAGCCGTTCGGTGGGGGCTGGGACTTAAGATTGTTTATGCTTGGCTTTTCACTTTACCCGCTTGCGGTTTCTTGGCCGCTCTCATCTACAAGGTCTTTTCCGTTTTAGGTTGGCATTAATCCCTCTAAAATAAATCCCAAATCCAAGGTTGACTGTTGTAAAATATAGCTTCCCAGCGGGTAGCGTATAGGGAAAAAGGCCATATGACGAGTCAAAATAAGGGATTACACACCAGTTTAAAGAAAAGGGTGAACCATTTCACCAGACCCTTTAAACCGACCAAACAAGGTTTTACCGACACCCAGATTAACCATATTCGCCTGGAAGCTTACCGAATCCGTGAGTGGTTGACCTTATTTGAAGGGTGTTTTTCCCGTGTGGCACAGGCCGAAACTCATAAGGTGCTAGCCCGTCTATTGCCGCAGCTAGAGGAATTTCGTAATGCCAATGCTGCTTGCGAGTTGCTGACCGATTTGGTAAAAGCCGAGAAGAATCTACGACACGAAAGTAAAGCAAAGGTCATTTTAAAAGAATTTGAGTCTATCCGAGACATTATCGGCCGCAAAGCCGGCAAACAACTTAAACAGATTAAACCCCGCAAACTCTCTCAGTTATTACAAAATGATTTTAAGCCCAATGGCCTGGCGATGCCGGCCAGTCTCATTAAATACCTGAACCAAAAGCGGGAAACCTTGTTTAATCAATTGGTCTTGATTATCCGGACGGCCAAACAAGAGGATTTGGCCGAACTTTTGCTGCAAATGCAAGTGTTTTGTTACTTGCTGGAACTCTCCGTTGATTCCGGTTTTCAAAAAGGCCGCCGGCTCCTTCAAACCCTTCGTGTGCTTCAAGAACGGCTGGCCAAAGTTTGCGATGAAGAATTCTTGAGGCAATGTTTGCAGGATATGGAGAAAGAACGTGCCCGCGTCACGGATAAGATTTCCGATATTCAGCAGCTGCGCTTGATCCGCATTCGATTAGGTATTCAACAAGCCAGAACCCTCAAATTATTCCACGATCAATTGCCCCCTGTTTTACAAGGCCTTAAACGTCACCTGTCCTGGTCTTAATTTTCTGCGTTAGACGGACTTTCACTCCCCGCAAAATCTCTAGATTATCTAACTTGGCATGTGTTTTGCCATTTGCCAGGTATCTTGTTTGGTTAAAAATATAGATCACGTCACATTTAAGCTGTCATCGAATCGAAATAGAAACAGAAATGACGGCTTTTAGTGACAAAATTGATTTTTTTGACGACAAGATTGTCATATTGACATTATTTAGTTCTAGAAAGGAACACTGATCAATCATGATTTTTTTTAAAAAATATTCAAACAAAAATTTTGTACAATTTCTTAACCGGTCATTGGCGAGTTTGCTTAGTGTATTGCTTTTAGCTGAAGCACCAGTTTTTGCCGGTGTCCCTCTAATGCCGGCCTGGCAGGAGACAGTTTCTTTTGAACAGATTAAGCAGTTTAAACAGGAGTTTATCGACCGCCGCTTTGTCATTGAAAAAGATCATCTGACCAGCAAAATTTCTAATGACAAACCGCTCACGTTACTCATTGCGGACCAGCACGGCAATGCCAAAGCACAAACAAGCATTCTTTCGTTAATTAACTGGGTGCGTGAAGCGCATCCCGGCGCTCTCTTCTTAGCAGAAGGTGTGGTGGGATCTTTAAACTTAGAAGGTTTTGAAACAAACACGCCTACGCAGCATGCAAACACTGTTTTAAAGGTATGGTTTGAAAAAGGAGAACTGACGCCGCTGGAACGAAGTTTTCTGGAGTCGCCGGCACCTAACAAGGTTTTCGGACTTGAAGAAGTCAATTTATATTTACAAAACCTCCAAAGTTACTGGCAGGTAGAATCTGTCAGTTCAAAAACACATCAAGCGCTTGACCGAATATTTTCTGCACTTTCTTCCCAAATCGCTTCAAAGGCGGATTTAAAGTTTTTGGCGATGAATCGCTTAGAAAGTTTTTTGAGTGCTCTTCAAATGAATCCCAATACCGCCATTCAATTACTTACCAAACAAATCGAGAAGTTACCCTTAGAACAGTTGACCGTGATTCGTCAGAAGTTTCCCGCCCTTCATTCTTTGTGTGCCGTTACAAACCCGGCGCTTAGCGGGCAGGCGAAACAGCAATTATTGCAATCCATGCATCAGCCTGTTTTCTTGGACCAGCTCAATCAAGAATATCCGGTGTTTTATCAATGGATTGTGACGTCGCAGTTGAAGGATGAGGCATTAGCCCATTTCTTAAGTGCGCGTCCCTGGTTGGAGGATTTGGTATCACTCAAACTAACACCTCAGGGATATGAGGCGTTAAATGACAGCATACAATCAATGCTTGATGCCATGATTCAAAGATTAAGCGCTGAAAGTTTAACGCCCCCCGAACAAATTGAGCTCACAGCGGCGATGGCACAAGCCAAACGGTTTTACCAATTGGTTCGCGAACGCGACGGTATTTTTTCGGATAAGTTCGATCAGTATCTTAAGTCATTCCATGGCCAAAAAATATTTGTCGTTATCATGGGCGGTTTTCACACGAATCATTTTGAACAGTTTTTAGAATCAAAAGCATTGCCTTATCTTATCGTGAAGCCAAAATCAGCAGGTGAAATTAACTTTTATGAAAATAAAATGGCTGATCTCGCTCGTTTGGCCGGCTACACAATTTCGCTCCCGTTGGTTCTGGAAGCACCTGATTATGCAGATCGTCTTTCTGACGATCCCATTGTTGAGCATTTATCAGATCAAAGAAAACAATTGTTGGCAGAAATAAGTGCTTCACATTCTGAATTAAGAGCCCCTCGCGCCGCATCTTCCTGGTTCAGCCGCGCAGTGAACCCAAAGACCTTCTCAGCCTTATCGCTTGCCGCCGTGATGGGATTCGTTAGTGCTTGCACAACACATCAAGCACCTGATTTACCGGCATCACAGCGTCTGGATTTATCGCCCAAACAGGGCACGATTGAAACGACGCCGTCTAATTTACAAGATTCTGTACGGCAATCAAATCCGGTGATTGCCCAGCGGCTGGTTGTTTTTAAAGCTTATTTAGAATATCTCAAAACATTGCCGGAATATCGTGACTGGCGTTTGAATTTGGGAATTGACTCGCTCTTGGATACCGTCACGAGTTTGGAAAACGGCAGTACGGAATCATCTCATTTTACGGATGCGATTGCTTTTGCGCTGACCTTGGAAGGCAGCCCGGGCCCGTCACTTTTTGACACCATTCCGGTGGAAGACGATAGCTGGATGCCGTTTTGGGGTTTTACCACGCCCTTTGGTTATGAAATTGGTCCTACACGCGTTAATAAAGAAATCATTAGCCAAGACACTCAAACCGCTTTAACTTTGGTACAGGAAATCATTCGCTTACGCCAAGTGATTCGCGACCAAAGTTTAACCGTGATTGGTTACATGGAAGCAGTGGAGCAGGAAAATTTGAAACTGTTGCAGCTTGTGACAGACACCTATCTTTTGGTTCAGCAAAAGCAATTATTTCAAACACCGGGTGTACGAGAAAGTATTGCCGGTGCTGATATCAGACAATTGGATCACCAAATTAAAGAACTGGCTCACCAAATTAAGGTTCAAATTACCAATGTCAATTTGGCCCAAGCGTCCGTTAATTTAGCTTTATCAAACAACGTGCAGGATGTCAGACAGTGGATGGCACGCACTGGCGCCGGAGAACGGTCCGTTTTTAATACGCTGAATAATGTCTATGCCGGCCGGACATTGACAGGCATTGAAAGTTTACCTCAAATTCCGTATCTAAAACTTCAAAACAATGTATACCATGTCGATCCTGCCGGGTTATCCGGCTTACTACAAACACTCCAATCAGCCGGTGTTCTCAATACGGATCAAACGGGCTGGATGTTGTTGTGGTCGCAACAACAAATAGAAGTGGCTCGCGAACAACTGAACCGCGAAGCGCGGGCGGCACAAATGCGTCAAGCAGTGAACCAAGTATCCGAATCTTCCGATTCATTAGACCTTCATATTCAAATGGCTATTGATCTTGAAAATTTGCGCCAGGCACGTTTTGGACTAAACCCAGAAATCACTGCCGGGATCGATACCTTCTTCGAAGGGTCTCCGCGCGAAGGCATTAGCAGTTTTACGCTGGGCATGTCTGTGCCGCTGAGTGTTACCCTCCAATTATCAACGTCAAACACGCATCTCCTCATTCGTCAGGCCGAAATGGATATTGAAAGCACTCGGTTAACTCAAGCAGAAGTTTATAAATATGCGGCCGATAGTTGGGGAACTTATGCGGATCTTTCTGATCAATATGATGAAAGCCTTGCCGCAGCAGCAGAACATTTAGGCATTCAACAAATTGGATTGGCTAGATTGGGCCGGGCGTTGGATAACAGCGTCACTTACAATTCACCGCTCACACTGGATGCGGTTCCAAGCCGTCTTCAAATCCAAGCGGTTCCCGCGATGATTGATGTTTTGAACACACGGTTTCAATCCGCCTCTGTGGAAATATTGGCTACTTACAACGTTTGGAGAATGGCCATCGCCGGCGGTGATATCGAACAAAGCGAAAAAGATAAAAACAGCGGCACAGGAGATATTGATCAACTCAAACAAGAAACTGGGATTGAAGAAGGAGACAGAAGCGAACTACGTTCGGAAGGATTCATGTCTTCAGCCGAATTTAAGCAAAAGGTTTTAGACATTGCCGGCGCTTATGCTTACCGAAAGTTACGGTTACAGCATTCGAAAACCTACCATCTGAGTTTTATGGGGCATTTATTTTCGTTCTCTCTTGATGCCGGTGACCGCGTCGCACTGAATGATTTTCTGTTGCCGTACGAATGGTTACGGTCAAAGTCACTCAGAAGCGGCGTAGCTTCGGTTGCCTTGATTTTATTGAAAGCAGAAATTGAGCACCGTGAATTATCCGAATATGTTTCTGCACAAAACCCGGAGCGGGATGCCGAAAGCCGCGAATATGCCTTATTTGCGTATCATTTGAGCAGTGTTATTGCGCGGTTAATTTCAAACGGTTTGGAAAGCGGTTTTGAGGATCAAGCATCGATTTTAAAACGAATTGCCGAAACCTCGACTTTCCAGAACAATTTCTTTTTACAAGCCCTGACGCAAACCTTGCAAAAACCCGCTTTCCTATCCGTCGCTTCTTCCGGCTTAGACGCCATTCACGCTCAAGTTTACAGCACTTTAAAGTCATGGGAAAATCCGAAGCTGGTTTTTGTGCCGAAGACTCAAGAAGAAGCCGATGAGGCCATGACGCAGCTAAAAGCTCTCTTACCGCACTACCGGCAATTTAGAATTAACAATCAATACATCGAACAGTCGGACCGAACCTCCGCCTTTCATCAAGGTGCTGAAATTTTCGAAAGGGGAGCACGCTTGAGCGTTCAACATACTTTGTTGGGTGTTATCATCGGCGGTGTTTTGGTTTTAGCTGCAGCAGCGGTTATTTTATTGGTGTTACCTTTTCCCGGCCGGAAAAATGTACCCGCCTCGCTTGATCAATTACAGCAGCAAACAGCTCATGACGCAGTTATTCCGGATGCGGTAGAAAAAAGCGCACCTATCCAAATCAACGATCAAAGAATATCTGAAACGGTCACGGACTCGCAAAAAACAGCTGCAGCGGAGAGTGCCGGCTCTGAAGAACTGTCGGATGTTAAAAACAACGTTGCCTCAAAGCAAACGCTCCCAAACGACGGTGAAGTCGATCGGTCTATACCAACAGAAGAAAATGTTTCGGCGGATTTGACTCACATTCCGCTGAATCATGTTCCTGCCGGTATTTGGAAAGGTTACACACCTCGTTTGCCTCGGCAAGTATTAATCAAGACCGAAGCAGGCGATTCAAAAACTGTTTCCTTGCCGGAGGCATTGGGTCTTTTGGAGAAAAGTTTTCAGGAAATTACCCGGCAGGTCAGCCGCCAGCACCAGCAAGACACGCAAAAAGATTTGGGAATTGAAAGCTTATTTGAAATTCCTTGGCAACCGGATCAAGTGAGCCATGTTTTAGAAACGAGCGGGCTTGATACATCGGCGGAGTTTAATTATTTAATCAATTTAGCATTGTTAAAGATTAATCAAGCGAATCGGGAATTATCCGATTGGGTCGACTTGGGTTACACACCCGAACATGTTTTTCTGGTCTACTACGCAGAAGTCATGGTGACCCTGCGCGATTTGGGTAATGCGATTCAACGCGAAACCGAAGCGGCCAGTTTAGCCGTCATTGATAACAATGAACAGGTTTTGACATTTAGCATTCAACTGTCTGCTCTCGATCTTGCAAAAATCAGCCGGTTTCAATTGGTTTTAACGGGTGGCGGTTACACGGTTCCGGTAAACGCCTCAAAGGTGTTTTGGCTCAATCAAGGGTTTTTACCGGATAAGCCTGGCGCGATTTCGCTCATGGGTGTTATCAATGATAATGGGGCGGCTTCGATTGTGCGCGGCTTGCCCAATCAACTTACTTTATCGGTGACGGAAGGTGAAACGTCTATACCGGTTCGGCTGGCTACCGCAAAAGATACCGTTCAAACAATTGAATTAAATGCTCATAATTCCGGCCGCTTAACGGTACCTTTTTTTACCGAAGTGAAAAAAGGCGATCCGTTGGTTTTCGACCCCGTTTTAGAAGCCAATATTCAAGGTTTGAGAAATCAGATTACGGATCTCACAACCAAACAAAAACTGTTTCAGAGCGATTTACCGTTTGTAGAAGAAACGGTTTTTGACCTCAAGTTTGGCGTCTCCATTGATCGTTTTGATGAGATTTTATTGGAACTTGAACGCGCGATTCAACAGCTTGAAGAAAAACGCCTCAGAGCCCTTGAAAGCGGCCTTTTAGTTCCGCCTCTGCCCGGCGACCAGCCTTCAACCCTGGGACGGATTGTTGACAATAGAAAAAGCGAGTTAAGAGTGACGGTACCAAACGGCGCACTTTATCAATTATACGAGCTTGTGGCATTGCTCACACTTAGCGTGGTGCCGGGGGTTGTTCGCGCAGATCGTTTTGTCCCATGGTCGGGTTCGTTGACGGATGCCTATCGGCGTCGTGAAGTCATGCAGTCGATCACGAATCAAATAGGAAAATCCGCACTTGGCAGGCAGCTTGTTTTAGCGGCTTCAAAGAAAGCGGAAACGAAACGTCATGCGGTTGGTTCTCAAATTAATCAAGTGCTTGTAACAGATGCAGCGGCGCTAAGCTTGGCAGGTTTTGAAAAATGGAGCCGTTTCTTGCCGGAACCGGGTCAGCTTTCTTGGTATTTATTAGTGGGAAAATCAGAAGCAGTTACTTCAGATTTCAAAGCTATTTTAAAAGCAGTCTCAAAATATAAACCAACCGTTATCCTTTACGACGGTACGCCCAACCTGAATCGTGTGCTTGCCCAAGCGGCACAGCGTGCCAATCTTTTGGAAGCCGGCACGATTAAAATGATTGTCAAAGATGGTTTGGCTCAATTGACGCCGTCTCGTGACGTGTCCGGTAAGTTGCTTGCTACCGCCTTTGACAGGCAAGTGGACGGTGAATTTGAAACTATTTTATACGGTCAATTACTCTCATTAACAGATCCCAGAGAACTTCCGGTAGCCTTCCAAGGCTCAGTTACTTTTGTGGCGGAAGGTATTTTTAGGGTAGATTTCCTTGGGTTGCTTGAAACCACAAAAGCCATTGCAGTTTCAGCATAACTGTACTTTTTAGGTGTAGAAACAGGGTTTGGAATCGACTGGACAACACCAGTCATTCTTTGATAAACTCTTCTCTTATCCTGCCGTCGATAAATAGGCAATGCTTCAACTTTCGAGCGGGATTCTTATTTTTATTTGCGGTTTTTAAAGAGGAAAAACGCAAATATAAATTTTGAAAGGATAGGAAATGCGAAAAGAGTGGGTTAAAAAACGCTCGGGTCATGTCACACAAATGCACTACGCTCGCCAAGGCATGATGACCGAGGAGATGGCCTTTATTGCCGAGAAAGAGAATTTAGATCCCGAACTCATTCGCTCCGAAGTCGCCCGCGGCCGCATGATTATTCCGGCCAACATCAATCACACCAATTTAGAGCCGATGGCAATCGGCATTGCCTCAAAATGTAAGATTAATGCCAATCTGGGTAATTCAGCCGTTACTTCCAACATTAATGAGGAAGTCGAAAAATTGAAATTGGCAGTCAAATATGGCGCTGATACCGTGATGGATCTTTCCACCGGCGGTAATTTAGATGAAATCAGGACAGCCATTATTCAAGCCAGCCCTGTGCCGGTAGGGACTGTTCCCATTTATCAAATGCTGCAGGAAGCAGGGTCTGTCGAAGACATGACACCTGAAATTGCCCTCGGGGTGATTGAAAAACAAGCGCGTCAAGGCGTGGATTACATGACCATTCATGCCGGTGTCTTGGTTGAGTATTTGCCGCTTGTAGCAAACCGTATTACCGGAATCGTCTCACGCGGCGGTTCCATGCACGCCCAGTGGTGTTATGCACATCACAAACAGAACTTTTTATACACTCATTTTGATGAAATCTGCGAAATTTTAAAAAAGTACGATGTTTCTTTCAGTTTAGGAGACGGTTTAAGGCCGGGTTGTTTGGCAGATGCGAGTGACGATGCGCAATTTGCAGAACTGAAAACACTCGGTGAACTCACGAAAAAGGCATGGGAACATGATGTGCAAGTGATGATTGAAGGGCCTGGCCACATTCCGATGGATCAAATTGAAATGCAGGTCCAGAAACAACAAGCCTATTGCTACGAAGCGCCTTTTTATACGTTGGGGCCGCTTGTCACTGATATTGCTCCCGGATATGATCACATCACCTCTGCCATTGGGGCGGCCATGATCGGCATGTATGGCACCTCACTCTTGTGTTATGTCACCCCCAAAGAACATTTGGGATTGCCCAACGCAGAAGATGTGCGTCAAGGCGTGATTGCCTATAAAATTGCGGCGCACGCAGCCGATATTGCCCGTCACCGTCCGGGCGCCAGAGACCGCGATGACGAATTGTCTAAGGCACGCTTTACTTTTGATTGGAAGAAACAATTTGAACTTTCGCTCGATCCTGAACGCGCGCGCGAATACCACGACGAAACTTTGCCGCATGAAGGATTTAAAGAAGCCGAATTTTGCTCAATGTGCGGGCCTAAGTTTTGTTCGATGCATATTTCACAGGAATTAACTAAATTGGGTCAGGAAAATCGTAAGGAACAAAAAGAAAAAAAGGAAAGTCAAAGTCAAAAATTACAAGAAACAAGTAAAACATAATGAAATATGTCATTGCGAGGAGCCAATGGCGACGAAGCAATCTCAGAATGTAGATTGCTTCTCCGCCTAAGGCGGATCGCAATGACGGATGGTTAAATATGCCAAAACAAATTTTCAATACCATTCAAGACGAAATTCAAGCGCTCAAGCGCGAGCGTAACGCCGTTATTTTGGCGCACAATTATCAAATAGGTGACATCCAAGATATTGCGGATTTTACGGGGGATTCACTGCGCCTTTCGCAAATGGCAGCTAAAACAACGGCTGAGGTGATTGTTTTTTGCGGTGTCCATTTTATGGCAGAAACCGCCAGCATTCTTTCGCCTGAAAAAACTGTCTTAATCCCCGATATCAACGCAGGCTGTTCACTGTCCGGCATGGTAACGCCCGAACAAGTCAGGGCTTGGAAAAAAGAGCATCCCAATGGTGTGGTGGTGACCTATGTGAACACCTCAGCGGCTGTGAAAGCGGAATCGGATTATTGCTGCACATCATCGAATGCCGTGAAGGTGGTTGAGCATATTCCGGCAGACAAAGATATTTTATTTGTGCCTGATTTTTATTTGGGTAACTATGTCAAACAGCGCACAGGCCGAGACAACATTACCATTTGGAAAGGTTATTGCCACGTCCATATGATGATTAGCCCGGGTAAGATTGATCAATTACGCGAAGATCACCCGCAAGCGGAATTTCTCATGCATCCGGAATGCAGCTGCATGACCAAATACATGGATCAAGCCGACCAAGTGCTTTCCACAGAAGAAATGGTCCGTTATTCCAAGGAATCAAACCGAGAAGAATTTGTGGTTGCAACCGAAACGGGTATCTTACATAAAATGCGCAAAGAAAACCCTGACAAACAATTTATTCCGGCTGCTGAAAATGCCATCTGCGGTTATATGAAAATGAACACCTTAGAAAAAATTGTGCTTGCCCTTGAAAAAATGCAGTATGAAGTAAAAGTGCCGCAAGCAATTGCTGAAAAGGCGTTGATTCCCATCCAACGCATGTTAGATATCTCTTATCAGACACAGTTAATCTCATGACAGAACGGCGAAAATCGAGACAAGTCAAAATCGGCCCCTTAACACTTGGCGGAGATGCGCCGGTGCGCATTCAATCGATGACAACCACACATACGCGTGATGTGGATGCTACCGTGAAGCAAATTAATGAATTGGCGGAAGTGGGATGCGAAATGGTGCGTGTGGCTTGTCCCACGGAAGAAGACGCCCGGGCACTTGGCAAGATTAAGAAAAGAATTTCCGTTCCGTTGATTGCAGATATTCATTTTAATTACAAATATGCTTTGATCGCGTTGGACGAAGGGGTGGATAAATTACGCTTAAACCCCGGCAACATCGGCAGCCGTGACCGTGTCGAGGAAGTGGTCAAAAAAGCCAAAGCGCGTGGCGGTAGTGTTCCGATTCGCATTGGTGTAAATGGCGGTTCGCTCGAGAAAGATTTAATGGAAAAATACGGGCCTACACCACAAGCCATCGTCGAAAGTGCTTTGCGTCATATCCGCATTTTAGAAGAATTAGATTTCAGTGATATTATTGTTTCGCTCAAAGCGAGCGACGTTTCTACCATGATAGAATCTTACCGTTTAGCAGCCAAGGCATTTGATTATCCGCTGCATTTGGGCGTGACTGAAGCCGGCACTTTACTCAGAGGTTCGGTTTATAACGCTATCGGCGTTGGTTCGCTGCTTTATGACGGTATCGGAGACACCGTTCGCATTTCACTCACGGCTGAATCGGTAGAAGAAGTGAAAGTGGCCAAATTTATTTTGGAGGCGGTCGGTCTCCGGAAATTTGGCCCGCGCGTCATTGCTTGTCCCAGCTGCGGGCGAGCTGAAGTTGATGTTTTTAAGTTGGCGGGTGAAGTAGAAACACGTGCGATGAAACTCAAAGATCCCATGACCATCTCAGTCCTCGGTTGCGTTGTCAATGGTCCCGGCGAAGCGCACGAATCAGATTTTGGCATCACGGGCGGTAAGGATAAGGGTATGATCTACCGCGATGGCAAACAAGAACGCGTGGTATCGGAAGAAAAATTGGTCGACGAATTGTTTAAAGATATTAAAAAAGCAAAGAAGAATAACCAGACACCAGACACCAGAAACCAGTCGCCAGTTACCTAGAGCACTTCTGGAAACTGGTTACTGGAACCCGGCATCTTTCATACGATGTTATTCCACAACCCGAACCTAGCCGATATTGCAAACAAAGTTGAACACGGTGAGCGCCTCTCGTTCGATGACGGGGTGAGGCTTTTTCGCTCTAACGACCTTTCTTTTATCGGAAGACTCGCTCATCAGGCGAGAGTCCGTCTGCACGGCAAAAAAGTTTACTACTCTATTAACTTCCATATGAATCATACGAACGTTTGTACCGCCAGATGTCTTTTTTGCGCGTTTGCACGTCGTCCGGGCGAATCGGGAGGATACACCTTTTCCATTGATCAAATTCAAGCTGCTGTGAAGAAAGCGGTCGAGGGTTACCGCATTAACGAAGTTCATATTGTGGGTGGTTTAAATCCGGATCTCGACATGGATTATTATCTTGGGCTTTGCCGGGCCATTAAAGAAGTGGCGCCGCATATTTTTATTAAGGCGCTCACGGCTGTTGAAATAGATGACATGGCGCAACGTTTTAAATTAAGTTGGGAACAAATTTTAATTCAATTAAAAGAAGCCGGTTTAGACGGATTGCCGGGAGGCGGCGCCGAGATTTTCCGGGAAACCATTCGCCGTAAAATTTGTGCCGACAAAACCACTTCCAAAGATTGGCTCGAAATCCACCGCATTGCACACCGTTTAGGACTTTATTCCAATTGCACCATTCTTTATGGACATATTGAATCTGTGGAAGATCGCGTGGATCACATGCTGCGCCTGCGCGCCTTGCAGGATGAAACCAAAGGATTCAGTTCTTTTATTCCGCTTGCTTTTAATGCCGAGAATACGCCGATTCAAAAACTGGGCGAACCGGACGGCTATACGGATTTAAAAATGTGTGCGATTTCAAGATTGCTTCTGGACAACATTCCGCATATTAAATTACATTGGACTTCACTAGATCTTAAGATGGCCTCAGTCGGCCTTCATTTTGGGGCTGATGATTTGGGTGGGACCAATATTAATGAAAAAATTATGCACGACGCCGGCAATGAAACACCGGTTGACATGACAGAAGACAAATTTCGCACTTTTATTGAAAAAGCCGGCTTTGAACCCATTTTGGTAGACAGTTCGTATGCAACCGTATAGTTTCACTGTCATCCTGAGGAGCAACGCGACGAAGGATCTATGTTCGAAGATCCTTCCCGCCGGAAGCGAGGCTCGCCAAAGGCGGCGCTTCGCTCAGGATGACAATCTTGGAAAGGCAAGATTGTCATGTGGTCATTCATTGAATCTAAAATAAACAATCAAGAAGATTTGTCGGAAACCGAACTCAAATGGCTCCTTGAGCGCGAAAGCGCATCCGAGCTGGATCATTTATATGCGCTTGCGAATCAAGCGAACCTTCGCTTAAACGGCCATGTGGTGACATTTGTGCATAACATGAATGTGAACTACACCAACATCTGTGAATACCGTTGCACCTTTTGTGAATTCAAGAAAACAGCCGATTCAAGCGAAGCTTATATTTTAACTTTTAATGATGTCAAAGAACGTATTGACCGGGCTGACGGCAAGCTTTCCGAGATCACCTATCAAGGCGGATTGTCGGATTCGGTTGATTTCTGGCAAACTTTAGATTTACTCAGAGAAATCAAATCGGCTTATCCCGATCTGCATGCCCACGCGTTTTCGCCGGAAGAAATTCATTTTTATGCCCGAAAAAATAATCTTTCTTATCGGGACACCATTGCGAAATGCATAGAAGCAGGTATGGATTCCATGTGTGGCACAGCGGCAGAAGTGCTGGATGATGCCGTCCGTAAAAAGATTTGTTGGGAAAAAGTTTCGACAGATCAATGGATCGATATTGTCCGAACGGGGCACGAGCTGGGACTTCGCTCGACCGCTACAATTTTATTCGGTCATTTAGAAACACCCGACAATGTCATGAATCACCTTGAAGAAATCCGAACCGTGCAGCGTAAAACGCAAGGCATCACCGAATTTATCCCGTTGCTTTTCATGCCGGACAAAACCAAGCTGGGCCGTATGGTGAGTTTGGAGATGGATCGTATCACGTACGCTTTTAAGTTAATGGCAGCGGCGCGCCTTTATTTTATGAACGATATTCGTAATATTCAGGTTAGCTGGGTAAAAATGGGTTGGGAAAATGCACTCCTGGCACTTGCGCGCGGTGCTAACGACATGGGCGGCACGCTTTATTATGAGAACATTACGCGTGAAGCAGGCGGCACCAACGGCGAATACACGCCTAAAGCCAAGTTTATCTATGAACTCACCCGCATCGGGAAAAAGCCATTTGAACGCGATACCATCTACTCCCACCAAAAAGAGCTGACGCTTTCAGCAAATCGCCTAGGGCCATAAGGTCAGAGCCCGGCCTGTCCCTGAAGCTTTCATTAAAAACAATAAAATAAGTTTAACGAACGAATGGCGCTTCCTTAAGGCCTTTTGGTGTCATCCTACTATGAATAATTGCGTCAATAATTATTTTACTGTTGCTGCTTTCTGAGTCCCCGGAG
>PCVY01000069.1 GCA_002787155.1 Candidatus Abzuiibacterium crystallinum | reverse complement strand
AACCTAAACCAACAAAACAATTAATCACCTTAACCTAAAAGCGGACAAATCACGTGCTACAGAAACCGGACATCTTGACGTGCTATCAACACATCCCAATCAAAAGGGGTATATCCAGAAAAAGGCAGTAAAATTTGTGTGTCGTAGCGCGCTCCGAAGGCTGAGCGGGCACGGGATCGAGCAGGGATATTCCTGCTCGACGAGCGAGGCCGGGGGCGCGAGTGAGACTTTTCTCGCCGGGGGAAGTCGAACGGCGCTGAGACATTCAAATTTCACTGCCTAAAGTAGGATGCCCCCATCAAAAGTGAGAATTCACTTAACCGCCCTAAACGCACACCTGCCTCTTTTGAGAAATCTTTTTTTCACCCGTTATTATCAAGAGTTTTTGGATAATCCGTTGTAACTTTAATTCGCTGTGCGGATAATAACGAAGGGATGAAGCTGGTGGGAAGCAACCGCCACTGTCTTTTGACTTTTTACTCTTTTAAGAAACGGCACCCCTTTTTTTTCTCCTAAAATAAAAGCGGTGGTTGAAAAAGCATCTGAAAGCAAAGCTGTTTCTTGTACAGTGCTCACACTTAAAAGATCGGTCTGAACTGGATAACCGGTTAGGGGATGGATAAGATGACCATATTTGCTGTCTTTGATTGACCAAAAACGTTCATAAACCCCGGAGGTTGAAAGACTATTATCGGATAGATTAATACAAGCAACCATCTTGTCGGGTTGAAGCGGATGCATGACAGCAAATGGTGCTTGCCCGATAACCGCGATCGTGCTCCCGCCATTTACAAAACCATGTCGAACACCCTGCTGACGTAAAACATAAATAGCCCGGTCAACTGCATAGCCTTTTCCGATAGCGCCCAAATCAATTTTCATCCCGGGCTTAATAAAAAATACCGTTTTCAAATGTGCGTCTAAAATCATTTGTTTAAAACCAACTTGGCTTTTTACTTCTTCGATCTCTTTTACGTGCGGTTTGGCTTGCGTTTGTTCGGCTTGTTGCCAAAAATTGGTCAGGGGCAAAGTGGTCACATCAAAAACACCTCCGCTTAAAAATGAGATTTCGCGGCATGCCATCAACAAATCAAAAACCTCATCCGAGACATGAACCGGCCGAATATCCGCTTTTTGATTAATCAGCGTCACAACGCTGGTTGGTATAAACCGACTCAACAATTGTTCGATTCGTTTTATTTCTGCGAATGCTGCCTCAACAGCTTCAAGTGCTCGGCAGCCAGGGAGGCCGGTTACTTCTATCTTGATCAATCCTCCCATCAAATAGCGCATCCTCTTAACGATTATTGGTTTGGAATGCAAAATAGCTTGGCTCATTGATTCTTTCCGTAGCAAACATTAAAAATATGAATCATTTTTCGGATGCCTTCTGTCATGCCGCGTGATGAAATAGAGGCACCAGTAATGCCTTTGATATCGCGCATGAGTTCGATTTCATCGTGTACTGTTTTTCCGTAAAATTGCTTTAAGAATCTGCTTTTTGCGACCGGTCTGCCGCGTCTTTCCTCATAAGCCAAGACCATCACATCCTGAACCGCGCCTTCCGGTGTCATTAACATCATGTAATAAATCGGCCCCCACTTGCCTGGTACCACATCTTGGGCTGCATAACCAATCACCTGCCCGTCTTTCTTGCCAATAAAAAAACGGTGTTGTTTTTCGTAAGCGTATTTAAGCCGGAGATCAGCCTTGGCTTCAATATCAGCTAATTGTGCTTCGGTTAGAGTTTGAATGTCTTCGGTTAATTGGTCTGCGTCCGGCATAAAAGCTTTCAAAGCCTCTTCAACAGTTACCAACTGTTCCGCATAAGCCATGGTGTGCATGCCTTGACTAATTTGGACAGGTTGTTTGAGCGCAAATTTATACCAAAGATTTTGAACAAGCGTGAGAGGAGAGAAAATGAAGATAGCAATCAGACTAACTGTTGAGACTGCCGCGCGTTTGACAATAGCCATGAGGAGTTATGACCTCGCCGCCTCTTTTGAAAACCACAGATCTCGCTGGATGAAAACAACCATGGTCATAAAAAAAACAGCAAGCAAAAATCCGCTCAGCCACATTACTTTTACATAAACATCATGATAGATAATTAACCAAGCTGATCCAATGTCAGAAAGAATCAGGATGGGAATGAGAACGGCTAATAAGATCTTTAATCTTTCAGGCGCTTTGGTTAAGAAAAATAAAGCGCCGGTAGATGAAAAAATGACTAAAAACCAAAGCAAATACTTAAGAGAGTGTTCCGTTAATTCGATTGTCCCCATCGATCCATAAGCTTCTGAAATCAACGTTGTAGAAAAGCCGGTGTCGTGCCAAATGCTGGCGAGCAGCGAGAGATAACTTGCTCCCGCTACTACCAGCATTCCGCTCACAAACCATTTAAGACTTGGTGTTAAATTGCTTAAAGATTGATTCATAATAACAGAGACGGTTCCCTACAACTCTTTGTTATGACATCAGTTAACAAGGAACCGTCCCTAGTTTATAATTTAAAATCCCATGGCGACAGAGGCGATAAATCCGTCCCTGTCTTCTTTTTCCAAACTTTCGCCGCGGTTGGTGTTAAATTGATATTCCAATTTCAGCACCCAGCTTTCAACAGGCCTATAATTTAGACCGATGGTATAACGCTGCTCGCGGTTATCTAAATTAAGTCTTTCGGCGCCGGAAAAACCTAAGTCAGAATCGTCCGATATATTGACCCATCCATACCGATTCACCAATGTGAAAGTCGGATTATCAAAAGTCCGGCCCAAAAATGAGTTACTTAAAAATTCCGGCCAAAAATGATAATTGGCTTGAAAGTAAAAGCCTGTGTATTTATTGGCAACATTTGATCCGGCGGGTTCTTCCACGCCAAAGAAAGCCCATTCACCGACCAGCTCAAGCGGACCAAAGGTGGAAAGCCAATCAATGCCGATGCCCCAAATGTCATCGTCCGCCGTGTTGTAATCGCCGTAATAACCGCTTAAACCTAACTCGTGGCCCAGTTTCGGGCTAAGGAGCAATCGGCCGACGTATGATTTGGAATTATTATTATCACTGCCAAGCGAACCTTTGGCGCTGCCCAAGCCCGTATCAGAACCGCCGGTATCCAAACCGTTGATAATATAAGTTTCGTAACTTAACGTTAAATCTTCATAACTGCCGATGCGCGGATTAAATTCACCCCAAAAACCAGCGCCCGCTTCCGTCCACGTTGTCGGAATCACATCCCGATTAACAATGGGGCGGTCTGTTAGATCTTGAAGATCTGAATCGTGATACAAATTGTAGCGCCCAAACGGTACTAAAAGCGCTCCGGCACGGGCATTGATCTTTTCATTAATCAGATAGTCCACCCAAGCTTGTTCTACCTTGGCTTCACCGCCGTCGACACTCGGGCCGCCGTGTTCGATTTCATATTCCGAATAAAACCGCAGGCGCTCGCCGAGTTCCGCCCCGATGTTGATAATCCAGCGGTGTTGATCAAATTCAGAATTAGTGTCCTCAAATTTTGCAAATTCATGGTCCATATAACCGCCCACGCTCACATTACCAAAACCTGATGGGTTTTCGACGATAAGACCGCCTTTTTGAAACGGGCCGTCGTAACGGCCGACGTAATCAACATGCGTTCCTTTTTGATCAGCCAATTTTTCAACCGGCATTGGCTGTGTTTTAACACTCTTTGAAAGTTCGACAACTTGAGATTGAAGCTCCGTGATGCGCGCTTCGTAATCTTGACGCATATTCTTCATTTCTTTCATGAGATTTTCAAGCTGCGCTTCCACAGGCACGGCCGCATAGGCAAACGGCGAAAATGTTAAGCTTAAAATCAAAATAGCGGTACCCAGATGTTTCATTTCAATTCTCCTTTTTTTAAAAAACCCGGCCGTATCAGGGAGGAAAAACGGCCGGGTTTTTTAATATTTGGCTGGGTACGACGAAAACGGGATGTTCGTCTTTCCTGGCTACTTGTTAGTTCCTGGGAGTCATGTCCCCGTCTGCCGGCAGGCAGGCCGGACCCAGCCCCGGGAGATTACTTGTTTAAAATTAATTTACCTGCCTTGGTTATTTGCAGACGATAAAGTGATTCTCGATGCTCAATGAGCACTTCGCGACAGCCTTGCAGCAACTCTTCCGATCTTAATTTTTTTGTACCATTCATTTCTTGAAATGCTGCTGGTTTTTCTTTTATTTGCTTGTTCATATTTTTGCCATAAATGTGATGGGGTTGGTCTGCGGCATCCATCAAGTCGCAACCGGGGTTTTCCATTTTGAGATACGCTCACCCACCCAACTCGCAATCAGCCAAAGGCCGCAGCCGAGAGCGGTTAAAGCCGCGTACCATTTGCCGTAGAAGCCATCGGTTGAAAAAGGCTCGCTGGCGATGTGAAGCGCTTCACTATTCGGAAAAATACCGACTTCCGTAAATTCATGAAACGATTGGGCCGCAATTTGAATCGTAAAGAGTAGAAGATAAACCGCCGTCACGCGAAGAAAATGCTTCATATTAATCAAATAGCCAAATTGCTGCCAAAGATACGCGACTGCTGCTGCGCCTAAAACACCGAGAAAAACACCTGTCATGATCTGAGGCTGCTGCACCTGGAACAAGAGGAGCGCGGTTTCCATCCCTTCGCGGCTGATCATAACCAACGTAAAGAAAAAAACGCCGATCCAAGACGCCCGGCCGGATGAAGTGTCGGTCACCTTTTGCAGTTGTGCTTCCATGTGCTGCTTTAAAATCGGTCCCATGCGCCACATGTGAATGACCAAGGTAGCGATCAAAACAACAGACACGGCCCCTAAAATACCTTCCCAAAGCGGGGCGTTCACGCCCTGACTGAGCCATAGAAAATAACCCAATAATCCGCTTGCCGCCACCGAGCCTGCAATTCCCCATGCCGCCGCCCGCACCAAATGACCTTGCAAAGTTTTACGCAAAAAAGCCACCGTGATGGCCACAATTAAAAAAGCCTCGACACCTTCCCTTAACACAATGATAAATGCTTGCCACATGGTTTTTGCTCCTTGTTTTGCCCGATCAGGTACCTGAAAAAAATTAAGATAATATCCTATTCAGATTTAATCTTAACTAGATTCTTCTGATTGTCAAGGGATTTTTTAAGAAATAATCTGTTAAAAAATTATTTTTACTTCAAAAAGACTTCCCTTTTCCATGCCGAAAAAGCGGCGGCGGAACTGCCGGTGTTAGGCTAAGCACCGGCAGTCGAGATAACTTAAAAATGCAAACTAACGCCTGTCAGAACCTGTAAGTTTAATTCCTCATGCTCCCCGCCTAAGTTTTGATAGATAGGCACCGGCATAGCCCAGTAAGCAGATAGGTTTTTAGTAAGGTCAAAGACCATGCCCGGCGAAAGTAAAACCGTGGTGCCGCCGCTGTCAAAAACCCGGTTCATCGTGCGCGAACTATCTTTCTTGGCCCATTCGGTGTTCATTTCAAGCACCAAACTTACATTGGGCCGCTTGCCTAATGCACGCAGAACATAAGAAGCACCGATGTTGTAGCGAAAAGAATCGCCCATCTCATGTTCTTGAGCACCTTTGGTATTTAAAAAATACTCAAAGCTGCTTGCTAATGATAAACGCTGTTTGAAACTGCGTGATAAAACAATGCCGAATTGTCCGTCCCACGAGCCGCTGCCGGGCTGCAATTCTGTTTCAAACTCTGTGTCAGACCCTCGTTCAGCTGTTGTCCGGCCAGTAGGGAACTTGATTCCGGCTAATAAAGCTGCTTCGACATATTGTTTGAAAAACCGGTATTTACCCAAAAGGCGCATGTCGCCAAATCCTGTCGCATGCTCCTTGGCCCCCAAACGCGCATGGCTATCAATCTCGATTGAATTCTTAGAAACAATTGGCGCGCTCAAATACAAGTCCAAATCTTCCAAAACGCCATAACCTAATTGAAATTCGTAAATTTCTTCGTGATTTTTACCATGAATATCCCGGCCGTCATGATGCAAACGGTGAGCATTCGATGCCGGAATTGAGTTGTAACGGGTGTAGTGGAGCAAAAATCCTCCCGCCACATGATTTTTCCCCAACGTCGAAGCAGTCGGTGAATTAATCATGGGACCGCTTGCAATGCCGGCATTTTCCCTCTCATGATGGGCTGCAAGCTGTGCTTGCACCGGATGGTGCGCAGAAAGCAGTTGTGGGAATCCTGTTAAAAGAAAAACAAAAAAGAAACCTCTTCGTAAAAAAGAAGGCATGTGCCTCTCCTCTGTGAAAAATGTATGATTTGATTTAACTACTTGATGTAATCTCAGCGGGGATGGCTTCCGCCAGAGGGACGGATTAGTCCTATGGCGGAAAAATTAACTCCCCGATGGCTCAAATATTTAGGCGGGAAGAAATATTTCCGGAGGGCGGTCAAAAGTCAAATCAAGCCATTGAGGTATCAGCACCCAGGCGTTAAATACGAGTTTTGTATCTTTGAAAGCAACCGGGGGAATAGGATCGGTTATGACAAAGTCTGTACGAGAACCTGTCTGATGGAACGACTGGCCGTGAGTTTCGCGGGAGAACACGGCGGCACGGGCAGATTCTGTTTTGGTTTCGGTATTTCTATGTAGAAAATACGCCGGTGTTTCCTGCTGATGTGCGTGTAAATCGCATTCACAAAGCGTTTGTCCGCAACGCCATCCGGCGTGTGTTTTTCCACGGAAAAAGGGATATTCCAAAAGCCATCCCGCACCTGAAAAACTTGCGCTTAGAATTATTAAAAGAAGCAAAAACGATACTTTTTTAATTGGGGTCATTTTATCCTGGTAATCTTCTAATAAAATAAACAGTGATATTCTCTCAAAAACCGCTGTTTTGTCAATGAAAAGAGTATGGTAAAATTTAACAGAACAAGGAGATTCTATGAATAAGCCCCCTGCGTAAGTTGGGGTTGACGATCAGACCGAGTTGCCCGATCGTTATGTTGGGAAACCAACAAACGGA
>PCVY01000037.1:44242-74260 GCA_002787155.1 Candidatus Abzuiibacterium crystallinum | reverse complement strand
TCAGGCGGCAGGAAGTTCCAGAGATCTTTTAAAAATATCCACAAAACGTTTTTCAGCAGACCCTATGTACGAAGAACACTTTCAGCTCAAAGAAACACCCTTTAATATCACACCAGACCCCAAATATATTTTTTTCAGTAAAAAACACCTCGAAGCCTTTTCCAGTTTGCTTTACGGTATTGAAAGCCGTAAAGGTTTTATCGCCATTACAGGAGAAATCGGAGCCGGCAAAACCACCTTGTGCCGTGTCCTTTTGGAGGAATTAAAAGGCCGCGCCAAAACATCCATCATTCTTAATCCTAATCTTTCAGAAACGGAACTGCTCCTTTCTATTGTTCAGGACTTTGGTATTCAGATTAACGGGCGCAATAAAAAGGTTTGTTTTGATGCCTTAAACCAGTTCTTGCTTCATGAATTTCACAATGGCTTTAACGTCGTTTTAATTATTGATGAAGCCCAGGACCTGAAGGCAAAAGCGCTTGAACAAGTTCGCTTGATTTCAAATCTGGAAACCGCCAGCGAAAAACTACTTCAAATCGTCCTAGTCGGACAGCCCGAACTTAAGACGACCCTCAACAGCCCGTCTTTAAAGCAGTTGAGACAGCGCATTGGTGTTTGGTACCACTTGACAACGCTTGACCGCAATGAAGTGATTCGTTATATCGGGCACCGCTTATCCGTAGCCGGTTGGCGCGGCCTTGTCAAAGATATCTTTGACGATTCGGCGATCAGTACCATTTATGGCATGACCGAAGGGATTCCGCGGTTAATTAATATTTTATGCGACCGTGCGATGCTAGCCGCTTATGCCAAAGGCGTTAAATCCATTAATGGTGCAATTATTGAAGAAGCCAATTCAGAATTACAAGGAGTCATGGCTGCCTCATGAGTATTATCAATGACGCTTTAAAAAAAGCAGATCACCGCAAAAAGTGGAAGACTTTTTCCAAAATGGTTACGCCGGATGAAGCTTTTAGCGTTGCGCAGGCAGAAATTCCGCCGAGCGTAATAGAAGAAATTAAAACATCCGTCAGGCCGCCGGGCGCACCCCCGTTTCACATCCGGTTTCAAGAGCCTTCTCAGCCAGCCAAAATACATTCGTTTCCGCCGGCTTTTAAAGTTATTTTAGCGATTTCAGTGATTTGCGGACTTTTTGTATTAGCGCTTGGGATGTGGCTTTATTTTTGGACAGGGGGACCGTCCTTCTCTCATCCTTTTCAAAGCACGGCATCGGCGCCCGCAGTTCAAGTGCCGCCGGTGGTTCAGCCAAAACCAGCAGCGCTGGTTGCTGAAGCAAAGCCTCAATTTAAACCTTATCAAAAACCAGCTGCCGCCAAACCGGCGGTCAGGCCGATTTCACTGACGTTAAGACAGCCGCCGATCGAATCTCACTATCATTTAACCGGTATTTCTGTTCTTCCTGATTCAAATCGCGTGGCCATTATTAACGGCAAGGTGCTAGCGGTCGGAGATATGACCGAAGATGCCCAGGTGGTGGCTATTAAAGATAATGTGGTCCGAATGAAGAAGGGTGATAGAGAATTCGTTTTAACCATTATTTAACTTATCTACCCATCTCTCTACCTACCTCATTTTCCTCTTTTTTATCTGTGCTCCTACCTAAGTTGTTTTATATCAAAGGTTTATGATAGTATTATATCCGGTCATAAATTTGCAATTTTAGGTATTATTTAGTATAATTGACCCATATTCTGAAGAAAGAATAAGTCAAATCCCGTGAAAATACCTAATTTGCTTAAAAAAACAGTAGCAACTTTTCTACTCGTTTCATTCAGTCTTTTAAATACTTCACATTATCTTTTTGCCCAATCGCTGTCCATAGAATTCAACAGACGTGCCCACACTCATATAGGAAGCTTCCAATCAAATCACGGGATTGGCTCAATGGATCTGGCCCAAGCGGCTCGGTCTTTTACGCTTCCTAGTGAGTTGGGCCGTGTGGAAGAGGTGTTTGTTCCCGGGAACGGTCCTACTGGGGACAGACCTCAAGATATTGAACAACTGAGATCTATTCCCAACAGAACCGTCCCTCAATCACTCATCTTCTACATACAAGACGCTCACGTCAATTACGATGCGCAAGCGCATATTCGCGATATCATTCGATACCTGCAAAAAACCTATCCGCTTTCGCTTGTCATGCTGGAAGGCGGTGAAGGCGAGTTAGATGCTTTGCCGTTTCAAACTTTTCCTGATGAGACCGTCAAAGCAGATATTTTAGAAACTTACTTGAAAAACGGCGATCTACACGGATCAGAAATTGCTGCCATTTTAGATCACACAAACCAATCCCGTTTTGTCGGAATTGACCAGCAGGCGCTCTATAAAAAAAATAAGGCGGCTTTTCTGCATGCGACGGCAAAGTCACAGCAGCTGAGCGATATGATCGGGAAACGGCGCGAGGCGCTTAGAGCCGCCCTGCGGGCCGGAGCCAATATTCAGTTGAATGCTTATCTGGATGCGGCAGAAGCTTTCTATGGGGAAAACTCGACATTGTTGGATTATCTTCGAACGCTGCGCCAGTTTAGCCATGAGACGTTTGCGTCTTATCCGGAGATCGGCACACTACTGCGGGCCGAAGAAGAGGAGAGGGTTCTCTCAAACGATCAACTTCTCAAGGCATTTGATCGCTGGCTAATACAATTTGAGGACAACTTTTTACCGGCAGTCCCGCGAGAGCAAAAAATGAAACTGGGTGAATTGATTCAGGCCTACCGTACGCAGCAGGCCGCTCCCGGTTTGATCTTAAAACAGGCAAGAGCGATAAAGGGCGTAGAAATTCCCGAGACGCTACAGCCTTTTTTGGCGCACACGGAAACCTTGATGCAAATCAAAGGCACCCGTATTTTTGTTGAATTGAAACAATGGGAAGGCCGATTAACGGCCTTACTTGTTCAAAGCGAACAAGAAGCCTCATGGATGCATGAATGGCGCCGCATCGGACTTTTAAACGCTTTGGTCCGGCTTGAATTGACGCTCGGTGAATGGCATGAACTAACTTCGATGGGTTTTGACGAATCAGCGCGCGCGCTTTATGAAAATCACATCGATTTTTATGAGATCGCATCCGAACGCGACCAAGCCATGTACCGGAACATTCAACACCATATGGAAGAAAAGGGACCGGCCGTTTACTTACTTGTAACCGGCGGTTTTCACAGCCGTCCCATCACCGATCTTTTCAAACAGACAGGCATGCCGTACGTTTTGATCTCGCCGGTCTTTCATGTGTTTGATGCCAAGGATAAATACGTTTCAGTCATGAAAGGCGAAAGAAGTTTTCAGTCAAACGGTACCACACAACTTTGGGGTGCATTGGTCAAAGATTTTATACAGAAAGCAGTTCAAATGATTGACAGGGACGGTTCCTACCAAAAAGGAACCGTCCCTATTTTGCTTAAAACCTGGCGCGATCAAATGATTCGTCAGAGTTTGGCGGCCGGCAACATTGCGCAAACCGGCATTTATACGCGCTACATCGATGAAGCCGCCGGAAATTTAAAAATAGATCATCTGCCCATGGCAATCACCGATCAAGCGGCGGAAGATTTCCTCAGGCAATTGAGATCCGGTATCGACGCAAGACTGCAACTCTTCTCCGAAGGTGTCAAGTCGCTTTGGGATCAAGGCGTTTTTTCCTTCCAAGCCCTTCAATCCATTTTTCAACAAATCAGCGGTGTTTCGACTTCGTATCTCGCGCCGGAACTAAGTTTAATTCGCACGACAACGCATGGCAGGTTCAATTTTCCGGGCCGCGTGCAAGCACGTTCCGAGTTGCGGACCCGTCCGGAAAATGTCGGGGCAGCGGTCCTTGAGCGGGAGTCGCTCAGTAGTTCTTTTAGTATTCCTTTATCGCAGCAAGCGTGGCGCGGCGGGGAAGAAATCGTGGGTAATTTTAAGCGATTCGCCGCTCGACTTCAGGCCTTCACATTCGAGATTCAACTTACAATAGGTCGTACTGCACATTCTGCGACGGAAGTGCAAGAGCATGATTTTCTCGATTCCGTCAACGATGACGAATGGCGCGCAGGTATCATGGGTGTCACCGTGACATTAAGCGGCCCTGATAGTTTAATGAAAACACACGGGTCCGCAATCTTGGACGATGCGGAGGCAATCCTGTTAGGCGCTTACTCGGCTCCTATTTATTCAAAGCCATTATTTCAAATGTCCGACCGCCGCTCCGAATTGAGGGAGCAAGGTGTGGCGGGTGATATTAATTTCGCGGATTTTGACGGAAAAGAATTCGGTTTTGCCATTCGACGGCTGTTACAAAATCAACATTACGATGAGGCGGTCAAGCTTATCTCCAGATTTGTGAAAGAGACAATGAAAGATATCGAAAGCGGTAATTCGGAAGAATACGTTTATGCCTTTATGTATTCATTCTCAGCGGTCGCAAGTCATTTTTCTCGGCTTTTGGGTGCGTCGCAGATATTAAGCGAGAACACGCAGTTAATCGAAACGTTGTACAAACATTTTTTTGATTATCTAAAGGCGTGGCCGGCGGTTTATTTTGAGATGGATGAGGTTCGTAGCGAAAGGATTGCATTTGCACAATTTGGCTCCATCCTGCGATTTCTTTCGATGGACGCTGAAGCGATTGAACTGCTGGAGTTTTTTAGAAGCCAATACAAGGATTTTACGGAACCCATTTTTGATCTTGAACTGGCCAGCCTCCATCGTAATGTAGCTATTCGTCTCTTTGAACAAAACCGGTACGACGCGAGTGCTCGCGAGCACGTTTGGATGGCACATTATCTGGCTCGCGCATTGGCGGGAAATGTCGAATTCGGAGAAGGCGTGCGTAAGTTATTTTATACAGCTAGTATCGCAAGTGTTCATGAACTGGTAGAGCGGGCTGAAAGTACGCTTGACGGCAATGAAAAGGCTAGACTGCTGGCATGGGATTTACTGCCTATTTTAGAGCAATGGATCCATGCTCACCAAGCGGCACTAGACATTGAGGCGAAGACAAATTTATCGGTGATGCTGAATGTTTTAGTTCATTACTGGTTAACAAAGGCTGCTTACCGAACCATGCGGCCTTATGCCGAACTTGCCATAGAGATGGAGGCGGAGAATGCACATACCATTCTTAATTTAGCTGCGATTTTGGCAGAATCAGGTGAAATCAGAAAAGCCAGGCATTATCGGGATCAAATTGAACGGCTGAATCCCAAATTTGATTTACGCCATCTTGACAGACAAATCAGTCTTGCTGAAAAAAAAGCACGTAGACAAGTTACAAGCGATCAATCGCTGGAAGTCATGGACAGGATTCAGCGGTTGCGCACAGTCATTAGGAAGAAAGAAGCGGCTGAGGTCCAGCAGCAGACTGCTCAAAAACACAAAGCACCCCAGTCAGTCTCAGAAGTATTTCAAGTATTAAGAGATAAGATTATCGAGTTGCATCGAGCAGTGCAGAGCAATTCTTTAGAAGCATACGGTGAAGATTTTCTAAACAGCCAAGCTGATATACAGGAGCAAATTGACCATGAACAACTTTTACCGCCGGAGAAAGAAGAATTAATAGAACTTTTGTACGCAGATTCAGGCGATGTTGTGATTCCCGATGTCTTGGATACAGTTCAAATCAAAACACAAGTCAATGAGCCGCAAGAAGCAGTCGAACTTCCTAGTCATCCCAATGAAATTATGTTGGAGTTAGAAAAAGCGATTGATGTGATTGATCAACCGCGTTTTCAATTGTTATGGCCGCTCTTTGCAGATTATTTAAGACAAAAAAGAATAAAAGGAAAAACCTCTACAAAAGAGACAGAATTGGAAAAAAAAGGGCAGGCGTATTTACAACAAATTCAGCGTTCTGCCCGTGCTGAGCTGCCCTCAACTCGAGCGGAGTTGAGGGCTGTCGGCTCTTCGGAACCAACCGTTCCTCGGGCCGAGCTGCGGACAGATTGGGAGGATCATTTTCGGAAAATGAGTGAGGCGTATTATCGGCAGTTTGAACTTGAGAATCCGGGTTACTTGAAGCGGCAGCTTTCCGGGCCTTTTCTACGGGGTGAAATCAAATTAAGCGATCCGGCTAGCGGCAGTCCTTCTCCCATTGTTCTTAAAGGTGATGAGCCAAATAAATCGGAACGCAAAGTATTAGCTGTTGCCAAAAGAATTGAACAGTTGATGAGTCGAATACCCATTGCGCCATATGCTGATTTCATTGGAGAGCATTTGGTTGAAATAGCACTAAAACTTCAAGGAGAGGACCACGAGCCTCGTTGGGGGAAAAGTTTTGATTTAATGGAAGCTATTCGTATAGCAGAGGCTATCAGAATGGTGTATCCCAGTTTGATTGGGAAAATCATTGTCCACGAGGTATTACATGAGTTCCGGAAAATCCTAACGATCCCAGGTAGAGAAGAAGAAATTTTAAGGGGTAACCATGTATCCGAACCCTTGAAGATAACAGTGTTTTCTGAAAGCGTCCCGATCCGTTCGGAATTAAGGACAACTCAAACCATTGAAACTCCCAAGGGCAATCAAGATATTGCCAACACGAAAGCACTTTTAAGAGATGTCTTAAAAGCCAATATTAATGCTTCTCTCATTCTAACGGCACGTAAAATGGAGACCAAAGAGACTGATTATGCTGAAGTGATTGAAGCGCTTCAAGCAATGAACGCTAAAGACGGCCTCTTAACTTTGCAGCTTAGCCGTGCCCATAGAGCTAGACGTTATTATCAAAACTCTCATCATTATGATATGGAACAACAGCGTTTTTGGTGGAACCAGGAGCATTTATTAACCGAAGCGCGTGACAAAGTCAAAACGGCTATTACCCTCCTCGAACAAAAGAACAGACAAGCAGCCAGCTGGACACTATCAGCAGTTGCCAGTCGTCTGGGAGACGCTTATTTAGCACTTGATGGCCGTAAGACCAAACACGCAAAAGTTGTTCGTCAGGAAAGAGGTAGGCGCTTTTACTGGGATCAGAATGAGCAAGTTTATAAACTGATGCGCGGCGGTCAGCGCAAGCAAAAAGTGACGGGCGATAAGGCAAAACCCATTGCGATTCGGGTCTACCGGGAAGACAGGTTCGACAATGTTACGGAAGCTTTGCGTTCAGTCGATCATGAAAGTGACTCTGAGTTCGATAATGACGATGACATGACAACTGCCTTAAAAGTTTTAGATGGCCTTGACTCACGTTTGGCAAAAGCGCAAAAGTTCGCACCTCATCCCGCCAAATTAAATGAAGCAAATTTAAAACGAGCGGAACGCGGGCGGGACTCAATTTTAGAAGATTTAATGATCTTGAGTGAAGTTGTCAAAGCGCGTTGGAACTTAGAAAAAGAAATTGCCGGCCTGGCGGTTCAAGCGGCGATGCATCAAGTGGGTCTGATGGATTGGAAAGCCGCCAGTGAGACACTTGCTTTCATGCGCCGTTTTATCAAAAAACGTTTGCAGGATGTCGCGGCGATTATTGACCAAATTGAAGCCGGCAGGCTTTATGAAGTCCGGGCCACGCTCGGTGATTTTCAAAGTTATGTCGGAACCAGAATCACCGTGCTGCAAGATTTGCTCAGGCACGTCCGCTTTAATCAACCGCATGACGAGTGGGCTTATCCTGACGGCGAGACAAATCTTTATGAATATTTTAGAAAAGAAGCGTACAAAGCGGCTAATTTCTTAAAAAATAGAAAAGAACCGGATTTAAAAGCATTGGACGGAACCTTCAGAGGAATTGCCAAAAGCTTTGAAACCATGGCTGAACTGAGCAATCAGGGAAAGAGACGCGAAGCAAGTGAAATGCTGGAGAAGATTAAACATTATTTGGAAACAGCTCAAAGACGTTTACAAGCATCAATGCGATCACATGAATTCATGATTGATTATCGCAGAACGCTCAGGCAATTGCGTCTCCATGAAAAAGGAGCGCCTCAGTTCTCAGAAGAAGAACACAATTTATTCACAAATGAACAACTTGCTTTTCGTGACGCACTTGAGCGTTTTTACAAAATCCATCACATTGATTCTGAACGCGAAAAAATCACATGGCTGTACCGGCTTTACCGCCAGGCATTTATCTCACATCGCATACCCAATCCTGAGAATAAGAAAGAACGCATTGATAATCCTGCTTACAAAGCATTTTCAGCATTGATTTATCTGTTGGAAACCGGTGATGTGGCGGCATTGCTGTCCAACGGTTCTCCGTTCACCAGAGGGGAGGCTAAAGACGTTGGAAAGTTTCTGAAAGAGGTGACCCAAGGGCAGATGCATTTAGGACAGGTTCAAAATGATCGAGGGGCAAAAAACGTTTTTGATCTGAGTCAAGAATCAAAGCAAGAACTAATCAATTTACTGGCACGTATTTTTAGCACAGATAAAATTCAATTAGATGCCAACCAATTCTTAACAGCGCGTGATTTAGGCCGCGGTATTGCAGACAATCGAACGCTCGCACGGACCGAATTGAGGGTAAATAATCAGGCCCTCTTAGATGAACTTAAACTTCAGTTGGTAGATGAGTGGGGGCACATCAGCTATCAGAATGATTATGAAATCCCGGTTCTTTTAGTTGATTTGTGGGTCGTACCGCACGGGATAACGGATGAGAATGCGAGAGGTGAATCACACAGTTACGATCTAGATCCCCCCATCAACGCAGAGGGTGTTCGGCAGGCTCAAGAAGGCGCACCTTTACTTTGGTCACAACTCGGCGATCGGTTAAAGCATGGCGAAGAAGTTATTTTCATGCGGACCAATACGATTCGCACAGAACAAACAGCCGAACCTTTTGTGAAGCTTGCCGCATCACACGGTATGTACATTCATTTGATTGAAGAACCACGCGCCGCTGAAATCGATTTTGGCTTCACGCAAGCAGAGAAAAATGAAGAATCGGTTC
Source organism: Candidatus Abzuiibacterium crystallinum (assembly GCA_002787155.1). GTDB lineage: Bacteria > Omnitrophota > Omnitrophia > Omnitrophales > Abzuiibacteriaceae > Abzuiibacterium > Abzuiibacterium crystallinum. The sequence continues at coordinate 65,370 of PCVY01000037.1, read as the reverse complement.
GGCTGATGTTGAAAGCATACCAAAATTACAACGCGCTTACTCGGACCGAAACTGGTGAAAATTATCTTCAATTTTTGAAGCGCGTGAGAGATTTTATCCGATACTTGAATGAAAATTATGCGGGAAAAACTGTTGTGCTTTATGGTCACCGCACTTTTGCAACCGCATTACTGACTTTATTTCGAAGAGGGAATGAATCTTTATTTGAACCTTATCTTCAATGGAAAGAACTTGTTTCAAATCAAGAGCGGGGAAAAGCCATTCATTTTCCGCCTAATCGAACCACAGAGCGCTCTGAATGGCGCGAGCAAAAACAAGTTTCGCCGGGTCAGAATGGCCGCACAGCAACTGCAGTTCGAAAAACTAAGCGGCGGAATCAGGGTACCATTGAAGTTGGCTTAGCTGATGTGAGAGATGCAGTCTTAGAAATTATCGATTTTCGTAACAGTGCGGAAGAGGGGCGCGGATTGCCGTCAATCAACCAAATACTGAATGCGCTTGGCGCGGAGCAAAAAAGAAAAAATGCGGTACAACTGGAAGAAATGGTAGGGACGCATTTAGAAGTGTTGCGTGCCAGTGATGAAAGAGTGCTTGGCCTCACATTTGCCGAAGAATTACACCAAAGAGGCGTTGGGTATGTTGAAAAAGAAAAGAAAAAAGAAGAAAAAGATTCTGAAAAGAAAAAAAATTTTTCCGGTGTGAACCATCGTGAGGAAGGCAAAAAGAATTTTGCCAGGCCCGTTGTTGTTCAATTAAGGAGAAAATATGTTCCAAATGAAGTCGTATCGGACGCAGATTTTAACTTACGACGGTTCCGGCAGCCTCGTGGGGTTCGAAAAAAAAACGCGAATACTCACACACAAAAGGAATCTGTTCTACGGCTAGGAAGCGAACGTACTCTCAGAGCAGGTAAGCCGCGAAGGAAAGGATCAATACAAGGTAGTGTTTCTCAATCGGGAACGGCGAAAACAAATCTGATTTCCAAACCAAGGAAACCAAAAGCCGTGCAGCCATTAACGCGAGAAACGCTCCAATTGCCAAGACATGAAAAACCAATCACTTCGATAGACGAAGTTCATGAAGGTGATTGGATCGTTCATTTAAATCCGGATTATGGTGTTGGTCATGTGGTGCTTGAGTTGACGTCAACCGGACGCACCAAGCGCATATCCAAATCAGTTGTCGTTCGCTTCAGAAATCAAAGAGGCCGTTGGTTTGAAAGCATTTTTCGACCGGATAATTTTGAGGAAGATCCGATTAAAGGAACTCTTGGCGGACGTTTTAGATGGGCGACAGCGCAAGAAATCAAAGCTTATCAGAAGGATGAAGAAACACGCATCATCTCAGGGCCAGATATTCCGGATATTTCCAGGAATTCACTCTATCCCGAGGTAGGAACGCCTGGAAATCGCACCACCAGCTTGTCTCATGCGCATGCTGAATTAAGGCGGGAAGAGCAGAAAAATATCCCAGCTCTGCTGAAACACTTTGGCAAAGAACAATTACAAGGCTTAACCATTTATGCAGTTGCTCGATTCATGCAAGTCTCTTATAGCGGTCTTCATGAGTATCTCCATGCTCACCCAAGCCTTTTCCGTCAATACGGCATCAAACGGCCAAAATCGAAAGGTGTCCAAAAGCGTTTGGAGCAATACGTGAAAAAACATGGTGAAGATTCGTTGAAAGGCTTGAGTATTACGCGAGTGCAAAGAAGGTTAAGGCACGTGAGTTATGGCGGATTAGCCCGATACTTACGTAATCATTCAAAAATAAGGAAAAAATATGGTATCCGGCCTTATGGAAACGGTGAGACCAGAAGCAAATTACGCGCTGTTAAGCGTTCCAAAACGAAAGAGGTAAAGAAGAAAAAAACAGCGGGAAAAATAAATCAGCATTTTGTTGGGTTTCCGGAATCGGGAGGTTTAGAGTACTTCAAAGAAACAACTTCATTTATCCATGAGGTTCTGAAGCGGGACAGTACTTTGCCATTTCTTGAGGGGTTTACGCAAGCCAATCGGTTGGCCCTTTATCGTACAACGGTTGAAAAAGCCAGTACGGTTTATTATGTTGATATCAAAGGCTTTCACGAGATCGCCCGCCGATTAGATGAAACCATGCGCAACCGTCAGCGCGAAATTATTAACATCGACACAGCAAACCGCATGGAGAAGATTTTACTCATGGCTGTGCTGACCGGGCCTGGCATGACGCTTGAGGATGCCTTTAAACCGCATCCCATCTTGAAGAGGTTGCTTTATTCAGAAAAGATGCAATCTGTCATTCCCAGCTACTTAACGGAAACAGGTGAGTTAAATGAGCAGGCGCTCGAACGGATCAGGAAAATTGAAAGAACCAAACTACTGAAAAGCGCGCCCAAAGGTCAAAAGCAAATGACTCAAGCGGTGTTTAATCAGCTAGTTTGGCACGCCATTCCGAACGTCGAGAAACTTTTGAGGCAAATTAAATCCCATGGCGTAGAAGAAACAAAACCGGCCGCGATTAAGAGAGTCCGTCAAAGCGGACGAAAAAAGACAGCTGTGAAAAAGCGAACCTTTTCTAACCGTATAAGCGCTAGAACCCGCAGCAAAATCCGAAGAGAGACTAACGTTGATACCAGCGTAGGTATCTACGTTGATCAAATTGCCGCCATCCTTTTAACAGCTAATCCGAATACACTTGATGGGAAGGTTTTCATGCAGGTCCTTGAAGAGACACGGGCGAGCGGTATTTCTGCGGAATTATTCATTGCCCAGGTCAAAAAGGCCGTTGATCAAGCTGTTGGTCAAATGGCCTATGATGAATTGCGTCTGCATGCTCAAAATATCATTGAAGCGGTAGAAACAAAAGTGGTGCTCTACCGGTTAACTGAAGCAGAACTCGCTCAAGCCAAAAACCCGCTCGCGGTGATCAGAGCACTTTTGGAAACCGTGAGGGAAGTGGCAGCTAAAAACCCTCATCTTCTGACCAAAATCAAAATTCCGGCCAAGTGGATCGATGACGCCGGTTTTGCGGAAGCCAATCAGAAAGACTTATTTAGGCAAAGAGTCGAGGGCGGTGAGATAATGATTTACCATAAGGATTTAGATACCGTTCATTTAAATCAATTGCCCAACCTTGTTATCACCTCTTCTGTTGCGGAGGCAAATGCCAATGTATTGAAGACTGATCGTTTTGGCGACGGAACGGCCATGACTTATCAAGGTTCGGCCAATATCCGCTTAGCTTCCGCCATTTACCAAGCAGCGGTTCTGCAAGTGGTGGGCGATGAATTAACCAAGGAAATTTTAGAGGTAGGCGCAGATCAAAAAACCTATCGAATTCGGAGCCGGGATTCGTTAAATGTCTTAGAACTTATCTTCCACGCGCTCCAAACCATCGAAACTTCTACTGCGCTGCAAAAGCAATCCGCATAATCAAGCGGTCAGTGGTCAGTGACCAGTGGTCGGCATCCATTTATTCTGAACACTGATCACTGATCACTATACTTGAACTACTTCCCGAATTTCAGGCACAATTTGCTTTAAGCGGTTCTCAACACCCATTTTGAGGGTCATAATGGAAGAAGGACAAGAAGAACAAGCGCCTTGCAGGTGAAGGGTGACGATCCCGTCTTTATATCCGTAGAAAATAATGTCGCCGCCGTCCCGTGCCACAGCCGGACGGATTTCAGTATCCAAGACAGCCCGGATTTTCTGTTCAATCTCACTGCTGCCGGAAGTGTCGTTGGCAGAGGGGACGGCATCTTTAGAAACAATTTCTTTGTCTGAATTAAGAACGGCTTTCAGTTTCTCGATTAAAGTAGGTGCCAGGTCCTGCCACATTTTTTCGGTTTGTTTGCTGACGGTAATAAAGCTGGTGCCGATAAAAACACCTTCGACGCCGGCAATGTCAAATAATTCAGAAGCCAAATAAGATGCCTCAGCCTTGGCGCGGTCAGGGAAATCATAAGAGCCTGATTCAATGAGCAGGCGATCCACGTTAAATTTAAGTGTGTTGGGATTTGGCGTCATTTCAGCCGAAATTTGCACTTCTCTTTGGTTTTCCATAGTTATTTAAGTCACAATGTCACAACGACACAAAGACACAACGTAATGACTTGTGACTTTGTGACCTTGCATCCTTGTCACTTACTCCTTTCTCTCATGTATGTTATTTAATGCATCTTCCAGCGTCCGCCAGATTAAGGTGGCGCATTTGACCCGCACCGGAAATTCTTTGACACCTTCAAACATTTTCAGCCGGCCAATCTTCTCTTTGCTAGCTGTGATGCCGTCTTTTAACATAAAATCCAAAAAAGAATCTTTCAGTATTTTCACTTCTTCAATTGTTTTATCTTTGACCAGCGTTGTCATGATGGAGGCACTTGCTTTCGAAATGGCGCAACCCGAGCCCTGAAAGCCAATATCAGTTACTTTACCCTCAGGTGACGTATTTAAAAATAGAAAATATTCATCGCCGCACAAAGTATTTAATCCGTGTGAGTGCAGTTGGGGCTGAGGAATTACTTTGTAATTCCGGGGTTTCTTATTGTGATCCAAAATCACTTCCTGATACAAGTGATCTAATTGAGGTTCCGGCACATTAGACGGTTGACTCATGCAAAAACTTCCTTTACTTTTTCAATACCTGCGACCAGCTTATCTATTTCTTCTTTGGTGTTGTAAAACGCAAAGGAGGCGCGTGCGGTTGCCGGCAATCCGAATCGGCGCATGATGGGTTGGGCGCAGTGGTGACCGGTCCGGATGGCAATGCCTTCTTGGTCTAAAATTGTACCGATGTCATGCGGATGAATGTCTTTCAGCGTAAACGAAACGAGCGCATCTTTTTGTTTGGCCCGGCCGATAATGGTCAAGCCTTCGATTTGCGACATTTTTTCCGTTGCGTATTTTAATAAGCTTTGTTCATACGCCTCGATTCGATCAAACCCTAAAGTCATCACGTAATCGAGCGCAGGGCCAAGGCCGATGGTTTCAACAATCGCCGGTGTGCCGGCTTCGAATTTCAGAGGCGGCTTGGCAAACGTGGTTTTCTCAAAAGTCACCAGCTCGATCATTTCACCGCCGCCTTGATATGGATCCATGGCTTCTAAGAGTTCGCGTTTTGCATAAAGTACGCCAATCCCTGTGGGACCGTAGATTTTGTGGCCGGAGAACGCATAAAAATCGCAGCCGATGTCTTGCACATCTACCTTTAAGTGCACAGCACCTTGCGCGCCGTCAATGAATACCTTCGCGCCGGCTTGATGGGCCAGATGGGTGATTTGTTTGATGGGATTCACGGTTCCAAGCGCATTTGAGATGTGGGTGATGGCCACCAGTTTGGTTTTTTCCGTCAAAAGTTTTTGATAAGCATCCATTAATAACTCGCCGTCATCGCTCACCGGGACCACTTTTAACTTAAAACCTTTTTCCTGAGACAGCAGCTGCCAGGGAACGATATTCGCATGATGCTCCATCTCGGAGATGATAATTTCATCGCCTGCTTTTAAGAATTTCCGTACGTAACCAAAAGCAGCCAAGTTGATGGCTTCCGTTGTCCCGCGGACAAAAATGATCTCAGAAGTGTCGCGAGCATTCAAAAACTCCCGGCATTTGTTGCGGACCAAGTCGCATTCCCACGTGGAATTTTGACTCAAGGTATAGACACCCCGGTGGACCGTAGCATATTGTTTAGAATAAAAATCATGCATGCGGTTGATGACGGATTTTGGCTTTTGAGAAGTGGCTGCGTTGTCCAAATAAACCAGCGGGTGGCGGTTCATGGATTCTGCCAGCACAGGAAAGTCCTCTCTGATCTTATTTATATCCAGCGTTTGTGTTTTTATTTTATTTGTCATATTGTTATCTCCGTGGGGTCAGGTCCCGGACCTGACCCCAGGAATTATGTTACCAATTTTTCAATTTCATTTTTCATATCAGTTTCAATTTGAGAACGAATGGTCGGGAAAGGAATATCCTCCACAATCTCCTCGGCAAACCCATATGTTAACACAAATCGCGCCATTTTTTCACTGAGTCCGCGGCTCTTCAAATAGAACAATTCCTCCCGGCCCAATTGTCCGGTTGCGGCCCCGTGGGCTGCCTTCACGTCATCGGCATAAATTTTAAGCTGAGGCCGCGCGTAAGCGTGAGCGGCAGGTGATAGTAATAAATTTCGGATCAGCTGGTGCGAATCGGATTTTTGAGCATCACGCACCATGTGAACAAGACTGTTAACTTCCGTCACGCCGCGGCCGGCTGCGATATTTTTAAATACTTGGCGGCTTGTACAGTTCGGCACTTGATGTTTCACATGCACATGTTGAAAGGTCTGAGAATCGTCATTCATAACCGCCAATCCTTTCAGGTAACAGGAAGCATTCGGCCCTTCAAAAGTGACATGAAGGTCGTTACGGGTTGTGATGCCGCCGTGCGAGTAAGACAATAAATCGAGCCTGGCGTCTTCTTTTAAGAAGAAGCGCATGGCGTTTAAGTGAATCGCAGCCCTGCCATGGCGCTCGATATTGAAACACTTCAGGCGCGCATGCCGACCGACGGTAAATTCAAAAACCGTATTGGATAAATAGGACTGCTCGGTCATCCCCAGATGATCACAAACAATTTCAGCTTGGGCATCATCAGCCAATTCGACGGCAAATCTTAAGTGCTGCGATAAAGCGTTTCCGTGATGTCCCAGCTGTGCAATGAGTAAATGAATCGGTAGGGTGAGTTTTTGATGTTTGGGTACAAACAAATAAACACCGTCTTGGAATTGAAAGCCATTGGCTGCCGCCAGCGCATTGGGTTCCTCAGTAAGGCGTGCAGCCAAGCGTTCCTGAAGATCTTTTTGTTCTTCGAGTGCGGCGGCCAAGCTTATCAGCCTTACACCGGCAGGTAAGTGCTTAATAACGGATGAGGATTGATCCAGCATGCCATCGACAAAAGCAATTCGTTCAAAATTTGTTTTTTCGAGAAAATAAGGTTTCAAAAGAGCTTGACCTTTATCAGAGACTACTCCGGAAAGTTTTTCGGCGCACGCTGTATTCAAAATACGTTCCACCGGCACATATTTCCATCCCTCATGATGCCGGGTAGGGAAACCAAGCGCTTGGAAACGGGCCAAAGAAGCTTGCTGCAAAGATTGCCAGCTCGTCTGAGGGGGCGGTTTCAAAGCACTCAAAAGATCGCGGTAGGTTTTGGAATCGTCTAGCTGGTGAGCGCTCATGTTACTTCCGTTCGGTACCGCGAATGGTTTGCTCTGAACAGGGCAGCAGCCAATCGTAGCCTTTTTCTTCCACTTCCAATGCCAACGACTTATCACCCGATTTGATGATTTTCCCGTTTGAAAGAATATGCACAAAATCCGGCACGATGTAATTAAGTAAACGCTGGTAATGGGTGACCAGCAGAATTGCGTTCTCCTTGCTGCGGAGCTGGTTGACGCCGCTTGCCACAATCCGTAAAGCATCGACATCCAAACCCGAATCCGTTTCATCTAAGACCGCTAATTTAGGACTTAAAACTGCCATTTGGAGAATTTCATTCCGTTTTTTTTCACCGCCCGAAAAACCGGCGTTCACGGAGCGCATTAGAAAATCAGGTGAAATTTCGACAATTTTCATTTTTTGTTTCACAAATTCGTCAAATTCCAAAGGATCCATTTCCTCTTCGCCGTTTTGCTTGCGTTTGGCGTTAAACGCCATCCGAAGGAAGCTGGCATTATTGACGCCGGGAATTTCAATGGGATATTGAAAAGCCATAAAAACGCCCGCCCGCGCCCGGACATCGGCTTCCATGGCAGTCAAGTCCCCGCCCAAATAACGAATGGTTCCGCTGGTGACTTCTACTTTGGGATCACCTGCCAAAACTTTGGCCAACGTACTTTTCCCCGAGCCGTTGGGACCCATAATGGCATGGACTTCGCCGGCTTTGATGTCTAAATCAATCCCTTTTAATATTTGAACGTTACCAATGCCGGCTTTTAAATTTTTAATTTCTAACATCTGAACTCCTGTTTATTAAGTCACAAGGACACAAAGTCACAAGGATATACGTTGTCACCTTGTGACTTTGTGACGTTGTTACGTTATGACCTACCGATTACCCCACACTGCCTTCTAACTTAAGATCCATTAACTGATTGGCTTCCACGGCAAATTCCTGCGGCAGTTGACGAAAGACGTCTTTACAGAAACCATTGATAATGGAAGACATCGCCGCTTCCGTTGCGATACCCCGCTGCTGAAAATAAAATAATTGATCGTCGCTGATTTTGGACGTGGTCGCTTCGTGCTCTACCTGAGCGCTTTGATTTTGAACGTCATGATAGGGGAACGTGTTGGCGTTACATTCGGAGCCGACCAAAAGTGAGTCACATTGCGTAAAATTACGCGCACCGCTGGCATTTTTTCCGATTTGAATCAATCCTCGGTAATTATTGTTTGAGCGCTGAGCCGAAATCCCTTTTGAAATCACCGTGCTTTTTGTGTTCTTGCCAATATGAATCATTTTTGTCCCGGTGTCTGCTTCTTGATAACCTGTGGTGAGGGCAACGGAATAAAATTCGCCGATTGAATCGTCTCCGACCAAAAGACAGCTGGGATATTTCCAGGTAATGGCCGAGCCGGTTTCAATTTGGGTCCAGGAAATTTTAGCGTGTTTTCCCAGGCATTTGCCGCGTTTGGTCACAAAATTATAAATGCCGCCTTTGCCCGTTTTTGGATCGCCTGCGTACCAATTTTGAACCGTTGAATACTTGATTTCGGCATGATCCAAAGCCACCAGTTCCACAATGGCAGCGTGCAATTGATTGGTATCAAATTTAGGTGCTGTGCAGCCTTCCAGGTAACTCACGTAACTATTGTCTTCACAAATGATCAAGGTTCGTTCAAATTGACCGGAGCCTTCCGTATTGATACGAAAATAACTCGAAAGCTCCATAGGAGATTTCGTATTTTTGGGCACGTAGACAAAAGAACCATCCGTAAAGACGGCTGAATTGAGCGCTGCAAAAAAATTATCCGTCGCCGGCACCACCGAACCGATGTATTTTTTAACCAGTTCGGGATATTCACGAACAGCTTCGGAAAAAGGGCAAAAGATAATACCGGCTTCTTTTAATTTGGCTTTGAAAGTGGTTGCAACCGAGACGCTGTCAAAAATAGCGTCAACAGCAACACCTGCCAAGCGTTTTTGCTCCATGAGCGGAATACCCAATTTTTCGAACGTTTTCTTCATCTCAGGATCTACCTCATCCATACTTTCTTTTTTCTTTTGCTGTTTGGGTTCTGCATAATAAATGATGTTCTGGTAATCGATGGGCGCGTGATGAACATTGGCCCAAGTAGGTTCCGTCATTTTCTTCCATTGACGGAAGGCATTCAAACGAAACTCAAGCATCCATTTAGGTTCCTGTTTGTAGGCGGAGATGGCGCCAATAGTTTCTTCGCTCAGACCCTTGATGGTTTTCGCCTGTTCAACTTCGGTTTTGAAACCGTATTGATATTCGCGATTAACGATGTCTTTAATCGTTTTATCGTTCATATGGTCTCCGCGCGCGGTCCGGCCCCTGGAATACAGAGGCCGGTTCGACCGGTTTAATTTGATTTTTTACCATCATGTCTAACGTAATATGATCGTAATAATGATCCAAAAGGTTTTTCGTATTTTTCCACACGGGCATCACGCCGCAGCTGGGGAAGTGGTTGCAAACAATGTCTTTACGGAATTCCGGCTGGCAGAAAACATCAAATGTTTGTCCTTCGAGCGCCTCAATGATTTCTCTTAACGTGATCTCAGCTGCCGGCCGGGCAAGCACGTAACCGCCTTGCTGACCGTGATGCGATTTTAAGATATTGGCCATGCGGAGACTTTGCAGGATCTTTTCCGTGTAAGCCTGCGAATAATTCTCGCCTTTCACGATGTCTTTAACCGTGATCGGATCGACGCCATTTTTGGTCTGAGCCATGAAGATCAGGCAGAACAAACCATACTCTGTTTTGGTTGTAAAACGCATTTTCCACCTCTCTTAAAAAGTATATCAAAGCAGACTAATTTAGTCCAGATTAAATCATCTCTTTTTTTAGGTGAGGCCAAAACACCTAAAAATTAGGTGTTTTTAAGCATTTCATAGATTCTCTACAGTTTCCGCTTGTCTCGTACGACAATCTAATAACATGAATATCGGTGTTTATGACATCAGTCTTATCAGGTTAAGCCTTGCTTTCATCCCCGTACTTGGCGTTGCTTTTGTTTATTGGCGATGGTCGCACCAGGAAAAAGTGATTTATGACGGAACGGTGCGCATGCTGGTCCAGCTCCTTTTGATTGGATTTGCTTTAAATTTCATATTCGCTGCCAACCATCCCATCCTGATGCTTTGTGTTTTGTGTTTCATGCTTGCGGTTGCCAGTTGGATTGCTTTAAGACCGATGCAGGCGTTGCGTCTCAAGCTGTACCCGGTCACTTTGTTGGCCATTAGCACGGGCGGGATCACCATGCTTATTCTGATCATTTTCGGTGTCCTCGGACTTTCCAATTGGAACCAACCGCGTTATATCATCCCGCTTGCCGGTATGATTTTTGCCAATGCGATGAATAGCGTTAGTTTAGCAGCCGAGCGTTTGCAAGCTGAGATGAAGCGCGATCAATTATTTGAAGAGGCGCGCTCAGCTGCTTTTCGAGCGGCACTTTTGCCGACCATTAACAGTTTTTTTGCAGTCGGCCTGGTGTCAATCCCAGGTATGATGACAGGGCAGATCTTAGCCGGTGTTTCGCCTTTTATCGCAGCGCGTTATCAGATCATGGTGATGTGCATGATTTTAGGGGCAGCCGGCATTGCTTCCGCAGTCTACCTCTCGTTTCAGAAGCCCAAACCTTAGGCTTAAACGAGTACCGGTTCTGACCGGGACAGGTTTAAGCTGTTCAAATGTAAACCTTTCCCGCACAGCAGGGCGCATCCCACGAATGGCGCTTCGCTCAGCATGACATCGCGCACAGCGCAGCCGCTTGACAGTCTTCCGGAGGCATGATATTATTCGAATATCGAATATTTCGAACTTCGAAGTAATTGGGAGACTGCATGGCAGACACAAACCGTCAAGCCTTAGAACAGCAAATGCGGAGCGTTCAAAGCCGCTTTTCGCGCTTCTACGCCAAGATCTTGGATGTGAAGAATCTCACGGTTTCACAATTTTCATTATTGATTTTAGTGGTAGATGAAGGCCCGCTCACCATGCATGATTTAGCCTTGAAACTTTATTTAGCCTCGTCCTCAGTGACCAATCTGGTTGATCGGCTGGAAAAACGAAAAATGATTGCCAGACGTGTTCACCCTAATGACAGGCGCGCTTTTCACATCGAGGCGACCACCAAAGGCAAACAAGTGGTACAAGATATTCGTAAATTGACCGTTGAACATATCTCAAGTGAACTCAAAGGGTTTGATGCGGCTGAAATGAAAACCATCGTGCGGTTTTTTGGCGCTATGGAAACCATTTTGGATCAGCAGTTACAGCAGTTAAAACAAGAAGGGCAGTCCTGATGCGCTATCTTTTTTGGCTTTTTACTTTTTTCATATCATTTTTAATGATTCATCGGCCGATCAATGTTGCCCAATTCAGTTTGCCTGAACGGCCCGGTTTGCTGAACGAAACCATCACGCCTATTCAAGGCATGCTCGTGACGGTTAAAGAAGTTTCTGAATTGGCGGTGGTTGAAAATTTGGATGTCAAAATGGCGCGCTTGGAATTAGCAGGGAAAGCAGCCGATGTCATGTCTGCAAAATCGCGTTTTGATGCCGAGTTCTCGGCAGATGCCCGATATGATTGGAACAAAGAAGAGCAAGCCTCCATTGTATTCGGTAATAAAACCATTACTGGCAATGTGGATGCGCGTTTAACCAAAAAAATTCCGCTGGGAACGGAAGTGAGCCTCTTCTTTAATGAACAGCGCAATTCGACTGATTCTGCCTTTGCCTCACTCAATCCTAATTATGAATCACACACCGGTATTGATGTACGCCAGCCGCTCCTTGAGAACTTTTTTGGCTTTGTGGATCGCGGGGAAGTCAAAATCGCCAAACTGGCGCTCAAAAGTTTTAAAAACGAGACACTCAATAAAATTGAGGCGTCCGTTTTTAAAGCGCGGGAGGCCTATTGGCAGTATGTGCGTCGTATTGAGCTCGCCAAATTAGCGGAACAAAATTATCAAATTGCCAAACAGTTCTTAGAAATTACACAGCAGCAGTTTGAAACAGGCCTCAAAGAAGAAGCAGACCTTTACGCGGTAGAAGCAAACCTTAGAAAACGGACAGACAATCTTTTGCGTGCTCATCTGGATGCCAAGCTTGCTTTAAATGAACTTAAACTTCAACTGCATCATGAAAATGATTTTATCCCCGAAGAATCACTCACCTACCAGCCCATGGAAGTTGATTTTGATAAGAGTATGGCCGGCGCTTTGGATCACCGCCGCGATTATCAGGCGGAACTCGTGACGTTAGAAGCGCAAGGGGTTCAAGTAAAGATGAATAAAAGCCGGCTTTGGCCGTCGCTTGATTTTGTGGGCACCTTTGGCGGAAACGGGCTGGACCGCGATCAAAAAAATGCGCCCGGCAAAGCGTTTTCATTTCAAGAACCGCATTATGCAGGTGCTTTTGAACTGCGGATGCCGCTTGAGAACCGCGAAGCGCGTGCTCGTTTTCAAAAAGCGGAATCTGATTTAGGAATCGCTCAACTGCAATTAGAAAAATTGATGCAGCAAATTTACATCGAAATCGAAAACGCTTATAAAACCTTAAACATTAAGGGCGAAATTGTCAAACAGGCGGCAGAGATCGAAACGTTGGAACAAAAAAAGCTCGAAGCCGAACAAGCCCAATTTAAAGTCGGACGCTCTTCCAGTAAAACTATCATCGATTATCAAAGCGATCTGGTGGAAGCTCAAATCGGCAAAATCAATACGCTTACCGAATATCAAATTGCCAGGGATCAAATGTTATTGGTTCAAAATCAATTATTAGCTTCCTTAGGTTTAACGGACGAGTCTGCCTTATGAAGCGGCTCATCACTTTTTGCGTTAATAATTCACTTTTTGTCAACCTGGCGGCACTTTTTTTCATTGGCGCCGGTCTCATGTCGCTCATCCAGATGGGCCGCGAAGCTTTTCCAAAAGTCAATTATGATGTGGTGACGGTTCAAACCAATTATTTTGGCGCGCCAGCTCAGGAGATTGAAAAACTCATTACCATCAAATTGGAAGATGAACTCAAAGAAGTGGATGGTATAGATGAGACGGTTTCTGTTTCAACTGAGAATGTATCCGTCATTGTCATCAAGCTCGATCCGGATGAAAAAGATAAAAGAAAAGTCGTTAATGACATCCAGCGGGCAGTTGACCGTACCGGTGATCTGCCGGCGGATTTGGAAGATGATCCGATTGTCACCGAAATAGAATCTGATAATTTTCCGGTTATCAATGTATCAGTTGCCGCAGACATTGAAGAGCATGCACTTCAAAATGTGGCACGCCATTTGGAGACGGAACTTTTGGATATTTCGGGTGTCGCGAAGGTCTCACGGCTTGGCTGGCGTGACCGGGAAATTTGGGTCGAAGTCAATCCGGATGTCGTGAATCGCGATAAACTTTCATTAGAAAATGTAGCGATGGCGCTCGCTACACAAAATCTCAATTCACCGGGCGGTACGCTGGATACGCCTGATGGCGGCGAGTTTTTAGTGCGGACGATGGGTGAATTTGAAAATGCGGATGGGATCAAAAAAGTGATTATTCGCGCCAATGATTTAGGTAATTGGATTACCGTTGGCGATGTGGCGGAGGTAAAAGACACCTTTGAAGATGATGACCGGATCGAAAAAACCCGCGGCAAAAAAACCATTACGCTGACTGTCATTAAAAAAGAGTCAGGCGACATCATTGATGTGGTGAATGAAGTCAAGCGCGTTTCCAAAGCATTTGAAGCGCAGCAGGACGGTCAAGTTGAAATTTCATTCTTTGATGACATGTCTTATTACGTCAAGCGGCGTCTTAATGTGCTGGTGAATAACGGTAAAGTGGGGATGGTTTTAGTCGTAGGTTCTTTGATCGTTTTTATGACCAAACGTTTAGCGTTGATGACAGCGATGGGAATTCCAATCGCACTTTTAACCACTTTCTTCTTAATGCATACTTTAGGACTTTCCATTAATTTGGTGACAATGTTTGCACTGATTATGGTGCTTGGACTGATTGTAGACGATGCCATCGTCATTTCAGAGAATGTCTACCGCCATATGGAAAGCGGTAAGTCGCCCAAACAAGCGGCGGTCGACGGCACAATGGAAGTGGCACTGCCCGTTATTTCGACGGTGTTAACGACGATCGCGGCATTTATACCGCTATTTTTTATGACCGGTATCATGGGGAAATTTATCAGATGCATTCCCGTTGTGGTGGTTGCAGCACTCTCAGCATCACTGATAGAGGCGCTTTTTGTTCTGCCGTCGCATTTGGCAGATTTTGTGAAACCGCAGCGCCGCCGTCAACACGAAAAGAGCGCGTTTGATCATCATTTCCAGGGCTTCCGTATCCGCTACTTAAGGTTGTTGCGTTGGGTGATTCATCACCGTTACAAAGCGCTTGGTTTGGTGTTTGCTATTTTCGTAGGTAGTTTTATTCTATTTAAAGTCGGCATGCGGTTTGTCTTATTTCCACAAGGTTTGATCGAAGAATTTTTTGTCCGCACCAAAGCTCCCATCGGGACGTCTTTGCAGGAAAATGAAAAACGGATGGAAAAAATCGAAGCGCTGATCGAAGCCTTACCCAAAGGCGAATTGGATAATTACATTACTCAGGTAGGATTAACGCGCGAGGGTTTCGATGATCCTTATTCCAATCGGGGCAGCCACATTGGGCAACTTCATATATTTTTGACTCCCGAGAAAGACCGTAAACGGCATGCCGATCAGATCATTGACCAACTTCGAAAAGAAACCGAACCGATCAAAGATTTGTTTGACGAAATTGAGTTTGAAAAGGTGCGGGCAGGCCCGCCGGTAGGAAAGCCTATCAGTATTCGTTTGCGGGGTGACAGTTTAGCACGTCTTGAAGAAGTTGCAGACAAGGTAAAGGCGGAACTGAAAACCATTAAAGGAACCAAAGACATTAAAGATGATTTTGATCCCGGTAAGAAAGAACTCCGCGTTGTGATCGACGGCGAAAAAGCAAAAAAAGCTTATCTGACGGTTCGCGATATTGCAACAACGGTGAAAAGTGCGATCGATGGTTATGTGGCGACCACCATCCAAAAAACGGATGAAGAAATTGATGTGATCGTGCGTTATCCGAAGTCGTACACCAATAGCCGGGAAATTTTTAACCGTCTTTATACGCCGAATCAATACGGCAATTTAATTCCGATTAATAAAGTGGCGCACTTAGAAGAAGCCGCCGGCATTCAAGCCATCAAACGTCTTGACAGCAAACGCATGATCCAAGTGTCCGGCGATGTCGATGAAGATGTGGTCACACCGCTTGAGGTGCAGAAAAAAATCGGGAAGTTTCTTAACAAAGAAATCATACCTCATTATCCTGAGGTAACGGTGAAATATGGCGGGGAACAGGAAGAAACGCAAAATTCATTCGCCGATTTCCAGCGGGCATTTGTTTTGGCAGCCTTCCTGATTTTTATCATCATGGCTTGTAATTTTAATTCGGTGATTCAACCGCTCGTTGTCATGGTATCGATTCCGTTTGGATTAGTGGGTGTGATCTTGGCTTTTTTTCTGCATCATCAGCCCCTCAGTTTTATGGCGATGCTCGGCATGATTGGTTTGAGCGGAGTGGTGGTCAATGATTCCATCGTGTTGGTGGATTTTATCAACCAGCACCTCAAGATGGGTTGGACCCGGGCGCATGCTGTTTTTAGTGCCGGTCGACTGCGTTTGAGACCTGTTTTATTGACGTCTATTTCAACGGTAGTTGGTTTGGCGCCTGTGGCATACGGTATTGGAGGATCAGATCCTTTTATTAAACCAATGGCTTTAGCCATTGCCTGGGGTCTTTTTTTGGCGACTGCCTTGACCCTTTTGGTCATTCCTTGTATTTATATAGTGGCGGATGATTTAAAACAGAAGACATTAAAGCGAGCGCCGCAAATTTGGTCTATAGTTTTGGAACGCTTGAAACCGCTTTGGCAAACAGTGAAATCGAAAAGTACGGCTTTGCTGAAGCGTTAATTTACGAAAGTTAAATTTCCTAACTTCTTTCGCAGCAGCTATATAAGCGGTATTAAAATATATTTTCGATTTATGGTACTATATAGTACTAAGTAAACTTTTTCATAATACTTTTCTAACCACTTATATTGTAATTCTCTTCCTTATCTACTATACTTGTCTACATCAGTTTTTAACAAGGGATAAGGGAAACCATTACTTGTGAAACCCAAATCATTCTGTTTAAAAATCATTGCAGTTCTTACCGCTTTAACCTTCCTGACGACCAGCACCGTTTCTTTTGCGGACACGGCTTACTTGCAAGAAGTGTGGCAAAATGAAGTCTCGCACTTACGCACCAGAAGCATTGCCGATGCGCCTTCATTGGCAGCGCAATATTTTGGTCTTAAAGATTCTCCTGTTGAAACAATCGATCCAACCGGGTTCAATGCATATTTAACCTCAGGCATTTCACTTGTTTCGGCTCCCCCCATTGTCCAAACATGGCATTCTGAACTGCGTGATTTCGCTTTTGACTTGAGAAATGCAGAGCGTTTAGAAAAAAATCAGCGGAAAGATTTTAAAGATCGATATGCTTTATTCCTCAAAAAATACGGATCCGTCATCGACAACATTTTTTTCTTCCTGATGATCGGTGCCGGCGCTTTGGCAGCCATGTGGGCATTTAATCGAAATATGGGTTTCGTTAAAGTGATGATCGCCGCGGTGATTGCGGCAGGCCCGGTCGGTATTTTGGGGGCGTTTGTGACGAAAGGTAAAAACTTACGCCGGCAAGAAAAAGATAACGATCAATCGCAATTCCATTCGGAGTTAAGAACAAGCAATGCTAAAGCGGAAAAAAGAACTCAAACAGCAAAGATGGCGTTACCGGCTAAATATAAAACTATTTGGGGATTTGGCTCTATCCTATTAGGCGCTTTGATAGCGTTATTCGTTATTTCTTATTTCCCAAACATTCTTCATTCAACCCTCATTACCCAAGGCGCAGATTCGGTTGCAGAGGCTGCCGGTATTGCAATTGTTGGTTTGTCAATTTTTATCTCGTTTTTCATTTTAAAACATGTCATCAAATGGGTGAGCGGCAATCAATATCATATTCAATCTGAATTCGACGGATTTAATGATAGGCATCATCAGTCCTTTATGGATGTGCAAGCGTTTCTCTCAAGTCACGTGAAAAATCCTGCTCAAGCGCCGCGGCAATACGAGGTCACACAAGCATTGCCGGTCCGGCGGGATAAAAATGATGAAGCATGGGTGTTCTTTTCGGAAGCGAATGGATGGATTGATGAAAATAGTTTTTACCGAGTATTAGGTATTAAAACGCCAAAAGAAAATACGAATGACGAACGGATGGAAGGAATCGATGAGACTGGCCAGCCCGTTTGGGTCATCAGAAAACCAGGCCGTATTCTATTAGCCTATCAACCTGTCGAGAGAACGGGGGATGTTTTGAGGCAGGTCACAAACCTGTTTCTGCGTTTACGCGAACATCGGCAATGGGATTTTACGCTCGTTTGGCATCCGCGAAGTCAAACCGATGAGATTGTTTTAGTGCCCAAAATGCGAAGATTGCCATCGTTGAAGAAAAATCGTTTTCGCTTGGCGCGATCTGAGTTGAGAGAAGTGAATGCTCAGCAGCAGGTTGATCAAATTCATAGAATTCGTCAATGGCTGGACAGATTTTTTCTTTTGAGCGCTGTTTTAGCAGGGCTGATAACGGCTGCTATATTCACAGCTTGGGGTGCAAAGTTAAATTGGGAAACGTGGGTTTTCAGTGCGTTAGTCAGTTTTGGAGTTCTGGTGATTGGATACAGAGTGACTCAAAGGTATGTTAAGTTGGAGAAAGTGCTCCAATCACTTCCTATTCAAGTTGTTAAATTTGCGTGGTTTCCCGGTTTTGACCATGAGGCCTACGGTTCTGATTTTGAAGCACGCCTGACGAATGCCATTTTTGCATTTCTCAATTCGATGCCGGAAGCTGTTGAGCTTGCATTTAAAACTGACAGAGAATCGTCGCCTTTGTGGTCACTTGAAAATGAAGTGGCCGGCACACCAGATACGTTTGATTTTCACACGCATATCATGTCAAACCCCCGTCATCGGCAATTGCAAGTCGCAGTAGAAAAAACAAACGGCGGAGAGGTAGCCTCTGTCATTGTAAGGTTAGATCATTTTCATCCGGTTCAGATACCGCAAGCTGCACAGCCAAACTCAATCAGTCAACGATCTGAAAATAGAGAAGTCAAGTCATCACTTTCGGTTAGCATGCCGGAGGCAGTTCTTCCTCAATCCAATATTTATCGCGGTGAGGGCGAGAGCGCTAAAAAAAGTGCGGCATTTGCCAAATATGTAAATCAAGAATTGGATTTTGTGAGAAAGCGTATTCGATCTATCCTGGCTGTTTTGAAACTTAAGTGGAGGGCAAAACAATCTTTGGTTTTAGAATCGGTGATTGAAGAATTCTCAAAATTACTCATGAATGTTCATGGCGATATTGATCGTTTCAAGGACGGCGGGTCAACTTACCAAGCACTTGGTACGGCGCTCATCACCATCAGCGATAGAGTGGTACTGGCAAAAAATCATTTGGATGCATTAGAGTGGCGCCCGGTGTTTAAGGAAGCTTACTCACGGCTGGCTGAAATCGAAGATATGCTGGGTCAACTCTTTGCTTTATCCGATCCCACGAACGAAGCAGATTTGACCGATGATGAAAGCGGATTGACATTTTCTCGTCCGGAATTAAGGAAAAACGAGGAGAGCCTCAAGGTGCGTGCCCGCGCAGCGAGACGAGCGATTAAACAATTGCAAACCGATATAGCGGGGGAATTGAAACGCTGGCCTGCTGTGGTTGAGGCTGTTTTAACACGCATAGATGAGTTAGATCAGAAGGTTGAACAAGGATTATCCATCACGGCTGTTGAAGGTGATTTAGAAAGCAGTTTGGGAGTAGACGGCCAGCTAGTATGGACTGTTCAAGCCGAAAGTTTAATCAGAAGCCTTGGGCAAGAAGCGGATTATTTAAGGGAAATTAAAAATGAATTAGATGCCGCTGATTTTACACTTAAGCGATTGCCCCGTGAAGAAAAAGGTTTCTCGCCGGAAACGGTTCAAGCGCTTGAACGCAAACAAAAATTGTTGAGCGCGAAACTGGATCAACTCCGTCTAAAAGTGCAATCCATCCAATCCGTGCAGAAAAGTGTTTCAGCCGTCATCCGGTTATTGGATCGTGTGATTGAAGCTTATGCCGAAAAAAGTGCCGCAAAAACCGAACTTCGGTTACAAGCAACCATGAATGACGGAGAACTGGCCGCGGAATGGGCGGATCGTTTGTTCGGAATCAATGAATCATCGGCTGTTTCGAGTCAAGCGGGCGTATTAATATCCCGCTACGCTTTGGCGGATTATGGGAACCCTGAGCCCGTCGGCATTATTTTGCAAGAAGCGGCCAAAGCCAGCACCGTGCGGCTCGCGGTGGCGGCGACCGATTCGATTGTTCGTGACTTGGTGAAACGTGTCAATCAAACCTTGCCGGAAGCCAAGCAAATCATCATCGGTAGGAATTATCAAGAAGCGGCAGGTTTGTTGAAGGCCGAAGGGGCCTCATACGTGCGGGTGATTGCATCGGAATCAGAAAGAGGCGGGTTGCAGGAGCAATTACTCCGCAGCATTGGTAACGATGTTTATTTTGTGAAACGGGGCGATTTGCAATCTGTCTTTCATTTCTTAGGCGTAAGCGAATCATTGATAAATGCTTTTCGCAATGAACTGCGTTTGGCCTACGCCGCATAGTGTGAGTGGCCAGTGTCCAGCGGTCGGTGCTCAGTCCTTCGACAAAGAGCACCAATCACCGGCCGCTATTGACGCCAACTGTTGACATTTTGCTCACTTCCGTTTATGGTACTGGCGTTTTGCGTGGGGTCAGACCCGCGTGCCTCGCTTAGACGGGGGCCTGACCCCTCGTATATTATTAATTTTTCATTATAAAAGGAGCGCATCACAATGCCTTACGATCAAAGTTTAGATAACAAATTGTTTACCAAATCTTTCGAAGGGGACACCGGTAAAATTACCATCAGTGTTCATTCTTACAACAATGGTCCCAAAAAGCTTCAGATGATCCGCGAAAATACGGATGAAGAAGGAAATGCCCGTTTTGCCAAATTGGGCCGCCTGACCAAACCCGAAATTGTTGGCGTGCTTCCCATTATTCAAGAAGCCGTCGGCGTAATGGATTAATGCGTGGGATCAGACCCTTCGGGTCTGATCCCAAGAATCCCAAGCATGAAAAAATATTTTATCCTTGCCGGTTACATTTTAGTCAGCTATCTTTTATGTCTTATTTTCTCAGAACAAGTGATTCGCGCCCAGCAGTCGGCTGATCAAATTCCGATTTATGATGCCGGAACCAGAAAGGTCATGAACGTGCCAAAAGTAAAACATTCAGATGATGAATGGAAACAAAAACTGAGTCCCGAGCAGTATCATATTCTGCGTGAAAAAGGAACCGAACGTGCTTTTACGGGGAAGTTATGGGACAACAAAGCCAAAGGGATGTACGTTTGTGCGGCATGCAAAACGGCGCTTTTTAGTTCTGACGCTAAGTATGATTCCAAAACCGGCTGGCCGAGTTTCTATGAACCTGTTGCCAAAGAAAACGTGGCGACTGGGAGCGACAACAGTTTCTTCATGAAGCGAACAGAAGTGCATTGTGCCCGCTGCGGCGGCCACTTAGGTCATATTTTTGACGATGGTCCCGAACCCACCGGTAAACGCTACTGCATTAACTCCGCTTCACTGGATTTTACGCCCATGAATGAGAAAAGTGGTTAGTGATAAGTGATCGGGATGTGGCTCAGCCTGGTAGAGCGCACGCTTGGGGTGCGTGAGGTCCCGGGTTCAAATCCCGGCA
>PCVY01000037.1:42613-44226 GCA_002787155.1 Candidatus Abzuiibacterium crystallinum | reverse complement strand
CGCGCACTGGGGGGATTTTATTCTGATTTTCCGCCGCAATCCGCCATTCACCCGACCAATCCCAGCCGACTTTTTTGGCAAGCAGGCGACGGTTCGTTCCAATTTTTTCCACCAACGATTTGATTTCATCAAATTCGTTGGACGAAGCCAGTTTTTCCGCGTGGTGAGCGACTAAAATCCACTCGCGCAAAGGTTCGATCCAATTGTTTCCCTTTCGCCCAAAATCAGACTTCCTTCGCTGGAGGTCTGTTTTGGTAGTGATAAGCTCGTCCTTTTTGGCGAGGTAGGTTTCTTTTTCAATACTTCCGTCCAAAAAGGCGTTTACCAATCTATCAAGCTTGGTTTCGGTTTCCCTGATTTCCTTTTCCAGATTTTGGGCGAAAGATTGCGAAGACTGGATACTTTCTTTTTCCCACACTTCCACTTGCGCCAGCATTTTTTCTTTCCAGTCTTCGCAAAGAGCGACTTTTGAGATTAAAGATTTCAGTTGTTCGGTGAGCAAATCCTCGCGCAGATAACTTTGCGAACACGAGCCAAGCCGCTTGGTGCAACGATAGTATTTGTATGTGCCGCCATGTCCGTGCGCGTATTGAGCGGTAATGGCCGCGCTACACTCGCCGCAAGTGAGCAGCCCGGTAAATGGGAATTTGTGCCGCTTTTTTGAATGGCGCGGCTTGGCTCGGTTCTTTAACACTTCCTGCACTTTCTCAAAAGTCGCTCTTGAAACAATTGCCGGAAAACCGCCCTCGTAAGTTTCGCCGTTATGGACAATCAAGCCGAGATACGCTTTGTTGGTCAGCATTCTTTGGAGTGTCGCTTTGCAAATCGGTTTTCCGGTTCCGCTCACCACGCCCCAAAAACTCAGGCGTTCGCCAAGCGATAAAAGGGTGTGGCGGCCTTGTGCGTATTCCTCAAACGCTTTCTTGATAACTCTCGCCTTGGTCGGCTCTGGCTCAATCGTTCGCGTTTTCGGATTGTTCACATAACCAAACGGCGCAAGGCCGGGCCACTCTCCGCGCCTGAGTTTTTGGCGAATTCCGCGCTTTACGTTTTCCGACAAATTGTCGGAATAGTATTTTGATTGGCCAAAGGCGACTTGCAGCATGAAAAGCCCTTGCGGAGTTGGCTCAAACCAAAAGGTGGGAAAGCGCAAAGAAGCGATTTTGGCGGTATCTATAGAGTAAATAATCAAACCGCCATCAACGGAATTGCGGGCGAGACGATCTGGGTGCCACGCGAGAAGTCCGACAGGCGTTTTGCTCTCCTGCACTTTTGCCATCATCTCGTTGAAAATTTCTCGCCCGAGCTTCTTTGCGCTTTTACTCTCAATAAAAGTTTCAGCTATTTCAATATGTTCCCGTTTGGCAAATTCCGCCAACTCCGCCAATTGTGCTTCAATGCTCATCACTTGGCGTTCTTCATCTTCGGTAGATTTTCTGGCGTATAAAAAGTATTTAGTGTCCATATTGTTAGTCGCCTTTGGCCGTCCGCCAGAGGCGGACAGGTACGCGCGGGATTAAAAACTGACTTCGTATTTCGCCGAAGGCGGAAAGGAAAAAATTGGATACAAATTTCATTTGTGAATTGCTTCGCAATTCCGAACCGTCGCCTGC
>PCVY01000037.1:24241-42598 GCA_002787155.1 Candidatus Abzuiibacterium crystallinum | reverse complement strand
CGGCGGAAAATCAGAATAAAATCCCCCCAGTGCGCGAGCGAAGCGAGCGCATACCTTCTTCCAAAAACTCTCAATGTCTTGATTGGTCGCACTGCGTTCAGTAATTGCGATACTCTTCTTCCGGCACATACCAGACACATGGGTAACAGTACTTGCTTGTGCCAATAACACGGTACCGGTTCTCTGGGGGACAGGTTTCAGTAATACCCGTCCCGTAAGAACCGGTACCGTGTTATTCGCAATGACACGGATAGCGAGACTTATGAAACCGGCGCTAGAGCGTTAACTTGGCGTTCACTTCGTGGTTCTCAGAATCATGTTCGCTCTGAAACCCCAGGCGGGTTAAGATTTGCTGCATGGCGGTATTCTCAGGCAAGACTTTGGCCGTTACCACTTCAATTTTTTCTTTTCTGGCAGCGTCAATCAAAAGTGTTGTCAGCTCTTTGCCGAGCCCCTGATGTTGGTAAGCATCGCTCACAGTCACGGCAAGTTCTGCAATATTGACACCCGTGTAGCGGGTGAGGCGTCCCACGCCGATCAAGCGGTGTTCACCTGTTTTTTCGTCCCGATGGTCTGCTACAAGCGCAAGTTCGCGGAAGTAATTAATGGAACATTTTCGGATCAAACGTTCGTGTGCAATCCGCTGTTCTAATTTCATGATGCTGAAGAATCTTTGGTGAACACTTTCGGAGGAAAGTGTGTGGTGAAAAAGTACCATTAGGGGCTCATCTTCGGGCCGAATGGGACGGATCGTAACAGCCGTGCCGTTTCTAAGCTGCCAGCGGGTGACGTATTCGATGGGGTAGGGACGGATCGTTAAACGGGGAAATTCATTTTCGGGTAAATTTCGGTCATGCAAAATGACACGCGCATCAAGTGCTAACAAACCCTCAGACGATGCTAACAAGGGATTGATATCAATTTCACGGATCCGGCGTGATTCAGACACCAATTGACTGAACCGGACTAGCAAATCCTCCAATTGAGTCAGGTTGACGGGTTTTCTGCCCCGGACGCCTTTCAGGACGCGGTAAATTTTGGTTTGTTCCATCATGCGGCGCGCGAGCGTCCGGTTAAGCGGCGGGAGTCCCAGCACGCGGTCATCCATGAGTTCCACCAATTGTCCGCCGGCGCCGAAAAGCAAAACCGGCCCAAAGTGCGGATCGATGCTGCTTCCGAGAATGAGTTCATCGCCTGTTTTTTTGATCATGGGCTGTACGGAGACACCCTGAAAATGTTCAGGCCCGCAGTTCTCCGTGATCGATTTCTGAATTGCTTCAAAGGCATGCCTCACTGCTGTTTCATCTTCAAGATTCAAATGAACACCGCCCACGTCAGTTTTGTGGGTGATGGATTCGGAATGGATTTTAAGCACGACAGGGTAGCACATGGCTTTGGCATAAGCAGCCGCTTCTTCGGCTGTTTTAGCAATTTCACTTTTGACGACCGGAATCCCGTAAGCTTCCAATACCTGTTTCGACTCCATTTCCGTAAGCAGTGTACGGCCTCGTTCATAAGCAGCGTCGATAATTTGTGTGACGGCTTTGCGATTCGGTTCGTTTTGCTGAGAGGGCAGTACCGGGGTTTCGTAAAGTCCGCGCAGGGTATACGTGTACTGCCACATGTATTGGAACATGCGCGCTGCCCGGTCAGGATACTCAAAAACAGGAATACCGCTTGCACGGAAAATATTTCGGCCGGCTTCCACCTTGTCTTCGCCAAGCCAGCTGGCCAAAATCGGCTTGTCAAATTTTTGCGCCATGTCTTTTAAGGCGCGCGCTGTATCGGTCGGATGCGTCATGGCTTGCGGTGTTAAAATAATCAAAATACCGTCTGCGGTTGGATCTTTGGAAATGATTTCAATTGTTTTTTTGTAACGTTCGGGATCAGCGTCGCCCAAAATATCAATCGGGTTGCCGTGGCTCCAAGGAGGCGGCAAGTATTCATTCAGTTTTGCCATGGTTTCAGGCGCTAAAGACGCTAATTCGCCTCCGGCTGAGACAAGGGCATCGGTTGCTAACACACCAGGCCCCCCGGCATTCGTGACAATGGCAAGACGAGGACCGCGAGGCCTTGGTTGTTTGGAAAGGATTTCTGCCACTTCAAATAGTTCTGAAATTTCGTTGACACGAAGGACGCCGGAACGTCTGAGCGCTGCATTTAAAACATCATCACTGCCTGCAAGCGCTCCCGTGTGTGAAGAGGCTGCTTTGGCGGCTGCCTGCGTGCGGCCGGCTTTAATCACAATGACTGGTTTTGAAAGCGCGGCCTCACGCGCGGCGGAGAGAAAAGCGCGCGCATCACCAACAGTTTCCATATAAATTAAAATACTCTTGGTGTTGGGGTCTTCCACTAAATAGTCAATCAAATCACCCCAGCCCACGTCCAACATCGAACCAATCGAAACGAATAAACTAAAGCCCACTTTTTCGTGCAAGCTCCAATCCAAAATTGCCGTACACAAAGCACCGCTTTGGCTGATAAAACCGACATTGCCCCGAAGCGCCATTTCGGCAGCGAAAGTGGCGTTCAGCCCCGTCACTGGATTCATGACGCCCAAACAATTCGGTCCGATGATCCTGATTTTTGAACGGCGGGCACCTTCCAGAATTTTTTGCTCGAGCGCCGCGCCTTCTGCCCCGATTTCTTTAAAACCTGCGGAAATAATAACAGCCCCGCGGACGCCTGCTTTGGCACATGCCTGCATGACGCCCGGCACGGTTGCGGCAGGGGTAGCGATCACGGCCAAGTCAATTTTCTCCGGCACTTCTAAAATGCTCGTATAAGCACGAATGCCAAGCACGTTGGCGCGTTTGGGATTGATGGGATAGAGGGTTCCCCCAAAAGGGTGGCTCATCAAATTCCACAGGATGGCTTTGCCGACACTGCCTTCTTTTTCCGTGGCGCCGATCACGGCAACTGTTTTTGGTGTGAAAATGGCGTGGAGTTGGTGCGTGTCGTTTAACTTAACAAAATCTTCA
The DNA here is from genome assembly GCA_002787155.1 of Candidatus Abzuiibacterium crystallinum. Lineage (GTDB taxonomy): Bacteria > Omnitrophota > Omnitrophia > Omnitrophales > Abzuiibacteriaceae > Abzuiibacterium > Abzuiibacterium crystallinum. The sequence continues at coordinate 39,617 of PCVY01000037.1, read as the reverse complement.
GTGGAGTGTGTCATGTGCTTTACTTCCCGTAGAGAAATATGAAGCCATATGAAGCGTTTAGAATTAAATCTATTCTAGCACGAACAGGGCGATTGTAAACCGAATGAAAAGTTAGGGATGCACGCAAAATTTGAGGCAATCGCCCTCGCTGTCATCGCGAGGAGGCTGAAGGCCGACGGGGCGATCTCTATTCGGAGATTGCCCTTCGACAGGCTCAGGGCTATCCTGAGCGAAGTCGAAGGATTGCTTCGGGATTTCGTCCCTCGCAATGACAATGACGGCCAAGGTATTAATCGCCTCAAATTTTGCGTGCGCCCAAAAAGTTAGATGGGGAACCGGCTATTACGAATTTCCCATAGGAGGGTTGTTTTGCCGGTCTTCCGGACAGTGTTTATTAAGCCCGTTTTATAAAGGGTTGTGTGAGTTGGGTGGGTTGTATGCGGTGCGGATACCTGTTAGGGTTCCTTCATCAGGTGAACCAACATGCAAAGTGATGAAGTTTATAAAGACAGGTTTGAACACAGTGCTTTCGGTAAATCAGCCAATACAGTGACAACGGTAGTGGTCATCGTTTTTATTATTGGCCTGCTGGGCGGTTTTATATTTCTTTATTTTGGAGGATACCTGATCCCAAAATAACAATCGTGCCCTCTCCGAATTTGCTTTGACTTATTCATGTAATTTGCTTAATATTTCTCCAGTCATTTCCGATAACTTACCGGCACCGCCATTCAGCATGAGTTTATTTTTCACACAATCCACGACTGGGGAAAATAGATGAAGAAAATATTAGTGGTTGAAGATGATCCGGATTTAAGGGAGCTCCTCAAAATGCGTCTCGAAGCTAATCATTATGAAGTTGTATTGGCTGAAAATGGGGAAGACGGCCTTACCAAAGCAGAGACAGAAAAGCCCGACCTCATTATGTTGGATGTCATGATGCCCACCTTAGATGGTTATACCATGAGCCAGGACTTAGGATCAAATGAACACCTACGGCACATTCCCCTGATTGTCATGACAGGCAAGCAGTACATGGAAGAATTATTCCAATCGGGGCAAGTCAAAGCTTTTTTTACCAAACCCATCGATACCAAAGAAGTCCTTAAAAAAATAAAGTCTGTTTTGGGTGAATAAAAGCCCGACTTCCCAGAGACATTTCACCGGCCCATTCGTGTCATTGCGCGAAGGCACCTAGTAACTAAAATTCCGTAAAAAGCCCCCATCAAATTAATTTAAGCTGGTATCTAATCCGGTCGATTGTAAGGGGGCAGGTACCCGTGTAGACTTAAGGAGTAGAAAGGGTGCCTGAATAAGGGGGTGTGTACCATGAAACGGATAGTGCTCACAATGTTGTTGATTCTAGTAATGGCAACGCCTGCGATGGCGGGTAGCCATTTTGACAGTTGGGTTGATTCCGGTAGTTACGCCAAAAAAGCGCCTGGTATGCTGTTTAGGGGCGTGACGGAAGTAATTTCGGTTCCATTTGACATTGTATTGGGACCGGTCACGTATGTCCATGAAGAACCGATGGGACCTGTCTCCGGTCTCTTCTATGGCATTCGAGACGGCGTTGATCGTGTTGTGCGGATAGGCTCTGATGTGGTAGGTGCCTTGATTCCGGGTTATACGGGAATGGGGAACTACAAGCCTTGCCCGTTGAAAGAATTGTTTACCAAATAACCTAGCGTAAACAATTACTTAATGAATGTAAATAAGGACGGCCGCTTGCGGTCGTCCTTATTTTTTATCACCTGCTTTCACACGCCTTAAAAGATCGTCAGGTTAAGAAGTAAAAAAAGAGGTAAGTTTTTTGTAACCCCGCACGAAAACATTGCTGCCTTCAGCAGTGACCGGGCGTTTTTGAAAATAAGGGCTTTTTTTCTTCATATATGGACTCTTGCTGTTGAAATAAGGCGTTTTGGAAGTTGATTTAATATAGGCGCTGTCTTTTTTGAAATAGCCGCCTTGCTTCATATGATCATTTGTGGTTTTGAGGTAGGGATTGTCGTCGAGCAAATCTTTTGCCCGGCCTATCGAGGGCAGCGATAAGACGATAGCGATGATGACTACCCAGAACGTCATATGCGGAAAATCTGACTTCATATACGCCTCTTTCTCTCATTTTTTACGACTTTTTGTTTTACTTCCTTGAAGAACGGCTGTCACAATCGGTATAATAGTTTTGTGATTAAAAAATCCATCCTCTTAGTTGATGACGATTCGATGGTGCTCAGCACCATCAAACGGCTTCTTGAGAAGGCGGGCCACGTGGTCAGTGCTTTTCAAAACCCCAAAGAAGCCATTGAGGCGACTTTAATGGAAGACTTCGACCTCATCATTGCCGATATCCGCATGCCCGAAATTGACGGGGTCCAAGCGGTTCGTTATATGCGGCAAATTCGCGAAGACAAAAATAAACCGGATATTCCCGAGATTTTCATCACAGGCTATGCGGAAGATGACGCCAAAAGCGCCCGGGCGCTTAACCCGTACGCCGTTCATTTTAAGCCCTTTGATTTGAATGAATTCTTGAAAATCGTTAACGAAGCACTATCAAGACAAGATGGATGATCAAAATGAATATGGAAACCCGCGCCATGCATCCTGTCAAAGAAGTTTTGATTGGTTTGATAGTCGTCTTTCTGTCCAGCCAAGCTTGTCTGCAGGCGGCGCCTGAAAGAACCCATTTACCCAAAGATGTGATGGAACGTTCTCACGCTTATATTGAAAAATTAACCGAACGATCTTTCGCGGAACTGAATACAGAAGAAAAACTGCTTCTCCTGCATGCTTATTACAACGTAGGGGATGACCAGCACGTTGTTCATATTGGTCAATTAATGACGGTTGACCTTGATGCTTTGGAGCCTGATCGCCAAGTGCCTTTTCGCGAAATGATCGAAGAATCTAAGTGCCGCATCTCTTTGTAAGCCGGATCTCACTTCCTAAGCTAAATTAGTAACTTCCTAACCCATTTTTTTAAAACAACTTACGGCTAAAATGAGCGAAAATAAAAGGGAAGACCTTGAAAAAAAATCTTTATCTGAGAGTGTGGCATTTTTAAAAACCAAGGGCTAAACTTTCTTGATTCAATTCGAAGCCATTCTTGACTCTAAACAAGGAGGTGGCCTTCAGTGAACAAAAAGAGAATATTGATTATCGATGACGATGAAGAGCTGGATAAGACTTTAAAGGTTGCTTTAGAAGAGACAGGCGGTTATGAAGTAGAGTGGGAATCGAAAAGCGACCAGGCATTGGGGATGGTTAAACGATTCCATCCCGACTTCATTTTTCTGGATATCATGATGCCTGGTATGTGCGGCACCGAAATAGGGCGCCAGATTTCAGAAGATGAAGAAATACGCAGGATTCCGATCGCTTATTTAACAGCGATTGTCTCACGCGCGGAAGTTGATTCACGCTCAGGTGTGATAGGGGGCCATCCATTTTTGGCAAAACCTGTCAGCTTAACTGAGCTTGTATCTTGTATCCGTCAATATTTGGGGTAAATCATTTAAGAGGATTTTCGAATGACAACTTTGGTACGGCCGTATGATTGAACCTGATTATGTTTTCACTTGTCCTTATTGCAGTACCGGCATGTCCGTTCGTTTAGACGTCAGCGGCGGCAAACGCCAAAGCTTTATTTATGATTGCGAAACCTGCTGTTCGCCCATTGAAATTCAAGTCGAATTCAATGGTGCGGAGGTGGTTTCTTTCACCGCCCACTCCCACAGTTAGTCCTCATCATATGACTCGTTGAAGACATAGAATTAGTAGAAACCTCACCCTGCCTTTGTTACACTATTGTTTTCACGACAACCGGAAAATATCATGAATCATCTATTATCGGAACCAGCCGGGCTCTTATTTTTGATTATTGCGATTGGCATCTTCATCGGGCGGATTCCGCTGGGACAATTCCGAATGGGCGGTTCCGGCGTTTTAATTGCCGGGCTTGTTTTCGGCCATTTCGGCTATTTGCTTCCCAAGGATCTGCAAACGGTTGGCATCGTCCTTTTTGTCTATTCCGTCGGTCTTAAAGCAGGCCCCGGCATTGCAGAATCATTTCGAAAATCAAAGGGTGTTTTCTTTGTTTTATCCATCCTGATCGTTTTAACCGCAGGGGCTTGCAGTATTTTCTTCAAACGCGTATTTGGATTCCAAGTTGATTTAATCTCCGGTATTTATGCGGGTGCCATGACGAGCACACCGGCCCTTGCCGCAGCCATGGAAGCAGTGGGTAAATCAAGTCCCACCGTTGGTTACGGCTTGGCGTACCCCTTGGGTATTTTAGGCGTGGTGTTAATGGTTCAGGTACTGCCTTTGATCATGGGCATTGATTTGAAGGCAGAAGAAAAACGTTACAGAAGCGAGTCTGCTCACACGGCTATCTTGAGACGGAATTTTAAATTAACCAATACCAATTTAAACGGCAAAACACTGGCCGACATTGGTGCTCACGTTAAAATTAATTTTAGAATTGCCAGAATTCGTCGGGGTGAGTACATTTTTACACCGCAGGCTGATCACACGCTTCTGTTAAACGACCTCATTTTGGCGGTGGGAACACATCAGGATTTAGATCAATTAAGTTTATTTTTGGGTGAAGAAAGCAGGGAAGAAATCCCTGAATCGGCGGATACGCAATCCAAGTGGCTGGTGGTTTCGTCCCATCAATTTGTCGGAAAGCGGATCGGGCAGCTTGAAATTAGTTCGCTTTATGGGGTGATTGTGACACGCATTCGGCGCAGCGAAGTAGAGTTCATTCCCGATTCAAATTTTGTACTGGAAGCAGGGGATGAAATCAGGACTTCGGGCGCGCCGGCTGATTTGGAACGATTTTCTCAACTGGTGGGCCGTGACCGTCAAACCGTTTATGAAACGGATTTTCTTTCTTTTGCCTTGGGTTTGGTCATCGGTGTCTTGATTGGTTTTATTAAGATACCTCTCGGGGGACAATTGTCGGTTGGGCTGGGGGTGGCAGGGGGCCCATTAATCGCTGGCCTTCTTTTTGGGCATATGGGCCGTTTTGGGCAAGTCACGGGCCACATGCCAAGAGCAGCCAGTTTTCTGACGGAGGAATTGGGGCTTTATATTTTCCTGGCAGTCGCAGGGTCTTTAGCCGGAGAACATTTTGTAGAGGTATTTGTCAAACATGGATTTGTTTTGATTTTGTCGGGACTTTTAATTACTTTAATCCCCGTTGTCGTTTCTGTCTTGGTGGCGCGTTTCATATTCCGTATGAATATGTTGGTGATTCTCGGCATGATTTGCGGCGGTATGACCAGCACGCCGGCACTTGGCATCATTTCGTCTCACACCAAGTCCGATATTCCTGCTTTGGCTTACGCCAGTATCTATCCAATCGCAGTTGTCGTGACGACCTTAATGGCTCAGATCATTGTTTTCTTTAGTTGAGCCGATATTATCATTATGGAAGCCAAGTACCGTCGCATGCTAAAAGGCATGAAAATAAAAGACGCACGTTCCAGGCGGCGCAAAAAGCAAGAACCGTGGTATCTTTATATCTTAGAATGTTCCGACCGCTCTTTTTATACAGGTGTCGCCAAAAGCATAGAACAGCGTTTTAAGAAACACATGAGCGGCAAAGCATCACGTTTTACGCGGACACGCTTACCCGTCAAGCTTCTTTACCAGGAGAAATGTCTCAATCGAACGGCTGCTTTGATTCGCGAATGTGCCGTGAAGGCGCTTCCGCGGAAGAAAAAAGAGGCTCTCATTGAACAAGGTGTGTGATACCTGTCACAGTTCCAAGACAGCGGTTTTATTAGAATACTGCCGTTAGGAAAATAATCGTGCATTCACCTAATGAACTCAAAATTTCGGCGTTTGATTTTAACCAGCGGCCGTTTCTCGTCATTTGGGAAACCACGCATGCTTGCCCGCTGGCTTGTGTCCATTGCCGGGCCAGTGCCGACAAAGAAGCCTCTCCCGATGAACTGACGCATGATCAGGCAATCAAATTACTTTATGATGTGAAAGACATGGGGACTCCCATTTTTATTTTTAGCGGGGGAGATCCTTTAATGCGGCAAGACTTGGACGAATTAGTCCGGATCGCTAAGTCCCTCCGGCTTAGGACAGGTGTGATTCCGGCTGTTTCTGAGATGTTAACTCAAGCACGCATTTCGGAACTGAAAGCGAGCGGGCTTTCACAAATTGCTTTTAGCTTGGACGCGACCACAGCCGGGGAGCACGATACTTTTCGGCAGGTAGAAGGCGTGTTTGATCATACGCTGGAAGCCATTGAATGGGCGCATCAAATTCAGCTGCCGGTGCAAATTAATTCGCTGATTAACGTTCATAACACCGATTCGCTTGACCGGTTAATTGATTTAATCGAACGTCTTCCCATCGTGTTCTGGGAAGTTTTTTTCTTGGTGCCTACCGGACGCGGGACACAACTTCCTCTCATGAGTGCGCAAAAATTCGAGGAAGCATTCGTGAAAATTTATGCCTTAAGTCAACGGGTGCCGTTTATCGTGAAAATTACCGAAGCTCCGCATTACAGACGTTTTTATATTGAGCAGGAAATGAAAAAGCAGGGCATGGATCCGGCGTGCCTCACGCAAGAGGGTGTGCCGTTGCCGGAATATCTTAAGCGGAGAAGCGGCCCGGGCGGTACGATCGGCCGGGCACCGCAAGGTGTGAATTCGGGGAAAGGTTTTGTATTTGTATCCCATAAAGGCGAGGTGATGCCGAGCGGTTTCTTGCCGGTGTCGGCGGGGAATGTGAAGAACGAATCGCTTAAACAAGTTTACAGGGAAGCGCCCATCATGAAAGCACTCAGGGATCGTACGCAGCTCAAAGGTAAATGTGGTCCTTGTGTTTATAACGACGTTTGCGGCGGTTCCCGTGCCCGTGCCTTTGCGCTCACGGGTGATTATTTGGCGGAAGATCCTTGCTGTGCTTACCAACCGGAATCTTTAGAGTCTTCCGTCATATAAATTCCGCAAGTTCAGTCACCTTTCCGTTGGATGGATGATGGCCTAACACTTTCGCCTATTCATTTCTTGATCATGATTCGCACATATAGTAGTATTTGGTGCATGGACAATCAGCTCCGGACTTTCACAGCCGAAGAAGCCAATGCCTTGCTGCCGACACTCAGGCAATTGATCCGCGTTTTGCAGACAGCACATCAACAAGCCATTGATTTAGAAACACAAATTGATGCCGAAGAATTGATTAGCGAAAAAGGAAGCGAAAAATCGGCGCATGCCATTAATCAATTAATGGAAAACCACCGGCAGCGCGTGACGGAGTTTTATGCCATTGTCGAACAGATTCACAGTTACGGTTGTATTCTGAAAGACATTGAAATGGGCTTAATTGATTTTTATGCCGTTATAAACGGCAACGTGGTCTTCTTGTGCTGGAAAATGGGTGAAGAAAAAGTCAATCATTGGCACGAAGTGGGACAAGGTTACACTGCTCGGCAGTCGCTTGCATAAGGATTTCTCGCATGAAAACACGCATTGAAAAAGATTCGCTTGGCTCGCTCAAAATCCCCGCACATGCCTATTACGGCGTACAAACCGCACGCGCCATTCAAAATTTTCCAATCTCAGGTCTCCGGTTCCATCCGGTTTTTGTATGGGCCACTGCTGCCATTAAAAAAGCAGCAGCGATTGCCAATATGAAACGGGGGCTGAACGCTAAAATCGGCAAAGCCGTTGTCCGCGCCTCTGAAGAAGTGATGGCGGGAAAGTGGAATGCTCATTTTGTAGTGGATGCACTTCAATCCGGCGCCGGTGTTTCGCAGCACATGAATACGAACGAAGTGATTGCGAACCGGGCCATTGAAATCCTGGGCGGCCGAAGGGGTGATTATAAAAAAGTTCATCCCAACGACCACGTCAATATGGGCCAATCTACCAACGATGTGATACCGGCCTCACTGCGGGTGGCCGCGATTAAATTGTTGGATGATTTTTACCCTGCATCGAAAAAACTTGAAAAAGCACTTCAACAGAAGACGGCTCAGTTCAAGCGTGTTGTTAAGGCTGGCCGGACACATATGCAAGACGCTGCTCCCGTGACGCTGGGTCAGGAATTTAGCGGTTGGGCCGTCAGTATTCGCAAAAATACCGAACGTGTCCGGTTGGAATCTAAAAACTTATTCGATTTAGGCATCGGCGGATCAGCCGTTGGGACTGGTTTGAATACCACCGTTCAATACCGCAATGAATTGGTGGCGAGTTTGCGAAAAATCACGGGTTTTCCATTTCGTTCTGCTTCCAACTTATTTGAGACCATGCAAAGCACAGCAGATTTTGCGGGTGTCTCAGGCGCGCTTTCGACTTTGGCTTGTGCGTTGATTCAAATTTCAAACGATCTCAGGCTTCTCAGCTCCGGTCCCAACACAGGTTTTGCGGAAATTCTATTGCCGGCACGCCAACCCGGGTCTTCTATCATGCCGGGGAAGGTAAACCCGGTGATGTTAGAAGTGGCCGCCATCTCTGCTTTTCAAGTGATTGGTAATGACACTGCGATTAAATTGGCAACCCAAGCCGGACAATTGGAACTGAATGTCATGATTCCGGCCGTGATTCACAATTTGCTGCAATCGATTGAAATCCTCAAAAACCTCATGTCTGTTTTAGCTGATTTTTGCGTGAGCGGTATCAAGGCTGATTCAAAACGGTGTACGGCATACGCAGAAGAAAGTTACGGCATCGCGGCAGCGCTCAATCCTTATATTGGCTATGCCAAAGGTGCTGAAGCCGTTAAAGAATCTGTGCGGACCGGTAAAACCTTGCGCGAAGCCGTGCGCGGGATGAAGTTACTTTCTGAAGCGCAACTCAATCAAATTCTCTCTCCCAAAAAACTCACCGAACCAAAAAACAAATAATCACAATAAATTCTGCTTGCGGTAAGGAACCATCACTGTTTCCTAGAAGTAGATTAGGTGGTTTTCCTCATTAATTGAACTATATAGTACTATAAATATTTTAATAATAACTTTTTAAAACCACTTATATTGAATTTTTGACCTATCTCTGCTAAACTTTACCATCTTATTTTAAGGTGACTAAACGCTTGATGCACCAATCAAAAAATCCATTCTTAAAACTCGTTGCCTTTGTAACGTTTATTTGTTTCACTTCAACCAGCACGCTGGGTTATGGTGACTTAGGATTAAATTTTGTCCCGACTGCGAATCATCCGTCACTTACCAAAACCAAGGCAACTGCGGCGACTTTGTCTGCCTTGTCGGATTTATTACGCTTGCAAGGTTCAAAGGCTGAGACAATTCGCCCGATCCTTGAGCAAGAAGAAAGACAAATCCCAATCGCAGAACCGCTTAAATCCGAATTACGAACTGATTTAGATTGGGCTGATGAAGCAGACGCCATCAAACGAAAATTAGAAAGTATTGAAGAGAAATTAGACCGTCAGGGAACGAATGCTGAATTGCTTGATCTTTTTCGCGGGGTGCTGGCTATTATTAATTCAGTCAGTGAGCGCTTGCGCTTTGCGCCGGAGGATGTGTGGCAGTTGAGCGCATTTCAAGATCTCTCCCGGCAGTTTGAAAATCAGCTGATCCGCGCCATTCGGCTCACAAAAGATCAATTCGTTCTCTCTGCTTTGGTACAGCTGGCGGCGAATATCAGGGTGAGTATTCCCAAAATACAAGATGCTTTAAAATCGAAACGTGTGCAACGTCTCTTGCCGTTTGCATGGGAACGCTTCACACGTGAAACGCGCGCTAACCAAATCATGACCGTACCGCAGCATATCGCTGCTTATGTGATTATTTATGCCGTTTCACTGGCGTCGATTCCGATTCTTTTTCTCATGATGAATCTACTTTTGTCGGTTATCTTTTCAACTTTGATTCTTGGGTCAATGGCAAACTTTGCTTGGGCAGAATGGCGGCTCTATCGAAATCAATTCAAGCGCTGGAATGAAGCGATCGGCCGCTTAATTGCCGTTTTAGAGGAAGAGCCGGAAGCAAATCAAACACCGGCCGATCCTGATGAAACCAATTTGCGGTCTGAATTACGTCAAAAAGTGCAGATCAGAGAACAGGAAACGGGAAGCGGAGCAGAAAATGAAAATCTGTTTTCCGATGACGAACTCTTAAATCTTGATGACAAAGTTGGTATTGAACAAATGCCCGCATGGGCATTGCTTGAGTCGCTTGGTTTAGAAAATCCGGAAACCGTTGACGAACAATATACGATCAGTACCAGGGCAGGGCCTAAGGGTACACAAGTGAAACGTATTTTGATTCCCAAACCTTCCACCTCGCCGCCCCAAGGCCTTGATTTTCTTTATAACGAATTAGCTCCTACACGTCAGTTTGATTTGCTTTACAACCGGCAAGGCTATTTAATTGCTATTTTTCCGGTGCCGACTTTTAAGTTGCGTCTTTACGATTGGCTGCGGCACCAACTCTTTCAATATTTTCGTTCCACCAGACTTGGATGGGGACCTGGATATCTTGATTTAAGTCCGTACTATTTTGTGATTCCGTCGGTTGACGATTTTTCGGCTGATTTGAAGTGGCATGCTTTCTCAAATGTGTGGCGAGCAAATCAAAAAGTGATTCAAGCATTTGAGACCGAGCAAAGCGAACAATTGGGTATGTCATTTGAACCCTACAGTTCTCTGGGGCACACCTATAGTTACGTGGAATTTAGCCGGCCTGGTAACGGTCCATTTAATTTTGATGTCGACTTTTTTGATCCGCATGAATTTGGTCCTGAGAAAACAACGTATGACTCCGCCAAAATGCAGTTCATCATTCCGCATTTTCCTTCGGTTTACACGTCGCTTCCTGAATCCGACGCGCCTTTCATGGCAGCGGTTCAATCGGATCCGCGTTTTGATCTTCAGAAAGGACACCGGTTACTTGTCGTGGGACCCGGTGGTGGTATTGACAGCATTTTGGGGGTCACGGTGACACAATCGCCCGTCACGGCTGTGGGGATTAACCAATTTGAAATTGCCAATTTGAATGCAATTGCTCATGCCCATTCCTTTGATGTGCGCGGCATTGTTCATAACAATCTTGCGGATAGAAAAGGAAAACCTGTTTTAGACGAACAATTTGACCGGATCATGTGGGACATGCCTTCTTTAGACTGGCGAACGTATCCGCGGCATCTCGGTCTACAGCTATTGAAATGGCTTGATCTGGTATTTGGTGTAAAAAAATCAGCTATGCATTACTGGGACGGTGTTGGGGAAGAAACGGTTGAGCGTTTTGCCAAAGGTCTGATGCAAATGCTTGCACCGAACGGACGTGCTTTGGCATGGAATGTGGTAAACCCAAATTTACCGGACGATCAGCCGGACCGGGTGGCTGAGATTCTTAGAAAAGCTGGCCTTTCAGTAGAAATTGATAAATATCAAAAAGGCATTCGTATTTATTTCTTAACCAAACCCGAGGGGAAGAATAAATCGGAACTGAGGCGGGGTTTAACGATCCCAGGCTTTGATACAGAAGGGAAGCGTGTTTGGCTTTGGTCAGAGCGTGTTGAAAAAAGCGCGCTGACAGCAGCAGGCAATCGAGTGGTTAATTCCAAAGTGGTGGGCTTGTATGGACGCCGAAATAGAAAAGTCGATAAACGATATTTATCAGCACCCATCGACATCTACAAGCGCGGCAAACTGGATGTCGGACTCGACATTTTTTCAGAAAGTGATTTAACGCGCCTGCGCCAAATTCGGCATATCTTGATTTTTAAAAGCGACTCAAAAGAAAATCGATGGCGCCTCATCCAAACCTACACTTATCACGTCCTGGCGCGGTTCATGAAACGTCATCCTTCGGCCATTGTGCGCGCCTATTTCTCAGGCCAAGGAGATCTGCATATTGCAGGCAAACACATCATTCTTTTAGGCAAAGCGTTTCGAAATAAACCAGCCTATGTGTTCTATCAAAATGGAGTCCCTGTCAAGGTCGTTATCGTTGATGAAACGTTTGAGCCAAAAAATGGCAAAATCTACCTTCATGAATCAATTGTCAAAACGATCGAATTTTCTTTGGTGGAAAAAACATCCGGTGACGGCCGATGGAAATTGGCGGCCAGTTATTACAAGTACTTACCTAAGAAATGGCCTCCGTATAAAAGTCAATTTCGCATACAAACACATTTAGAAACCAACGGTAGTCTGCATATCGGTGGTTACATCGGTCATTTTAGAGGTTTCGCAAGTCATCGTGTTTGGGTTTATTTTAAACAGGGCGTTCCTTTTCGAGTAGAAGTGTTAGATCCGCTTGATCCGTCAAAAGTGGTTAACCGTACAACGTTTTTTCACGTTTATAAACTAAATAAGCAGAACCAACCGGTTATCGTCAGTCATTTTCAAAATAATTTACCAAAGAAAAAGTTTATTGATCTTGATCAAGCATTTGTGCGAACCATGCTGGATCGACGGGGGAATCTCCAGATGGGCGGACGGACTTGGTACCAAGATCCCGAAGCCAATAGCAAAAGACCGGGTCGTTATCCCTACGCACCTGTGATCGTTGCAGTTGAGCGGGGATTGGTGACGGGGTTGTTTATTTTTGATCCACATGATCCAACTAAACTCATTCAAACGGTTAGATTCAACCAAGTATTCGATGCCCAAACGGGAGAACTCATTGATACGTTCGCCAGAAAACAGTTTAGACATAAACACTTAGCCAGCCATGACAGACCTGTCAAAATCATTGGTTTTAGCGAAGAAGACGCAGTCACCATATTTGGTCAACACACACAACTCTCTCGTTCCATGCCGGATTCGGCTACGCCCGAACTCAAAAGTTTTGAAGTTGACGTCAATGAAAGCGGCGAAATTGTTTCGCTTAAAGCAGCTAAGCCTCTTTTGTCTTTGATGGACCAAGCAGTTAAAAAAGGAGCGCTTGAAATCATGGCGGCTGATACACCGCCTGCTGACAACTTGGATGATGATGCGGATGTGGCGCGTTTTAAAACCATGCTCGCAAATGGTAATTTGGATGAAGCTCAGTCTATTTTGGATGCATTAGCTGCCGATGGCCGTCTGAATCACGCAAGTGTCCGCCGTTTAAAACGAGAGTATAGTCAACATAAGCGTTTGGTCCAATTGGCGATTGAATCGCAGTCTATCCAAAGTGCTATTTCAAGCATTGCAAGTAAAGAGGATTATGATGATGCTGCACCCCACCTTCGGGAGCGCATAGAGCGATTGAAAACTTTGGAAGTGCGGGCTCGGTTTCGATCGACACCAAAATCAAAAAGGCTCACACAATTACTTAATCTCAAAGCAACCCTTGGTAATATCGAACCCCGTTCCTACGCCCGTAGTGGAGAGTGGAGTCAGCGACGTCCCGTTGATCGATCTGAGTTACGGGGGTCAGCCGATACGCTCGAAATGTCAGAACTTCAAGAGTTGCTCTTTGAAGCTGGCGAGGCAGGTAAGCCTTTTTTGAGCGCTGTCCCTTTGATTGATGACACGCAAACCTCACGCTACATTGAGTTTGATGCTGCACGCGGCATCGCGAAACTCAAAGAACGCATTGCAGGGTCAAACCACTTCCGTGATTTAATGTACTTGTATGACGATCGTTACCAAGTACGGCGGATCGAATTCGTTTACAATCCATCGGATCGCATTGGGCGTCTTGAAATTTTACCAGGATCCGGAACCGATCTGCCGGTCCCCTTTACCCTCAACCGGCATCTTTTTTTCACCCAAAATGAAGCGGGCGGCTGGGACGTGGTTCAAATGAAAGGGAGTTTCCGCAAACAAGGCACATTCCGCGTGAGGCATTTTAACGACGATGGGGAATTCGATCGTGAGCGATTGATTTACTTTGGTCTTGAAACATCTCTTAACCGTAACAGGAAAATGCTCGAGTTTCTCTCGCATTTACCGCCCGCCGTTCTGGCAGCGGTGAGCCGTGATTTTCTAAAAGATATTTATGCCTCCGTGCACACGGGCGAAACGCTTCAAGATTTTCCGCCGTCTCTGTCTTTATTGGAAGGCTTGCATGATGCACAATATCTTGGAAAGGCTAACCCTGAAGTGACCAAAGATTTATCCGAAATCGGCTGGGTAGGAAAAAACCGTTACACCAGCCAACGTGATCAAATTCCCGCGAATGTATACTCGGCTTATGAAATAGTTGCCCGTTTGATTGCCAAAGTATTTCAAGCCGGTCTGGCAGACCATGCGCAAATCCCTGTCTTTTTAGAAACGATCCGTTTCTTGTCGGAAGATCCGTCATGGTTTGATTTACTGGGACCCAATGCCAGCATGATTCCCGGCGGTTATGCGGATCGCGCCATCTACGGGAAACGATATCATCCAATGATTACAGCCATTCGAGCAGAGTTGCTCAAACGGAAGAGGCTTTTTACCGATTACGATGCTGCACTCTTGATGTTGATTTCGTATTGGGAAGATGTTTCCAATCTTTCGTTTCACACCAGATTGTTTCAAATAGCTGATGACCAAAGGGGAGCTGATGAACTGATGTTTAAAAAACGGCGTTGGATTGCACAGGAAATGATGAGTGCCGGTCTTTACAGCGTTGTTTCAGCATTACCTCAAGAAACTCGTCGATTGATCGAGGGTCAAATTCTGAACTATCTGAATATCAGTCAGGAAGAGCCGTTCTTAACGAATCAAAGAAAGACACGAGAAATCTCAGCACTTATTGGTTATTTACTTTTAGCGATTCAATTACGACACACAGAAGGCATAACACCTCAGGTGATCATTCATTTTTTAAATCATCCAATTCTTAATTGGTTTACGGGAAGCATCAAAGGGTTTTTATTTAAACATGTTGTGCCCGCTTATAAGCAGGGTAACCAGGAAGAACAAGAACGAATCATTCGGTTGCTCAAGCAAATCATGGCAAGCGAGGATGCGGTAGGCACTATTCTTGCCGCAGCAGTTTTAATTGAAATTGGTGTCGGCACCATCGAATCTTTTTGGGAAGTATTTGAAAGACTTCGGTCAGTGATTCCGGCTGATCAAATTGTGCTCAGACAATTGCTTCACCATACTTTTTTCGAAACGAAAAACCATCGCATTTTGCAACCGACCGTTCTTTTGGAAAAAGAATACGAAACTCTACCGGATGATCATCCGGCAAAAATAGAGCCGTTTGACAAAGATTACCCGATTGATTTATTTAGTTATGAGCATGAACTTGGAATTTTGAAGAGTTTCAAAGATCAAATTGCAGAAAAATCACCCGATGAAGTGATTGAAGAATTAGCCGACCATTTTATTTATCGCTATGAAACGGAGCAACAAGCTAAAAGGGAAGCGGTGGTTGAAACACTCCGGAAATTTGCATATACCCCTACAGGGTTTGATGAGTTTGAAACGGTTTATTTTCTTTATGCTTTAAGGC
>PCVY01000037.1:0-24211 GCA_002787155.1 Candidatus Abzuiibacterium crystallinum | reverse complement strand
GCACGTGTTAATGGGGCCAATCTTTGTTGATTTATTTGGAGCAAGAGAAAAAAATGGATACCCCATTATTCCGGATGCTCGGTTTGAAGGTCTTCTCTCTAGCATGAAGTCACATATGGGGGATGAAGAAACGCCGGGCCTTCTCTGGTTTCGTGAGGTTTTGGAAAAATCATCGTCGCGCAATTGGACGCTGATGCTTGCGGCTGCATCTCATATTCTTCTCAAAGGAAATCTGAAAGAAGATGTTTATGAGGTTGGTAACGCAAGTCTGCCGTCTCAATATCAGGATAAAATTGAATACGAATCTTTCCTGAATTTAAATCCGACAGAGCCGGTACGCGATGCGTTTTTTCGTTTGGAAGCGAAACTTCAAAATGGTGACCGCACCCGTTTCGGGAGTTACTTGAAAGAAAAAACCGGCTACAGTCTTCGCGATTTTAAGAAAGATCCAAAATTATTTGCCGTTTATGCCGACGAGCTGGTGCAAGCCATGGCAGATTTTCCGTTTGAAGCGCCTGGAGAAGCCGGAATCCTCCTGAATGGTCTTGAGTATCGGCGTGGAAAAGGAATTGAATTTAGCTTCATATCAAGAAATGCAGATGATTTCCGACTGGGCAATTGTGTGGGAGATTGCACGGCGTATCGGGATGCAGGATCCCATACTTTTTGGTCGGTGGCCACTTATTTATCCCATCCTTTTTATCAAACGTTGCTTGTTTACTACGATGGCCGATTAATTGATAAGCTTGATTTAACCCTGATCGAGATCGAAGGTAAGATCTATCTCAATATTGATGCTCATGAACCTATTCCTAATTTGGAAAAAAGCGAATCCGTGAGCATGGAACTGCTTTCAAAAAGGGAAGAATTCTTTTTAGCGGCGATTGAACGTGTGAAAGACATTGCCCGGGCAATGGGGGTTGCGGGCATTCGTGCGGTTGGTACATCAAATCGAAAATATATTGAAGGCGTGGTTCGGAAGCAGAAGTTGAACGGAAATCCTGAAGAAGAAAAAGTGATTATACCGGGATTATACCAAAAGTACTTCGGCACCCGGGCGGCAGGGGTTGAAGTGCGGTTACTCGGCGGTGTTGATGTTCCGAATCGGTATGTTTCGGAGCAAACGCCCTTATTGGAACCGTTGCTAACGCACTGGCGTGTGAAGCCCGAAATTTTCTTCCAAGCAACTTCAATGGGTGATACGAGCGACACTTTGAGGGCATTTGGCAGCTATGTGGAGCAAAGGATTCAAAAACTGCATGGTGAAGAACATAGCCAGATCGAAAACCTGCTGAAAGATGAAAAATTTGAAGAATGCGTTGCACTTCTTTTGTCCGACAAAACTTATAAGTCACTGACCTCAAAAATCAGCAGACGACATCATGCGCTGGGCCTTACGGAAGAGAATTTTCGCGAGGATTTGAAAACGGTTTTAACTTATATATACTCGCCTTCCCGCATTTTCGGAACCGCACGGCTTTACGACATTCCCATGGACTCTCCGACCGGCCATTCTGAACTTCGGGTTCAATTCAACAAAACGCGTGCTGATCAGTCATCGTTGACAGAACAATCAACTCAAACCAATGCCGATCGTGCAAAAAGTCATGAAACGGCTGCTTTGCTGAACCAATTTTACGATCAACTTTTGATAAAAGGTGAGCGCTTAGCGCCGGATGCTCACACTTTCTTTCCGATCACGATTGACCTTAGCCGTTATGAAACCGAAATTTCAAAGATAAGAGCTATCAAAATACCCTATGAATTTAAAAAACATATTGTTTTCAAGATCGATCACTTTAGAAGTCAAACCGAGTTCATTCGTGCGGCAATGGAAGACATTACCGGAACTCTTAGCCCGTTTTTACGTGCGTTAGCAAGCGACGAAGTGGAAGTTGATTACACCCAAGGTGAGAGTTGGGAAAATTTGATAACCAACTGGCCGTTATGGGGAGCAGAGACATCGCCGCATTCAAAAGCTTTTAATTTTTATCGAAATCATGTTGATCCGTTGATTATTGAGACAATTGAAAAGCAAATCGAAAAACGCCAAAAAGAACTTGCTGAAAGGCCCGTTGTGATTCTTGATTTGTTTGCCGGAGATGGATCGCTTATTGAGCGTTTAGCACACAAATTTCAGAAACGCTGGCCGAAACTTAGTTTTAAATTCCATATCGTGGATACACAGGCCCGATTGGTTGAACGTGCCAGACTGAGGCTTAAAGATTTGCCTGTCCAAGTTCATCAGGCGGACATTCCATCAGTGATTCAATTGAGTGATTTAATTAATGGCCAAGCGGATTTTGTGATCGTAAGCGGCGGTTTAGCCGAATCGGTTATATCCCAAAGAAATGCCAAATTAGTATTGCAGCGAATTTATCGGGTTCTGAAATCAGGAGGCATTGCTCTGATCACCGGTTATACCCATATTCTTTTTAACCGGCGGGAATTTAAAAAGGTATATGGTTTCCAGGTATTGCAAACCAGTATTCCTGAAAATGTCTTTGCGACGGAAGAATTACCGGATCAATTTTATGTTGTGCAAAAACCCATCAAAGAAGAAGCCGCGCCTAGGTTTCGGCGTCGGGTCAGTGCCGATGATGTCTTTGCGATCCCTCGGCGTTCCGAACTACGTTCAGCGGTTCACGTGACGCCTGAGAAAAACGGGGCAGTGACGATTGAAATTCCAAAAGCGCTTTTAGGCAAAGAACGGGCAGTTCGGTTAGAAGCGGTACTAAAGGGACGTTCCGCTCACACGCCTTTGGAATCAAAAGGGAAAGACTCATATAGCTTCTATGTACCTAATGCGTACGAATTCCAAATCATTTTAGAAGCCATCGGTATTCCGTCTGAAATTCAATATGATAAAGTGGTTTCGGTTAAGGGTTTGATGCTGAGTTTTTTTGATGATTGGGTAGAACTGAGAAAAAAACCTGTCGAAGAATTTGCTCAAGGATTCACAGAATTATTGATCAATCTTAATCGGGTACCACAAACAGTTAGAGCCAATGCGGCCCCTCTTCGTCCTGAAGTGCCATCGGAGTTTATTGCTTCCCTGCAGAGAGGGAGATCTGAATTGCGTCATATTGCTGCACAGCACAGCCTCAGGCGGCTTGTTGAAGCAATCAGAGATTTTATATGGAATTTGTCCGTCAGATTAACGCCCCCTTCGCTCGGCAGAGAGATTAGCATATATTTTATTAATGGGCCGTCAAGCACCAAGAAGATAATCCATCCTCATAAACGGGAATCGATGGCGGGGAATTTAATTCGACTGCTCAATCGCTCTCAGGCGCTTGTCATGATCGTTAATCCGATGTTCGTGCTCGGATACTTGCGCGGCAAAGGGCCGGAACGCCGATTTAATCACAGCAACGTCTCCTTTCACTTGAATCATGTCCTGTTCAAGGACAACCAATTTCTCAAGTATTCGATCCACATCTTTCAATTTTTCGCGGAACGTGTGAAATTGGCCACGGAGATCCTCCAAAATTACTCTCCATTCGCGCTCTTCGGAATATTCAGATCCTTGTCTTGGCCATTTGCTCATGTGGGAATGCTAGCAGGAGGTGCCAGCTTTGTCAATTTGTTTTTATTAAATAAATTATTGATTTTTAATCAAATAACATTCCCCGGCCGCTTAGAACGCCATCGCTCGGAATTAAGAAACACGTTGCTTGAGAAAACTGAGATCGCCGATCCCAACGGGGTGCCTCGCTCGGAAGTAAGAGCGAATCCGGATGAAACCGAAGCGAGGGTCTGGACGAATCCGGCCCGCTACGAGGAATTTCAGGCAGGAGACATTTGGGAGTTCAAGGGTGAGCGGCATGAGATTGTGCGTCGATTGGACCGATCTCATGTGTTTCTTGTTCGCGACAGTCAAGGGAAGCCGTGGGTTCTGAAACTATTTTATGAAAGGGAAAAGCGACGACTCGTCCAACGGTTCTTGGAAGACGTCAAGGGCAAGCCGGGCATCATGCAAGGGATTATTTACCGGCAGAGCGGACACGACGTGCTCAAACTGGAATTTGCCGGTGATCGGACGTTGAAGGAATTCTTAAACGAAGGCCAGGCTGCTGCAATGCCGCTAGCTGCTCGATATCAACTCGCGCGCGATATCTGGATGATTTTCCAAACGTTGACCGAACTCAATTACGATCAAGGTGATTTTGGGGCCCATAACATCGTTCTCGACCGGCTCGATAACGATCGCTGGAAACCAACGCTGATCGATGAAGTCAATCTTGAGCGGTTGGGCGATCTCACGACGGATGATTACGAGACGCGTTACATCGAGTATTTGGATTTAACCCATGCGGTTCTTTCCGTGATCGTAGGTTATTACTTGGTCCCGCAGGATGAGGGCGAGATCCAAGCAATTGAACCGACATTTGGAAATGAGATTGCCAATGCCGTGTTCGACTGGAGCTATTTGCACGAAAAGGACGACCGTCGCGGAAAACGCGATGTCCGGCATTTGCGGGTCCTTACGGAAAACGTTCGCGATCTCTTGCAATCGGGCTTTACCCCGCAGGCGGCGTCAAGGGCGGAGCTGCAGTCAAGCCGAGCGGGCTTGACTACTGTCCGCTCCTCGCAGCGAGCGGCTGCTCGGGCGGAGCTGCCCTCGGCCTCCGGATTGGAGAAAGGAAGGCCGAGGACTGTCGGTCCTCAAGACACTCAGACTTCGTCTTCGTTGAGGGCCGAGCTGCGCGAGGAAAAAGCGGAGAAGGGGCCTTGGAAACAATTACCTTATTATTTGAGCATTATTCGATCTTCAACATCTTCGCAGACAGAAAAATTATCCGCCATCCACTCCATTCGATCCGGATTTGCATCGTATCCCAACACGCCTACCGATGATTTCATTCAACTTTTTTTGACCGAATTCAAACGGATCGATTCCGATGATTTCAAAAAGGAAGAATATAGAGAAGCGCTCCTGAGAGGTTTGCTTGATTATGGATTCTTACCGTCGAGCGCTGTTCGCGAGGAAGCTTTTAGAATCTTACAATCTCATGACTGGGTTGCTTTTCAAATCGTGCTTGATGGTCTTGTCTCGGAGTTTCCCGATCAGATTACCGACGAATGGTTTGATTTGTTAAAAGAACGCGTTTTTGGCGAAACGCCAATTGCCGAATCGATCCTATTCTTTTTTGGGGACATATTGGATGAAAATGCGGAAGAACTGCAGCGGTTTAAGCCAAAAATCATGAACGACGCCGTTTTTCTGACGCGTTTGCGAACAAAAGTGGATAGAGTGTTGGCCGTTCAATGGCACGCTTTGGAGAATCAACCGCATGCCGGAAGGCCATCCGTAAGGTCGGTGGCGAACACATGGCTGCTTAGATGGGCGCTTGATCCCAGTCGAAAGCCTGGAGATAAAAAACCAAACGAAGCCGCTTTGATAATCGTTTTAACGGCGCGTTCAAAGTCCGGCCAAAAGGCCGTTTTGCCAACGGGCAGAAAATTTTTATCGCGTTTAGATGGGGAAGAGATCCAGCAACTAAAAAGCGTGATTGAGAGCGAGCGTGTAACGCCTTACGACTTGATCGTCCATTACATGCGTGAAGGAAAAAGAATGATTTTTTGGGGATATTATCAAATGGCAGCGGATCGGACATTTAAACGGTTTTCTCGGGATTTAATTGATCTGGTGGATAATGAGGAAATAACGCACATCCTCCTTCCTTTTTACGAACAGGAGTTTCGCGACTTTTTAACCGCGGAACTGTCGGCATCCAAAGCTAATTTAGCCCTTGCCAGTTTTTTCGGGGAAGGAAATGCCCGTCTTTTTTACGAAACTTTCCGGTATTTGGACGGAAAAATCAGGTTTATTTACAAAGGTTTGGGGGGAGAAAAATCGGACACGGAAGTATTTGAAGGCGAAGAGCTGCTTTTGGACCGGTCCGCCGCCGCTCTACACAATTTATTGAGAACAAATCCGAAAGCTAAAATATTGGCTATAGGAAGTGATTGGAGCGCAATTAAAAATCATCGAAAAACAAGCGGAACTGAAGGTGAGATCGATTTGTCGCTTGCTTGGCTGCTTGCCGGGCGCATTGGATCCGAAAAAGTAGCATCTATTTTTGAAATGGACAGGCAGGCTTTGCACCATGTAAAAGCGCAGGGCGTCAACAATTTAATCGATGCAATTGATCAATTTACGGCCATCAAGAGCTTTGGATTACCCATCATCCGCACCCCCGTCGAAAAGCTTGCATATGACGAAGATTACCCGGATGACACTTTTGGTAACGCAATAGACGCAATCATTGTGAGAATGAGTGACGATGATGACAATGATGAATATTTTATCGGTCCAGACATTCCCGAAGAACCTGAAGTGCGTCCCGTTCCCGGCACACCGGCGTCTTCGCGAACGGTGCAACTTTCCAGGGCGGAGCTGCCCCATCACCCAATCGGTGATGGGGCTGTCCCAACCGTCATTGAAGCAAATAGTGTTAACTCAATGGGAAGGTTGGGACTGCACCAACCAATCAATCAAGATTTTCTTGAATTAATAAGGAAGGCTGGTGCTGTCCGCTCCTCGCAGCGAGCGGCTGCTCGGGCGGAGCTGCCCTCGGCCTCCGGATTGGAGAAAGGAAGGCCGAGGGCTGTCGGTCCTCAAGACACTCAGACTTCGTCTTCGTTGAGGACGGAGCTGCGCACGGAACAAGCTATGGAAAAAGAACCTGCGGCTTTGCAGAGTAACCGGTTATGGTGGATGCGTTTAGCAAGCTCTTTTATTTGGGGTTTTGTAGTGCGACTTATACCCAAGTCCGTTAAAACAGAATTTAACAAGCGAAGACCGCCGGCACGTCAATCAGAATTCTTTCAATCGTTGCCGCGCTCTTTACAAGCGGCGGTTGGCGGTTATTTTATCAGTGACTTGGTTGGTCCCAAAAAACTCATCGAAAATGTCATGGTAGTGGTGAAGCATAAATTCTTTGACTCAGTCGATCAGGACAAGCGAGCGGAAATTGAATATGAAGTTTCTTATCAACTGGAAGAACTTTATGATTTCTTATTGGAAAATCAAGTTCATTATCCGGGTTTTGTTTTTACCTACTTTGTGCCGGCCATCGTGCAATGGGTTGATAGTGTTGAAGATTTACACCGTGCCATTGGAGAATTGGCAAGCTATCAAGATTTTTCAAAAATTGATTCTTTGGCACTTGCGTTTATCAAGTTATTTATTTTAAAAACCAAGACTCCCGCCGAAATGGTTTTAGACGAATCTAATATGGCTCAAAAGATGGCGCCCATCTCGGCAATTCTGGGGATGTTGCGAGCGTCTGATTCGGTACAGGAAGTGCTTTGGTTAGGTCCTCAAACGGTTCAGGTAGTTCAAGATGCTGTGGTCAAGATGCTTAACGGTCGGCCGTTGTTGTTTAGTTCTCGATTTACACTCCCCATCCATTGGGAGAATATTTTTCTAGAAAATTGGACAGATATTTTTCTGAAAGCGCATCAAGCTATCCATTTCGGCAAAGAATTTGCCATCCAAACCAAGACCAACCGGTGGGGCAGAATGGCGGTGATGGATGATGAACTTGAAGTTATGCCCGTCAATCAATCTTTATCTTTAACGGGAGATTCAGCAGAAGAGGCAAGAGCCGAATTACGTACCATTTTAATTCTCATTGCTCAAGTGTTGGCGTTACTTGCTCTTCCTTTCTTTGTTAATGTCATCTTGAACAAATGGACTGAGAGGAGTGAGCGGCATAAGAAAATGCAAGTCTCTGAAAAAGAAAGAGTTCTTCAGGAGGCCTTGGCTCAATATCGTTCATTTCATAACAGCTATTTAGGAAATTTATTAGCAAGAAGTCAGCCGTCGGATGAACGAACTTCTTTGCTGCAGGATGCGTATCAGAAGATTGTACAAACCAATAGCTTCGATCATGAAGAATTGCGAAAAGGTTCCGTGTTTGGTTATTCACCTTCTGATCTCATCCAACGCATTTTATATAACGATTACGTACATCACATTGTTGCGCTTGCTATTTTACAATCATTACATCATTTAATGGTTAAGAAAGTGAGAGACCCTCAAACCAATGTGCTGGCTGAATTACATACGGCACTCAGCGGACCAAACGGCCAAGCCATGGTTGATGCTTATTTGAACCAAAATTTCTCTGCGGATGAAGTGGAGAATGTCAAGGAAAGTTACCTGCCCAGGTTAATTACTATCCATTTGGAAGACTATGCCAAGTTGGTTCAATGGACTTTAGATGCAACCCAAGGGAATGCCGCTGATTCGGATGAAGCAGTTGACGAATTTAAAACCTATCTACAGTTACTCCTCACGTACTTTGGAGAACGCAGAGTCATTCTAAATTCTTTACGGCGTCAATATGGTGATGAAGCGGTTGACCAGGCAACGGCTCTTTTTGATCAAGAACAAGTGAAACAGTTAAACCAAGGCCGCGCGGAACTCAGAAACGATGAACCGAGACAAGTGCTCGATATTTCAGGTTTGGCGTTACACGGTGTTTCTTTATCGCTTTTTGGTTTGACGTTCGATCAATCTCTGGACTTTAAACCCACGGTGATTGGAAAGAGTTTTGAACAAGCAGCAAAAGAACACCCCATTCTCATGGGGCAAGTAACGGCAGCATTTAAAAAACACGCAAAAGGTAATCCTCAAGATTTTAAGTATGTTGTCCTTGATCGGAAATTTGTAGCTCGTGAAAGTTTTGACGTGCTGAATGATGATCCTCAAACAGTGGTTGTGTTTGGACCTCATTATCAGAATCTTGGCCATTTGATTTTGAATGCCGGACCGGTAATTACCTTAGGAACTGATTTGCTATTTATGCAATTGATTTCTCGATCTTGGGCAATCATAGGGGCTGGTTCCTCATACTTTCATTCTGCTCGGGTTTATGCCAAAGAAGGGGCAGTCACTGAAGACGCGGCTTTAGCAGAACCAACGGATGTCAAAAGAAATCCGGCCGAAGAAAAAGACCGCATACTGGACATGATGCGGCACTTGCATCGCGATCAAAGCGTTGCGCTCAAAACTCAGCCGGCACCTATTTCGTATACTAAACTTGGTCATCAATTTCCAGATTTGATTCCCGAGATTAAACGCATTTTTAATTGGGATTCAAATGGTTTGCGCGGTGATCCTGGCGATTATCGGTATCTTATTTTAAATGATATATTTGATCGCAAGATCGTGGTGCGAGATCCGAAAACCGTGGTTCTGTTAGGACCGTTTTATCAAAACGATGAAGACATCAAAGCGCGCGGACCCGTGATCGCCATTGGCGCGATAGTAAACGATGCGATTCGATCTGATGCGTGGGTGCACTTAGGGCCTATTTCATATGTACGAAATTTCGTGCTGCATCGCCAAGGCGTTACGATTGATCCCGAAGCCATCCGGCATCAGGCAGAAATCTTTCACGCCCAACATCCGTGGTGGTATTACTGGTGGGCAGGGTTAATTAAATTATCAGCCATGAGGATATCATCGCGCTTACCGCAATTAATAATACAGCGTCCGGATAAACGGCGGCATTTGCCCGGGCCCCCACAGTCAGAGCAAATTTCCAAACCCATGATGTATCGGCCTAATGATGAACGTTCGGAATTGAGGGAAAAGCGCACCATTGCCGAACCAATTAATTTTCAAATCAAAGGGCGGGCTTTGTACCCCGCGAGCGGTCCTGACGTTGAAACCATCGCGGACATTGCACACTTATTTCCAAATATTGAAGAATTTGTACTGGTGGATCCGGTTTATCATGCGGAATCATTCAAGCTTTTAAGTTTGTCGTTGAAGGCATTATTTCATGAAAGCGGGTATACCTTAAGTGCGCCACAAACACGCGATGCGATTGATCCAAATCAACCGCTGCCGGTCGACGGATCTGCTGTTTTTCAGGCGGCGAATGGTCCGCGCAGTTTTCGAGTCAGAATATTTGCCAGCGATTTTCAACATTGGCAGCCGCCATCTAACAGTCCGTTTGCAATCACACTTGTGAATTTGCCCGGTGAATTTGGTCTTTTGGCAGGTGAGAAGTGGTTTTATCCGGCTGTCGATCGGCATACAGCTGTCGGCGGCTACATCATGGGTCGCGCTGTGAGCAGAAAAATGAACCTTGATGCCGCTCTTTTAGGATGGAAGGAATTGCCAACAGCCGCCATGAACAGTCAGCCGCTTCCCAATGGCTCAAGTTTTGGCTCTAAATGGATTTATCAAAGAGAGAACAAGCCGTTAGCATCTCAGCCTGAGGCACATTCTGAATTGAGAACGCATTTGAATCACGACTTTCATGCGGGAGAAGTGAGGGTAAATGGACAAATACGTCATACTCATCCATATTCATTTGTAGGCGGCGTCCGAGTTGACAAATTTTTGCAGACATTAGGCATTGATCCTCAAGACGTGGAAAAGATTGCAGTGAGGACGAGAGACAGAGAGGGAAATCTCACGCAGATCGATAGAGCCAAAACCACTTTTGGGAATCAAATTATTAATTTAACTGCTTCTTCAATTAATATTGTCATGCACCGCACAGATTCTCGTTCCGAAGCGCGTTCACAAAAAGCAACAGGCGGCCTGACGATAAAAACGGTCAATCGAATTTTAGATCCCAAAACTCAAATTTCTCATTACGAACGATTTAATCAGGAAGGCCGCCAGGGGGACGCTATTTTAAGTTATGCTTCAACGGATCCGTTATACTTAGAATTTTTGACTCTTAGCATTCTGAAAAAATTACCTCATGAGGCGAAGGCGTTATCGGTGGGTGAGGGGCGTGGTCATTTAGCTGCTCGCCTCAAGAAAAACGGTGTTCACATGACGGCCATGGACATTACCGCTGCAAATATTCCTCATGCCAAAGAAAATGAGGTGGAGCTTGTCATTGCTGACGCTAATCAACATTTTCCGTTTGAAGCAAATGCTTTTGATGCGGTCATTTTTAATGAATCGATCGGCGCCATGCAACTTGCACATGTGGCCAGAGAAGCGCAGCGTGTTTTAAAGCCGGGCGGTGTCATTGTAATTGCTCACTACGAATACAAACACATCAATGCATTGACCCGTACTGACATGATGGATCAAACCAAGTATGTGCTATATACAAGAGAAGAGGTAAACAGTGCGCTTGCATCTGCCGGCTTTGAAGAACCAGAAGTCACGGAAGTTCCGCCTATCCATATGACCATCATGTTCTCAAGAAAACCAGATCAGAAAAATGCCCAGCCTCAGCGTTCAGAGCTTAAATGGTTGTCGTCCGCAAATGAAGCAGATTTTCGAGAAGTTCAAACCGCCACACAGACCATCCTGATTTTAGCTGCAGACGCACAGCTAAAATCAGAATTAAGGCGTTTAACAGACATCTCTTTGTCGAATCAAACGAAACCTTTGGGTGCCGTTGTTTTAAGTCATTCACTTTTCAATTATTATGCCGCGTTTGGTGTTGCCGCTTACCAGCAAAATACGCCGCACGCTGTTATTGCAACCACGCAAGATGAGATGCGTCAAATAGAAGCTATCAATCAGGCCTTGGGTAATGTCAAGGTCAATGGCCGTACCTATGCTGCTTTAATACCATTTCGGAATATAGATGATGCTGTCGGCGCGATGCAATCCTTATTCCAAGTAAAACAGGTGGCCTATGCCACACGAGAAAAGCTTGAAATACCGATCGCCAGTCGAATTGCAGGCGTGGGCCGCATCATTCATTATGCCCAAGCTGATCTTGATCGCTTTATTAATGGTATACCAGAGTTAGCAGCGACGCTATCCCGCATCGCCCGTGTTAATGAGAAAATCGCCCTTTCTGTTTAAAAATACCTGGGGTCAGGTCCGGGACCTGACCCCAGGTGCTTAAACCCCTATTGACATTTATTGAAATTTTGATATGATTTTGACTCCTAGCACTCAAGTAATGTGAGTGCTAACGTAGTGAGAGTACTGAGGTCGTAAGGCTGAATCCTCGAAAGACTCCACAGTTGGTTGCAATCAAATTGCTTAAAATTTTAAAAAATTAATTTAAGAAATTAATGATTGAATTTCAAATAAGGAGGCAACACAATGGCAAAACAAATTTCATTTAACGAAGAAGCGCGCCGGTCCATCCAACGCGGTGTGGATCAGCTGGCCAATGCAGTGAAAGTCACATTAGGTCCGAAGGGCCGCAATGTGGTTTTAGAAAAAAAGTTTGGCTCACCTACCATCACCAAAGATGGCGTCACGGTTGCCAAAGAAATTGAACTTGAAGATCCTTACGAAAACATGGGCGCACAGATGGTCAAAGAAGTCGCGTCTAAAACATCCGATACAGCCGGTGACGGCACCACCACGGCCACAGTTCTCTCACAAGCGATTTACCGCGAAGGTTTGAAAAATGTGACAGCCGGTGCCAATCCGATGGCACTTAAACGCGGGATTGAAAAAGCAGTTGAAGCTTGCGTGAAAGAGTTAAGCAAGTTTGCCAAGATTGTTAAAGATAAAAAAGAAATTGCCCAAGTGGCGACCATTGCCGCTAATTCAGATGCCACCATCGGCAACTTAATTGCCGAAGCCATGGAAAAGGTCGGCAAAGACGGCGTGATTACGGTCGAAGAAGCCAAATCAACCGAAACCACGATGGAAGTGGTCGAGGGGATGCAATTTGACCAAGGTTATTTGTCACCTTACTTTGTGACCGATACCGAACGCATGGAAGCCATTCTGGAAGAACCATACATTTTAATCCACGAAAAGAAAATCTCGGCTATGAAGGACCTGGTTCCTTTATTGGAATCGATTGCGAAGAGCGGCAAACCGCTTTTAATTATCGCTGAAGAAGTGGACGGCGAAGCTTTAGCAACACTTGTGGTCAACAAAATTCGGGGAACGCTGCAAGTCGCAGCTGTCAAAGCACCGGGTTATGGTGACCGCAGAAAGCAAATGTTAGAAGACATTGCCATTCTGACCGGCGGCCGTGCGATTACAGAAGATCTCGGGATTAAACTTGAGAACATCCAACTGCGTGACCTTGGCCGTGCCAAGCGGATCACAGTGGACAAAGAAAACACCACCATTGTCCAAGGCGCCGGTAAAACTTCAGACATTAATTCCCGCATTTCCCAAATCAAAAAGCAGATTGAACAAACCGATTCTGATTATGACCGCGAAAAACTGCAGGAACGCCTTGCCAAATTGGCAGGCGGTGTTGCCGTCATTAACGTCGGTGCTGCGACAGAAACCGAAATGAAAGAAAAGAAAGCCCGCGTGGAAGATGCGCTTCATGCAACGCGCGCCGCAGTAGAAGAAGGCATTGTACCCGGCGGCGGTGTGGCGCTCTTGCGTTGTGCAGACGCACTGGAATCACTTAAACTCAAAGGCGAAGAAAAAATCGGTGCACAAATTATTCGCCGTGCTATCGAAGAACCTCTCCGGCAGCTGGTTGCCAATGCAGGCGGTGAAGGTTCTGTTGTGGTGCAGCGCATTCTCTCGGAAAAAGGGAGTATTGGATACAATGCTGCTAACGGTGAATTTGTTGACCTAATCGCTGAAGGTATTATTGATCCGAAGAAAGTGACGCGCAGCGCGCTTGAAAATGCTTCGAGCATTGCCGGGCTTTTGCTCACCACAGAAGCTTTGGTTAGCGACATTCCGGAAGAAGAAAAAGCATCAGCCATGCCCGGAGGCGGTATGCCCGGCGGCGGTATGGGCGGCATGGGCGGTATGTACTAATCTTGTTTGTAGGGACGAGGCATGCCTCGTCCCTACTTTTAATTTTGTTATTCATCAACCATATTAAATTAAGACGGAGGAAAAAACATGAAAATTAAACCTTTAGGCGATCGTATTTTAGTTGAAGTTTTGGAAGCGGAAGAAAAAACTAAAGGCGGTATTATTTTGCCCGACACGGCCAAAGAAGAAAAAAGCGAAGGCAAAGTGCTGGCAGTCGGTTCCGGTAAAATGCTTGATTCCGGCAAACTTCAACCGTTAGAAGTTAAAAAGGGTGACCGCGTTATTTTCGGAAAATATTCCGGAGACGAGATTGTCATTGACGGCAAGAAGCACAAGATTATTCGCGAGAACGAAGTTTTAGCGATTTTTGAATAATATTTAATGTCATTGCGAGCCCCGCTTTTAGCGGGGCGCGGCAATCTTAAATTAAGAGATTGCTTCGTCCCCACCAAACAGCGTGGCGGGTCCTCGCAATGACGTTTCTACACGTTTCGAGGAGACCACACATGGCAGCAAAATCATTATCCTATTCTGAGGAAATTCGCGCCAAAATTAAAAAGGGCGTTGATCTTTTAGCCAAAGCTGTCGGCGTGACCATGGGTCCGCGCGGCCGCAATGTCATTATTGACCGAAAATTCGGCGCACCGCTCGTTACCAAAGACGGCGTCAGTGTTGCCAAAGAAATTGATTTAAAAGATCCCTTTGAAAACATGGGCGCCCAGCTCGTGCGTGAAGTGGCCGAGAAAACCTCAGATGAAGCCGGTGACGGCACCACCACCGCAACTGTCTTGGCGCAAGCCATTGTGGCAGAAGGCATCAAAAACGTCTCAGCCGGTGCGAATCCGATGGCACTCAAGCGCGGTATCGACCGTGCTGTCCAAACCGTCGTGGAATCCATTAAAAAACAATCCACACCTATTAAAGGCAAAGCGGAAATCAAAGCTGTCGGGACCATCAGTGCCAATAACGATGAATCAATCGGTGAGCTTCTGGCTGATGCAATGGAGAAAGTCGGCAAAGACGGTGTGATCACTGTGGAAGAATCCAATACCATGAAGACTGAACTCGATGTGGTCGAAGGGATGCAGTTTGACCGTGGTTATTTGTCGCCTTATTTCTGTACCGATATGGACCGGATGGAAGTGGCCCTCAAAGACACGTATATTTTGATTTATGAAAAAAAGATTTCCTCTATTCGTGAAATGATTCCTTTGCTTGAAAAAGTAGCCGGATTGGGAAAACAGCTGCTGATTATTGCTGAAGACGTGGAAGGCGAAGCGCTCGCAACGCTTGTGGTCAACAAAATCCGCGGCACGCTGCAAGTAGCAGCAGTGAAAGCGCCGGGATTTGGTGATCGCCGTAAAGCCATGCTGGAAGACATTGCCATTTTAACAAACGGCAAGTTTGTTTCTGAAGATTTAGGAACCAAATTAGAAAATGTTGATGTGAGTGACTTAGGTCAAGCCAAGCGCATCACGATTGACAAAGATAATACGACCATCATTGAAGGGAAGGGTAAATCAAGCGCGATCAAAGATCGCTGCGCTTTAATCTCGAAGCAAATTGAAAGATCCGATTCTACTTATGACAAAGAAAAGCTGCAAGAACGTCTGGCTAAACTTTCCGGCGGTGTGGCGGTGATTAAAGTAGGTGCTGCCACCGAAGTGGAGCTCAAAGAAAAGAAAGCCCGCGTGGAAGATGCGCTTCATGCAACGCGCGCGGCAGCGGCAGAAGGCATTGTGCCCGGCGGCGGTGTGGCGCTCCTGCGTGCGATTGCGTCTTTGAAAAACCTGAAACTCGAAGGTGATGAAGCCACCGGTGTAGAGATTATTCACAAAGCGCTTCAAGAACCCATCCGCCGCATTGCATCTAACGGCGGGTATGACGGTTCTGTTGTTGTTGGCAAAGTCTTAGAAGAAAAGGGTAGTTTTGGTTTCAATGCGCTGACGGGTGAGTTTGGCGATTTAGTCGAACAAAATGTGATCGATCCTACCAAAGTTGTTCGCAACGCCATTGAAAATGCGGCCAGTATTGCCGGTCTTATCCTCACGACCGAAACAGCTATTTGTGATAAGCCTAAGGATGAAGAGGAAGAAGCAAGTAAGAAGAAGCGCAAAAAAGCCGGTACGGCTGCTTAATATTTTAAATTCTTGAGGTCAGCACCTGAAGTTCATTGAAGTTATTTACTAATCTTAATGAAAGCTTCAGGTACTGACCTCAGTAGTAAAAAGGCGGTTCTCATGAGAGCCGCCTTTTTTATTTGGCAGATTCAGCGCGCGCTAAATTATCTTGAGCCGCTTGTAAATCCGGCTGGAGTTCTAAAGCTTGTTTGAAGTGCTCAATGGCTTTCTGGGGTAATTTTTTATTCATGTATACAGCACCTAAATTAGAATGCGCTTCGGCGTTTCGCGCATCATATTTGAGGGCTTCCTGAAATGATTTTTCGGCTTCATCAATTTTACCAAGTTGAAAATAACAAATTCCGGCGTTGTTGCATGCCGTACTTAAATTGCCGCCATACTTCCACACGTTCTTAAAATGTTTGACGGCTTCTTCAAATTGCGCTTGTTCCATAAAAAGCATGCCCAATTGATGGTGAGCCGTCACGGTTCTCGGATTTTGTTTGATCAATTGCCGATAATAATTTTCCGCTTGATTGTATTGCCCCGCGCGTTTCATGAGATCACCCAGACTCATGAGTGTCTGAGCGTCATCAGGTGCGCTTGCCAACGCTTTGAGCAGGTGTGCGTGGGCAGCGTCCAATTGACCAAGTTCCACCTGAGCTGCCCCTAGTTTGCTTTCCAATTCATATCCTCTCACCCCACGGTCTAAGAGAGCCTGGTAATGTTGAGCGGCTTCCTCAGGCTGACCGAGTTTCAATAGGCAATGTGCCAAATGCTCTTTGGCGTTTGCGTCGAGCGAATTAATGGCGAGCACTTTTTCAAAGTAGGTTTTTGCTTCGTTGAATTTGCCGTATCTTTCTAATAATAAACCCATGCGATAGTAAAGTTCATTGTCGGTTTTGATATTGGGATCTGATTGTGCCAGATGAGTAAGTGCTCTATCAAAATTACCTTGACTGATGTAGGTGGTGGTAATGAGCCAGTGTGCACGATGATTGTTTGGAACAGTTTGAATGGAATGATTCAGCAAGGCTTCGCTGTCGACCCATTTGGCTGTTGCTTGCCAAGACAGAGCAGCGCCAACGGCTGTTAATAAAATTGCTCCTGTGATCACAAACGGTAATCTGATTTTGAATAACTCAAATAATTCAAAACTGCCCCAAACCAACAAGATTGCCAATCCGATGATTGGTAAATACATAAAACGATTTCCATATTCCAATGTGCTTGCTGGGAATAACATGACGAAAAACCAGAACCAGCCAGTGATGAGATATGGTTTGGTTTTGCCTGTTTGCCAAATCATGAGGGTCAAGGTAATCAAAACGCAAGGTGCTATGACCAATGAAATCAGCCAGTGTGCTTGATAAGGGCCATGAATAAACGCGAGCGGGGAAGGATCAAAAAAAGAAACCAGGTGTTTAAGGTAAGCATAAGGAATGACCAGCCATTGATGGGCTTTGACAGACGCAAAGGTGCCGACATTGGGGTCGAATAAAGGTCCCGGTATGTCATTAGGATGAACACCCCCTCCGAAGGAGTTCAGAACATCGCCAGCGGCATCGGATGCTCCCCAAACAATGACAAAAACGGCCATGAGTGACAAAGTAAATAAAAACCATTTTTCTCGAATCAGCGGTTGTAAAGAACGAAAGAAGCGTGATAAGTCCAAACGTTTGAGGGGCCAATAATCAAACACAAAAATTGCCAGCGGTAAAATAGCCACCGCTAGTTTGGACATTAAAGCCAGGGCGAAACAAAAAACCAAAAGTATTTTCTTCAAGCTTTGATTTTGTTTGAATTCACTGACGTAAATGTGAAGACTCAAAAAAACAAAGAAAGCACTCAGAAGATCTTTCCGAGCCGATACCCAAGCGATTGATTCGGTTTGCAGCGGATGAATGGCAAAAATTAGAGTCATTAAATAACTGCGCCAAAAGGCCCCCGTTATTCTGTAGAATAACCCAAATAGTAAAAATACGTTCATCAAATGGTAAGCTAGGTTCATTAAATGGTGCGCACCTGCCTGCGCCCCGAAGAGTTGCATGTCCAGGAGGTGAGAGAGCAGGGTAACGGGGTGCCAATAGTCGGCGTAGAATGAATCAAAGGTTAGATCGACCGTCCATATCCATTGGAATTGATGCCATGAAAAACCATTTTTTAAATAGGGATTTTCTGAAATGTGGAACATGTCGTCATGGCTGAGGAAAGCAAAATGCCTGACTTGCCAGAAGACAGCAAACGGAATCAAGATTAAGAGCAGCAGGCAAAAGAGTCTGACCGGCTTGAGAAGAGGGTGTGTATCTTTCAAAATAGCCTCATAGACGTTAGATTGGATACATCCTGTAAATCGACGTTTTCTATCTTGAACTGAAACAAGGGGTGCGCGCAAAATTTGAGGTAATCGCCCTCGCTGTCATCGTGAGGACCCGCCACGCTGCTTGGCGGGGACGTGGCGATCTCTATTCGGAGATTGCTTCTCCGCCTAAGGCGGATCGCAATGACGACTGAGGTATTGATTGCCTCAAATTTTACGCGCGCCCCCAAACAAGTTCGCTCCTTTTGTAATTTGACTGTATTTGATACAATACAGCTTTATGACAAACGTTGATTTTACCATTAGCCGCTTAGGCGTCCCACAAATTAACACACCACTCCGCGCACTCCTCGCACGGAAATGCTGGCCAGTTCATTTTGTGAGCGATCAAGAGCAGGTGCCCTTTGATCCTAACATTAAAACACTTCGAGAAGTATTTCAGAAAGGCGGGGAAATCCTTTCGGTCGAGCGGGCAGGCCCGCGCGAAAAAATTTATTTTGATCCTCAAAAAACCAAAGCAGGCATTGTCACTTGCGGCGGTTTGTGTCCCGGTATTAACGATGTGATCCGCGAAATCGTGATGCAGCTTTATTATCGATATGGCACGATGGAAATCTACGGTTTTCGTTACGGTTATGAAGGTTTGATCGAAACATATGGACATGAAGTCAAAACATTAACGCCTGATACCGTTGCTCACATTCATCGCATGGGCGGTTCTATCTTATCTTCATCACGCGGTCAGCAAGATTCATCCAGCATGGTGAATTATTTAAAGAAGCTTGGCGTGAACATGCTGTTTGTGATCGGCGGCGACGGCACACTGCGCGGCGCCTTAGATATCGCTGAGCATGCCGAGAAGGTCAAATATGAACTCAGTGTGATCGGAATCCCTAAGACCGTGGATAATGACATTTTACATATTGACCGGAGTTTTGGGTTTGAAACTGCTTTTTCTGAGGCAACCAAGTCAATTATTAGTGCGCACGCGGAAGCCAAGGGTGTCAAAAATGGCGTGGGGCTTGTCAAATTAATGGGACGATCTTCCGGTTTCATTGCTTGTTTTGCAGCACTGGCGATGAATGATGTGAATTTTGTGATTATTCCTGAAGTACCCGTCGAATTAGAGGGGAAAAAAGGGTTCCTGGAAGTCTTAAAGAAACGTTTAGAAGCGAAAAAGCATGCAGTGATTGTGGTGGCGGAAGGTTCGATGCAGGATGTGATTGCCGGCGAAGACCTGGGAAAAGATGCTTCCGGCAATATCCGGTTTAAAGATGCCGGCATTTTTTTGCGAAACAGAATCAACGCGTATTTTAAAAACCAAAATATGGAAGTCAACATCAAGTACATTGATCCCAGTTACATTATTAGAAGCATCGAAGCATCTCCTTTAGATAATGTTTACTGCCTCCGCTTGGCGCAAAATGCCGTGCATGCTGCCATGTCCGGGCGGACCAAAATGGTGGTTGGTTTGAGGCATGGTCACTTCGTTCATTTGCCCATGGCTTTGCTGGCACAGGGCAGGCGGCAGGTGGATGCGGACGGTGAACTTTGGCAGTCGGTCTTAAGTGCCACGGGTCAGCCGGCTATTTTTGAATAATGATTGGTGAGCGGACGAGGATTTTATGAGCGATAAAGACGATCAAGACAAAGCACAGAAAGATATCATGGAAATGATGAAGAAAATTATGGAATCGGGTGTTGCCGTACAAGTGCCTCGTCCGGAGCCGGAAGCTGAAGAGCCGGAGGATTCCAAAAAAGAAAAACGAAATAAAGTTCTTCATTTTCACTTAAAGCCCAGAGATGTTAAAAAACATCTGGACCGATTTGTGATTCGGCAGGAAGAGGCCAAGCGCATTCTTTCTACGGCTGTCTGCGACCATTACAATGCGATCCGCGAAGATGCCAAACAGAAAGGGAAGGCAAACTACGTCAAACAAAATGTGATTCTGTTAGGGCCTACCGGTGTCGGCAAAACTTATCTCATTCGCCATCTGGCGGATTTGGTGGGCGTTCCTTTTGTCAAAGCCGATGCCACTAAATTTAGCGAAACCGGCTATGTCGGCGGTGATGTCGATGATTTGGTGCGTGAATTGGTCCAAAAAGCAGGCGGTGATATTGAACTTGCACAATACGGTATTATTTATTTGGATGAAATAGATAAGATTGCCGCACCCGCCAATATGGTCGGCCGCGATGTGACAGGTGCCGGTGTGCAGCGTGGTTTGTTGAAAATGTTGGAAGAAACCGAAGTGTCGCTTCGGAATCCGCAAGACATTCAATCGCAGATGCAGGGACTTTTTGATTTGCAACGGAAAGGCAAAGTGTTAAAACCAGTCATTAACACACGTCACATCCTCATGATTGTGAGCGGTGCTTTTGGGAATTTGCTTCCCATCATCGAAAAACGGGTACGTGAAAGCCAAATTGGTTTTCAGGCCAATCGTTTGCAAACGCCCGAAAAATCCGAATTGTTTTACCATGTTCAAACGGAAGACTTTGTGGAATTTGGTTTTGAACCCGAATTTATTGGCCGTCTGCCGATACGCGCTATTTGTAATCCTTTAACCCAAGAGGATTTGTATAAGATTCTCACGACTTCCGAAGAATCCATTCTCAACCAATACATTGACGCTTTTCGTGCTTATGGTATTCAAATGCAGGTGCGCGAGAAGGCATTGTGGGAAATTGCAAAACTGGCTGCGCAGGAGAAAACAGGTGCCCGCGGATTGTTCTCCGTACTCGAGAAAACGTTCCGTGATTTAAAGTTCGACCTCCCTTCGAGTCACGTGAAAGAATTTACCCTGACGCCTGAAATGGTGACCACACCGGGTACGGCACTCAGAGAATTACTCAAAGAAGAATTAAAAGAGCGTGCCATTGAAGTGACAAAAGAAATTCATCGATTTGAAGAGAATTTCTCAGAAAAATACGGTATCCAAATTGCTTTTGACGAATCAGCGGCCAAAGCGATTCATGAAAAGGTGATTCATGAACATCTGGAAACAGATGTCTTTTTACAGCAGCTTCTTTCGAATTACGTTTATGGCTTAAAACTCATTCATCAGAAAATGCCGCGCAACCGTTTCGTGATGACAAAAGATGTCATTGATAATCCGAATGTGACACTTGATTTGTGGATCAAAGAAGCCTACGAGTCGTGACCGGCGAGCGCATTCGTGTTATTCGAAAAGCTTTAAGTCAATCCAGGTTCCGCGCACGTTTCCATCTGAATCATGATGACATTGCTTATATTCAATCCAAAAATCTCAAGGTCATTCGATCGCATGCATTCGATTTCATTACCAAAAGATTGGCGCCGGCATCTCCTGTGCAAGATGGCAAACAAACGCCTTTTCGCGGTCATCCGGTATTTAAAGCCCAGCATGCCACAGCGACTTGCTGCCGCGGCTGTCTCCAAAAATGGTATCGAATTCCTAAACGGCAGATACTGAAACCGCATGAGATTGAATTGGTTGTTGACATGGTGATGTATTGGATTCAAACGGAGTTTGGAAAACATGCACTTGTTCGGTAAATTCTAATGATGAACCAGTGGCAAATACCGAGAACACTTTTTCTGGCAGTGCTGTTAGTGATTCTTTTTTTCTGCGAACAATTTTGGCCCGCACGTCCTTGGCATGAGAAACGCTGGCGTCGTTGGGGCTTTCACCTCAGTTTGAGTTTTTTCAATACAGTCTTAACCCGGTTATGCATGATCGGGCTTATTGTTTTTTGGATCGAGTACGTTCAAGCCAAACAGTGGGGAATGGTGCAGCGGCTTCACCTAAACGGCATCAGCGAGATCCTGCTCACCATCATTGTGTTTGACGGTTTGAATTACTGGTGGCACCGTTGGAATCATCGAATTCCTTTTTTATGGCGATTTCACAGAGTGCACCATTTTGATACTCACGTGGACACCTCAACCGCACTTCGCTTTCATTTCGGCGAATTGTTTTTATCTTATTTTGTCAAAGCCATTTGGGTTTTATGGTGGGGACCCTCTCTCGCGGCTTTTCTTTGTTTTGAAACGGCCATTACGGCCTATGCACTTTTTCATCACACCAATATTGATTTCCCAAATCAGATTGAACAAGGTTTAAGATGGATTCACATGACGCCGCGTGTGCATGCCAGCCATCACACCGTATCGCTTCGGACGCGGGATGCGAACTTTTCAACCATTTTTATGATTTGGGACCGTATTTTCAGCACTTTTCGCGAACCTGATTTTGAAGAAATGAAAACATTAGGCGTCACCAAAGAACCCGCGGATGATCTTTCCTGGAAAGTTTTACTTTTCAGTCCTTTTCAATGATTGCACTTCCTAAGCCGCCAAGTTACAATACTCGTTTATTTATGACAGATGTAATTACCCGATACCCAAAATCAATTCGTTACGGTTGAAGCCATGAAGCAACTGTTAAGACATTTTTTATCTGCCGGAAGTCTGTTTGGTTTGCTCTTAGCCGGGGTTTGTTTGTTATGCAGCGGTTGTAATGAATTTCTAGATCAAGCGGCAGCCAATAATCAAATTCAGGTTGAAACCAGCGCACATGAGATTTATTTAGGAGACCAAGTTGTTCTGAACTATGTTTTTTTGACTCGGCAGGAATCGGAATATTTAGGGATCAGTGAACTAGGTGATTTTTCGGGTGCTTGGCTTGAGCGTCACGAGTTACCGCCACAAGCAAACGATCTTGAACTGGCGACTTGGGAGAGCAGCCAATTTCTTCGCTTTAACAAGGAAAGTATTACCGTCATTCCGGCACATGCCGGCAAGCATCTGATCCAACCGCCTGCGGTTGTGATTGAACTTCAACAACAAATTTTACCGCGTACTTATCGGTTAATTCTCAAGCCCAGGCCAATCGAGATTGTGGTCAAAGATTTTCCGCGCTGGAGGAAACCATCCTCTTTTTCCGGATGGTCCGGTGTTTTAAATATTAGCAGCTCCGTTCATACAGATCAGTTAACGGAAGAAGGTGTGGTTCATGAAAAACTTGTCTTATCCGGGAGAGGGAATATACAGGATATGCATTTACCCCCTGTCGTTGTCGGAAGTGATTTTCAATTAATCAAAGTTTCGGAAGAGGTGCAGTACAAAAGAAAGAATGGTGCCATTGATATCAGCAAAACATTTGATTTAACTCTCAAACCTACTCATGTCGGGTCGTTAACGATTCCAGCAACTTCAATTGATTACTTTAATACCAAAGAGCAAAGATACCGAAAGCTGAAAATTGATCAACAAAAGGTACAGATTGATCAGTTAAAACTTATCGACTCTTTCACGCCGGAACGGCCTCTGCAGGACAAACAGACGCTTTTGATTTTATTGGATATTAGCAAATCAATGGCGATTCAAGATTATGAACGGCAATCTCGGTTGGAGGCTGCCAAGAAAGTTTTGAAGGATTTCATTCACTCTCAAGCGGGATCGTATGTCGGTTTAGAAACCTTTGATGTGAATAAGCAAACAATGTTACCGCTTGCCCAAGATCATGATGTGACCCTCATTGACACATCGCTGGCATCAATTGATCCGTCTGTAAAAGAATCGCGTTCAATGCTTTATTCGCTTTTACTTGACAGTGCAGAGGAATTAAAGTCATTTTCCACCCGCGCTGACATTGTGGTGATCACTGATGTGCAGGATGATTGGAGTTACGTTGATGCTGCTTTGGCAAGTGAATTGTTAAAGTTAGATGGGATGACGGTTCATGTGATTGCCCTGGGGCATGATTTAAGCGATGGCGTTCCTTTCTTTGACCCGATCACTAAAAAAGAAATTCCGTACAGCGATGTAGCTGTTGATAGGCATGCTTTAAAGAAATTAGCCGAGTCAACAGGCGGTGATTATGCGCATGCCAAATCACTCGATGATTTACGCCGAGCTTTTGATCATTTACAAGAAACCGTCAGATAATCTTCCATTGGGGCGTATCCCACTTGATACAGTTATTTTCATGTCATCCTACTATGAATAATTGCGTCAATAATTATTTTACTGTTGCTGCTTTCTGAGTCCCCGGAGGGGACTTGGTTTTAAACATCAGTTTTCAA
>PCVY01000028.1:2022-86952 GCA_002787155.1 Candidatus Abzuiibacterium crystallinum | reverse complement strand
AGGCATTAATTGGACAGATTTCAATGTCTTAAGTAAAGCCGGCATTAACTGGCAGGGCTTAGAAGACTTAAGTGAGGGCGGTGTCAATTGGAACGGGATTATGGATTTGGCTGCCAGCTCAGTTAATTGGTTAGGAATTCGTGCGCTTTCTGAAGGTTCAGTTAACTGGGAAGATGTGAACCGCTTAGCTCAAGCTGGCATTAATTGGGCAGATCTCAGGAATTTCTCAACCGCGGCAGTTAACTGGACTGGAATTACTGACCTCTCAAAAGCAGGTGTTAATTGGATTGATCTT
This sequence comes from Candidatus Abzuiibacterium crystallinum, assembly GCA_002787155.1. Taxonomy (GTDB): domain Bacteria; phylum Omnitrophota; class Omnitrophia; order Omnitrophales; family Abzuiibacteriaceae; genus Abzuiibacterium; species Abzuiibacterium crystallinum. The sequence goes on along the minus strand of PCVY01000028.1, from coordinate 86,657 downwards.
GACCGCTTATCGAAGACGGGGGTTAATTGGGCTGATGTGAATGCCCTCTCCAAAGCAGGCATTAATTGGACAGATTTCAATGTCTTAAGTAAAGCAGGCGTTAATTGGGTAGACTTTAAACGTCTCACGACGTCCACAATCAATTGGACGGATGCATACTTTATGACTCATTCAAATATTAATTGGACTGATTTAGCGGTCATGACCGGCGCTAATTCTAATTGGACAGATTTTGCCGGCCAGACCGTTGCAGGTATCAACTGGAGTTATATGGCACGCTTTAGCGCTTCCGGTGTCAATTGGGTGAACTTAGACAGCTTGGTCACCAGCATTGATACAACAGTTGGCTCTACGTCTGATTCGGCTGGTGACAGCACGATCTACGGGAAGGTTTTGTCGATTGATGATGCTGTGGGCGCGCTTGATCAGGAAGCGTTAAATAGTTTGACAGCTGCATTGGAAGGCTTAGATACAGAGACTATTTCAAGTATTAATACGACCGTGACAAACATTGAGAGTCTTGTCGGCGAAGCGACTGATTTAACAACCGCAGATACCTTATTTGGAAAGATTGCCGCTGCTACTTCGAGCGTTTCAGCGGTCAGCGATCTAATCGGAACTTCAACTGACACCGCATCAGATACCATTTTTGGTTCAATTGCATCGACTGCCTCCAGTGTTGATGATATCAGTACTTTGGTAGGAGCCACATCCGATTCAGCAAGCGTCTCAAGTGTTTTCGGTAAGATCGCGAACTTGCTAGCATCTCTAGATAATATTGATGGAACGGCAGCGAGTGTGTTGCAAGAGGCGCAAGCACTACGGTCAGAGTTAGGCGTATCAGGTTCGGCTGATCAAGAACAAATTGCAGGCCGGATTGATCGTTTAAAGAAGCTCATGGATGACTTGAAGGGTGCGACGGAAAGCATTTTAACTCAAGGCGTTGAGACCAATGACATTGCAAAAGAAATGGTGAATTCATTAGTTGAGTCGGCTAAGGAAACGTTAGAACGGTTAGGGTTCATCGGAACCACAATCCAAAAATTAGATGATTCAAACTCAGGTAACCGCGAGGCCATTGAGAATAAGTTAGAAGAGATTAGGTCTTACTTGCTTGCTATTAAGGCTGCCACAGAAGCGCAAACAGCAGCTGTGAGTGAGGAAGAAGAAAAACCGCAAGCGGTTGTCACGGCTTGGATGGAGCTTGAACAGTAAAGAGGAAGTAAGTTGCCCTGTTTAAAATTAGGAGAAAATGCCGTTAATACAAACGATTAGGTTAACCATGCCTTATTCAACCATAAACAGATTACCAAAGCAGTTTTTAGTTATTGGGATGATAAGCTTAATTAGCTTTCTGAAGGTAAGCTGTCTATTAGCGGAAGAAGATGTAAAAATTAATATTTTAGCGATGAATCCGTCGGAAACCACAGCCTTAACCACATCCATTAACCAGCCACTCCCACCTGAAGTGAAACCAGAAGATATTGTTGAGGCAGCTAATTTACAAGTGAAATACGATCAAGAAAAAGGAGCTTATTATTTGACGGGAGAAGTTACCCTCAATCCAAAAGAAACCAAGACTATCCCGGTGAAGGTTAAAAATGTTTGGCTTATTTCCGACGAAGAACTGGCTGAAGCCCGCGCTGATTTGGCAGAAAACGTAAAAAACTTGCAGGGAACCGATTTTCAGGAAACGGCTCAGTTGCTGGAGCAAAAAGTTTCAGAGAAGTTAGCACAGATAGAAGAGGAAAGAACCAAAGCGGTTGGGATGCGGCAGCGGATCGAACTTTACCGGGCTCATGTCCAGGAATTGAATACGATTAAACGCGAAATCTCATCAGTTCAGTCGCTTAAAAGACTGAAAGCCGAACAAGCGGAAGGTGTGCGCACCGCTAAGTTTGTGATCACTGCTGAAAACCCATCTCCAGAAGTTCGTACGATGACTGTTCGTGCGGAGTTGCCAAAAGACATCACCGGGATGGACGTTCTTGATAAAGCCGGCTTTCTTTTACTTTACGATGACGCGGGAAAAAGATTTTCGGTTGAGAAAGAAGATAAATTAGAAGGGAAAGAAAAAAAGAAATATGAAATCATTTTAAGAGATATTTGGTATATCCCTCAATCCGAACTTGACTACCTTAGAAAACAAACCGAAACCATTTTAGAACATCTCACCGGCAGCAATTATGAAGATTTTGCTGTCAAACAAACCGATTTTATTTTTGAGAATTTAGATGCCATTGAAGCTTTGCAGGCAGAAGTAGCCGGCGCACCGGCGCTGGAAGATAAAATACGAGCTCATGTTTTAAATACATCTCGCTTTACATTGGCAAAACAAAAATTAAAAGACTTACAGGACTTGCTGCTTGAAATTCCGATGGAACGTCAAGAGACGGTCGTAGATCAAATTAGAAAAGCGGTTAAAAGCTTGTCAAATATTATTGATATTATCAAATTAGGATTTAAACCTGACTTATCAACCACCTGGTGGATTATCTTAGGTTTAATCGCCTTCTTATTTATCATGGCAACCAGCTTTTACGTGATTTGGGTTTCTAAATTGAAAGATACAAAAACAGTCAAAAAGAAATCTAAAGATGACGGTAAAAAAACAGCAGCTGCCGGAACACCGGCGCCACCGAATGCGGCAGCACCGCCAAAATAGATAAGGGTCAAATGGCAGAACTACGTTATAAAGAGTACGGGATTGTTAAATCATCCGCTGGTTGTATTGCCACCGGTATCGGATTTCAGAATTGCTTTCTCGGCCAATTGGTCAAATTTGGCTATGGAACGGAAGGAATTATTATGGGCTTTGATTTAGAAGAAGCTCTGATTCTTTTGGTGAAAGAAAATGAACCTATTAAACCGGGAAATCAAATTATTGCCACCCTGGAACCTTTTAATATGCCTGCAGGTGATGGATTTATCGGTCGTATGGTTAATCCATTGGGTGAGGCGTTGGACGGAATGGCTCCGGTCAAACCGGATAAAATGATTCCGTATTTTAATAAGGTACCTGCCATCATGGATCGTGAAGGTCTTAGACAGACGCTTGAAACCGGTGTCAAATTAATTGATACCATGCTGCCGCTTGGGCATGGGCAGAGGTCACTTATTTTGGGTGATAAAATGACAGGTAAGACAACGGTCGGCACGGATATTATCCTTAACCAAAAAGGAAAAGATGTCATTTGTATTTATTGTGCCATCGGAAAGCCTCGCTCAGCTATGTCGCGCGTGGTTGATTTATTTAAAGAAAAAGGTTGTTTTGATTATACGGTCATTATGTCGGCCCCAGCCTCCAGTTCCCCAGGTCAGCAATTTTTAGCACCTTACGCTGCTTGCGCCTTAGGAGATTACTTTATGTATAAAGGAAAACGAGTATTTGTCCTGTTCGATGATTTTACCAAACATGCGTGGGCTTATCGTGAACTGTCGCTCTTAATGCAAGTACCGCCTGGTCGAGACTCTTATCCCGGTGATATTTTTTATCTCCACTCACGAATGATTGAACGAGCTGCTCAGCTTAATAAGGAATTGGGCAGTGGTTCTATGACGTTTATTCCGATTGTTGAACTTCTTGAAGGTGACTTAACGGCCTATGTGCCCACTAATTTAGTTTCCATGACAGATGGGCAGATTTTCTTAAGTATGCCGCTTTTTAATGAAGGTTTTCGTCCGGCAGTAGACGTTGGTTTATCAGTTTCGCGGGTTGGCAGCCGTGTTCAGTGGGATGCAATGAAAACCGTTGCCAAATCACTTCGTTTGGAGTTTATTCAATTTAAAGAGCTACTTCGCGTCAGCAAGCTGCAAACAGGCGGTCAATCGGATGAAATGCGAGATAAGCTTTCAGGCGGTAAGATTTTACAGACACTTCTCACGCAACCACCCAATTCACCGGTTAGCCAAGAAACGCAAATTATTTGTTTTTATGCTAAGAATGAAAACTTGCTTAATGAGATGGATAAAGATCAAGTAACTGAATTTCAGAGCGGTATTTTTGATTGGACGTTGAAAAATGACGGCAGTTTGCTCCCATTATTGAGAGCAGAGAGAAAGTTAGTCGATGAATTGAAGTCTCGCATCACAAAAGTTGTACAATCCTATGTTGCCGATATCAAAAGCCGTAAGAAAGTAGAAGATGATGATGTTGAAACTGGTTAGTCATTTTATGAATGTAACTCAAAACCATTAGGATTAAATATGTCGCAGTATGCGGTTGTGTTAGTAGGTGTGATGATTATCGCAGTGTTAGGACCTGCGATTGTTATCGCCGTTGTTGGATTTGCAACTATTAAAGCGTTGGGAAGAAACCCTTCCGCAGCACCAAAGATTTTTACCGGAGTTATTCTGATGTTGGTTTTTGCTGAAGCGACATCTGTTATTGCACTTTTAGTTATTTTTCAGTTGTTTGGACAATAAAAGAAGAGGTGGCATTTATGTCTATATTACCGCTCATTGGGTTGCAAATTATTGTTTTTGGCGCCGTCATTTTCTTTCTTAAAAAGATCCTCTACCGTGATACGGAGAGTTCTATTAACCGGCTTGACCGGGTTTATCAGGACATGCTTAAAAAACAAAAAGATTTAGGGCAAAAAATAGAGGCTGCAGAGAAAGAATATAACGAAAAAAAAGAAGAAGCAAGCCTGGTTGCCAGCAAATTAAAAACTGAAGCATTAGATGAGGTTAGAAAAAAGCAAGATGAGATTATTAAAAAAGCTAAAACAGAAGCTGATGCCATTGTACAAAAAGCGCATGACGCAGAAAACAAATTTAACCGAGGTTTGGAAAAGCATTTTACAAAGAACACCATTGATCACTCCGTCACCCTATTAGGATCTGCTTTTAACGAAAAAATTATCAAGGCACTCCATACCCAATTTGTAGGAAATTTTATGGAACGCTTAAAAGATTTTAACTTAACAGGTGTTGGCCCCCATATTAATAAAATTACCATCAAGTCTGCATTGGCAAATAAAAAAGAAGAACTTAGCGGAATTAAGGCAATGGTGGAGCAGAAATTGGGCAGGCCAGTCGAAATCGAAGAAATGGTAGACAAAAATATGATCGTGGGAATCATGCTCGAATTCGGGACGCTGCTGTTAGACGATTCATTGCTGAATCACATCAAGGAAGCAGCAGAAAACTACAAGAAAAAAATTGATCTGGAAGATTAAGGACTTCAGCAATGGGAAAAGTTGCGAGAATACAAGGCGATCTGGACGACGTTGAGGCGTTACTTGAAATTATTAATGTCTTAAAAGACGTCTCAACAAATCGGTTTTTTGTGTTTGCACAGCAGAAGAATGATTTCGCAAAATTTCTAGAAGTTTTTCTATTGTTCTTTAATTTGCTTGAATCTGCAGAAACCGATTGTCCTTTGGTGCGCAATAATAATCCGGGCTCTGATCTGGTCGTGATCACTTCAGAGGCCAGTTTTATGTCGCAGTTGAATTCAAAGGTGTGCAGCGCAGCGGCAAAAGAATTCGAGAAACATCAGGAAGCTAAAATCATTTGCGTCGGATGGCGCGGGGCTGATCGCTGCAAGCAATTAGGGCTCAAGATTGAACGGATTTATCGAGACATTGAACAGCAAGGCCGGTATGAAGTCTCGCTCAAAATTAGAGATTATCTTATTGACCGGATCATGAGCGGGGCTTCGGGCAAAGCAATTGTGATTTATATTTGGGCAAAAAATTTTAATATTTTAAAGCCGCGCGTGGTGGCATTGCTGCCGGCCGTTGAGTTGCTTAGCAGCGAAGATGATGAAGAAGGCGGTGGTGAAAAAAAAGGCGGTGAGAGTCACTCGGTTGGGCAAGGTTTCATTTCTGAGTCTTCGATTGACGGCATCATGAAAGTATTAGCAGACGTGTGGGTATCTTGTCGGCTATTTGAAATAATTTCTGATACACGAATTGCTGAAGCCGCAGCACAAGCGCAGCAGCTCGAGCAAAGCATGGAAGGCTTATCGAAAGAAAAGCAAGGACTGGCACTTTCTCTCAAGAAAGCTGTGCGCGGCGATATGAACAAAGCCATGGCGGAAGTATTCTCATCACAAAAAGTCATTAGGCAAAGGCGGCGATAAAAAGGGAGTTTATGGCAGAAGAAAAAGATGACATTAAAGAAAAACAAGCTATTCAATCACCGATTCAGGCAGACGCTGCTAACGGTTCAAAACAAAAAGCAGAACGTATTAGTTACGGTAAAATTATTGCCGTTAGAGGTCCTGTGGTCGATGTGCGATTTGAACATGTTGAGGATATTCCGCCTGTTTATGTTGTTATCGAAGCCGAAAGTTTTGTAAAGGAAAGAATTGTTTTGCAAGTGGCGGAACATCTTGGGAAAAACGATGTGAGGTGTATCTCGCTTTCTGATACCCTTAATTTGCAGTTAAATAGCCGGGTGATTAATACCCGTAAGCCGGTTAGCATTCGTGTAGGCGATGATTTATTCGGACGCATTATTAACGTCTTTGGCCATCCTTACGATAATGGTCCAGATTTAACTTCGACCGAATTCAAAGAAACTCGGCAGCCACCGGCCATTGATCCGTTTAATTTAAAAGATAAATTTGGCGACAAATTAGAAGTGTTAGAAACCGGTATTAAATATATTGATCTTTTATTTCCAATGGTCAAAGGAAGTAAAACAGGAGTATTGGGCGGGGCGGGATGCGGTAAGAGCGTCGTGATTTTGGAATTGATTAATAACATTGTGAAGAAACACGACGGTGTCTGCGTCTTTGTCGGAATCGGCGAGCGTATTCGTGAGGGGTATGACTTGTACGATGAATTGCGTTCAAATAATTTATTAAGCAAGGTGAAACTGGTTTTCGGACAAATGAACGAACCGCCCGGTGCACGATACGAATGTGTGAATACCGGTATTACACTGGCGGAAGACTTGGCAAGAAAAAACAAGGATGTGCTGCTGTTTATGGATAATGTTTTTCGCTTTGTTCAAGGAGGCCAGGAAATTTCCACTTTGTTAGGGCGGGTGCCGGGTGAATCCGGTTATCAGCCAACACTTTCCTCAGAAGTGAATTCTGTGGAGGAGAGAATTCGATCTATTCCCGGGGGCGGGTCGATTACGTCTTACCAAGCGGTTTACGTTCCGGCAGATGACATGACGGACCCCGCAGTGGTTGCGATTTTTAGCTGTTTGGATGCCGTGTTGGCTTTATCGCGCGACTTAGCTCAGCGCGGTTTCTTTCCTGCTATTGCTGCACTGCAAAGTTCCAGCTCGTTCTTAAATCCGCGTATCGTGGGCGAGCGTCATTACAATTTAAGCCAAAAAGTCATCGCCTTAATGGCGAAACATGCTTCGCTGAAGCGAATTGTGCAAGTGGTCGGTATTGAAGAAATTCCGAAAGAAGACCAAATAGATTATAAGCGAGCTGAAAAAATGATTAATTTTTTGACGCAACCTTTCGTGGTAGGTGAGGCTTTTACTGGGAAAAAAGGAGAGTTTGTGCCGAAGGATGATTTGATCATTGATTGTGAGAATATATGCAGTGGAAAATATGATAAGTTGAAACCTGAAGAGTTTTATTTAATTGGACATGCACCAGTTATTACATAGGTCAGCATAAATGAACGTTCGGATTGAAAAAGCATGCTTCGACAAGTTGATAAAGGCAAATTTATTGCCGCAAGCCGAACTTGAAAAACTTTATGAAGAGTCCATGCGTGCCAAGAACTCCTTTTCGGAACAGCTGATTCAGTTGGGGTTGATTAAGGAATCAGTTATCCTCAAAATCTATTCTGAAGTCCTCAATATTCCTTATATTGAAAAGAAGAGAATCGCAGTTGATGACGGCACGCTTAAGAAAGTTCCAATTAAATTTGCCTGGTACTATAAATTTTTCCCCATTAGCTTAGAAGGCCGCAAGTTAACCATTGCCGTATCAAGATTAATCGATGTTAATACGCTAGATGAGATTAGGTTGGGCTTAGGTTTTGACATTTCTCTTGCTTTTATCCCTTCCCAAGACATTCAAGAACTCTTAAAGAAACACTATGGGCTTGGCGCTGAAACCGTTGATAAAATTCTCTCGCAACGCGCAATCGGAAAAGAATATGTTAATCCTTCCGCCGACGTTTCATCGGAAGAGGTTGAGGATCTTGAGAAATTGGCAGAATCTGCATCAGTTGTTCAGCTCGTTAATCAAATCATATTGGAAGCAGTTAAGAAGCGAGCGAGCGATATTCACATTGAGCCGTCGAGAGGCAAGGTGAGGTTTCGTTACCGCATTGACGGTGTTTTACATGAAGCACCGGTTCCGCAAGACATTATACGCTTTCTTCCCACAATTTTGTCACGGATTAAGATTATGGCGAATCTCAATATTGTAGAAAAACGTTTACCGCAGGATGGAAAAGCGAGAGTTAGAACACAAAATCAATCAATCGATTTACGCATTTCCAGTATTCCGACATCGCAAGGCGAGAGCATGGTAATTCGAATTTTACCCAATCAAATGGTTTATGACTTAGCAAATTTGGGCTTAGAGGAGGCCTACCTGAAAAAATTTAAACAACTTTTACAGCGCAACGAAGGTATTGTTTTTCTGACGGGCCCTACCGGAAGCGGAAAATCAACAACGCTTTATGCGGGTATCCAGCAAATCAGCAAAACGGAGCGTAAGATTATTACCATTGAAGATCCGGTTGAATATGAGATGGGTGACATTACGCAAATCCAAGTGGTCCCTGATGTTGGGTTGACCTTTGCGAAAGGCCTGAGAAGCATGTTGAGGCATGATCCCGATGTCATGATGGTAGGAGAGGTTCGTGATTTAGAGACAGCAGATATTGCCATTCGGGCTGCTTTAACAGGACATCTCATCTTATCGACTTTACACACCAATGATGCGGCAAGCGGTGTGACGCGATTGTTAGATATTGGCGTTGAGCCTTATCTCATTGCCTCAAGCGTCATTGCATTTATGGCACAACGTTTGGTTAGAGTCATTTGCCCGGCTTGCAAAACGGAAGTTGAGCAATTGCCGGATGAGATTCATGAGATGATTGAACGGGACCTGGCAATGACCGATGAAAATCCTATAAAAGCTTTTTATGGAAGAGGCTGCGATCAATGTTTCGAAACAGGATATCAAGGTCGGATTGCAATTCATGAAATGCTTGAAATTGATCAAGACATTAAACAACTGATTTATCAAAAAGCAACGGCCGAGCAAATCAAAGCATTTGCCATGACAAAAGGAATGAAGACATTGCGGCAAGATGGGTGGCAAAAAGTATTGGCCGGCCAAACGACAGCTGACGAAGTGCTTAGGGCAACCAGTGCCGTACCCGATATCATTCCAATGCCCTTCAAAATGACCAGTGCTCAAAAAGTGAAGATCGAAACACCCGATCAAGGCTTTCACAATAAACGAAAATACGAGAGGTTGATGATAAATTTTCCCATCACTTATCGTATCGTTGATGATCAGGGGCAGAAAACTGATTCAAAGGAGAAATTGAGTCACCCCTACGGTCGTGGGGTAACAGAGAATATTAGTGCGGGAGGAATTTCTTTTTTAACGCGTGATCCCATTAAAGCCGGATCAATTTTAGAACTTAAATTAGAAATGCCCGACCAGCTGGATCCAATTCAGTGCCTCGGAAGAACTTTGCGTGTGATGAAGGTGCTTGATTGGGTTGGTGATGCGGGTGGATATCGTTATAAATTGGCAGTTCTATTTTTAGCAATTAATAGTGTTGACCGGACTCGCATTGAAAATTTCTGTGAATTAACCATCGGATAAAATGTATGAAGCTATATAAATACCGAGCAAAAAAAGGAATCGCCGAGGTTGTCGAGGGGACACTGGGAGGGGAAACCAGAGATGAGATTATCGACAAGTTAAATGTTATGGGTTTACTTCCCATCGACATTGAAGAAGAAAAAAAACGAATTCAGCCGATCAAAGCACGTGACGTTAAAGTCTTTTTTCGAAAGATAAAAACACGAGATATTTCCGTATTTTATCGACAACTCGCCAAACTTGTAAAATCCGGCATCCCAATTCTTAAATCACTTTCAATCATTCACGATCAGACGAACCATGTTTACCTGAAGGGCGTCACCAAGCAGTTAATTGAAAGTGTAAAAGACGGCAATTCACTTTCAACAGCAATGGCAGAACACCCAAAAGCTTTTACGTCCTTTGATATTGCCATGCTCCAAACGGGTGAAAATATCGGGAAAATTGAAGAATCTTTGAAACGGCTTATCCAATACCATCAGGAAAAAGAGAATATTCAATCTAAAGTCAGAACAGCTCTCGCATATCCTGTTTTTGTTTGTTGTATGGGAATTTTCACAATTTTTATCATGCTAACGTTTGTGATTCCCAAATTTTCTACTTTTTTTGCAAACATGGGCCAGAAATTACCGACAGCGACACGCATTTTAATGGGAGTAAGTCAGTGGTGCCAATTTGGTTGGTTTTGGATCCTTCTTCTAGCGCTTGGCATTTTTTTATTAATTCAGAGAATGAAACAGTACCCACGGGAAAAAAGAATCTTAGATAAAATTATTTTTTTCATACCACAGGTTAAGATGCTTATTATCAAATCTGAGGTTGCTACCATTTCACGAGCATTGGCTTTACAGATTGAAAATGGCGTTCTTTTGATTAATGCGTTAAAAACAGCATGTCCAGTTATTGGTAATTTATTATTACGGGAAGAGTTTGAGAGATGTTTAAATACAATTCAAGAAGGCGGGTCGTTTAGTGAGGGGCTAAACCAAACGAAATACGTCCCTAGTTTTTTTAAACAACTCATCAAGGTAGGGGAAGAGACTGGGAATTTGGATGAAACGCTGAAAGAAATAGCAGACTGGTACGAACAAGATGTGTTTGATTACATCCGGATTTTTACAAATTTACTAGAACCTATACTCATTTTAATTGTTGGGTTTATATTGGGCCTTATTATTATTGCTGTCTTATTGCCAGTATTTAGTTTTGATACATTAGTCACTTAGACGGAAGAGGTGAATTGTGCGCGAACAAAGCAATGGTCTGGACAAAAGCCAAAATGGTTTTACGCTTATTGAGATTTTAACCGTAGTCGTCATTATTAGCACTCTTGCAGCCATGATTATCCCGCGAATTTCGGGACGTTCAGACCAAGCCAGGATCGCTGCCGCAACGGCTGATGTGACAGTGAATATCCCCACGGCGCTCAAGCTTTACGAGTTAGATAACGGATTTTTTCCGACAACGGACCAAGGATTGGCTGCCTTATTAAAGAAACCGGGAAGTGACCCGATTCCACAAAATTGGAATGGTCCTTATCTTGAAAAAGTTCCGGTTGATCCCTGGGGACGTGCTTACCAATATCGCTCACCCGGCACTCGCCGAACGCACGATTACGATTTGTGGTCGGTTGGCAAGAGTCCAACCGAGGATAAAACCGACGATGACGTGGTGAATTGGTGAGAAACGTCACTCGGAAAGCAAAACACATTCAAGGGCTTACGCTGGTTGAGGTATTAATGACGGTTGTCATACTGGGCGTCGGTATCATTGCAGTATACCGCCCGCTATTAACGTCAGTTAATGCGCTTCAATATGCAGAGAATAGAATAGAAGCCAATTATCTCGTAAATGAGCAAGCATGGGAAATTCTTCAAACCATACGTGAGACAAAAAAGTTTCCCGCACCTGTTTTACGTGAAGAATTAATCGGCTCACACACCATTTATACGGTGACATTTGCTTTATCTGCATTTGGATTTACTGAAAATTTAATGCGGGCTCAGGCAGAAATTTCCTGGCATGACATGGGCCAGGTCAAGACAATCAAACGTGAGATTTATTTTTCAAAACCATTTGATAGAAAACATTAAGCGCATGCATCATTTATATTCCACACGACAAGGTTTTACTCTGATCGAACTCATGACAGGGATTCTCTTGACCGCATTGATCGGTTTTGCAATTTATCAAGCTTTGTTTCAAGGAATGCGTTTATGGCATCGGACGACGCAAGTCAAAGTTTTGGATGAATTGAATTTCTATATTGAGGAACTCACGGAGGATGTTCGAAATGCCGTCAAATACTCAACGCGTGAGTTTGAAGGCGAAACAGATTACTTAACTTTTTACAGTCTTCAAGGTAACCGCATAAATTCAAACCGTCATGATGTGATGGTAACCGGCCCCAGTCAAGTTTCTTATCAGTATGATGTGGCGGCGCAAATAGTCACCCGCAAGCAAGATGATTATATGAAATTGCTTTATAACCGCAAGGATGCAGGGCAGAGCCGTGTCGTAGCGACTCATGTTGTCAATCAAAAATTAGAATATTATTACACAGGTAGATATTTTTCCTACGAATGGCGGAACCATTGGAAGGATTCGTGTTTTCCGCGCGCCATTCGAATCCGTTTAGATTACAAGGAAATGAATCAAACAAAAACCATTTCAAGAGTGATCCCCATCACAAGCGGGGTTTGTGCAGTCTGAAAAAGTATGGATATTTGAGGTGTTATGAGCCTAGGTGGTAAGCTTAAATCTCTCTCAGAAGTTGCCAAGCCAAAGGGGCAGGAGTCTGTCATTATTGAGTTGACAGAAAATTCCGTCAAACTGGTATATGGAAAAACTTCGACAGGAATTCTTTATGCCGGCAGCAAGCAATTTGCTGAAAATAGCGACGCTGGTATTAAAGGATTTATCAGTGATTTCTTTCAGAAGTTAAAAATAAAGAAAAAAGAAGTTAATTTGATGATCTCATCTAATACTTTTATCTCAAAAAATGTAGATATCCCTTCCAATAATGAAGAGGAAATAAGAAAAATTATTGATCTGCAGGCGGGGCGTTACACGCCGTATTCACGGGATGAAATTGTGATTGATTGCTTCTGTGCCGAATCGCCCGAACAACACTATACCAACGTTTTACTTATCATCGCACATCGTAAATTCATCGAGCGGTGTTATGAGCTGATTGAAGGTGCGGGCGGCGAAATTGTGAAGATAGGTATCAATTCAGAAAGTTTAGCCGCGGTTTATGACGAGATGGCACAGCAAACCGCAGGTGAAGGTGCGACGGGTGGAATCCATATTGCAAGAGATAGTTCAGATTTTACGATCATTGATAAACACAAAATGGTTTTTGTGCGCAACATTCCCATTGGGTTAACGCAGTTTAAGGCAGATCGCGAAGCGGCAGTCAAGGAGTTTATCTCGGAATTAAGTAAATCTATCGTCGCTTATCAAGATCAAGGTGTGGGGCAAGTGATTAAAATGCTGTTCGTTGCCAGCATACCTGAGTACCACGAATTAATCAAACAGGGAATAGAAGGCGCCATTCCTTATATTAAAGATCATGAAACAAAAGTTTCATTCATTCAAGCAAAAGATAGATTTCAAACGGGAAGTGAAGTATCTCAAATGATTGCACAAGCCACAGATGATTCATTTTTTGATGTCTTCTCCTCCTACGAGATGCTAAGCCTGACAAGGATCGATTTAATTCCAAAGGAAATTAAAATAAGGCGGTCCTTTCGAAAAAGCGGAAAAGATGTTATCGAATTTGGCATTTTGATCATGACAGTCTTCCTATTAATCAGCGTTTTTTTATTAGTGAAGAGTTATATTAAAAATGAGCACCGCAAGAAATTGGAAACATTAAATGAGTCAACATTTGAGCAAGCCAGGGAATTAGAAGAAAAATCAACCAAAAGTCGGGCTGTTCGAGAACTCTTGCGTAAAAGGGGCAGAGGTCTCCATGTCTTTGAGAAGATAAATTCCATGATTGGTGATGATATTTACTTGTCTAGGTTTAGTTACGACAAGGAGGGCGCCATTACCATTGGAGGGACAGCTGATTCCATGTCACGTATTTTTGCATTCGTCACTGAATTAGAAGAATCTAATTTCTTTACGGATGTGCAAACCAAAGAAACAAAATCAAGGCGGGAAGGACAAAAAGAAGTAGCAGATTTTTCCATCGAATGTACCTTGGTTGAGGGAATTTAATGAATATTAACGATTTTTATAACAAGTTACAAAAAAAAGAAAAAATATTAATAATCGCTGCGATTATATGCGTGCTCATGCTGCTCATGGATCTGCTTGTTCTGGGGCCGATTTTGGCAGAACAAAAAGTGCTGGATGCTGAAATTGATGCGAAGTCTCAAGCAATAAAGCGTAGCATTCGTGTTCTGTCCTACAAAGACAGTATTTTGCGTGAATACAGGCAGTATCAGCACTATCTCGATAGTGGCGAGAAAGCTCAAGAGGAGATTATTGCGGATCTTTTAAGAGAAATTGAATCAATTGCTGCAGCAATGTCCATCAATATCACAAATGTGCAGCCTGGCGATGTGGAAGGCAATCCAATTATGCAAGAGTACAAAACAACGCTCGAGTGTAATGGGAAGTTGCGGAACATGCTGGAATTTATGCAGGCACTTGAAGATTCAGATTTTTTATTTCGCATCACTCAGTATTTGCTGGAACCTAAAGGGAAAAACTCAGATGTGATTAACGCCAGTCTATCCATGTCACGCATTTTTATTACAAACGACGGAGAAACTGAAGATGAGATAGGGGTTGAAGTAATGCCCGCCGAAGTACCTATGACAACAGGAGGCCAGAATAAAACGGTGCCGATTCCCTCGGAGGAAGAGACGTGATCATTTTGATTTTCTTTTTAAGTTTCTTTTTAACGGCTGGACCGCTGCGAGCGCAAGATGAGCGTCATTATTTCGAAGCTGGTATTGAATTCATAAATCAAGGCGAGATCCCATTAGCCATTGAATCATTTCGTAAAGCCATACGAGCGAATCCCAATATCCCGCAATTTCACAATGCCTTGGGTGTGGCGCTTCTAAAAACCGAAGAAGGTATCATCGGTGCAATGAACGCATTTATGACGGCGACCGAACTGAATCCGCATTACGGCGACCCATATTTTAATATTGGGACCTATTATGCCGGGGTGGCTAAGGATCCGATTTTAGCAAAAGAATTTTTTGAAAAATCAATTGAAGCCGATCCAAACTTTGCAAAAGGCTACACGGGATTAGGTTGGTTAGAATTACAGAAACAAAACGGGTACGATGCAGTTCAGTATTTTGAAAAGGCAGTCAAGCGAGACCCAGACGTTGTGGAAGCGCAGTATGGATTAGGGCTTGCCTATGTCGCGGCAGAAAAGCGAGGAGCTGCGCTCAAGTCAATAACACTGCTCCGTCAGATCGGCCGCGACGATTTAGCGCGACGGATTGAAGACATTATGAAAACGCCAGAGAAGAGCGAATCTGATACGACTCAGGGAGGAGCGGGATTTGAGTTTTTCTAACAAAGGACTTAGTGTGTTTTTTTCTCGAGCTCGTTAATTTTATGCTCAAGAATACCAACCGTTTGAGCCAAAGTTTCACTTCGGTTATTTTGTTCGTTAATAAATATCGTTAACCGAAGACTTAAGAAGACAAAAAATAAAAGAAGCAAAAAGAAAATAAAATTACTCAGCAGTTCAAAGCCAAAAAAAGTAGAGATTTTAGCTAAGAGTTTTTCATTAAAAGCAAGAATGATAACAAGAAGGCTGGCGCTCAACCACGATAAAGAATATTTAAAGGTCATTTTTTGTTGTCGAATCAGTTCAATAACCAAACATAAAATAAGAAAAGCGCTTAAAATTGCAAAGAAATTTACATTCATAAATCACCTTTATTTGTTACGTCTTAAAGCATC
The DNA here is from genome assembly GCA_002787155.1 of Candidatus Abzuiibacterium crystallinum. Lineage (GTDB taxonomy): Bacteria > Omnitrophota > Omnitrophia > Omnitrophales > Abzuiibacteriaceae > Abzuiibacterium > Abzuiibacterium crystallinum. The sequence continues at coordinate 70,939 of PCVY01000028.1, read as the reverse complement.
AATGAGTATGGCTATAGTGACTTTGATCATGTAGTAAACCGTTCGAAAATAGCGAATCGACGAATGACCGCTTAGACGCTGACGCATCTGCACAGGGACTTCGCCAACATGAGCGCCTAAGCGTTTTGCGATTTTAATGGTTTCAGGCTCCGGAAAATCGACGGGGTAGTTCGTTGAAAATGGTTTAATCAGAGCAGGGCCGGTGGCTCGAAAGCCGGATGTTGGGTCCGTTACATGGACACCGGTTAGCCAGCCCAATAGAACAGCAAAAAAACGGATACCAATTCGCCGAATGAATGTAGATTTAAACGTGTCGGAAGGTTTAATAAAACGAGATCCAATACACAAATCAAATTGCCCTTTTAAGACAGGTTCTATAAGAGGCTGGATGTATCGCGGGTCATGTTGAGCGTCGCCGTCAACTTGTACAACAATTTTATATCCCTCTTTCTCAGCAAACTTAAAACCTGTTTGAACGGCACCGCCAATCCCAAGATTATAAGGATGTGTTACAACTTTGGCACCCGCTTGAACAGCATAAACTGCAGTTTGATCAAGCGAGCCATCGTTAATGACCAAAACATCATACGGATAGGCGGCCTTAATTTCACGGACAAGGTCTCCGATGAGTTTTTCTTCATTAAGTGCGGGAACAATGATAAGTATTTTTTGGGTGTTCATATGCCCTTTTTGTGATTAATTTATCGGCTAATCAATATCAGTTACTAAATTATTTGATTCAACGGGGAGTTAATTCTTCCGCCAGAGGACCTCAGCCAAAGGACTGATCCGTCCCTCCGGCGGAGATCTGGCCTTTGGCGGAAACAATCCCCGCTGGGATAACACCTCAATTATTTGAGAGGTCGAGGAGTTTCCCCGACCTCTCACCCCATACCAGTCACGATCAAGCGGGGCTGGTATGGGGTTTCATTGGTAATCCCACGCGCATTAAAAAGCAATGCGCTGGGATGAGCCAGCGGGGATTGATAAAATTAACTCCCCGATGGCTCAATTATTTTATATTAACTTTGGCGGATATCAATGCATACTTTTCAGCAAGACAATCGTCTTCTGTCGCGTCTTTTCTGGATTGGGCTGATTATCTTATCTGGATTGATTGCCTGTTTTTTTAGAACAGAGACCTTGCGCAAAGTTTCACCTTTTGTTGCGCACAAGTTAGCGCGGGATGCGGTTTACAATAAAATTGTCAGTCAAATCAAAAAAAACATAGACGAAACTTCACTGCCAGGACTTGATCAAAAATTAAAGAACCAATTGGTGCATGAACAAGCAGATAGAATTATTGAAAATAGCCACGATCAATTTCAAGAAAGTGTTGAGAAATTGGCAAGTCAAATAGCAAAAGGGGGCGGTAATGAAGGACACTCAAGAATTTACTTATTGGGCGCTGATTCTTATTACTATTATAGCCTTACTCAACGGATTGTAAAGGAGGGTCAGTTATCATCCGCGTATCAATCGGGGCGCTTTTTCAACTCTCTTCGTGAAGCCCCCAGCGGAGCGTGGGCACTCAAGACGCTTCATCCATATTTAGGCTATTCCTGGTTTAAGATCATTCATGCTTTGAATCCTAAAATTGATATGATGGAGGGGCTTTCATATTTTCCGCTTGTTCTCGTGTGCGCAAGTTGTCTTCTTTTTTTTGTGGTTGGGCGGATGCTTAATTTAAGCGGATCCGCCCTTTTTCTAGGGCTCGTTACTTTGATGCTGGCTCCCGCTTACTTGCAAAGGAGTGCGCTTGGGTGGTATGACACCGATCCTTACCAACCGTTATTCCAGCTCCTAATTTTCGGACTCATGTGCCTCGCCTGCCGACAGGGAAACAGAAAGCAATTTCGATATCCGATTGCGGCTGGTTTTCTCACGGGGGTCTACACGCTGTTTTGGGCAGGATGGATTTATATGTTTATGCTTGCATTCGTCATCTGTTTGGCAATTGGATTTATCCAATTGGCCGTTAGAATGAAGCACCATATGTTTTTGTTTGGACTTATTTACGGCATCACAACATTGGCGGCGGCAGTGTTGTTTTTGACCCCGCGAGGTTTGTGGGAAGTCTTTCAAGAGTCTTTTACCTTTCTCCCCATGTTTTCATCCACAGATGTCTCGGTTTGGCCAAATGCGTTTTTAACAGTGGCCGAAACCAATTCTTTGACGATAAAAAAGCTGGTGTATTTATGCAGCAGCCCCGTGATGGCAATGGTTGCTCTTTACGGCATTTGCTACTTGATTGCCATTCTTTTAAAAGAGAAAAAGGCCGAGTTGGGTTTCGCATGGCTTGTGATTTTTATATTTTCTATCCCTACCATTTTATTGGCGTTACGAACAGAGCGTTTTGCTATTTTGTTGGTAGTCCCATTTGGTTTCATGACAGCCCTTGGGTTCTATGCGATCGAGCAGTCTCTCTTAAACGTTAGAAATATTTTTCTTTCACATTCACCTCGGATCAGGATTTTTGAATATGTGTCCAGGCTCCTCATGATCTGTCTGTTTCTTCCGGTACCGTTGGTTCTGGGACATATCGGGGCGCAAGGGGTGAGTAGGATTATGAATGATGTTTGGTATAATAGTCTACTGAACTTAAAAGAGAAGAGTCCCCCGAATGCCATTATTGATAGCTGGTGGCCTCCCGGCTATTTTATTAATGCAGTCGCCGAACGCCGCACCGTTATTGACGGCGGCACCCAGCAAAATCACCAAACCTATTGGATGGCCAGAGCTTTTCTTTCTTCTGATGAGAAAACAGCAGTTGGATTATTTAATATGGTTAACACAAAAGGCAATGCGCCTCTTGATTTTCTGCTTGAGCGCCATTGGGAGTTGTCAGATGCCATCGAATTAATTACTGATTCCATGACGTTAGATCCAGCAAGCCTGATGGCGCAATTAAGCGGAAAAATGTCAGCGGATGAACAAAAAGCATTTGTTAATTTGATACAAATTGAGCAACCGCCGCCTTCTTATCTATTTCTTTATAATGATTTGATGGAAAAAAATTTAGCCTTGACCCTCCTTGCAAAGTGGAATTTTAGGAAGGCAAAAGAGTTTCAGCAAAAAAAACAACTGACTCAAAAACCTATCATTCTTGCTTTGGGTAACTGGGTTCAAAATGTTTTACAGACACCCTTCTGGACAAATCCTCTTCTTATTCCTAATCACCAAATAAACAGTCAAGCGCCCGTGACACCTCAGGCATCGCAATCTTCAGTGCCACTGGAAGTGGGTTTGAGCCCAACTTTCTTGGGTGGTCAGGCAGCAGATCGGTGGCTCACAACAAATTTAACCAGATATGAAGAAGTGAAGGAGAAAAAATTTCAAGGCTATTTAAGTGAGGTGTTCGATACGATTGAAGGTGCTTGGAAATATTTGCCGGAAGCAGGGATTCGTGAACAAAAAGAGAACAAGATATTATTCGAGAACGGTGTTTTGCTGGACATGCAAACACAAAGCATCTGGATACAGCCGCCAAGCGGGGTAGGACGAATTCAGCCCTATAGTGTTTTTGAAGTCACTGATCAAAAACTGGTAGAGCATGTTTTTCCTCAAAGCCAAGTATCATTGTCAGTTTTGCTTTTTAAACGTCAGGGCCAGTTGCGCGCAGTTGTCGCGGATCCGGCATTGATCCGTTCAGTGCTGTATCAATTGTATTATTTGGATGGCATCACGCTTTCTTTATTTAAGCCCGTTTATCAAGAAAGTGATCAAAAAACAACCGTTAAAATATTTAAAATTAATTGGGAACAAATTGACCATATTACTGAAATTGAACAAGGAGAATTAGATGAAAAAACTACCTAACCTCATAGTGGGCTTAGCCATGATGAGCGTGTTGTCAGGCGTCGTGTGCATGTCTGTTTTTGCGGAGGAGAGAAAATCGGATGAAACTTCGGAAGGCATTAAAAAATACGGGATTGTCTATAACATGGCTGAGGACCGTGAGGTTATCAGAATAGGAGGCAAATATGAGCCCGAAGGTGTCGATATATATATGAAACGGCATTTTGACAAAGTGCACGCCAGCATTGAACAGCTGACGGAAAAGATGAATGCGTTGGAGGTTAAGATCAATGATATGTCAGACAAGCTGACAGACGTGAGTCGTCAACTCAAGTTATTGGACAAATAAAAGTTTTATGGATAAAAGAGGGAGTTTGTTGATTCTAGCCATTTGGGTTTTACTCTTGTTAGCTCTTTTTACGTCCGTGGTTGGCCGTATAGTCCAGGGGAAGCTAAAAATGGCACAAACCTTCGAAACCAAGTCAAAATTGCGTTATATAGCAGAAGCAGGTGTTCAAAAGGCTATTCAAGTGTTGGCAATGAAAGATGTTCAATCGCAGTTACCCGATGTCTTAAATGATGGTTGGAGTGTTAATGAAAGTGCGTTTCACGAAATTCCAGTTGGGGATGGCTATTTTACTGTCGGCTATCAAATCGGGAATACAGTTTATAGCGGCATGATCGATGAGGAAAGTAAAATCAGTTTAAGATTAATCACGTCCGCACGCATCTTAAGCAATTTATTTCAGTTGGCAGGTGGTTTGTCAAAAGAAGAGGCTGCTCACATTGCTTACGCCTTACTTGACTGGATGGACGAGGATGATCACGCGTATGAAGCGGGGGCGGAGAAAAAATATTATATGAGACTGAAACCGCCTTATCAGCCTAAAAATGAACCTTTGGATATCCTTGAAGAAATGAACTTCATTCGCGGGATGACGCCCGCTATTTACGAGCGTTTATCACCCTATCTGACCTTGTATGGCTCAGGTCTGCTTAATTTAAATACCGCCTCACCAATTATCTTAGTTTCAATTGGGATGTCGGAAAGTTTGGTTAAGAAAATATTACGTTTTCGTGCCGGCGAGGATGGCGTCGAACGCACGCCTGATGACCATTATTTTATTAGTTTAAGTTCTGTCGCCGAAACGCTTCAAAACGCCTTTCCCCTAGATGATAGTGAAGCTCAAAGTTTGCATGATTATGTTCAGTCGGGTCTTCTTACATTGCAGTCTAGTGCTTACACGGTTCAAAGCTTAGCTCGACTCAGAAATCGTTCAGAAGCACTATTAATTAATTGCGTCACAACCCGTACCGGAGATATTTTGTATTGGCACGAGAAATTTTTAAGCGCAAACTGAAAGCGAGTGTAAGATGAAGAAAAAGGTTGGATTTTTTTTAATAGGTTCTTTAATTTTATTGATGTCCGCTATTAACAGCAGACATTCGTCTGCTGCCGCTGTGCAAAGCGAAAGTTACGATGTTCTGGAGGAATTAAAACTTTTCTCACGTGCCATTGGCGCCGTTTTGGAAGGCTATGTTGAGAAAAAAGATGCACGCCAACTGCTCTATCATGCAGTGAAAGGGATGTTGGAGGGTATGGACCCTTATACCGTTTTTATTGATGAGGAACATTACAAGCTGCTGCAGATTGATATGAAAGGAGAGTACTCAGGCTTGGGAGCCGTATTAGAGATGGTTGATAACCAAATCTTTATCAAAGAAATTAAGCCTGCCAGCGCTGCTCAGAAAGCAGGATTGGAAGTAAAGGATATGATTCTCAAGGTAGACAGTAAAGATGTGATTGGTTTAGGGATGGCTGAAGTAGCCGAATTGTTGCGCGGGGAAGCTGGCACCGAGGTGATGGTAAGGGTTCAGAGGCCGACGGTACCAGAGCCCATTGATATTAAGGTTATCCGCGAATTGGTGGAGATTAGTGCTATTAACGATGTCCGGATGGCTGGACGACATCTCGGCTATCTTAGAATTGATAATTTCCAAGAACACACAGCCGATCAAATTGATAAAGCAATCAAGAAATTGACAAAGGAGGGTATGAAGGCGTTGATTATTGATCTGAGAAACAATCAAGGCGGTTTAATGACAGCCGCCATTGATTTGGCAAGCCGTTTTTTACCGGGTGACAAGAAAATAGTTTCGGTTGAAAGCCGCATTGATGTTCAAAAGAAAGAGCATTTCTCAGATGGAAGTAAACATCTAACGGATTGCGATTTAATCGTGTTGGTTAACGAACATTCTGCCAGCGCTTCCGAAATTTTCTCAGCTGCTATACAAGACCACAAACGCGGAATAGTTGTGGGGATGAAAACGTACGGAAAAGCGTCTGTTCAGTCTGTTGTTCCGTTAGATGATAAAACTGCCATGAAATTAACAACGGCAAGATATATATCACCAAACGGGAGGGTCATTGATAAGGTCGGGATTGTTCCGGATGAGGAAGTGCCGTATCTGGTTGAAGGTGTAGAAGGAGAAGATCAGCAAACTAGAAAAGCATTGGAAATTTTTAAGAAGTATAGGTAAACGAATAATAACCTCAGAACAGGAGAAGAAAATGGGACAAAAACATTCAGCTAAAACTAAAAGATTAATGAGTAAACTAGCTTCTGGAAAAGGCAACCCTTTTTATGGAAGAAAGCATTCGAGTAGTTCTAAACAAAAAATTAGTCGGGCGGTAAAAGGCAAGAAAAATCCGATGTACGGAAGACATCATTCCGCTGCCGCAAAACAAAAGATGCGGCTTGCAAGACTTAAAGCAGCCGGCAAGAGAAAGTAATGACCGAATGCTTGATCCGATGAAGCGCCGGTTGATCTTTCTGTTAACAGTTGGTTTTTGGGCGACTGCAGCAATGCCTGTATTATGGGCCGAGGAGCAAGTAGATTTGCTTGAGCTTATGCAGGCATTGCAGGTGCCTACGAACCTACGGCAACAGGCAGGCCAACTGACAAAGTCTGCAAAATCTTGGGATCGGTTGAGTGAAACGGACCAAGCGGAAGTTGTCCGAGCCATGATTGAGTTATTTAAAATCAGGGACAACGCGGCTATTTTGCTTCCCGCAAGTTATTATGCAACCAAAATTAACGAACAGCTTGCAGCGGATCCGACGATGTTAGAGTTGCCGTTACCAATTGTGTTGAAAGTCTTGGCGGTAATGGATTACGACTTTTACAACGGCCAAAACAAAGAAGAGTTGGCAAAACAAGTTTTAGGCGAAGACGTGTATGAGCAAAACAAAAAACGCAGAGCACTGTTAGGTTATTTGTCCTAGCTACCAATTGTTTGATTGCCGCGCAGAAGGGGATAATAGTTCATGCGAATCGGCGTGAATGCGCTGTTTCTTATTCCAAATGAAGTTGGTGGATCAGAAACTATTTTACGCGAAACGCTGCAGGCGATGGTTGCCATGCAGCCCAGTGTTGAGTTTTGTCTTTTTACACATCAGGACAACCATGACTCGCTGCAAAACCAATTCGGAAAATACCCAAACGTCACCTTTTCAAAGCTTTCATTTCATGCCACTAACCGCTATGTCAGGATCATTCGTGAGCAAACGGAACTACCGATACGCGCCTACCAAGCCAAAGTAGATATTTTGTGGTCGCCGGGTTATACGGCTCCGCTGTATGCGCATTGCCCTCAAATTGTCACCATCCTTGACATGCAATACAAACGATTTCCGGAAGATTTAAACTTTCTATCACGACTAGTCACTCATTTTCTAGTCATTAGCGCGAGCCGTCAATGCGAAATAATTATCACACTTTCCGAGTTTTCGAAACGTGAAATTGTGCAATTTTTAGACGTTCCGCCGACCAAAGTGGCTGTTAGTTCATGCGGTGTTTCGCCGTTATTTCAATCAGAGCACCAAAAAAAAATCCATCCAACAGTGCAGTCTGTTTTACAAAGCCAAAAACCTTATATATTGTGTGTTGCTAACTCCTATCCGCACAAGGACTTACCATGTTTGGTAAGTGCTTTCAAACGGTTATTGTCTCAGATTTCTCATCAATTGATTCTGGTTGGCCAACCCCGCCTGGGTGAGCCCATGCTAAAACGTGCATGTGAAGAAATTCCAAATAATCGTTACCGTCGAGTACCATTTCTTTCTCAGCAGGACTTACTCCCGCTGTACCGCCGTGCGGATGTATTTGTTTTACCCTCACGTTACGAAGGTTTTGGACTTCCGATTTTAGAAGCGATGTCAGCGGGTGTTCCGGTTTTAACGACTCGCTGTGCTTCTATCCCCGAAGTCGGCGGAGATTGTGTTGGTTACTTCCAAGAAAATAATGACCAGGATTTAGCGCATCATTTGCAAGTTTTGCTTGAAATGGAGCCGGCCGAACGCCATGCCATGATTGATCAGGCGCGAAGACGTGCCGAATTGTTTACATGGAAGCTAGCCGCTAAAGAAGTTTTGAAATGCTGCGAACAAGTTGCAAAAAAGGATTGTTTAAAATGAAGCGTCCCATGTTTTATTTGATTTTGATTATGCTGGTCATTGCTTTCGGCATCTATCACCGCATTCGTTACCGGATAAATGCGAACCGTTTAACCGCACAAGAGATTCACCAAAAAGCCGAATCGATTGCTTATGGAATGGCTGAAAAACATGTTCGTCAGTTGTTAAAGTCGGAAAATTCTCACCTCAATACAACCCAGCTTAATCGATTGACAGATGAGCGGATGAAGTTGGCAATGGCCGAAGATAAGCTGCAATTTCTAAATTTAACCGCTGAGACCGAGAAAAAACTACTGAGAGAGAATGGGGGCGTTCGACAGAACCATTTCTATTTATTAGGTGCAGATGCTTATTTATATTACCAATTAACAGAGAATATTATGCGGACGGGCCACATCGGTGAGAAATTTCGTCAGAATAAGTTTTTCAATCCCCTTAGGAAAGCCCCAGATGGTTCGTGGGAAAATATTACCCTGCATCCATATCTGGGAGCTGCCTGGGCCAATTTCTTTAAACTATTTTTTAAAAAAGCAGCTTTGGTAGATCTCCTTGCTTGGTATCCGATATTTCTTGCAGTATTGTCCATTTTACTTTTTTTTCTTTTCGCTGCTGTCTTAGAGCTTAATTTTTTAGCTGCCTTTGCAGGCGCTGCATTCTTATCGTTATCGCCTATTTATCTTCAGCGGAGCGCGTTGGGCAGTTATGATAACGATCCTTATCAACTTATTTTTCCTCTCATTGTCTTATTGTTATTGTTTTACCCGCTGCGCCGGCGTCGGTTTATTATGGCCAGCTCTCTTCTGGCGGGATTTGTGACAGTTATTTATGCATTTTTTTGGGAAGCTTGGCATTATTTATTTTTAGTGATATCAGTCAGCGTCTTGATTGCCGGGCTTTATGAAATTTTTTTCAATCAGCAAAGAAATCAAAAGTATTTACAGTGGCTGAGCGGCTATTTCATTTCGGCGGTGTGCTTTAGTTTTATCTTGTTGCCCAGTCATCCATTTTTATTGTCGCTTCAAGAAAAATTCTTCCTTTTTGAGCGGGTGAGAGCAAGCGGCTCATCGCTTGATATTTGGCCCAACACCCTTATGTTCATCGCGGAATTGGATCCGGCATCTGTGAGAAAAGTGATTTACCTGGTAGGAAATGATCTGAGTTTTGTATGGGTGGTTTTGGGGTTTGTCATCATGGCCTATACCACCTGGTGTCAACGCAGCCAGTTCCGTTTTTCAGAATTTCTTTTTTTTACGGCTTTTTTTCTACCGTCGGCAATCCTGAGTTTGCAGGCAGTTCGTTTTAGTGTGTTATTGGTGCTGCCCTTTGCGCTTTTCTTTTCGTTTTTTGTACATCATGCGCTTGAAATGATCAAACATCAATGGGGGGCAAAACGGGATTGGAAATTACCTGCCGCTGTTTTTGCTTTGTTGGCTTGCTGTGTTATGCCTCCAGTGGCGTATGCTCAGTATATTTCTGTGGTTGTATTTAACAACGAACAGGTGATGAATGATACTTGGAATCAAGTTTTGACCGATATTAAAAAAGAAACGCCGAAAGACACCATTGTTTACTCGTGGTTTGACCCCGGTTACTTTATCAATGCGATTGCCGAAAGAAGCACCATGTTAGATGGCGGCAGCCAATACAGTCATCAAAATTATTGGATGGCACAGGCCTTCATGACCGCGAATGAGTTCCTTGCGTTAAGTATTTGGCGCATGCTCTCCACCACCGGAAATAAAGCCGAGGTTTTCTTGGAGAATTTAGGGTTGAGGGCTGCTAGGATCAATCAGTTAATTTTAAATGTTCTTAGTGTTCCAAAATCAAAACTGCCAGCCGAAGGGCCGCCAGAACTTACCAAAACGCAGTACGAGGAATTAATACGATTAACCCACCCGGAGCAACCGGTGCCGCCCGGCTGCGTTTTCATTTATGATGACCTTATCTTTCGCAACATCGGGCTATCTTACCTGGTTAATTGGGATTTTGATCGAGCAGCTGAATTGATCAGACAAAACAAAAAAATAGGTGACAGGCGTTTTTTAAAGCAACATCTTCAGTTAGTCACGGATAACTGGCAATATGGACCCGAAAGAAAACTTCTTCGATCAACGGGAGACGAATTATTCTTTGAAGAGAACCTAGCTGTTAATTTAGTTCTGAAAGATGCCTTGTTGTATAATGAAAAAGAAAATTTGACTTTAAGACCATTCAGTTTAATGTACGTTGAAGAGGATCATTTGATTGAGAAGCGAATGAAGGGGATGGGTCTTTATTCAACTTCGGTTTTACTTCTCGAGTATCCGGATACCTATACGGCTGTTGTCGGGTTTCCCGATTTATTGAGGTCGGTTCTGTATCGTTTGTATTATTTAAAAGCTGTTGATCTCAAGTTTTTTACACCTTTAACGGAACAGCAGACTGATTTACCTCCCAATAAGTTGGTAGCCTATCACATTAATTGGGATCGATATTTTCAAATGGAAAATCAAGAGTAAGCCGATGATGTTTCTGCTATGCAACCCTCGTGAATTAGCAGCAGAGCAATATGCGATGCTTGATGTTATTCCTACACATCTGGCCGGCCAAGTCTATTTTATTTCTAATTATCCGTGCCCACCCAAAAAAAAAGATATAACGCATTTACCGGTCAAATGCATCACCCTGCGCTGGGTGGCTTTAAGGGGATTTTTATATCCAATGTGGCCTTATGCTGCTGTCCGCCGGGATCAAACAAGGAATGTCTTATTGATACATGATGAAATATTTAGCACCACCATGCTGCACGCTTTATTTGCCAAGTTGTTTTGCCGCTCAAAGGTCGTCATATTTTGTGCGGAGAATTTAAAATTCTCGTTTCTCCAGACTTTATTGGGACGTTTCTTTGCCCGCTGCATTGATTCTGCGCTATGCGCTAATCGGGAAGCGGTAACCCGCGCTGAACAGATGGGCGTGAAAAAGGCGTTTGTTTGTCCGTTACCCGTTTCTAATACCCAAGTTGAAGTTAACTATAAAGAGTCAGTGAAACGGATTGGTTTTGTCGGCCGGCTTATCCATGAAAAAGGGATTGATGTTCTGTGTGAGGCGATGAAACATTTTCCGGAATTAGAGTTTAATATTTATGGGAACGGCTATCTGGTGCCGGAAATCAAGCAAACCCAATTTAATTATAAAGGTCCGTTTGATTATTCATCGGAAGCGCTGGATAAAGTGTTTAACGATATTGATGTGCTTGTTGTGCCGTCTCTTTCGGTCGGGTGGTGGAAAGAACAATTTGGGCGTGTGATTGTTGAGGCGATGGACAGGGGTGTGATTGTCATTGGTTCGAATTCGGGCGCTATTCCGGAAGTCATTGGCGATGAGCATTTGATCTTCCAGGAAAATAGTGCGGAAGCGATTGTGGCTAAAATTAAGCACTTATGTTCTTTGAAACGTGAAGAGGTGCTGGAACTTAGTAAAGCGATGAAAGATAGATTTGAAGAACGGTTTAGTAAGCGTGTTATTCGTGAAGTAATTGAGGCGGTTGTAAAAGGGGTGCGTTAAATGATTTCCATTTTTACGTTACCAAAACCTTTTAGCGGCATTTATGACCATATCCAGAAAAATGCCATCGAAAGCTGGAAACAGTTAAATCCGAATGCAGAAATTATCCTTTTTGGTGATGAAACGGGGACAGAACAGGCAGCGAAGGAGTTTGGTTTTCGGCATGTTTCGGCGCTTGAGCGCAATCAATATGGCACACCGCTCGTGAATTTTATTTTTAATCAAGCGCAAAAGCTGGCACGTTACGACATCGTATGCTATATCAACACCGATATCATTCTCACGGAAGGGTTTGAGACTTTACTGGCTCGAGTTTCTTTCAGTCACTTCCTCATCATTGGGCAGCGTTGGAATTTAGACGTTACCGAACGGATTAATTTTAAAAACCACGATTGGCAGTCGGATTTGAAAAAACGGGTTCAAGAAACAGGTGAGTTGTGCGATGAAACCGGTATTGACTACTTTCTATTTAAGAAAGGCCTTTTTAATCAAATGCCCAGATTTGCCATTGGCCGCACCAAATACGATAATTGGCTGATCTATCAAGCACGTCTTTCTCATGCAGAAGTGATTGATGCCACTAAAAGCTTTTTTATTGTTCATCAAAATCATGGTTATCCGAATCATATTCTAGCTAAAAACAGATTAAGTCAAGATATTTGGGTAGGGCCTGAAGTGGAAGAAAATTTAAGACTCGCAGGCGATATGGATCATTGTTTTAGTCTATCGGACGCCCAATGGATTTTAAGAAATGAACAATTGCAACGGAAACGCTTATCGTTGTTACGGCTTTTAAGAAATCTTGATGTGGAAATTATTTTGCGGGAAAATGGATCATGGCTTAGCCCATTCATTAAACCCTTGCTTTGGTTTAGACTTTGTTTGAGGCAATTGATTCGAAAGGTTTTGCAGCAAATACTTATGGTTCAACGAGAAAGGTGATATTGTGATTTTGCCAAAAATATCGGTGGTCGGATTGGGTAAACTAGGCTCTCCGTTGCTTGCTTGCGCAGCAGCTAAAGGATTTTCAACCGTTGGGTACGATGTGAATGATCAAGTTTCGGCTAACATACGCAAAGGTGAATCTCCTGTGTTGGAACCTGGATTACAGTCATTAATGAGCGCCAATCGATCCCGTATTAAAGTAGCGGATAATTATCAAACTGTGGTTCGTGAGACCAGCGTCACTTTTATTACGGTGCCTACCCCCAGCAATGCCAATGGCCGTTTTTCGGTTGAAATGGTATTGCAAGCAGTCCGGGCTCTTGGGAAGAGTTTGGTAAAGAAAAACAGCTACCATCTGGTTGTTGTGGTCAGCACTGTTTTGCCTGGCGATATGAGGCAAAATATTTTGGTTGAATTGGAACAGGCGTCCTCCAAAAAATGCGGGAAAGATTTCGGTCTTTGCTATAATCCGGCATTTATTGCATTGGGTAATGTCATTCATGATTTACTCAATCCAGACTTTGTTTTAATCGGTGAGTCTGATCAGCGGGCCGGAAAAGAATTAGCGGATTTCTATGAGGTTTTTTGCGATAATAAGCCCAACTTGCTTCGAATGAATTGGGTGAACGCAGAGTTAGCCAAGATTGCCATTAATACCTATGTGACAACGAAAATCTCTTTTGCAAACATGCTGGCAGAAATGAGTGAAGTTTTACCAAATGCTGATGTTGAGGTGGTAACCAAAGCCTTGGCAAATGACCGGAGAATCAATCCGGCCTATTTTAGGGGCGCCTTGGGTTATGGCGGTCCTTGCTTTCCACGAGATAATTTAGCCCTCGGCGCTCTTGCAAAAGAATTGGGTTTGCAGGCCAACATTGCTGAAGCAACTGATCAAATTAACCGCCGCCAAGCTTTTCGAGTCATTAAACGGATTGAGCCTTATCTCAAGAAGCAAACAAAAGTGCTTATTTTAGGGATGAGTTACAAACCCAAAACAAACGTGATTGAGAGTTCGCAATCAATCGATATCGTCAACGAATTGTTAGAATTAAATGCTTTAGTAGAAGTTTATGATCCGCTGGCATTAGAAGCGGCAAAACAAAAGTTGGGACACCGGGTTTTGTATGCAAATAGTTTAGAGCAAGGCGTTAGAAAAGCGGATATTATTATTCTTGCAACACCCGATCAAACCTTCCTTCAGCTAATGGGTTTTAAATTTAAAAGCGAAACCAAAAAGGTTTTATTAGATTGTTGGCGTCTATTAGATGAAAAGCGGTTAGACAAGTCTATTCAATACTTGGCGCTTGGGCGCGGGCGAACAGTAAGGAAGCCGGCATGAATTGGAGTCAAAAGCGCGTTTTAGTTACCGGCGGTGCTTCATTTATTGGATCGCACATTGTCGATGGGTTAATTGAGCACCGCGCGCAAGTGCGGGTGGTTGATGACTTAAGCAGCGGACGGCTCGAAAATATTCAATCTTATATAGCCTCTAAAAAAGTTGAGTTTATTCAAAAAAATTTACTTGAAGAGGGAGTTGCCAAACAAGTCACGCAACAGGTTGATGTCGTTATCCATTTGGCGGCGGCGCATGGCGGAAGAGGCTATGTAGATTTACATCAAGCGGATTGTTCGACCAACCTGACTTTAGACGGACTCATTTTTGGAGCCTGTCGTGACAATGGCGTTGAGAAGATTGTTTATGCTTCCTCCGGTTGTGTATACCCTAATCACCTGCAAACCAACACGAAGGAAGAATTGTATCTCGTTGAGGATATGGTTGGGCCGCCCTATGATGCAGATAACATGTATGGCTGGGCCAAATTAATGGCAGAACTCACTTTAAAAGCATATTACCGCGAATGGGGTATCAAGACGGCTTCCTGCCGCTATTTTACGGTTTACGGCGAGCGTGGCGTTGAGAACCACGCGGTGATCGCTATGATTGCCAGAGCATTCATCAAGCAGAATCCTTTTGAGGTATGGGGGACTGGTGAACAAATTAGAAATTGGACTTACGTGAAAGATATTGCAAGGGGTACCCTATTGGCTGCCGAAAAAATTGACGATGGCACTGCTATCAACTTAGGTACCACCGAAAGAACACGCGTCATAGATGCTGTTCGCGAAGTATTGCGCTATTGCAAACATCAAGCTGAAATTAAATTAAGGCCTGATATGCCCACGGGTCCGCTAAACCGGGTTGCGGATAACCGAATGGCCAAGAAACTCTTAGGGTGGGAGCCTGAAACAAAATTTATGGACGGGTTACATCGAACCATTGACTGGTATTTTTCAAACAAGAAGCGCGAAGCTGTTGAAGCCTCATTTGACAAGAAATTAGTGGAACGGTAATCGTGAAAGAATCCATGACAACGATCAAAGCAAGCAGCGGCTGGATTCCTTTAAACCTAAAGGAGTTATGGCAAGCACGCGAGTTGATTTTTTTTCTGACGTGGCGAGATATCAAAGTCAGGTATAAACAAACCATCATCGGTGCCGCTTGGGCTATCTTACAGCCTTTCTTAACGATGGTGATTTTCACCGTGATCTTTGGTCATTTGGCAAAAATGCCATCTGACGGTATTCCTTACCCTATTTTTGCTTATAGCGCGCTATTACCTTGGCAATTTTTCTCTCACGCAGTCACAGAATCTGCTAATACTTTAATCGTTAACCAACAACTGGTAACAAAAGTTTATTTTCCCAGACTGGCAATGCCTCTTTCAGCCACTTTTTCCGGCGTCGTTGATTTCTTTTTTGCATTTCTGGTCCTGATCGGCATGATGGTGTATTACCAGACGCCGTTATTGATTTCAGTGATATATCTTCCCATCTTTATGGTGTTAGCTTTTATGACGGCGTTGGGAGTCGGACTTTGGCTTTCCGCACTGAACGTCAGGTATCGAGATGTGAGATACACGATTCCATTTTTAATTCAATTTTGGTTTTTTGCTACGCCCATTGCTTATCCAAGCAGCTTGGTGCCGGAGGGATGGCGTTTTTTATATGGGTTAAATCCCATGGTCGGTGTCATTGAGGGTTTTCGGTGGGCACTTTTTGGTCAATCAAATGAATTACAAGGCATGATCATTTTTTCTGGGTTGATTGCCTGCGTTATTTGTGTGAGCGGAATGTACTATTTTAAACGCATGGAGAAGAGTTTTGCCGATGTCATCTGATGCTTGGTGGAATGCTTTGAAATATCATATCAATAGGTGGCGTTTTGGTTTGGCAAAAGGAATTCGCCGAATGCTTAAAATCTTCACACCCCGCTTTATACAGAAATTTTTAGCACGGGCGTTTATCGAGCGTGATTTAGCTTTGGGTATTGAAACAGTCGGGCCGCTCTTAAACCGGACGCCTGATTTGGATCATTTGACGTTTGATATTCCGGTCACTCATGATTTGTGTTTTGAGCATTTGGTTGGACTACATGCAAGCAATAACTTAAACAGCGGTGTTTCGGATTTGACCATTCGTATGGCTGCTTATTTATTTGATACACTGCGGCGCCTGAAAGCAACAAAAGTGATTGAGATCGGACGCTACAAGGGAGGCACTACCTTTTTAATGGCTGCGGCAATGGGTAAAAAAGGAACGGTTTGGTCCATTGATATTGGCGAAAAAGAGTCTCGTCTTCACAAGGAGAATAAACGACCTTTTGATGTGCAATTAACGGAGAAATGCCGGCAATTTGGCTTTCAAGTTCATGTGCTTGTCGGAGATTCTCGAACTGTTGAGTGTGAAACCGGTACAGTTGATTTGGTCATCATAGATGGGGAACATACTTACGATGCTGTTAAAAGTGATTTTGAACGGTTTGGTAAACGTGTCCGCGTGGGCGGAGCCGTTTTTTTTGACGACTGCTCCGGGGAAGGAACTTTTGCCGATGCACCCGCTTACATGAAACCGCTCATTCGAGAAATTGAGGCAGCGGGTCAATTCAAGTTAGTGAAGACAGTGGACCGTTTAGGTCACTTTGAAAGGATTGCCAAATGATGCAGCCGGTGGCCGCTCAATCAACATACATGACGCGCGAAGAACGTTTTGATTGGTTTTAAAAAGTTGCAAGTGAAAACCAAATGCGGTTACTGCATCCTTTGCTGGGCATTTTAATGTTAGATAAAGAAGCGTTAACGGCACTCCAGCAAGCGGCAGAGGTGTTAATTCACGATTCTGCACCTGGCATGGTGATGGGAGACATGCCCACATTCCTGAAGAAAGTTGAGCGCGGAGACATGCACATCGATGCAACCGCAGGTTCGATTGTGAAAATCAGCGTGCATAATTTTGTGTCATATGCACGCTTTCATCAAAGAGTCTGTAAATTATTGGAACAGTTGAAGATTCTAGATAAGGTGACATCGCTCAGTCTGGTTAATTTTCGATTGATGTCAGGGAAGATGCCCGACAAAAAAAATCTAAACCGACCCTACGCTACCACTAAAACTCATCTCGATGTTTGGTCCGGCGAACCTGCCGATATTGCACATGTGTGGGTGGCGCTTTTTGGAGATGTCACGAATACCACAATGGAACTCTTTGAGCCGCCTGATGCTATTTTTCAAGAGAAATGGTTTAAGACGCTTGATCAATATGATCAAGGAGAAAAACTCCCAAAAATGAAACAAATAAAACTGAAACATCAAATTGGACAAGTGATTTTGTTTGACGGTGCCTGCCCTCACAAAACCAGTCTTTTAAATGGGCAGCCACGTGTTTCATTTGATGTGAAACTTTGCCGAAAGAAAATGGCAGCTACCCAATCATTTGCCTCAGCATATGTGACCACAGATCAATTTGAAGAAATCTTTAATAACGGCAAGATCGGGTAATATCAACTCTTAATTTCATGTCGCGAATAATAAGTCAAATTCATCAAGACCTGATTGATTTTATCAAACGTTTGTGCGTGCGCGGCACTCCGATGCCGCGCTTTGGTCTAAGGCAGGTTGTCCCTTCGTTATTAGCCAAAAACCGAGATCACCGTTTTGATTTCTTTAGTTGGACAGCTAATTATTTGAGTGCTAATTACATAGACGGTGTTTATGTTGAGTTCGGATGTTGCGGCGCGGTGACTATGCGTTACGCTTTAAATACGCTGGGCAAGCCTGCTGCCTATGGCTTGCGTAATCACATTTCCCATTTTTTTGCTTTTGATAGCTTTGAGGGCTTACCTGAAGCGTCAGGCTTGGATAGGCAGAAATGTTTCTCAAAGGGGAAATTTTCCATGAGTGAAGAAGCTTTTAAAAGATTGATGCGCAGAGATCTTTATCGGGTAACGACCATTAAAGGTTTTTATCAAGACACATTACCTCACTATGAGTGGCAAGAAAAAAACGGTATCGCTTTAGCATATTTTGATTGTGATTATTATGAGTCAACTAAGAACGCTTTGGAATTTATTAAAGACAAGATGAATCATGGCGCTGTCATTGCGTTTGATGACTGGCAGATGTATTACGGCGATCCCAAAAGGGGGCAAAAAAAGGCGATGACGGAATTCCGTGAACAATATCAAAAGACAATTTACTTGGAACCATTTTTCCCGTTTCCGCCGCTTGGAATGAGTTTTATTTACTTAAAAAAAGAACTGATGGGCTCCCCCTTAGAATAGAGGTCATGACATGCAAAAGACGGTTTTAATTACAACTACTATTCGCGTTCCTACCTTTTTAGAAGCAATCTGCCGGAATTCAATACGATATGGACATGAGGACATTGCTTTTTTGATTATTGGCGATCTAAAAACACCGGCAGCAGCAGGTCCTTTCTGCGAAAAATTGTCAAAGCAATATAAGCGAGACGTCAGATATTTAAATATTGAACAGCAAAATAAAGCATTAGCCGATTATCCGCGGCTTAAGGAACTGATGCCAGTCAATCATGCCGCCCGAAAAATGATCGGCAATTTCCTGGCTTATTTAGGCGGTTGTGAACGTGTGGTAATGATTGATGACGATAATTTTATTACTGAAGAAGACTTTATTGGAGCCTATGAGATGGTCGGCCGTCAGATTGAGATGGATGTCATTCAAACGGAGACGGGTTGGTTTAATGTTTATGAAGCCGTGCAAGAAGCAAACGGTATCCCATTTTATCCGAGAGGATTTCCTTGGTCAAAACGTCTTTACCAAAAAGAAGTTTTTTCCAGGCAGAAGAACAAGGTGACGGTGGCAGCTAAACAAGGGATTGTTTTAGAAGACACTGATGTTGATGCGGTTACGCGCCTTTTCTGGCCGTTGCGTGTTGTGGGAATGAAAAAAGATTTTGAGCCCCAATTTGCACTTGATCCGACTACCTGGTCGTCATTCAACAACCAAAACACCGCCTTGTCGCGCGCCGCTATTCCGGTTTATTTTACGCCGCCTACTACCGGTAGAAACGCTGATATTTGGACCGCATTTATCCTTTGCCGATTAACCGAACAAATGCGTGAAGTCATTGCGTACGGGCACCCGCTTGTCAGACAAGTGCGGAACCCGCACAATCTCTGGAAAGATTTGGAAGATGAATGGAAGAACAATCGGGCCACGGATCCATTCGTTGATTTACTTCGGTCAGTCGACTTAAAAGAAGCAACTTATTTGGGTGCTCTCGAGGAGTTGTTGAAAAAAAGTCTAGAGAAATTACCGACCGTGAAAAACATGGCTGATCAGGATCGTCAATTGATCCACGACTTTCTAACAGAATACCAAATATGGCAAAGTCTGTTTAGCGAAATTCCTACCGTGTAGCGGGCTCATGAGAATTTTTGTCCTGTCCAGCGATATCCCTCACATCAGTCATCACACCAATGGCATTAGCGCCATCAACATTCAATTAAACGAGTTTTTAAAAATATTCCTTCAGGCAGGGCACACGGTGTGCTTACAGGTGATTTTTAATAATTATCATCCGAACCAGTTGACCGATTTTGAGCAAAGACGATTAGAAGAGCTAAAGAGCGAACAATTTCACGTTGAACCTGTTTTTTTTGCAAAGGATTATAACCAGAATCAAAACTGGCGGCGGCGATTAGCCAAACATATCAAAAACATATTTGGCGTCCTTTTCAAGCGTATTTGCCTGACTGATTTCTATCCGAGTGTCAGTTTGAAAAAAGAAGTTACGAGCCGCATTCAAGCTTTTCAACCAGACGCTTTGTTTATTTTTGGCAGCCCTGAAGGCGTGGCAGCCAGTGATGGTTATCATTCGGCTCCTAAAATAGCCTATCAGGGCGACATCGATTTTGATCCAGGCAAAGCTCGTTTAATCGATTACAAACTCTTTTATGGTCCGCTCGGATGGCTAATGGTTATGACTGGCTGGCGGCGGATTCGCTCTTTTGAGCAAGCGCACCTTCTATTGATGAAGGATTTGAGCAAAATTTTTACCGCAACGGCCGCACATGTAGCCTATTACAAAACAAATGGTTGTCAAAATGTTGAAGAACTAGGCCCTACTTGGATCGATGAAGGTATGACTATTTCAAATAAGTCCAAAGCACATAAACGGAAAATAAAGATTATCGGACACATTGGACACTTACGTGTCACGGGCAGTACGTTAGGGATGTACTTTCTTTTGACACAAGTCATGCCTGAACTCGAGAAAATAATGAAAGGGCTTGATTATGAGGTTCACATCATTGGCGCAGGGAAGCCTTACCCGGGGTTGGAAAAAGTTATCCGTCATCCCCGTGTTTATTTACGAGGGTGGGTCGCGGATTTGGATCAGGAACTTAGATCTGGAGATGTTTTCTTACTTTTGAACAATGCGGGAAGTTACTTAGCCGCTTACAGTCGCACCGTGATGGCTTGGTCGATGGGTTTATGTTTAATTGTTCATCGAAATAGTCTCCGCACGTTAAGTGACATGAAAGAGGGTCTGAATGTTTTAGCGGGTGATACCGGAGAAGAAATTGCACGTGCCATTTACTCGGCAGTCACGGATGGCATGCTCAACCAGCACATACGTCAAAATGGCCGCCAAACTTATGAGCAGCATCACACGCCCCGCATTTTAGCAGAGCGGGTCATGGATAGTTTTCGGATGAGTATCTCACAATCTTAGATATTTTTATGACGCTCAAACAGCATATTTTGAACACACCAATTTTAGGAAGGCTGTGCCTTATCCCGCTTCGCATCAAAATTATGCGTTCATATATTCCGGTGCTTAATTTTAAATTCCTCAAGTGGCTTTTGACCTCAAATGAGTTATATAATCTGACTTATCACATTACGCCTGCCAACAAGCAGAATCTCATCAAAATGTTAGCTGATGTGACTGGCCGGCCTCTCGCAGAAATCCAGCGCTTTGCGGCAGAAGTGGAAACCGATGAAAGATTGAAGACGCATTTAATTAAGGTTAGAATGACGAGCGCTGTTCGTTACGCTTCGGATCCGGTGCCGCGTTTTGGCAGGCGCGTTGCTTGGTATATTTTAACCCGGGTATTAAAACCGCGTGTTGTTGTTGAGACGGGGGTTGATAAGGGGTTGAGCGCTTGTTTGAT
Organism: Candidatus Abzuiibacterium crystallinum; assembly: GCA_002787155.1. Lineage (GTDB taxonomy): Bacteria > Omnitrophota > Omnitrophia > Omnitrophales > Abzuiibacteriaceae > Abzuiibacterium > Abzuiibacterium crystallinum. The sequence continues at coordinate 49,678 of PCVY01000028.1, read as the reverse complement.
AACCGCAGCACTGTTCAACAACTCACAAGAGGGTTTTTTAGGCCGATATTACGGAACAGAAATTGATCGATCCGGCGGTTATTTATTAACCGGACCATATGCTCAATTTGGAGAAGTGCTGTACGGGGATTCGATAGAATTGCTTAGGCAATTTAAGCTGCCGATTGATTTATTTATACATGACAGCCATCATGCAGCCGAATATGAACGAGAGGAATACAAAACCATCCAAGCCCAATTAAGATCTTGCTCTATTTTGGTCAGTGATAATGCAAATCAGACAGAGGAGCTTCTTAAGTTTTCGAAAGAATTGAACAAGAAATTTATCAAATGGGATGAAGAGCCATTGGATCACTGGTATGCCGGGGACAGCCTGGGGATTGCTTATTAAGATATGAGTGACGTTGCAATTAAAATCACTGGTGTTGGCAAACGGTATTGTATCGGGGCCCGCGAACCTTATTATGCGCTTCGAGATATTATAGCCGGCACATTAAGAGTACCGTTCCGTCCGAAGAGTAAGATGACCGCTGCCAGTTCCAATGAGGTTTGGGCTGTTAAGGATATTTCATTAGAAATTAAAAAAGGTGAAATATTAGGGATTGTCGGCTCTAACGGTGCCGGCAAGTCTACGTTACTCAAGATACTTTCCCGTGTGACCGAACCAACGGAAGGACATGCTGAAATCCAAGGCAGAGTGGGGTCGCTTTTGGAGGTGGGCGTCGGGTTCCATCCGGAACTGACGGGCCGCGAGAACGTTTACTTAAATGGGGCGATTATCGGCATGAGAAAATCAGAGATTGACAGGCAATTTGACGCCATTGTTGATTTTTCAGGCGTTGAAAAATTTATCGATACGCCGGTTAAACGTTTCTCGAGCGGCATGTATGTCCGGTTAGCTTTTTCAGTGGCGGCTCATTTACATCCGGAGATATTGCTCGTTGATGAAGTGCTCGCGGTTGGCGACTTTGCATTTCAAAAGAAGTGTATCGATAAGGTAAGCGCAGTAGCTCACAGCGGCCGAACCGTTTTATTTGTCAGCCATAACATGAGCGCAATCAGAAATCTTTGCACCAGCGCCGTTCATTTAGAACAGGGCAGAATTAAAACAATCGGTTTGCCAGAAAATGTGATTCAACAATATTTGCAGAAGGATGATTCTCAAGTCAAAAGTACATCAGTGTCCCTAAAAGACCGTCACGATCGAAGCGGCAGTGGGGCGGTTCGGGCAGTTGATATAAAGGTTTCGAAGGCAGGTGACCCACAGGCGCCGCCTCAAAGTGGCACCGACACGCATTTTGAGATTTCGTATGATTCCTCATCCAAACAATCTTTGTTTAGGTTAAGGCTGGTATTGAATATAGTTGATACAAATGGATCAGTGATTTTCTCATGCGGGACGCACTATTTGGAGAAAAACGGATTTTTGGATGCACCGCCAAGAGGTAAGATCGTTTGTCTTGTGAAACGCCTGCCGTTAATTCCCGGAAAGTATTGGATGAATTTAGCGTTCAAAGATGATCACGGAATAACCGATATGATTGACCGAGCGGGATTTTTTGAAGTGGTCGATAGCGGGGAAACCGGTTACAGCAGTTTTCCAGCACCCAAACATGGACATGTCATTGTGTCACAAACATTCAAATTAGTATTGCCTTCCGGCCAAGACTTTTCGCAAGTCATTCAATGATATAGGAAAGGTTTGTTGTCATGACAGACTTTATGATTCACATCGGGTATCAAAAAGCCGGTTCTACTTGGCTGCAAAAGATATTCTTCCCCCAACTTCCCGATATCCTTTTTTTAGGAAAACGTTACACAGACGCTGTCCCATGGGTTCATGATTTTCTCAAGTCGGTTTTTACAGAGAACGATTTTGAATTTGCACCGGCCAAGTGGCAAGCAATTTTCAATACAAACATTAAAAAATCAGATTCTCCAAAAACCATTGTACTTTCCAGTGAAGGATTGGTCGGGAATCCTTGGAAAGGGTCGAGTGATGCCAAGCGAAATGCGGATCGTATCTCTGCGGTTTTGCATCAAGCCAAGATTTTAATTTTAGTGCGTGAGCAAGTTCACATGGTTGAGTCAATTTACAAGCAATACCTCCTCAACGGCGGGACATGCCGCTTTAATGATTTTGTGGGCCAAAAAACATTACATTGTGATTTCAGACTGGATCATTTGCGGTATCACCAACTTGTTCAATATTACATAGATCGCTTTGGAGCGAGCCGTGTCTTAGTACTGCCTTATGAACTGATGGTTAGGAATATCCAAGTATTTTGTAATCAGATATGTCAATTGATAAGCGTTCCCGCAATCACAATAACGGACAAAATGAAAATTTATGTGCGACGGGGATACGATCCGCTTTTTTGCCGGTATGTGCGATGGCTTAATTTTTTTTCAAAAACCGAGTTTCAACCGGCTGGTTTTTTGAAACGACCTGTGGATCGTTCGAAACTTTTGCCGCTGTTTTTTAACCCCTATGCATGGTTTTATGGGATTGCCAGATTGGAAAAGTTAATGGGGATACGGCGGCCTATCTTGTCTGCGGAATGGCGGACGCGTCTTAAAGCATACTACCAAGAAAGTAATCAGCATTTGCAGAAACTCGTTCAATTTGATTTACAAGATTATAAATATCCGATTTAATTTATGAAAGATCATTAAAATGTCAATTCCTGCTCAATATCATGCTTTCGCACAGGGGATCATACGTTTTCCAGCGCTACGGCCTATTTCGTATTTCGTGTGGTCGCATGGTTTTAACAGCCAACGCGTTCAATCCTATGCCCGCGCCAGCAAACGCCCAGCTTTATCACTGGTTTCACAAGAGTTGAGAAAAGAAGGTATTGTTGGTACGCATGTTAACCATTTTTTCTCGTCACATAGCAAACATTTGCTCGAGCAAATAGAGAATGAACTCGAACAGAAAAGGAGCGTCGCTTCGTTTCAAAAGAACGCTTATCAAACAAAAGGAGAAAAAGCATATCGAGAAATGTTTTTGTCAAAGATGCTAAGTTTTGAACATCCGGCGATTCAATTGGCGCTTCAACCGGAGCTGCTTCAAATGGTGGGTGACTACTTAGGCATGTGGGGGTTTTTAAGAGCGATTGACATATGGCATGATTTTCCGACCCAACAGGCTGAAGCGGAGACGCAATATTGGCATCGTGATTATATCGACGTGATGAATGTTAAGGTGTTTATTTATCTTAATGACGTTACAAAAGAAAATGGACCTTTTTGTTACGTCCCAAAAACCCATGCGCGCGGCAGTATTGCTAAACAAGCGCAGGCAGAAAAAGATGGTCGAATTCGAGATGAGAAAATGATTGCAGTGGCGCCGGAAAGTCAGTGGCGAATTTGTGCAGGGGAAAAACATTCAATCGTGATTGCAGACACTTCTGGGTATCACAAAGGTTTGAAACCGACAAAAAGTGATCGATACTTACTCATGTTTCTCTATACATCAGGCCATCCCTGGTATCCCCGAGACTTTCAATGGCAAAAAGAAGTAGCATTAGATCGATTGCCGAATGACCAGGTTCGTTTTGCTGTTTTACAAGGAAACAATCAATAAATACCGTGGATTCCCTTAAAACATTTGATCAGTTAACGCCTATTTTTATTTGCGGTTTTCCCAAATCGGGGACAACGTTAACATTGTCCCTCTTGGATTCTCATCCCGACTTTTTAGTCATGCCGGAAGAAACGCGTTTTTTTGGCGATCTACTTCCGATGATAAGAAAAGGTGTCAAACGGGAAAAGATTTTAGAATCTATTTACCAAGACACAGGCGTCAAACATTTTAGAATCGGCGCCTCTGAAACGACTGACATTGGTTTGGTAGACTATCCGCAGATCCAATTTGATCAATATAAGCAAGCGCTCGAAAACTATTGGAAAATAGACGGTTACTCTGAGGCTGGTTTACTCAAAGCGCTTCTTTTGGCTTATCGAGATGTTTCCGGTCAAGTGAATCAATCATTTCGTTATTGGGTCGAGAAAACTCCTTTAAACGAGTTGTACATCGATAAGATGCTAAAATTATTTCCGAAAGCGCAATTTGTTTATATTCTAAGAGATCCCCGTGCGAATTTCTACTCATACTCAAAAACTTTAACCAAGAGAATAGATCCTGATTTTAACATTCATACTTTTCTTTCAGATTGGAGCGGAAGCTTGCTGTGTGCCGTGACTTGCCAGAAAAGATTTCATGGGTCAAGTAAGAATCGATTTATTTTTATGACCTATGAAATGCTAACTGCCGACCCTAAGCAAATGATGCAAATGTTAGTCAAAACATTTAATAGTTCATGGGATAATATCTTACTTCAGCCGACCAGAGCAGGCATCCCATGGCAAGGGAACTCAATGCACGGTTTTCAGTTTGAGCAGGTTTCCTCACAAGGCGTTGCTTATTGGAAAGATAAGCTTTCAGAAAAAGATGTCAGGCAAATCGAAAGCTGCATTGGCAGGCGCGTATTTAATTCTTTTGGCTGGCCATTGTCTTTTGAAGCGAAGAAAAACCCGATGAACCTGTGCAAAGTATTGGCAAGTGTTCTGACCGCACGGAATATGCCTTGGTACAGAAAAGTTATTTTCTTCATTCGTCTAATTCAATTGAGGTTGGCTGGTTTACCGATAAAATGATGATCGATTTCTTGGCTTTATATTCAAAATATCAGGATGAGCTATATGAGTTAGCCGATGAGCTGAGAGACATTTATTTTAAAATGGCAAAACAGCGGTTTAAGCCTGCTTTTGGCGATACAGAGGGTGAAATGCTTTATCTTGCTATTAGAGAATTGAAACCCGAAATTGTTTTTGAAATTTCACCGGCAGCCGGATGGTCTACCAATTATATTTTAGGAGCTTTAACAAGAAATCAAAAAGGGGTTGTTCATTCGTTTGAATTGTTACGCAAAACAAATGGGCAGGATACGGAATCTGTCATTCGAAATAATCAAAATGTCCATTGGGACACAAACAGACTCGTTGTTCATTTGGGCGACGTGGTTGAAACGATCCAATCTGCGCCAAGCACGGCAGATTTTTTACTCATAGATAGCTGTCATGAAGCATGGTTTGCCAAATGGTATATCGAAAACGTTTTTCCGCGAATTAGCGGAGCTATTTTTATGCAAGACATCGCTTTTCATGATCGCTTGGCACATACGCCGGAGGCTCGCCATGTCTGGAATTGGATAGAAGCTAATCAAGTGCCAATCAATATGCTCAGCAAAGTTGAAATAGTTTTAGAAAAAGATAGGGTGCGTTCTCATTTACCGGTTCGGCGTCATTATAGAACCAATTCTATTTTCTTTCAGTTTCCGCCAAATTCTAAACAATCGTTGCCAAACTTTACAGAATCGGTTGATGCTTTGATTGAGAAAGCGATACAAAACATTAAGAATAACGAAAGAAGAAAAGCCGACGAAAAACTTAATCAGGGAATGGTGCGCATTAGCTATGATCCCATGATGGCGAATAAGTATCTTTATTGTATTTCAATTGCGAAATGTTTCCGTAAGTTAAGCATGAAAAACGAAGCGATGCGATGCCTTCAGCGGGGCCTCGGTTATGTCATAGGTGAAGATGAGCCGCATCGGTATAAGGCAATCGCACAATTTTTTCTTTACTGTGTGCGTTTTTCCTTTTTTAGGGCGGCGTGGAAATCTTTATTTCTAGTTGCCGCAGAACCTAGAAGTTGGCGGCATGTGGGCTGTATGATTTGGGAGGCAGGATTTAGGAGGTTTGGAAAAGAGCCGATAAGTCATTGAAAACAAAGGACTTTTGGTACAAAATAATGTGTTAACCTTATAGAGGAGAGATTTGTGGCTATCAAAGCAGTCAAAATAGGCAATCGATTGGTTGGGCCGGGGCACAAACCTTTTATCGTGGCCGAAGCGGCTGTAAATCACCAAGGTGATTTTGAAACGGCTAAACGAATGGTTTACACGGCTCATGCTTCGGGTGCAGATGCCATTAAGTTTCAAATCCATGTGCTTGAAAATGAAATGCTTAAAGATGCACCTCAATCGGCTAATTTTGAAGAACCTCTTTATGACACCTTAAAGAAAACAAACTTATCGATTGCCGAGCACAAAAAACTAAAGGAACTGTGCGAAGATCTCGGCATTCTTTATTTGTGCACACCTTTTAGCCGTAAGGGTGCGGATTTACTCGAAGCATTGGGTGTTTCGGCTTATAAAACAGGTTCGGGTGAATTGACCAACTTACCGCTCCAAGAGCATATTGCCCGCAAAGGCAAACCCATGATTGTTTCGACGGGGATGTGTACCATCAATGAAATTAAAGAAACGGTTGATCTTATTCAATTAATTGGCACACCGCTTATTGTGACACATTGCGTGTCTGCTTATCCCACGCCCTATCATATTGTTAATTTAGGCTTGATTAAGAAGTACGCAGAGTTATTTAAAGTGCCGGTTGGACTTTCAGATCATTCAAGAGGCATCTATACAGCTTTAGGCGGTGTGGCGTTGGGCGTTTGCTTGATTGAAAAACATTACACGCTCGATAAACTTCAAAAAGGGCCGGATCATCCTGTTTCCATCGAGCCGCATGAGTTGACAGAATTGGTGAAAGGAGCCGACGCCGTTTTTCAAGCCTTAGGGGCTGAGCGAAAAATATTCCCCGAAGAAAAAGAAATTGTTGCTTGGGCAAGAGAAAGTGTTGTTTCTGAAAAATCAATTAAGAAAGGCACCCGTATCAAACCTGAAATGGTTTGGGTAAAAAGACCAAGTCCTGCCAAAGGTGCGGTGCCGGCGAAAGATTACAAGAAGGTCATCGGAAAAATTGCACGTGTCGACATTCCAAAAAATGTTCAGATCCGCTGGAGTCAACTAAAATAGAAGCATGAGAAAACGTCGCATTGCCGTCATCACGGCAGCCAGGGCCACTTACGGTTATTCCAAGCGTTTGATGAAGTTAATCAAGAAGTCGAAACGTTCAGAACTTCAATTGGTTGTTACCGGCATGCATTTAATGAAGCGGTTTGGTTATACAATTAATGAAATCAAACGAGATGGGCTTAAGCCTGCGGCAACAGTGGATATGACAGTTCGGCATGACACCGCACTGGAATGGACCAGGTCGCTGGGTATTGAAATACAAGGCATGGCACGTGTTTTTGATCGTTTAGATCCTGATGTCGTACTTCTCAGTGGGGATAGAGCAGAGATGTTAGGTGCGGCAGTTGCGGCTTGTTATATGAATAAAATAGTGGCCCATATTCAGTCCGGTGATTTATCGGGCCATATTGATGGTTCCGCACGGCATGCGATTACCAAATTGGCTCATATTCATTTTCCGGCTTGTCAAGATTCGGCTGACCGTGTGATTAAAATGGGAGAGGAGCGTTGGCGTGTTTTCAATGTCGGCGCCCCTCAACTGGATGAAGTGGTCCAAGGCAAGAAACTGTCAAAAGAAGAGATTAAAAGGATTTTTAAATGTGATTTTTCAAAACCGGTTTTATTGATTATTCAACATCCCGTCTTGTATGAAATGGATAAGTCTGCCCGGCAAATGAACGAAACATTGGCAGCCGCGCGATTAAGCGGATATGAAACCATTGTGATTTATCCGAATGTAGATGCGGGCGGGCAGAAGATCATTGAAACCATTCATCGATATGCTAAGCATTCAAACATCAAAGTTTATCGCAATATTGACAGGCCTATTTTCTTAAGTTTGTTAAAATACGTTAAAGTTTTGCTAGGCAATTCAAGCGCCAGTATTTTAGAAGCGCCCTCTTTTAAATTAGCGGCAGTGAATATTGGTAATCGCCAAATTGATCGAATGTGCGCTTCAAATGTCATTCATGTCCCTAATTTTAGGCGCCATGTGATTTTGAAAGCAATTAAATATGTGATTGGCAATCAGCGGTATCAAAAGCAGCTGAAACAGTGCCGCAATCCTTACGGTGACGGACATAGTTCAGAAAGGATCTTGAAGATTTTAGAATGTGTTAATTTAGAGAGATTCAAAATCAAAAGGATGACTTATTAATGAAATCTCAGGTGCGGTACAAAAGGGTTTTAGTAACGGGAGGAGCCGGCTGTATCGGTCTTCAGGTGTGCCATGAACTTGTTTCCCAGGGTTTTAAGGTGCATTTGCTTGACTTGGGTGAACAAATTGCCAGAGTCCGCTCTGCTATTCCGGCCAAAGTCCGTATCTTTTATGGTTCCATTTTGGATCATTCAACCATTCGTGAAGCCATGGAGGGTTGCAATGCCGTTATTCATTTAGCGGCACTATTGGGAGTTAAGCGTACCGAAGTCAATCGTTTAAGATGCTTAGAAGTCAATATTGATGGCACTAAAATGGTACTGGATTGTGCGATTCAGTATCGCATCAAAAAGTTCATTTTTGCATCTTCCTCTGAAGTTTATGGAGAGCCCCTTCAAAACCCGATCGATGAGAATGCGATGACACAGGGAAAATCCGTTTATGCCATTAGCAAGTTAGCGGGTGAAGAACTTTGCAAAGGATACGCTCAAAAATATCCTGATTTTAATTTTGTTATTTTAAGGTTTTTCAACGCTTATGGACCTTATCAGCCCGCCCAATTTGTTTTACCAAGATTTATTTTAAATGCGCTGCGGGGCAAGCCGTTGGTCATTAATGGCAATGGTAATCAAGTAAGGTCATATTGCTATGCCAGTGATACCGCTCGGGGTGTAGTGGCCGCGCTTCAAAAAAACAGCGCCAATGGGCATGTGATTGATTTGGGGAATAGCCGTGAACCTGTCACAATTAATGATCTTGCCGGAATGGTGAGAAAGATTATTGGGAACTCACATCTACCGATTAAACACCGCCGCAATTTTAAAGGGGCGGACAGGACCGCGCACAGAGAAATCAGGCACCGCTATTGCTCCGGCCGCAAGGCACAAAAATTGTTAGGCTTTAAACCGACCGTTTCGCTTCAAAAGGGCGTTCGCGCCATACTAGAATCGGCTAGTATTTTTGAAAAGTGGGAAAGCACCGAATCGCCCTACATCATTGATGAAATGACTTAAAGCATCTTGATTCCGATGCAAAGGTGAGACTCGCCATTGATTGCGCACTTAATTAAAGCCTCTGTCCGAAAGCTATTGATCGCGTTAGGCTTGTGGCCTAGCGCTTATTATTTTTTTATAGACTTTTTTTCATACTTTTCCGAATCAAAACGCCGTTTACGCCGAAAAGCAGCTGCTCGTTTTCAAAACTTCAAGCAACATTACTTCCAAGTTTTATCCGTCAAGCTCACAAAAGAACAGCCCGCCAGAAAAGCGCTTGTCATGAACATTGGGTCGCCATCGGTGACAGAAATGGAATTGGTTTTGATTAAAGGGCTTGAATTGGGTAATTTTAAATCGCATGTCTGGATGGTGCCTGAGTCCTGGGCAGATCGTTACCAAAGGCTTAATCGCAATATTTCGTTATCCTATTGTGATACTTTTCCCAGTCTGAAGGAATTGCAAGAGGCAGGAGAAAAGGTGAATCGATTAAAAACCTTTGAGGATCTATTGGCTGTCGAATGCTTAGGTGCGCGTGTCGGCCGATTTGCCGCATCCACTGCTTTAAGAAAACTCAGAGTAGGCATGCTGGATATCCATGATATTAAAGTGCGAAAACACTTAACGTATGCCTTGGCCTCCGCCATCGCTTATGCCAAACGATTTAATGGTTTAATGGAGAGCTTAAAGCCGGATATTGCTATTTTTGGGCATCGCGGCTATACGCCGCATGCTGAAGCTTTTGATATCTGCATCGAGAAAGGCATTCCAGCGGTCACTTGGAATGTGGCGCATAAGAATAACACATTGATGTTTAAACGTTATTATCCGAGTAATCGAGACGAACATCATTCGTCCCTTTCAAACGAGTCGTGGCAGCGCATGAAACAAGAGCCTTGGAGTGCAAAAAAAAGCGAACAGTTGTTGAATGAATTAAAAACATGCTATGAGAACGGGGAATGGTACAGCGAAGTCGGTACACAAGTGAATAAAAAGATGATGAAAAAAGAGCAGATGGTTCAGGAATTCAGCTTAGATCCCAACAAAAAAATAGCGGTAATTTTCTCCCATATTCTATGGGACGGTACTTTTTTTTGGGGAGAAGATTTGTTCCGCAATTATGAAGATTGGTTAATTGAAACTGTGAAAGCCGCTGCTGAAAATAAAGCAGTGAATTGGTTAATCAAGGTCCACCCTGCGAATATGGTAAAAGATGCTCGTGATGGGTGTAAAGGAGAGCCATCTGAAGTTACTGCAATCAAAAAGCATATCGGGCGGCTACCCTCTCACATTAAAGTCGTGGCAAGCCATCACCCGATGAACACCTTCTCATTGTTTGAGACCATGGATTATTGTGTGACGGTTCGCGGCACCATCGGGATTGAAGCTGCTTCCTTTGGGATTCCAGTGCTGACGGCAGGGACAGGGCGCTATGACCGCAAAGGCTTTACATGTGATTCTGAGAATCAAGCAGATTATTTGTACCGTATTAAAAACATTCATCAAATTAAAAGACTTTCCAGTTCAGAGCAAGAATTGGCGGAGCGCTTTGGGTTTGGTGTTTTCTTAAAAAGACCGCTTCCAATTAAATCTTTCTCGGTTGAATTTGATAAAAGCGAAATGGCTGATGTGCAAACACATCTTCATATCCATAACGAGCAAGATTGGCGTCAGGCAGCCGATTTGAGGGCATTTGCAGATTGGATAGCGCAATCTCGAAAAGAAGATTTCCTAACGGAGCTTTAGATTATCTAGCACGGAGTTATAGGTTATGTGTGGAATTGCAGGCATTGCAGGACGTCAAAAGGAAGGCTGGGTGGCGCGTATGTATGAATCGATGCGGCACCGCGGCCCGGATGACACAGGCGAGTTTCATCACCCGTCATCTCAATTGGCTTTAGGCATGAGCCGGTTAAGTGTGATCGATGTCAAAGGCGGGCATCAACCGATGGGTAATCTGGATGAAACGCTTTGGATTGTTTTTAACGGGGAAATCTACAATGCTGGCGAAATCAGAAAACGCCTGATGTCGAAGGGGTTTGAATTTCGGACTTCTCATTCAGATACCGAAGTTTTGCTGCACGCATATGCTGATCAAGGTCCGCAGATGCTGAAAGAGCTCAATGGCATGTTTGCTTTTGTGATTTTTGATAAACGAAAGAATGCCTTATTTGGCGCTCGAGACCGTATAGGCATTAAGCCGTTCTACTATTTAGAACAGCCGGAACGTTTTATTTTTGCTTCTGAATTAAAAGCAATTTTAACTCTGCCTTGTGTTGAGAGGGAAATCGATACCGAAAGTCTTTACCATTATTTTACATTGTTATATGTCCCGGGCGAGTCATCCATCATTCAGAAAGTTAAAAGATTACTGCCGGGACATTTTTTTACTTACGATCTTGAAGAGAAACAGTTTCAAACGCAGTCGTATTGGTCGCTTGATTTTAAAAATCAAACTCAATGGACCGCCGAGGAATGGTCGGGGCGTATTCGAGACAAACTCACACAGGCAGTTAAAAGGCGATTAATCAGTGATGTCCCAGTTGGTTTTTCGCTTTCCGGCGGTATTGATTCTTCGGGATTGGTCGGACTGGCGGCTGAAGTTTCAACGGGCCCTGTTAAAACTTACTCACTAGGCTTTAAGGGTGAACGAGAGGAAGTTTGGAACGAGTTGCCGCTTGCAAAGGTAGTTGCTGAACGTTGGTCGACGGAGCATCATGAACTCACCTTGAGCAGCGATGAACTCTTGGAAGATCTCGTGCAGATGGTTTACGCATTGGATGAGCCTTATGGCGGCGGCTTACCATCCTGGTACGTATTTCGGTTCATGAGTAAAACGGTCAAGGTTGGGATTAGCGGTACCGGCGGTGATGAGTTGTTTGGTAATTACGGGAAGTTCAGACGTTTTGAGCAAAGCTGTCTTGCACCTTTCATGAAGTCCCCACTTCAATCAGTCGGGTTACTGAGCGGACTACGAGCGCCGGTTCTTAGCATGCTGGATTTGTTGCGGGAGAATCGGTTTCGTCAGCGCTTGAAGAAAAAAGCGGAAGAGTGGCTTGATTTTGGTTACGGAGCGCTGAGTCGTTACTACGTCACGCCGTTATACTATGCCACCGAAGAAATGAAGCAAAGAAGTATCTTTCAAGACAAAGGCGTAGCAGGTTTTAATACACGCCAGGCATTGCAAACCATTTTTGATCAAAATGATTCACCGTCCTTTCGTAATCAAATTGCAGCACTCGATTTTAAAACCCAATTGGCTGATGAGTTTTTATTGATGACGGATCGTTTGTCAATGGCGCACTCGCTCGAGGCGAGAGTTCCTTATTTAGATCATGAGTTTGTCGAGTTGGTGATGTCTATTCCGCCTCACCAAAGAACCCAATCAACCAATCTTAAATATTTACTTAAGAAATCGCTAGCCCATGTTTTACCGACGGAGATTTGCGGGGCTCATAAACGAGGCTTTGTCATTCCCATCGGACTTTGGCTCCGAACACGACTTAAGCCTCTGGCGGAACGATTAACGAATCCCGAACGACTAGGTCGTCAAAATATATTCCAACCCGCTTTTTATCAGCAATTTGTTAAGCCACATTTGGAAGGAAAAGCTGATTACACATGGCAAATTTGGTCGATGGTGATGTTTCAGTTGTGGCATATGATCTACATTGAGAATCAAGCGGTTGGTTATCCAACTTTTTCAGTCAAAGAGTTAAGCGGGTAGTACTTCATGCGAATTTTGCACATTAATGAAAATGATTTGACGGGCGGGGCCGCGCGATCAGGGCTTGTGATCCACACGGGTTTGAAATCTCACGGTGTTGATTCCCGAATGTTGGTGCGCATCAAAAGAACGCATGACCCCGACGTGCAGCCCATTGTCTCTGGATACCGTTGGTGGATCGACCGTGCATGCCATTTTGTATGTGACCATTTAAGTTTGCAATATCTCTATTGCCCGTCCTCATTTCAACTCAAAGACCACCCTTGGGTAAAGGAGGCAGATATTATTCAATTATTTAATATTCACGGCAGTTATTTTAGTTATCGTGCACTGCCGTCCTTGTCGCATCTTAAACCGGTTGTTTGGCGTCTATCAGACATGTGGTCTTTTACCGGACATTGCGGTTATTCTTACGAATGCGAACGCTGGAAAACGGGTTGCGGCGCTTGTCCGCACCTCTCAGCTTTTCCGCCTCTTTATTTTGATACCTCTGCCTTGCATTGGCGTCTTAAAAAAGAAGTCTATGCCAAATCAAAGATGATTATTGTGACACCGAGCCGTTGGATGCATGAAAAGGTGAAGCAAAGCCCTTTATTAAGCCATTTTGAATCATGCACGATTCCCAACGGGATTGATATAGAAACTTTTCAAGCAATTGATAAGTTAGAAGCTCGGCGGAAGCTTGGCATCAACGCGGCGGACCAGAAAATTATTTTGTTTAGCGCTCATTTTATTCATGAAAAGAGAAAAGGTTTCTCATATCTCATCAAAGCATTGGAAAGTTTTGAGCAAAACGAACTTAGTCATCTGACGCTAATGGTGGTGGGCAATGGTGCAAAACGGCAAAAGAAAGATTTGCCGTGTCATACAATTACCATGGAGCATATCGACGATCCGCGGCAAATGGCGTTGATTTATTCAGCTGCCGATATTTTTGCATTACCCACTTTAGCCGATAATTTACCGAATGCAGTTTTAGAAAGTATGGCATGCGGGACGCCGGTCGTAGCTTTTGATTCGGGAGGTATCGCCGAGGTTGTTAAACATGGGGAAACCGGCTATGTTGTGCCTGTTATGGACGTCACAGCTTTGGCAAAGGGAATTTTAACATTGGCAAGCCAGAACAGCGCACGATATCAAATGGCAACGAAGTGTCGCAATCAAATAAAATCTGAGTTCTCACAGACTACCCAGTTAAACCGATTTATGGATTTATACCGCTCAATTTTAAATAAAATACCACATTAGTTTTTCTTTTGAAACTCGATTAGCATAAACCAACCGACACGATTCCCGCCCAGCAAAAACGAGAGTAGCCAAGCGAATGCCCGAATGGGTGCGGAGCGATTCTTAAGAAGATCATAATAGGTGAGTGTAGGTGATATTTTAATTATTTGGACAGGTAAGCGGTTTAGCATTTTTCTCACTTCGGTCACAGAAAAAGCTTGTGTGCCCGGGCTTTCAAGAAAATGACCGATGCACCAGCCGAACGATTGCCAAGGGCGGCCTTTCAATAGAGCGTATTTTAGCCACAGATAAAACGCATAAAGAGAGTTGCGGTGATAAAACATCACTTTGCAAATACCGCCAGGCTGACAAACACGCACTATTTCACTCAATGCTTTTTGAGTATCAGGCGTGTGATGAAGGACGCCCCAGCTGTAAACCAAATCGAATCGGTCTGCCGGATAGGGGAGATTCTCTGCATCTCCTATTTTTATTTCCTTGGCGTTTAACCCAAAGTGCTGCAGATAAGCGGTGGTGTGATGAATGGCTTCAGATGAGAAGTCAATGCCATAGGCATTGGCACCGGCTGCTACCCATTGCCTGAAATCGTGCCCAGGACCAACACCAACCTCCAGGACGTCTCTACCGCGATAGTGATCAAATTGGGCGAAGGAGATAATTTCTGGTTCAATGAGGTATCTTTTTTGAGCTAATTCTTCGAAATAAGTTTTTGAATAACGTTCCTGATTAGATCGATCAGCAGCACATGGATAGCGATCCCAAAACAATCTGATTTGCTGCTTTAATTCTTCGGTCATTTCGTGTATTTAATCGCGAAGCAGTCTTTGGGATTAAAGACTTCAAAAATAAAAATAAGCGCTAAAACGCCGCTATGAAGTAAGAGACGAAGTAATGAAGTACTGATATGAAACGGCAATTCGATGGGTGTAATTTGATAGACAAGGAAATACCCTGCTTCTAAACAAAAAACCATACCGGGTATGATCCAGCGGTATGCCTGGAACAATCTTCTTCCTACGGCCAAGAATGCCAAATAAAAGCACGCCCAAAGACCAAGCCATTGAGCGGAGTTCCATTTGAGCACTAAGAAAGAAATAACAATCAATTTAGTCCGGTTAAGGTTGGTTATCAAATGCCCATAATCAGCGGCGCTACGGCCCGAGCCCATATAAATGCCGGCTCCTCCCAATGTTGTCTTAATGATCAAGAAGCACAAAAAGGGAATCAGATATCCCAACAGAAAAAGGAGAAAAGCACTCTTCTTTTTTGATGCGGGTATTTGTGATGCGCGAGAAAAAGTGAGAATGAAAAAAGTAAAAAGCCACAAGGAAAAGAATATGCCCTCGTTTTTTGTCCAAATAGCACAGCCAGTTAAAAATCCGGTTAAAAAAAATAGTTTAAGTTCCCGGTGACGGAGCGCACATATGAGAAGAAGCGTCGCTGCAGTAACAAATAAAGCAAACGGGATGTCGGCATATTGGGTTGTAGACCAAAATTGATAAGCGTGGACTGTTAACAGAAAACTTCCGGCCACAAAAGCAGAAAAGGCAGAGACGTACGCAAACAGATACCAAATGACGAGAAAACAAAGCGAGAGGAAGAAAAGAAGCGATATCACCGCCGGCCATATCAGCATTTCATGGGCCGTGAAGTTCCAACCCCAAGCAACCGAACCGGGCAGCAGGAGCGGATAATCCGGTAGAAGCCATTGCGCCATAACAGGAGAAAACATGTTCCGCCAGTAAAGAGGATCACGGCTTAGAAAGCGCGCCTTGTAGTTCCATAAATATTGAGCGTCCCAACCGCCAAATATATTCCATGAACAGTATGAAATATAGTAACGAAGATAATAAACAAGTGTTGCAATCAATAAACCAAAAGCAGCGATCGTGAAGAGGAAAAAAACAATACGTGATGGTTGTTTTGAAGAAAAAGGTTTAATGAGTTGTTGCATTTTTTCCTGAAAATATTTAGCGGACTTTGACGGCATTCCAATCCAGGGCACCTCTTTAAGTTCCAACCAAACTAGAAGAGCAAATAAAAGCCCTATGACAAGGTTTGACACGATAATGCCTTTACCATTTGTGAGGAGTAATGAGACAAAAAGGATTAGGGAGATGATTGCCAATCCAACAGCAGGGCCGATTGCTAACGCTAAACCAAAGGGATTTAATAGGGCGGTGTGTTTTGTGAGGCGTTTTAAAATTAAAAATCCAATTAGCCAGGGTATTAAAATAGCGCCAACGAGCATCATACTTGCTTCCTGGCAATGCCGGCACCCGGATTGATTTGTTTAAGCCAGGTGTAATGAGTGGCGTTTAAGCGTTTGGAGGCGCTTGATTCATCTGAACAGAGAACAAGCGCCAATTCCTCAGCAGGGTCATGGTTAAGGATGAGCGGACAAAGGTAGTTTTGTGCATTCCACAATCGGTGTTGGATTGATTTGTTTTGAGCGAAAGGCTCATCAAAAATAACGCTAAATCGGCCGTTTCTTGGTAAGTAAGGACGAAAGATTTCAAATTCAGATCCGGGTAGGATATAACCTTTGTTTTGTCCTAAAATAAGTGACTTCAGAAGAACCGGGTGAGTTGTGAGGGTGAGCGGTTTGAAATTTAAACAGACGATGCCGGTGATATATAAAAAAAATATAATTGTCAGCAGCCGTTTAGACCATCGTATGATCATATGGCATCCTTTAATATAGTCACAAATAGTCATTGAAAAAACGCCTCTATTCTATAGAATATCATCGTTTGTTGCTAGTAAATGCTTAAGTGTTTTCAATGCTAAGTGAACCAACAATCTAATTGGGAAAGGATTTAGCCATGGGAAGAATGCTAACAATTGTCGCGATTTTCTTTTTATTCACAGGAGCATGGTGGGATCGTCAAGATGAAACACCACAACAAACAAAAAAAGCCATGCCGGTTAAACAATCAACCTATCAGGCCAATCAGGCTGCCATGAGTGCCGGGGGAGCAGCAAGTGATTTGCCAACGCCCGAAACAATTGCCATGATTCAATCGATGGATTCCGAGTTTTTTAAACAAATGATTTCAGACGATCCGGAAGAAACGAGACGTCGTTTTGAAACTTTGGCACAAATGGGCCGCATCGCAAATCAAATGAAGGCGAATCAGTAGGCGGCGGCCACGCGTTAAAAGTGACCGGCGAGTTCAATATCAGTGGGCGTGTTGGTATATAAGTAAGCGCCTTTTTTATTGCCAAACCAAACAACTTTTTCGTACCATTCTTCCCATGAATGCCATTGTTGGGTGGTTCGGTCAACTAAGTGCGTAACCGGTTTATCCTCCAAGTTAACCATTTCGCTTTGGCGAGCTGCCTGATAATATTCAAAAAGATTATAGTGAAGTTGAATCTTAATGTTTTTGGTTTGAAAGGGTTGTTTGATTAAACTTTGATTAAGCAGCACCGCATCCGTTAATATATTGTCAGGAAGTTTGATTGATTTTTGCTTTAAAAACCTTTCAAGAATGCTTTGCGCTTCACGATAAAACAAATCTAGTTTTTGCTCCACGGACAACTTTATAAAAATATACTCATCAGCCGGCCACCAGATATTGAGCCAGTTCTCAGCACGACAAAATTCGGCACCGCCATTTTGAATGTCGCGCGCTTTTTCGAAAAAGAATTCACGGATTTCTGATAAGGTAGGATATTGGGTTAAGTCACTTTCTATGAAAATTTCGATTAGATCGCGAAACTTAACTGCGCCAAGTTTGTGAATAACTAGAAGAGGTATCTGAAAAATTTTGTCAAAGTGAAGGAGCGATGTCATCCAAGAAAAGGCCCTTGTCTTAACCCAGTCTTCCCGCGGCATTGATTTGGTTGCAATGACGAGTTCTTGTGTTTCATAAATGTTATCCTCTGATTCCACGAGTGACCCATGGATGTTAACCACTTTTGATTCAACAGTCTCCATGCCGTATTTTTTCTGGTAAGCCGGATCTCCCATTTCAGCATTCGGCAAGATAGACAAATTGTTAAATTGGATGCGGTTATGTTGGCCATTTTCAATGACCGAAGAAATGCCATCGGCAAAAGAATGGTATGTCTCACCCGGTAGACCCAATATGATGTCGGAGTATGTTTCTATCCTGTCCTTGGTGAAACGCCTTTGCAATTCTTGAAATGAGTTAGTCGAAATGTTGCTGCGTTTAATGCTTTTTAAAGTAACATCATCCACTGACTGCAGGGAAACCGTTACGCCTTTATTTAAACCTGCCTCTGCGAGTGTTTTTTGGACCTGATAAGCGCGCTCCGTTGCATTCTTTGTGTTTTGCACGGACATAGCTTGCGGATACCCTGTTTTTTTCTTAGCGTCAGCCAAATGGCGTGTAATTTCCAGATCCCGAGGCAAAATCCCGAAGTTGGCATCCGCGCAAAAGATGAATTGTATTTTATGTTTCACAAACCAATCAATTTCTCGGCATATCCGGTCTAGATCAAATTGAAAGACTTTGCTTTGAATCGCAGATCCCCAGTCGCAAAAGGTACAAGAAAACGGGCAGCCTCGGTTTGTTTCCCACATAACAATCCAATTTTCCTTCGGGTAGGCTTTTATCAAGGGTTCAAAAGTGCCATCGAGGTAAGGTGAGGGAATCAGTGTCATATCCCGAATCCGTTCCGGACGGGGCGTCTGGACCAATTGATCATTTTGATCTATAAAACTGATCGCAGGCACTTCTTCCCATTTTCCGTAGATTCCTTTTTCTAGTATAGCTTTGGCTACCTGTTCTCCTTCACCATGACAGCAGACATCAATGCAGGGATGTTCGCGCGCAAACGATTCAACGCGGTCGGGTACTTGCGGTCCTCCAAAGACGATGATGGTTTCTGGGTGTGATGTTTTAATTTGTTTAGCAATTTCATAAGAAATCCGGATGTTCCAAACGTATGCACTAAAGAAAATGATATGGGCGCCTTCTAATTGCTTGACTGCGTTGGCAACCGGAATACGACAATAGATTGGCAGCAAAAACCGGAAACGTTCGATATTTTTGACGTGCTTTTTCAAAAACGATTGAATGATACCAACCGAATAAGGGAAATAATTCTGGCCGGAAAAACTATTATTAATCTGTACCAAGCCAATTTTGATAGGAACAGCGCTGCTTGGAATTGTTTTGCTGGTGTTGAGCACCGCTTTAATCCTTTATTCTATTTACCTGAATTTAAGTCCTTTTATTATCGGTCGCAAGGCACTGACCCTATAATGTGAGACCATCTTTTTCAAGTATAACATTTCCAAAAAAAGCAGCCAAGGCTGCCACCTAAAACGAATCCTTTATCTTTTTTAACAAGATATAGTCATTCAACCAGGTGATGCTAGCGTAGTCTTTCTCAAGAAATTCCTGTAGGCCCAAATGAAGCACAATTTTTGACACCAAAGATTGATAGAGGGGATTTCGATGCGTCACAACCCAATCGGGCGGATGGCTCAGAATGTAGCGGCGCACTTGTTCAGTCTGAGGTCCTGGGCTTGGCACCTTGCCATCCGCGAAATTAAAAGGAATACCCTTATAACTTTGATGATGGGTGAGTAAATATAGGATTTGCAGGTCGGTTAAAACCAAAAGAGAGTCATCTTTAGATGCATATTCATCTAAATAAGCGACTAAATGATCAACCGCCTCACCGGTTCTCTGATTGGCCAGCCATCCCTTTAGTTGTTTTGTTTTCATGGGGTAAGTCCCAAAAGGATCAATGTTTCCGTAGGTCCATGCTTCAAGCGCGAAGCCTCTGAGTGCACCGTTACAAATTAACAGAAAAGACAAAATCACCAACAGTCCAGTGCATATCGAGTTTTCAATCTGGCGGCGAGTGGTTGTTAAATGCGGGCGCACTTGCGCCACTGCAATAAAAACCAGCATCATAAAAGGACCCCATAATGGAATGTTTGCGGTTGTTTTCATGGAGCCTGTTACTGTTGTAAAGATAGCCAAGGCATAAACACCTAAAGAAAGGATCAGTAAACGAAATACTTTTTTCCAATGAGATCGAATGGCGTAAAGCATGACTAAAAGTCCAACCCAATATTCATTGAGAAGGTAAGTAGGGATGTAAACAAAAGGGAGAAAACGCTGAATCGTTTGACTGGGAATCGAGAAGGTTTGGAAAGTTTGATTGTAAAAAGCCGCAGGATTTCCAAGACAGACGAGCAGAACAATCAAAGCAGAAAAGGCGCCAACAAAAAAACCGGGCACGGTTCTTTGAAAATTGGGTGAAATCAAAAACATGAAGAATATGAGGGGAATATAAGTAGTGCCGACATTGGTTTTGGTCATCAAAGAAATTATCACGGCGCTCCCGCTTAAAACCCCCACCCAGAATGCTTGGCGGTTCCGCTCAAACGGATACCAAAACAGATAAGCGTAAAACGCCAGCAATCCCCAGAAGTGTGCCGATTGATCGTACCAAGGGTGTGAAACCGGCCAGTAAAAGGCAATACCGGTTAAAACGGATGTTAGAACAGCTAGGGGAATTGAAAGATATTTTCTGGCAACACGGTATGTGAGTGCAACAAGCGCAGAAGAAACTGCCACCAAGTGAACCAAAACCGCCCATTTACCAAACCCAAAGAGAAGATAGAAGATAGCGCACATGTAAAGATGAACAGGGCCAACGAAGAAAATGAAATCCGTGTATGGTTTTTGTCCGTGCATGATGCGCCATGTCGCATCCATAAAACATCCGAAATCAAAGAAGTTAAAGCCGCGAAAAGCATTGAAATTAAGAAACCAAGCGTTGACGAGTAAGAACACAGTAACGCCTATCCAGCCATAGAGTTCTTTCTTTACTGTGGGTGGTGATGTATTTGGCATCTTTGTTTAAACGCCCGTTAGTTGATGTAGCTGAACAATGGTTGGTGTTAATTCAGTTAGCCGCTTCCGGTGAACTAATAAAACATAATTTTCATGCTGTGCCGCAATCATGTAATGTTCGTTAATCATATCGGTTAAACCCAAGTAAGGGATGATGTCAGTTACCCGCGGTGTGCTTGGTTCTGACTTGTGCGTCACAATCCAATCCGGCGTGTGCGTTTGAACGTACTGCGATATTTTTTGAGAAGGTTCTCCGGGAGGCGGTTCTTCATTAACACGCAAAGCAACCGGAATTCCTTCGTAGCTTTCATGGTTCGTTAAAAGATAAAGGATCGGCAGGTCGCTTAAGACCAGCAAAGAATCATTGGCGGGCACATAGGTTTTGATTAGTTGAGTCAAGGCGTCAACGGCTTCGCCGGTTTGATGACTCGTTTGCCATCCTGCTACGCCGCGAGAAGCCATGGTGTAGTGATTAAAAGAATCAATTCCACCGTCAGCCCAGGCGTTTAGAGCAAGTCCTCTCTTGGCCGATGACGCAATGAGTAAACCGGAGAAGAAAACCATCATGACGATGGCGCTTTTAAAAACAATTTTCCCAAGTGTTGACGTGTGATTTTCTCGATCCTTAAATAACAAGCTAAAAGCCATGGCCAAGAAGACGCCAGAAAGCGGGATATTAGCTTCTGGTCTGATAGTACTGCTGAAGCGTGTAAAAATCATGATGCCGTAGAAACAAATAAAAAGCATTACCCACGGTTGATGTGTTTTAATATTTTTCTCGATGACGGCTAAAGTGATGATGCCGATCAGCCAATACCACTCGACGAAATAAGTAAACAAGATTAAAAATGAAATCAAACGCCGACTCGCCAGCTCTCCGGTGTAGAAAGCCGCAAATGCTTGGTTGTAATAAGCAACCGGGTCTCGAATCACCAATAACATGATGGCGCCGCCCAACAAAGTTCCCAGAAGAAGTCCTAGGAGTCCCTGCAAGCGTCCCTCGACAGAAAGAAAGAAAAATACAAATGTTAATCCGTAAGCAAGGCCTACATTGCTTTTGGTTGCCATCGATAAAATGAAAAAGAAACCGCAAAGCAAGCCATTTTTAAAAGCAGAACTTTTTGAAGAAAAGGGAGTTTGATATATGAGAAGGCATACACCTCCCAAACCAAATAGGTGCGCGGTTTGATCTGGCCAAGGATGAGAGATCGTCCAATAAAAACAAACGGTTGTCAGGAGAGAAGTTAAAAAGGCAATGGCTTTGGGGCAATATCGACGTGCCATGGCATAAGTTAGTAAAATAGCGGCAGAATGTGACACAATTAGAAAGACAAGCATGGCATTTTTGCCAATGCCAAATATCCGGTAGAAGAGAGTGATTAAATAAAGATGAACAGGTCCTGACGAACACTGGAAATCAAGATAAGGCAACTGCCCTTTGAGGATGCGCCATCCGGCGTCCATCAAAGCCCCCATCTCGTAGACATCAAAATAATGGGAGGCGTGCCGGAAGAGAAAAATGGCGTTGCTTAGCAAAATGATCGAAAGCAGCGCAAATGTGGTTTTATCTCTATTTTGGCTTAGCACAGATTGTGATTTATTGTCAATTGGCAGGCATGTGATTATCAGGTTAATTATCAGCTAAATAATGCCGTTTATTTAGGAAACAATCAATTGAATATCGCCTCTATACGTTATACTATAACATAAGCTGATAGATGCGCAAATTGTAATGTCTTTTATTGACAGACACCCTGAATGATTATTAGCAGAACGCCTTTTAGGATCTCATTTTTTGGCGGTGGTACTGATTATCCTGCCTGGTACCGTCAACATGGCGGTAGGGTGTTAGCGACTGCTATCGATCGATATTGTTATATCACTTGTCGTTTCTTACCTCCTTTCTTTGAATATAAACACCGAATTGTCTATTCGCAAATTGAGTATGTGAATCAAATTTCAGAAATAAAACATCCCGCAGTTAAAGCTGTTTTGTCATGGATGAATATGCAAAAAGGCCTAGAAATTCATCACGATGGCGATTTGCCGGCCAGATCAGGCCTAGGTTCCAGTTCAGCTTTTACAGTAGGTCTTATCCATGCGATTAAAGCTCTTCAGGGCGCCATGATCGATAAACAGGAGCTGGCGCGAAGCGCCGTTCATGTTGAACAAAACGTCATTAAAGAAGCGGTGGGCTCCCAAGACCAGATTTTGGCATCTTATGGCGGCGTTAATTTAATCGAGTTTAACCGGGACGATTCATTCGGTGTGCATCCTCTTATTTTGCCGAAAGACCGAATGTCAGACTTGAAAGATCATCTCATGCTTTTTTTTACCGGATTTTCTCGCTTTGCTTTCAAAATTGCATCTGAAGTGATTAAAAATATGAATGAGCGCCAAGCAGAACTTAAGCACATGTCGGAAATGGTGGATGAAGCCATTCATATTCTACAGGATCAAAAAACGCCTGTTGAGCAATTCGGCAAATTATTACATGAATCTTGGCAATTTAAGCGTAAACTCTCGGACAAAATTACCACACCGCAAATTGATGAAATTTATCAAGCAGCGCTTTCTGCTGGCGCTACGGGAGGTAAGATTCTAGGCGCTGGCGGGGGTGGGTTTATTTTACTCTTCGTCAAGCCGGAGCTTCAAAAAGCTGTCCGAGAAAAACTAAAGAAATTAGTCCATGTCTCTTTTAATTTTGATTTGCACGGAAGTAAAATTGTGGTGTACGAACCGGATGATTTTCAGAATGTGACCTAACGTGTTCACGCCTAGCTTAGCTCGTCAATGTTACGAACAAATCTTCTTGATCCGCTTTTGCGAAGAAGCGATTCAGGCACATTATTCTCAAGATGAAATGAAAACACCCGTCCATCTGTGTATCGGGCAGGAAGCCATTGCAGCCGGAGTCATGAGCGCGCTTCCGCCGCAATCAAAAATATTTGGCACTTACCGAAACCACGGCCTTTATCTGATGGCCACTCAAGAGCCGGATGGTTTTTTTGCGGAATTGCATGGAAAACAAACAGGACCGGCAATGGGGAAGGCGGGTTCGATGCATTTGACTTCGCCTGAGCATCAATTGATGGCCACCTCTGCCGTTGTTGGGACGACCATTCCGGTAGCGGTGGGCGCTGCTTTTGCCAACCAGTATGAAAAAAAGGGGGGCATGGTTGCTGTTTTTTTTGGAGACGGGGCAATTGAAGAAGGTGTGTTTTGGGAAAGCTTGAATTTTGCCAGTTTGCGCGGCTTGCGTATTTTGTTTGTTTGTGAAGACAACGATCTCGCTATTCACACGCCAGGCAAAGCCAGAAGGGGGTTTCGATCATTCCGTGATGCGGTCAAAGGGTTTCGTTGTTATTACGACGAAGGAGATGGGTCGCGCGCTGATGTCGCATATCAAAAAACCTCAAAGTTAATCCAACAAATGAAAAAGAAGGCGCAGCCCGCTTTTCTTTGTCTGAAATATTATCGGTTTCTGGAACATGTAGGGGTTAACGAGGATTTTAAGTTTGGTTATCGAAAGAAGCCGACTTCTCAGCAAGCGAAGTTGTATGATCCTTGTTATCAAATTGAGAAAATTTGTCTTCGTAAAGGGATTAAAAAGCAATCACTCGAAGGGATTCAATCCCGCTTAAAAGAGAGAATTGAAAAAAGTATTTTAAAAGCCAAACAAGCACCATTCCCGTCATCTCAAGAATTATACAACCATATTTTCAGCACGATATGAGCGGAAAAACAATGAATAACAAACTTCATTGGCCTTTGATGCATAACAATATTACCGCCGGCGATCGCCAAGAGCTCATAGATTTCCTAAAAGAAGACAACATTCTCACACAATCGCGCAATGTATTAGCATTCGAAGAGGCGTGGTCACGGTGGCTCGGAGTCAAGCACAGCGTATTTGTTAATTCAGGCTCTTCGGCTAACCTGGTGACGCTTGCTGCTTTTCAAGCTTTGCATGGAACGGGCGAGGTTTTGGTGCCGACATTGACATGGGTCTCGGATATTACAGCAGTGATTCGACTTGGTTTTGATCCTATTTTTGTGGATATTAATCCTCGAACATTGGGAATGGATGAAAACCAAATTAAAAAGAAGGTGACCAAGAAAACAAAAGCAGTTTTTTTGACGCACATCCTGGGTTATAACGCTCTCACAGATTCGCTGCTTGCTTTCCTGGCCGAAAAAAACATTCCTTTAGTTGAAGATGTTTGTGAGTCTTATGGCGCAACTCATTGCACCAAAAAACTAGGCACTTTTGGTTTGGTTTCAAATTTTTCATTTTATTATGCACATCATTTAACCACGATTGAAGGTGGGATGGTTTCAACAAATAATAAAGCGATTTACGAAACAGTTCGAATGTTGCGTTCTCATGGTCTGGTGCGGGAATCAACCGATTCAGATTTGAAACGTCAATATGAATCAGAATATTCCGATCTGAACCCGGAATTTATTTTTGCTTACCCCGGTTTTAATATTCGAAGTACGGAACTCAATGCCGTGATGGGGTTGTCGCATCTCAAGCGATTAGATGAAGAAATTAAGTTGCGTAATCGGAATTTAGCATTTTTTTTAGCCAATCTTGATCCAAAGCGGTACTTTGTCGATTTTGAATTAGAGGGATGCAGTAATTATGCTTTTACACTGGTTTTAAAAGAACCCAATCATGCTTTCTGTGAACGTGTCATGGAAACATTAAAGGATAGTGGGGTTGAATTTAGACGCGGAACTTCGGGGGGCGGTAATCAATTGAGGCAGCCTTATCTGAAGCCGTACCTAAAAAAAATCAACTACAAAGATTTCCCGAATGTTGAACATGTCCACTTTTTTGGGTTTTACATTGGAAATTATCCTTCATTGAGTGAGGAAAGAATTTCTAAACTATGTCAACTACTCAACCAAATACCGCTTTCATAGGTGAATCGTGAGTGAGCGAATTGCTTTTCGAGATGCGATTAATCGCGCTTTGCGTGATGAAATGAAAGCTGATAACAGAGTCTTTGTATACGGGCTCGATGTGCCTGACCATAAGCGGATATTCGGCAGCACGGTTGGCTTGGTTGAAACGTTCGGAAAGAAAAGATGTTTTGGCACACCGTTATCCGAAGATGCGATGACCGGTGTTGCTTTGGGCGCCGCTATGTCTGGTTTAAGACCGGTTCATACGCACATTCGCGTTGATTTTATGATGTTGGCGATGAATCAAATTGTTAACATGGTGTCGAACATGCGTTATGTGACAGGCGGAAAGGTGAAGGTGCCGCTTGTGATCAGAGGTATCCTTGGGCGTGGTTGGGGGCAAGGGGCTCAACACAGCAAATCGCTTCAAAGTTTTTTTGCCCACGTCCCCGGATTAAAAGTTGTGATGCCGACAACGCCGCAAAATGCTTATGGCTTATTGAGAGCCGCTATCCAAGATGACAATCCGGTTATTTTCTTAGAGCATCGGTGGTTATACGATGCTGTTGATACCGTGGATTTTAATCGAACGGATCAACTCGGTAAATCAGAAGTCAGATTAAAAGGAAACAGCCTGACGGTGATCTGTACCTCATGGATGAATGTGGAAGCGCTGAAAGCAGCCGAAATTTTAAAAAGGCGGGATGTTGCATTGGAAGTGATAGATGTACGCTCTTTGGTGCCGCTGGATATTAATCCTATGATCGAATCTGTCAAGCGCACCGGACTTGCGATGATTGCCGATTACGACTGGGTTTTTTGCGGTTTTGGCGCCGAGCTCGCCGCACAAATTTCCAAAGCTTGTTTTAAAGAACTGAAAAAGCCGGTCGAGCGTCTTGGATTTGCTCAAACGCCTTGTCCGACGACCCGGCCGCTTGAAAATCTTTTTTATCCTTCGGCCCGTCAGATTGTTCGATTAGCCGAAAAAATGCTAGACTTAAAAGAAACCGATTTATCCAAAGAAGTTTTTTATTCTTGGGAAGAGAAATTTAAAGGACCTTTTTAGTTGGTTCAAGAAAGAATGGTATCAATGTTTAAGAATCAAAGAGTACTTGTGACGGGTGGAACGGGATTGATCGGACGTCAATTGGTGGAACTTTTGGTTAATGCCGGCGCAAAGGTAAAAGTCGTTTCTTTGGATGATCCTTCGCTGGCACACCCCAAGGTTGAATTTTGCCGTGTTAACTTAACCAAATTTGATCAATGCGCTGAAGTTTGCAAAGGAATGGATTACGTTTTTCATCTAGTGGGTGTTAAAGGTTCACCCGGTGTGACTGGAAAGCGCCCGGCTAGTTTTTTGGTCCCGATTTTGTTATTTAATACAAACATGATGGAAGCGGCGCGGCAGGCCAATGTGAAGTGGTATCTCTATACGAGCACAATAGGTGTTTACGCGCCAGCTGAAGTGTTCCATGAAGATGATGTGTGGAAGACATTTCCTTCAGAAAACGACCGATTTGCCGGATGGGCGAAACGGATGGGAGAATTGCAGGCTGAAGCGTATAAAATTGAATATGGTTGGAATCGGTGTTCAATTGTTCGTCCAGCCAATGTGTATGGCCCGCATGATAATTTTGATCCGGTGAATGCCATGGTGATTCCTTCGCTCATTAAAAGAACGATGGAAGGCGAGAATCCGCTTTGCGTCTGGGGGGATGGGTCCCCGATGCGAGATTTTATTCACGCCAAAGATGTTGCGCGAGCTATGCTGCTGGTGGTTGAAAAGCAAGCAACCCAACCAATCAATATAGGGAGCGGTCAGGGTATTTCAATTAAAGAATTAACAGAGATCATTAAACGCTGTTATGGGCGTCCGCTTGAAATAGAATGGGATACATCAAAACCGAAAGGCGATCTAAGACGCGTGATGGATATTTCAAGACTAAAAGCATTGGGCTTCAAACCTTCCATTTCGGTTGAGGAGGGGATTCGAGATGTAATGGATTGGTATAAGGCAACGAATGGAAAATTCATAAAAACTTACAATGTATTCTTAGATAAAAAGCCGGTTTCGTAATGAAACGTCCTTTTAAACGAGCGCTCATTACAGGTATAGCGGGTTCGGGCGGCAGTTATTTAGCCGAGCATATCATTCAACACTGCCAGGGCACCGAAGTGCATGGCATTTTAAGATGGCACAGCACAACCGCTCAAAACAACCTAGCAAACATTGCTTCTCAAATCAAAACCTATGAATGCGATCTCAACGATTTTGCCTCTGTATTTAATGTGATGCGTCGTGTTAAACCCGATGTGATTTTCCATTTGGCTGCCTACGCGAATGTGCGCGCCTCATTTGACAATCCCAATGCCGTTTTAAGTAATAATATTTTAGCCACCTCTAATTTATTCGAAGCCATTCGCGCTGCCGAGATAGACCCCATTATTCAGTTATGCAGCACTTCAGAAGTTTACGGACAAGTAGATCCTAAAGATGTGCCGATTAAAGAAGAAGCGCCTATGAAACCTTCGAGCCCTTATGCGGTTTCCAAAGTTGCCCAAGATTTACTCGGGTTTTGTTATTTTCGAAGCTATGGGATGAAAATTATTCGCACACGCATGTTCGCTTATTTCAATCCAAGACGCCGCGATCTCTTTGCCACATCCTTTGCCAGGCAAGTGGCTTTGATTGAAACGGGAAAACAAAAAGAGTTGGTACACGGTAACTTGGATTCGATTAGAACCATGATCGATGTCCGCGATGCAATGGAGGCATATTGGGTTGCCACGCAATACTGTGAACCGGGCGAAGCGTATAATATAGGCGGTACCACTTCTATTTCGGTGGGCGAATTCTTAGATTTGCTGAAAAAGGAGAGTCGCTCACCAATCCCTTCTCGTGTAGACCCCGCGCTTTTAAGACCGGCGGATGTGACGCTTCAAATACCTGACACGACCAAATTTTCCAAAATGACCGGCTGGAAACCTAAGTACGAATTTAAAGAAAGCGTGCATCATTTGCTTGAATATTGGCGTGAACGGATTTCGGCAGGCGAGGCTTAAATATATGAGAGGCGGGGAAAGCCGATCAATGATTGAAGGGCAATCTCGTCAAAGGCTCTTGACGACTCAAGAAGTGACAAACTATCATCGGGACGGTTTTTTGGTAGCGGACCAAGCTTTAAGTTGTCATGAATGCCGTCATTATTTAAGTCAAGCGGATACGCTAAAGTGTGAAGGTGGTGAAGAATATGCTCCCATCATGAATCCTCATCGGCTAAATACAGCCTTTTTTTCTTTACTTAAACATCCATTCATAGTCAGCGCAATGGGAAGCTTGCTTCGGAGCCAGAAAATTTGTGCTTTGCAAAGCATGTTATATTTTAAAAAACCAGGCGCACTTGGACGTGATGTGCATCAGGATAATTTTTATGTGCAGGCAGCGCAATTTGTTTTTGGCGGCGCTTGGGTCGCTTTGGATGATGCTGATCAGGAGAATGGGTGTCTTTATGCGTATGTTGGTTCACATCAGGAGCCTATCCTAGAGGTTAAAGAAGAGGCGTACCGCACGCCGCATCCCGCTGAAGCCAATTTTGTTAATGACAGAGGACGGCCTTGCGTCATTCCCAAAGGCTATCGAAAAGTCTATTTGCCTGCAAAAGCAGGATCCGTGGTTTTTATGGATGGCAACTTAGTTCATGGGTCAGAATTAAACCAAAGTCAGAATCGGTTTCGGCGCGCATTTATTGGTCACTACATTAAAGAAGGCAGTTCGTTTCGTTCAGGGTTGCATGCTCAACGTGAAGCCATTAACGTCTACTGACCTTCACTCTATACCAGCCATGATCAAGTATGGCCGTCACAGAGTTTCGTTTGTCAATTAATTTTTACACCTTTTAGAGGGAGGCTTGTGAAATTTACTTTAATTATACCAACCGTCAATGAACTGGCAGGGTGCCGGGCAATTTTACCGCAGATTAAACGGGAATGGGTTGATGAAATCATTTTTGTTGATGGTCATTCTTCTGACGGGACTTATGAATATCTAGAGGCTTATGCCAAGCAGAATGACTGTATTCTTATCAAGCAGAAATCGAAGGGTTTGATCCAATCTTATTTCGAAGCCATGGCAGCGGCCAAAGGCGACGTGATGATCCCGTTTAGTCCGGATGGAAATTCTTTGCCAGAGAAAATTCCGGTGTTGGTCGCTAAAATGAAAGAAGGTTACGATATGGTAATCGTGTCACGCTATTGTCAGGGGGCTAAAAGCGAAGACGATGATCCTGTCACCAGTTTTGGAAATTGGATGTTTACCACCCTTATCAACGTTCTATTCGGCGGGCATTATACTGACACTTTGGTTATGTTTCGGGCGTGGAAACGATCCGTAGTAGAAGAAGGTCATATTAGCGCCAGCGTTGGGGGGATCGAGCCTCAATTAGCAATCCAGTGTGCCAAACGTAAGCTAAAAGTGGCTGATATTCCAGGTGATGAACCTAAACGAATCGGGGGTATTAGAAAAATGAGCCCACTTAAAAATGGGCTTGGCATTATAGGTATTATCATGACGGAGTTTTTTAGGAAATGAGTCAAAAACAACAATTATTAATATGCGGTGTCACTGGTTTCATCGGCCGGAATTTGGTCGATTATTTTTCTGAACGTTGGAAAGGGCCTATTGCCGGTACTTTTTGGAAGACAAAGCCTTCCTTAGCCTTACGTCAAAACAAACGCCTCAAATTACTGAAGGCAGATTTAACCAACCACTCCCATGTTTCGCGCGCGATCAAAGGATCGGCTATTGTGATTCAAGCCGCTGCCACTACCTCCGGTGCAAAAGACATTGTGACCAGACCTTTCATTCACGTGACGGACAATGCGGTTATGAATTCTTTGATCTTGCGAGAAGGGTTTGAGCAAAAAATCAAACATCTTGTCTTTTTTAGTTGCACAACGATGTACCCCGAAGGTGTCCGGCCAGTGCGTGAGGACGATTTTAACTATCAAATCAAGGATAAGTATTTTGGCGTGGGATGGACGAAGGTCTATATTGAAAAAATGTGCGAGTTTTTTTCTCGAATCAGCGACACCAAATTTACCGTTGTCAGGCATTCCAATATTTATGGCCCTCATGATAAATATGATCTTGAGCGTTCGCATGTGTTTGGTGCGACCATGACCAAGGTTTTAACCAACCCGAGCGATCTTTTAACTGTTTGGGGTGATGGTTCCGATGAACGTGATTTGCTTCATGTGGACGATTTAGTGAACTTTGTCGGCCTGGCGCTCCAAAAACAACAAACACGCTATGAACTTGTTAATGTGGGCATGGGAAAGTCGATTGCGGTAAAGACATTGGTGGAGAAAATTATTCGTCATTCCGGACGTACCATGAAGATTCAATATGACACATCCAAACCTTCGATTAACTATAAATTAGCGGTCAATATTCAAAAAGCAAAGCAAATCTTTGGCTGGCGGCCGACCATCGATTTGGATGCCGGTATTCAGAAAACGATTGCTTGGTATCGCCAAAATGTCCCGGCTACGCTGCGTATGCTCGGGAAGAAATAAGCTGCTACAGTGGATGCCATTATTTTAGCGGGTGGGGCTGGAGAAAGATTAAAGTCGCGAGTGCCCGATCTCCCAAAACCCATGGCACCGATCCATAACCGCCCTTTCCTCGAATTTTTAATGGATTATTGGATTGAGCAGGGGATTGAGCGATTTATTTTGGCCATTGGCTATAAGGCTAAAATGATTCAGAATCATTTTGGGAATCAATATCGCAATGTTGATATTGTTTATTCCGTGGAGCCAGATTTTCTGGGAACCGGCGGCGGGTTGTTATTGGCTTTAAAATCAAACCAAGTATCAGCCCAAGTGCTCGTTCTGAATGGAGATACTTTCTTTGAAATTGAGCGGAAATCGTTAGAAACGTTTCATCGATCAAAACAGTCTGCGTTAACTATTTGCCTGCATACGGTTGAAAATAATGATCGTTATGGGCATGTGTGTACGGATGCAGAGGGGCGGGTAATACAATTCTTAAGCCCTCAAACGTCTCAGAAAGGTTTTATCAACGGCGGCGTCTATTTGTTCAATCAGTCATTTCTCACATCGTTAGCAAAAAAGCCAAGCGCAAAACTGTCCTTGGAACAGGTATTGCTCCCTGGCTGGGTTCAAAATCATCAAGCAGTATTCGGTTTTGAAGCAAAAGGCCGATTTATTGACATTGGTATTCCGAAAGACTATGAAAAAGCACAACAAATTTTTTAGGCACAAGTGGAGGCAGCCTTGAATCAACATGTGGTGGTAACAGGCGGGGCAGGTTACATAGGTTCGATTTTGGTGCCAGAACTTTTAAGAAATAATTTTCAAGTAACAGTAATTGATAATTTGATGTATAAACAAAAAAGCCTTGCCGCTATCCAGGCATCAGATCGATACCAGTTTATCGAAGGTGATGTAAGAGAGATTGATCAATTAGTTCCCTATTTTGAGAAAGCAGATGTCATCATTCCGCTTGCTGCTTTGGTAGGTGCGCCTTTGTGCGATCAACGACCTGAGGAAGCGGTTCAGATTAATCAAGAAGCTATACGGAAAATGTGCGGCGTGTTGAGTGAACGGCAGAAGATCTTGATTCCTACTACCAACAGCGGCTATGGCATCGGGGAGAAAGGAAAGATGTGCACCGAAGAATCGCCCATGAACCCCTTGTCGCTTTATGCGCGCACAAAAGTTGAAGCAGAAAAAATTGTATTACGACGGCAGAATTCGATTAGTTTTCGATTGGCGACTGTTTTTGGTGTTTCGCCCCGCATGCGGATTGATTTATTGGTGAATGATTTCACCTATCGGGCTTGGAAAGACGGCTCTTTGGAAATCTTTGAAGGGCATTTTAAACGTAATTATATTCACGTGAAGGATGTCGCCAGGGCTTTTCTGCACGGCATTAATCATTTTTCAAAGTTATGCGGCCAAGTTTACAACGTAGGATTGTCAGAGGCTAACTTGTCTAAGCTTGAACTGTGCCAAGCAATCCAAAATCACTTACCGTCTTTCAAATTTACAGAATCCGCAACGGGTAAGGATCCTGATCAGCGTGACTACATTGTTTCTAATGAAAAGATTGAGAAAACAGGATTCAAACCCACTCACAGGCTTGATGACGGAATTCGTGAATTAATCGAAGCGTATACCAAACAGGAAGTTTGTATTAGTCGGAATGCCTAACCTGTGTGCGAACCCTTAGGTTCTGCGAGATAAGTATCCGGCAGCGGGTAATGCTGGATGACTTCCAGATTGTACGTTGGAATAATTTCCTTATCTGGTTCTCGAAAGTAGTAATAATCAAATTTTCCGCCTAGTCCGCGGCGATTGACAAATTGAAGCCAGTAAAGCTTTTCTCTAATGATGTAATAATTCACAGCTGGTTCAAACCACCAATGGACACCCAGGCTCACCGAACGAGGCGCTAAGTTCTCGACACGATGTATTTCGCGTAAATATTGCATGACATCTTTTGTGTTGGCGTCTGGTTTGTTTAACAAAAAATGTGTCAAGTTAGCGCAACGCGCAAAATGGCACAATCCAATGATGATTAGACAGCCGTACACTACGATCACGATTCGCTGCATGGCTTGATTTGAGAGGTCAAGAGCCAGCCGGGCCGTCAACAGGAAAGTAAAAGTGAAAATAGGAATGAAGAAAATCGCAGCCCGGTCAAACGGATAAACAGTCCCTATCAAAATATGTTCAGCGATGCTGCCAGCAGTACAAGTGAGTAAAAGGAGCAAAAAAAAGCCAAGCGACTTACCGGTAAATGATAACGTCCGATGTTTTTTGAAATAGAAGAGAAGTAAAATGCCTGCTAAAACAAGTAAGCCGGCAGCCAGGATTGAAAGAAAAGAAATGTTCCCCAGAATACCGTATGATTGTTCATGCAAGGATACCGTCAGCAAGCTTCCGATGGTGTCATGCCAAAAGCTTTGACTGCCGCCATGATAAAATTCGTCCGCAGCTTTTAGTTTGCGTATGGGTTCGGCATAGATGAAATATAACCCATAACCGGGGATGGCCATGGGCAGGCCCAGGTTCGCTATGATTGACTGTGCGCGCTTCATAAAAGAAACTTTTTGGCGAATGAGTGAAAAGATACCAAAAAACATGATCAATGCCATCATGGGCATCATTAGGTTTAAAAAAGCTAAATTTGACAGAACTGCTAATACCATCATTAGCATGGCAATGACAAGTTGGAACGGGCTTTGTGTCAGCCGGCCATGCTTGATCATCATCAAAATCATGAAAAATGCAAGGGCGCTAAATCCTAAAGCGAGGGCATAGCCGCGAGCACATGAAAAATAATCCAAAAGAAACGGATGCGCATTGACCAGTAAGAAACTTCCCCACAACCAAGGTCCTTTGAAAAACAGGCGCAAACAAAATAAAGTTCCCAACAAAAACAACAGATGACCGGTCAGGGCAGGTAAACGGATGATGAATTCCGAGTCGCCCCAATGAGACGTAAAGAATTTGATCAACAAGGAGTTTAGTAAATGATTGTTGGTGGTTGGAATATGGTAGGTGATGATTTCCGTATAAGTTTTGGGTAGAAGTGCAAAATAAGTGTAGGTGAGCGCTTCATCGTGCGTCATCGATAATAAATAAGCGCGAACACCGGTATAGCCCAGCAAAAGTGCTAAACAGGAGAACAGAACAATAGGATCAAGCCATCGAAAACGGTCAGTTTGCATTCTATTAATGAAATATCGACTAGTACCGTTAGACAATTGATATGGTTAGCTCTACTTAAAAACAGCCCATCAATGACGCGTGACACGGTTACTTTAACCATTGTCTAACACCACTAGTTATATGGTATGTTTAAACAGGGATCAAAATGGCCGAAATATATATACATGAATCATTTAGCCGAACACTTTTACAGCAACCATTCAAAGTGATGTCAAAGCATGCCTAAACCGTATCTATCCGTTACCATTCCCGCTTATAATGAGGCCGGCACCATTCAAAAGGTGGTCGAGGACCATCTGACAGTTCTTGAGGCGCTTCAACCAGAACTAGATGGGTTTGAGGTTCTTTGCTTGGATGACGCAAGCCATGATAATACCTGCACCATTTTAACGAAACTGGCGGATCAAACAAAAGAAATCCGCGTCATGCGCCACACAACCAATCAGGGGATCTACCGTTCATTTAGAGACCTATTTCACGAAGCGAAGGGAACGCACATCTTCCAAACGGCAGCTGATGATCAGTGGCCGGCCGGTAATTTGGTTAAATTGTTTCATCGAATGCAGAAAGATCGTTTAGATTTGGTGATTGGGGTGCGTGAAAATAGGAAAAAAATCTACACACCCTGGCGGCAGTTTTTGTCGTTTGGTTTTAATCTCATTCCAAAATGCTTGTTTGGGATTGATACCAAGGATGCCAACGGCATTAAATTAGGCCGGAAAGAAATTTTTACAGCGCCGCTTATGTCGCAAAGTTTTTTTGGAGAGATTGAGAGAATTGTTGAGGCAAAGAAAAGAGGATTTCGGATTGACTGCGAAAGTATTGATTTTCTCCCGCGAACGCAGGGCAGAGCATCCGGCGCTAAATGGCGTAACATTTATATGACTTTTTTTGATCTCATGAGGTACACGGTTAAACGCCGATGAAAACAAACAGTTTCCTGCTAGATCCAACTCATTTCAGCATCAGCGAATTATTTCTAAAGAGATTTTTCTGGGTCTCTGCAGCCTTGATGCTGGTTATTATGACCATGATCAGCTCCGATTATGGCATGACATGGGATGAGTGGGTTCACGCCCACTACGGCAAGTTAATCGTTCGTTATTTTTTAACCGGCGGTCAAGATAAAGCAGCGCTGACTTCAGGTGCTGACATTGGCGGTGATCTAACCCTGAATTTGTATGGTCACTTATTTGACACCATAACAACATTGATTTATGGGTTGAAAACGGGGTCTATCCATCGGGCGGCTTTTCAGGATCTTCAATGGGGTGATTTTTACGAAACCAGACATTTTATTAACGCTTGTGTCGGATTTCTCATCATTCTGATTATAGGGCTGTTGTGTCAGCGGATGGCTGGATGGCGGGCAGCATCCTTAGGTCTTTGGTTTGCGTTTTTGTCACCGCGTCTACTCGGTCATAGTATGAATAATCCCAAAGATATCCCGTTTGCACTCACCTATACCCTTGCGCTTTATTGGATGATTCCGTTTCTAAATGAATTACCCAAACCAAAATGGCGGCGCATCCTTTTGCTGGCTTTAGGTGTGGCGCTTTCTATTGCTGTTCGAATCGGCGGTATTTTATTACTGGCTTATCTTTTCTTCTTCCTTTTTTGTTTTTGGGTCACGCAGTATTTTAACCATCGCTTGAATACAAAAGTAATGAGCGTGTCTCTTACCTCCGTATTGATCGTGAGTTTGCTGGGATATTTTGGCGGTTTGATTTTTTGGCCTTTCGGGCTTGAAGCGCCTTTGAAGAATCCTTGGATTGCATTCCACGAAATGTCCAATTACAACGCGCTGGTTTTAGGCGTTCTTTTTGAAGGTGAAAAATATTTGTCAACTCATTTGCCTTGGTATTACATCCCAAAATGGATTTTCATTACGTCGCCTCTATTTATTTTATTGGGTTGGGCTTTTTTTGTCTTTGCCCGATGGAGGGCCAAACCAATTGATCGGGACAGCGCTCTGAAGGTTCTTTTACTTGCAGCCTTCTTTCCGATTGGCTATGCTATCTTTAAGAAGCCGCCACTTTATGATGGATGGCGTCATTTTATATTTGTTTATCCGCCTTTTGTTGTTCTTGCCGTTCTGGGCTGGGAGCATCTATGGCGGCTGCTTCAAAAAACCTGGTTAAAAGCAATGGCCTGCGTTTTACTGGTCGTTTTGTTGGTAAGACCTGCCGCTTGGATGGTGCGTAATCATCCGCACGCGTATGTCTACTTCAATGAAACTGTGGGTGGGTTAAAAGGTGCTTTTGGTAATTATGATACTGATTATTGGGGGAACAGTTTAAAACTGGCAGCCGAATGGCTGGGGGAGCATTTGAAAGAAGAAGGCATGTATGATCCGGTAGTGGTTTCAAGCGACGGAAGTACTTTGCAAACAGCTTATTACTTAAAGACCATGCTTGGCGATCAATACAATCCCTTGGTCCCGTCAATTCATGGAACGCGGGGTTGGGATTACGGTATTGGACTTACAAGAAATTTGAGTCATGACGAGTTGTTGAGTGACAAATGGCCGCCAGAGGGCACCATTCACGAAATTAAAGCAGATGGCGTGACTTTGTGTGCGGTGGTCAAGAATCCGGTGCCGCCATGGGCCAGAGCCATTCAAGAGCGATTGTTAAAAAGCCGATAAGTGCTTGAGACAAGGAGAGTTATGATTAATATTGGCGTGATTGGTTGTGGGCAGTGGGGGCCTAACCACATCCGAAATTTCTCAAGCATGGAAGAGGTTCGCGTCCTTATGTGTGCCGATCTGAACCGGGACCGCCTCAAAGCCATGAAACAGCAGTTTAGAACCATTCATCCCACCAATCGTTTCCAGGAAATTTTGAACCACCCCAGGATTCAGGCGGTTGTAGTAGCCACACCAACGGCAACCCATTTTAATTTGGTGAAGGCCGCTTTGATGGCCAATAAAGATGTTTTGTGCGAGAAACCCTTGTGCTTGGACGAGCGGCAGGCAAAAGAGTTAATTCGATTAGCACAAAAAAAGAAGCGCATCCTCATGGTGGGGCATGTATTTCTTTATAATGCAGGCATTCAAAAGCTGAAAGAGCTAATCCAAAAGAAAAGTTTTGGCCGTATTTACTACTTACATTCAGAACGAACCAACTTAGGGCCGTTTCGTCAGGACGTCAATGCTGTTTGGGATTTGGCTGCCCATGACGTTTCAATTTTTAATTATCTACTCAACGCAGAACCAATCGAGGTGTCAGCGCGCGGCGGTATTTACTTACAGAAAAAAATTGAAGATGTTGCTTTTATTTCATTGGTTTATCCAAAAAATATTCTGGTCAGCATTCATGTTAGCTGGCTTGATCCCCGGAAGGTTCGGCAAATCACAGTCGTTGGTGATAAACATATGCTCATGTGGGATGATTTAGATCAAACAGGGCCTGTTAAAATTTATGACCGGCAAGTGGTTCAAAAATATTATTACGAAACTTTTGGTGAATTTCAATTACTTGCCAAAGAAGGAACGATCACGATTCCCAAGGTTAATTTGTCTGAGCCGCTTAAAGCACAAGCTAACGCATTTATCGCTGCCGTTCGAAAACGAAAAAGCCCCTTATCAGACGGCCGATCCGGTTTGTCTGTCGTCCGAATTTTAAAAGCAGTTCAAAAATCACTTGCCAAACGTGGAGTGCCCGTTCGTTTGCAATGAAGGCCCTGATCGTGATCCCTGCATTTAATGAAGGTATCAAGCTAACAAAAGTAGCGGAGCGCGTGCATTCTTTTTTAGTACAGCAAACCTCAAATGTTCAATATGATGCTGTATTGGTGGATGATGCATCAACGGACGAACAGCCTGCCAAATTAGCCCAACAATATCAATTTTTGCTTATTCGAAATGAAAATCGTTCTGGTGTGGGTTTTTCGCTGAAACGTGCTTATGATTATGCCATCGAAAAAAACTATGATGCGGTTGTCACAATGGCAGGGAACAATAAGGATAATCCGGAAGAAATTTCCCGTCTTTTGGCGCCCATTGTGGACGGGCAGGCGGATTTTGTCCAAGGATCTCGGTACTTAAAAAGCGGGACATATGGCGATATGCCGCTTTATCGTTTGCTCACGACACGTTTTGTTCATCCGATTTTATTTTCATTCGTGTCAGGTCAGCGTATCACAGACAGCACCAACGGCTTCCGTGCTTTTCGAGCAGATTTCTTAAAAGAGGCACGCATGGACTTTCATCAAGCATGGCTAGACCGGTACGAACTGGAAGTTTACCTTTTTTATTATGCGATACGGTTAAAATACCGTGTTCAAGAAGTGGGAGTTTCGAAGATTTATCCTGCCAAGGAACTGGGTTATTCAAAAATGGTGCCGATTGTGAGTTGGTGGAGTATACTAAAGCCTATGTTCTTGCTTTTCTTCAGGATTCGCAAATAGGGATGAGTCATGATTGCTGATGATGTTCAATTGGGAAAACAAGTGGTGATTCACCACCCGGAGCTTGTCAATTTATATGGGTGCGTGATCGGTGATGAAACACGCATTGGTACTTTTGTTGAAATTCAGAAAAACAGTCATATCGGTGCTAAATGTAAGATTCAAAGCCATACATTTATCTGCGAAGGTGTCACCATTGAAGAAGGTGTTTTTGTGGGACATGGCGTCATGTTTATCAATGACCACTACCCGAAAGCGACAAACCCGGATGGAACTTTACAAACAGAAAAAGATTGGAAATTGTTAAAAACATGTGTCAAAAAAA
The DNA here is from genome assembly GCA_002787155.1 of Candidatus Abzuiibacterium crystallinum. Lineage (GTDB taxonomy): Bacteria > Omnitrophota > Omnitrophia > Omnitrophales > Abzuiibacteriaceae > Abzuiibacterium > Abzuiibacterium crystallinum. The sequence goes on along the minus strand of PCVY01000028.1, from coordinate 10,414 downwards.
ATGTCACGATCGGAAGTAATGTTTCTATTTTAGGAGGTATCACCATCGGCGAAGGCGCATTAATCGGTGCGGGTGCGGTGGTAACCAAAAACGTACTTCCTTATGCTGTTGTCGTTGGAAATCCTGCTAAACAAATTGGCGATACGCGAAAAGCGAAAAAATAAGAGCATTCACTTGAAAATTCCTTTTTTTGATCTCAAACCCGCGCATGATGAGCTTAAAAAAGAGCTGGGAGCCGCCTACCAAACCATTTTTGAATCAAATGCGTATATTTTAGGCATCGAAACCGAAGCTTTTGAGCGGGAATTTGCCGATTATTGTGGCAGCCAGCATGCAGTTAGCGTCGCTTCGGGAACAGATGCCCTTTATTTAGCGCTCCGCGCATGTGAGATTGGTCCGGGCGATGAAGTGATCACGGTTTCTCACACATTTATCGCCACGGCTTTGGCCATCACACAGACGGGCGCTAAACCTGTTTTTGTTGACATTGATCCCAAAACCTATCACATGGATCCCGCCAAGATTGAAGCGGCTTTGACACCTCAAACCAAAGCTATTTTACCGGTTGATCTCTATGGGCAGCCTGCGGATCTGAATCCAATTTTAGATATTGCTAAGCAGAAAAAGTTGCGCATCATCGAAGATGCGGCGCAGGCGCACGGTGCTAAATATTTTCAGAAACGAGTTGGGAGCATTACGGATGCCACTTGTTTTAGTTTTTATCCATCCAAGAATTTGGGGGCCTTAGGTGACGGCGGCGCCGTGACTACAAACGATCGGGAGATAGCAGAGCGCTTAAAGTTATTACGCAATTACGGACAAAAGGAAAAAAATATTCATCAAATCAAAGGGACTAATTCAAGGCTGGATAGCTTGCAAGCTGCCTTTTTGCGTGTCAAACTTAAAAAGTTGAATGAGTGGAATCAAATGCGGCAGAAATGCGCGGTGTGGTACCGCGAAATCTTAACGGGCGTGAAAGATGTTGAATTGCCCTGGGTGGCACCTGAGCGCGAGCATGTTTATCACTTATTTGTGATTCTCCACCCGAAACGGGATCAATTGAAAAAGAAATTAGAAGAAAAAGGAATCGGTGTCGGTCTTCATTATCCGAAAGCCATTCATCAACAGCCTGCATTCCGTGAAATGTCCGGTCAAGCGGCTGATTTGAAAGTAACAGAGAAAGTTGCTTCGCAATGCTTGAGTTTACCGATGTATCCGCATCTCAGCCGTGACATGGTGGAATTGATAGGGCAGGCGATTAAATCAGCCTAGTGCCGCCTGACAATTGATTTGATGGGAAAGGCGGGACGAGTGTTAAAGCGCACTAGACGCACTGATGAATCAAAAAAAGAGGTGTTTGTGACAGGAACCGCTACAGAGAAAATTGCAAAACCCGTACAGATTCTACTCATTTCATTCTTTTTCATTTCAGGCGCCTGCGGCCTTATTTATGAAGTCGTTTGGCTGCGCGTTTTAGGCTTGGTTTTTGGTAATACGACATATGCAACCAGCGCCGTAATTGCGGGCTACATGGCAGGGCTGGGGTTGGGGGCGCTTTATTTTGGCAAAAGAGTTGATGCGCACCCTCAGCCGATTCGCCTGTACGGCATGCTGGAGGGCGGTGTTGCTTTATATTCATTCTTGACGCCTCTGATATGGATTTTGATTGAAAAACTTTTTGTAGGGTTTGCCAGAACTTTCCAGCCTTCTTTTGGTGTTGCCAGTTTTTTTAAACTTATCATATCGTTTGTTGTTTTGTTTGTCCCGACGTTCCTCATGGGCGGCACATTGCCTGCTTTAAGCAAATTCTTTGTGCGCAGCGGTCGGGAAATGGCAAAGAGAATAGGTTTGTTGTATGCCTTAAATACATTAGGCGCTGTTGTAGGGGTTGTTGCCAGCGGGTTCTTCCTTCTTTACACGATCGGTGTTTGGCAATCAGTTATATTGACTGGTATGATGAATTTAGCCATTTTTCTGGTCTGTCAATTTTATTTAACTCGCTTTGAAACTTCCGAGTCTATTACAACCAACGCTATGCAACCAGCTTCCGTTCAGGCGGTCAACGTCTCTACGATGAAGGAAAATTCCTTTACCCGCATTGCCTTGTTGGTTTTATTTGCAGTTTCGGGAGGCGTCTCGATGTTTTACGAGGTTGGATGGACGCGTGTCTTGGCAATCGCGCTCGGCAGTTCAGTTTATGCATTTGCTGTGATGTTGGCCACTTTCTTATTGGGAATTGCCATCGGGAGCTATATTTTTAGTATTTTGTCTTCAAGAATGTCAATCAACTTATCCACGTTTGCCGTTCTTCAGGCAGCAACAGCTGTTCTGGCATTGGTTGGTTTGAACTTTTTTGATGATATGCCTTATTACTTCGTGAAACTTTTTGAACATTCCGGCGGCTCCATCTATTTTATTGAGGCCGGTAAATTTTTATTGTGCGGTGCCGTCATGCTGCCGCCCACCATTTTCTTCGGGGCGCTATTTGCTTGCTTTATCCACATTTACCACCATTCTGACTTTGTGGGCGGTGAGGTGGGGCAGGCGTATTTTGCAAACACTTTGGGAACTATTTTTGGCTCCCTGCTAGCTGGTTTTATATTAATTCCGTTGATCGGGATTCAATCCATGCTGATTTTGGCAGCGTGGATTAACGTTTTCATCGGTCTCTTTGCCATCATGCTATCTGCGCCGCGCATACGATTTTTAACGGTCCGGCAAATGATATTAATGGCTGTGATGGTCATTGCAGTCGGCATTGGTCATGCTTTTGCTCAGCCGTGGAATACCTCCATCTTAACAAGCGGTGCGATGGTCACACCGCAAAAAAACAAAGGGGCTTCTAAAGCAGCCTTTACACGGTCCTTAGGCGAGCGCAGCAGTCTGTTTTACAAAGAAGGTTTGGGGTCGACGGTTAGTGTTAACAAGACGCGTGATTACATTGCCATGTCGGTCAACGGTAAAGTCGAAGCATCAAATGCGGATGATGTGTTTACGCAAAGCTTCTTGGGACATCTACCGCTTTTAATTCACCCCAGCGCCGAACGTGTCGCCATTGTGGGGGTTGGAAGTGCGGCGACATTGGCAGCTGTGACAGCGCATCCCGTGAAGCATGTCGATGCGATTGAAATTGAGAAAGCGGTTATTGATGCCGCTAAATATTTTGAAGTGATTAATCGCGATTCGCTTCATGATCCGCGTGTCAATGTTGTCATTGATGACGGCCGTAATTTTCTTTTGGTGCATGAAGAGCCTTATGACGTCATTATTTCGCAGCCTTCGAATCCTTGGATGGCGGGTGTGGCCAATCTATTTTCACGGGAACATTATCAGACAATGCAAAAACGCTTAAAACCGGGCGGTGTGATTTGCCAATGGCTGCAGACATACAGTATGTCGACTGAAGATTTGCGTATGATTATTAAAACGTTTAGCTTGGTTTTCCCGCACGTCAGCCTTTGGACATCCTACACACCTGATTTAATGTTAATCGGCTCAAATGATCCAATGGAGATTGATTTTACGCATCTTCAAGAAGCCTGGCAAAACCCGATTATTCGGCAGGATTTTGAGCCGCATGGCATCGCCGAGCCAGAAGGATTTTTCTCAACGTATTTGTTGGGAGATTCAGAAATTAAAGAATTGGCAAAAGGCGCGCTGACGAACAGTGATAATTATCCTTATCTGGAGTTTCGCGCACCGCGAAGTTTGTACCGTCAGACCGTTTTACAAAATATTCAATTTATTAATCAGTACCGAGCCTCCGAATTGCCGTCCATTATTCACATGATTCCGCCGCCTGATCAAAATCAAGAGCTTCAGAATGCGCTGGTCATTGGTTATGCGAGAAAAGCCATGTACGTTCAGGCAAAAGAGGCGCTGCGAAAATCGTTGGAAATTAATCCGGGCGCCCCCGGTTTTGCGTATGCAGCCGGTTTCTTAAACTATCGATTAGACAATTATGACGAGGCTTGGCCGTTGCTCGAATCAGCCATTCAGGCAAGTTATGAGACAGCTGAAGCACACTATATTTTAGGGGTCATTGCGACGCAAAAAGGGTTAACGGTGCGTGCGGCGGTCGAATTTGAAAAAGCTCACGAAATGGAGCCAGACAAGGCGCTTTACGTCTTTTCACTGGCTCAGGCAGCTGAGACAGCCGGTAAACTGGATGTGGCATTTCAATTATATGCTCACATGCTTGAGATGCCTTGGCGGGCTGACAAGCCCAGTAACTTTGATGCTTTGATGCGCATGATTGACATGACAATGAAACAGGGCGAGTTCGGATATGCCAAATCTTTGATTGATACCATGATTAAACTTTATCCCGAATCAATTTACGGTTATGAAAAAAACAGCCAGCTTCTAGAAGCGCAGAATCGTTTGGATGAAGTGCTGGCAGTCACCGAAGAGATGGCGCGTTTATTTCCGGATAACCCAGCCCCGCAGTTTACGCTGGCGCGCCTCTATGATATTCTTGGCAACGCCAAAGCATCGCATGAAGCGCTTGAGAGAGTGGTTAAATTAGATCCATCGCTCAAAGACAAGCCGGAAATCGTGAGAGCGCTTAGCTTAACTAAATCATGAACTTGTTTTCACTCTCTGTTTATGCTCACTAATCATTTAAAATCACCCGAAAAGAATACGGCGCTCGACGTCAGTGTGGTGATCCCGGTTTTTAATGAAGCGGGAGCGGTCGGCACTGTTTTAGATGCGGTTATCCAATCACTCAAAACCATTAAACAAACGTGTGAGATTATTGTTGTGAACGATTGGTCAACGGACGGGACAGCTGAAAAGGTCAATGAATATGCGAAGCAAGGCTCTGTGAAATTAATTAATTCAACTTATCAACGCGGTAAAGGGGGAGCGCTCCGCAGCGGATTTGATCAAGCAGTCGGTCAATGCCTGATTATGATGGATGGTGACGGATCGCACCAAGCTGTGGATTTGCCTAAGTTAATCACGGAACAACGACGAACAGGCGGGCTAGTGATTGCGTCTCGCATTTATGGAGGCAGTCAAGAATATACGCGCATTAGAGCATTTGGTAATATTTTATTTACCTGGCTTTTTGGGTGTATTCACGGCAGGTATTTGTCGGATGCATTAAATGGCTATAAGGCGTTTGAAAATGACATTTATCGTAGTTTTGAATATTCAGCCGCGGGTTATGAGATTGAGATTGAGCTTTTGGCAAATACGCTCAGACTTGGGAGACAAATTACAGAAATTCCAAGTATGGAATTAGTGCGGCAGGCCGGTCATGCAAAATCGAAAGTCATTAAAGACGGTTTTCGCTTTCTTTGGCGTATTATCAACGAGAAGTTCCGTGTTCCGAAACGGCTGCAGCGTTCTGTTTAATTGGTTTGAGGGAGGGAAAAAGTTTTAACTTTTTCAAAGGTCAGTAAGTAAATTTCCTCAGCATTCGTAAACTGTTTCAAGTCTGTCTGCAGATATTTAAATTGCCCACCCGCTGCATCAACAATCGAGAGCGGCACAAACTGATCCACGCCGCTAAAACGTGTATAGATTTCATAACGCCCGTCAGGCAAATGAGTTCCTTGGATGTAAAACCCTTGCGGGGTGGGTTGCGCTTCGATCATGGTGCCATCGGCTGCCGGCGATAAGAAAAGCGCTGCTCCGCCCGGCGCTGTTTTGGTTTTAAAGAAATGAATTTTCTGAACACGCTCTACAAAAATTGGGGGCAGCGAAGCGGGTAAGGTTTTGGTAAAAAAGCTGTCCCCCGATGGATTGACGATTAACACATCACCGTTTGAAAGCATGGCACCCGCATTGGGTCCGATAAAAACCGGTTGATTTTGAAAGTCAGGTGTTACAAATTGGGCGTTTCGTATTTCCGAAAAATTACCGTGAGATAATAATTTCATTCCCGTGACACCCAAATGATGAATGTAGTAAGTGACGTCTTCGACATGAAAAATATAATCTTTGGGATGAACAGGATAAAACGGGCCTGTCCAATAGATTTTGCGATCGTCAGCTAGTTTGACAGCGTACTCAGCAATATCCTTGGCAAAATCTTTGTGATAAACCGGGTCTTGAAATTGTACCAACTCAGCCAGCGCTTGTGAAAAAGGCGCCGCAACCACCAGCAAGATGATTAACAGTCTTAACGTACTGGTTTTAATCGATTTTGCTTTTGCTTGAGTGAAGGCTGTCAAATGTCCCCAGGTATTTTCAAGGCCTATCATGGCAAGATAATAGAGCGGTGGCAGCACCGCAATTAAAAAGCGCGCTTCTTTTTGGGGAATGGTCATCTGAGGAACTAAAAACACCAGTAACCATAAAATGTGAAACCATGCCAGGTGGTTTTTGCGCCGTAAAGAAACAAGTAATCCCCAAGCAGCTAAAAGCACGACAGGCCATGAGCTGCATTTGACAAGAAAAATAAAAACGTAGATGGGCGGAAGCGGGTACAGGTCTTTTACCAAACCTGCCATTCGTGCGACCGGACCCAGGATATAAGTTTTTGGAGCATTCCAAAAGCCTGATATGCCAAGAGAACTGTAATGCCAAGATAATATAAATGCAAAAAGCAGAAGAGGCAGTATCAGTAGAAACAGAAATTTCCACCTCAGGTCCTGTGTTTTTACAAAGAAATGTTTGGGAGAGTTTTGAAATTTGATTTGACCGCTTAAGAGTTCATAAAATCCGAGCACTGCGAATAAAATGGGGAAATTGTATCTCACGCCGATGGCCAGAGAAATGATGATTCCGGAACCAATGTAATAACGTTTGAGCCGGGATTGGCAGCCGCGTAAATATAAGTAATAAGCAGAAGTTAATAGTAGGAGCGCAAAGACATCTTCTTTGCAAAAAGGCGCCATATGTAAAAAAGTGCGGTTCATGCTGAGAAGAAAAAGTCCAAAAAGCGCGTAGGGTGCTTTTAAATCTAGTTGGAAAAACCGATAGACCATGATTAGTAAAATACCGGTAAAGATTATCATGGTCACATGGGCGGTTATCCAAGCGATTTGTGGGGCATTCTGAAGGATGGTGAAAATAGGCGACAGGACGATCGGTAAAATAATAGGCCGTGTGGCTGTGTAGTTTTGAATGCTATGGGTAGCGATGCATTTGGCGTTTAAGAGGATGAGTGATGAGTCGTAGAAATCAATTTTTAATCTGGCAGAAACCCATAACAAATAAAGAATAACAACGAATAGAGCGCTGAATACAATGGCTCGAAACTGGGAATTATTTTGAATGAGTGCCGGCTGGTTTGATTGAGTGGTCGCCATTTAACCCCGTTGGGGTAAGTTTCGAATTATTCCCAGTTGTTTTTACGCTGTCTGGTTTTACCGGTTTTAATTTAAGTGCGACAGGAGGAACTTTCCGCCTACGGACGTATCAGTCCTTTAGCGGAGAACCCCCGCGTGTTACCCACACGACCCTGAATCATGTCCGCCAAACTGCGTGTCGAGACCTGTCCACAAAGCAGTTTGGGCGGATCTCGCCATGCTTTGTGGCGGGCGCGTCTGTCCCAGAGCTGCTTTGACTTTAATGCGATAGGAGGGACTTGAACCCCCACGGTGTTACCCACACGACCCTGAATCGTGCGCGTCTGCCAATTCCGCCACTATCGCATTAAAATCGACGTAACCATAAGTATATTCACATCTTACAATGCGTCAATCGAATTTTAAGCTGTTCGAAGAAACTAGTGTAGGTTATAATCTATGAAACATATGTATAATCAATGACCACTCAAGCCATCACTGACAATCGTAAAGCCCGACACGATTATTTCCTCTTTGATAAATATGAAGCGGGATTAGAGTTGAAAGGCTCTGAAGTGAAAGCCATCAGAGACGGTCATTGCAATTTGAGAGATGCCTTTGTACGCATTGCGCGGGGAGAAGCTTTTTTAATTAATATGCATATCTCACCTTACCGGTACACGCACGATTTTGTGCCCGAAGCGCTTCGGACCCGTAAGTTGCTGCTTAAGAAACGCGAAATAGCAAAGTTATACGGACAAATTTCTCAAAAAGGATATGCATGCGTACCGCTTAGGCTCTATTTTAAACGAAACCTCGTGAAAGTAGAAATTGCAGTAGCGACGAAGAAAAAAGCGTATGATAAGCGCGAAACCATCAAACGTGAGATCCATAAACGTGAGACGGATCGCGCCATGAAACAACGATTAAGATAGTTTTTATATTCAATGAAGCTTTGCGGCTGTACCGACATGTATTATTAAATTAGAAGACATAATAAGGTTGTCGGCACGGCCCCCAAACATCCATTTAGTTAGCACTGTTTTGGTAAGGTAGTTTTGGGGCTGCCATAAACCCCCTATAGTTTATAATGAGGTAGTTTATGACTGTCCCAAAGCCATTCAATTTGATAGTCTGAATGGTCTAAT
>PCVY01000028.1:0-2014 GCA_002787155.1 Candidatus Abzuiibacterium crystallinum | reverse complement strand
CCATAAACCCCCTATAGTTTATAATGAGGTAGTTTATGACTGTCCCAAAGCCATTCAATTTGATAGTCTGAATGGTCTAATGAAGCTTTGGGGCTGACTAGTATCGACAGGAAATCGTCGATAAGTCGGTGCATGCGGAGGTGGTGGCGAGGCCTCCTAAAAAACGTCACACAACATAATGCTGATAACATCAGCTGGAACGAAAGAGCTGCTGGTCCCATTGGGATCCCCAGCTTGAACGTTCTTCCTATCGCTGCCTAATTTAGGTACAGCGACATCTCATGATGATTTATCCTTGGATCATGTGGGATGACAAACGCAAGGATAGTCCCGAACTTTGCTTTTGAGGTTTTGGGATGAAGTCTTGTCAAAAGCTCGTTTAGCGGGATCTTGTCTTTGAGAGCTTGCTAAATAAAAACAAAACAAAGAACAAGCATGTAGTGCCACTTATGGTCATTTCGCTGGACGCCGGTGCAATTCCGGCCAGCTCCATTCTTCTTTGCTGCGTCCTTTGTGGCGCAGTTTCGAAGGAATGGTTCTGCGAAGCCAGGCATGCAAGTGACTTGGCAAAGCAGGCCGCCGGTCATTAAAAGCCCGAGTGCTTACTTGGGCTTTTTATTTTTCAAAAACAGGATTCATTTAGCCGATATCTTAGTGACAAACTAAGAGGTGTGATGAGATGAAACGCAGGGAAAAGAAGTCGTATCGGGTTGGCATTCAATCGATCGACCAAACGATCCAGGGATTAGTTCAACAGGTTGCAGAAAGTAGAAATAGCGACTTGATCAATGACCTATTTACAACCATCGTCAAAATTGCTCGTGAAAAAGCATCGCGCGGTGATTTGAAAGTCTTAAACACCGCTGTTAAAGAATTGAGGCATACTTTCCGCGTTTTTGAGCCATATCGGCACGTTAGAAAAGTGGCTATTTTTGGTTCAGCCAGAACACCTGCCAGCGCAGCTACTTATAAATCGGCACGCCAGTTTGGTAAACTAATGGCAGCGGCTGGCTGGATGGTGATCACGGGCGGCTCAACAGGTATTATGCGCGCTGGACATGAAGGAGCCGGTGGTTTCAGGAGTTTCGGACTCAATATACGGCTGCCTTTTGAGCAAGAGGTCAATCCCGTTATCCGGGATAATCAAAAACTCATTCACTACAAATATTTCTTTACCCGCAAACTTGCTTTTATTAAGGAATCGCATGCAACCGTTCTTTATCCGGGAGGTTTTGGAACGCATGACGAAGGGGTAGAATCGCTCACGTTAGTTCAAACAGGCAAAGACATACCGCGTCCTATTGTGCTCGTTGACACGCAGCATGGGCGTTATTGGGAAGCATGGCTTGAATATGTCAGTCGTTATCTCCTTCGGAATAAAATGATTAGTCCGGATGATTTATCATTACCCACGCTTGTTAAAAGTCCAGAAGAAGCTCGCGAGGTTGTTTTAAAGTTTTACGGTGTCTATCATTCTTTACGGTATGTAGGGCAGGAAACGGTGATTCGAACCAACCGGGAAATTTCATCTCAAAAGCTCAAGCAGCTGAATAAGGATTTTCGTCATCTGCTGATCAATGGGCGTATTGAACTGAGCGGCGCATTGCCGGCGGAAGCAGATGAGTCTGAGATACAAGACTTACCCAGGCTCAAAATGAGATTCAACCGGCGTACCTATGGAAGTTTAAAACGCTTCATTGACGCTCTCAATCAAACCTAATACGGACGCTTAGCTCAATCGGTTAGAGCACTTGGTTTACATCCAAGGGGTTAGAGGTTCGAGTCCTCTAGCGTCCAAATATTTAATTTGGCCTCTGATGTTTTTAGGAAAAGAAACTTCTTCGGCGCTCGGACAGTCTTCGGCTTTGCCTGCGGAACTCGCGGCGAAGAAGTCTCCTTTTCTTGAATTTCGTTTTCTGAGGCCAAATTAAATAGGGTCCACTGAAAAAAGGTTTTGAAAATTTAAGTTCTTTGACATCAAGGAGATAGGGCTTAAAAAGCGGGTAAAGGCATG
>PCVY01000067.1:2801-3904 GCA_002787155.1 Candidatus Abzuiibacterium crystallinum | reverse complement strand
CCGAAATGTCCTTCAATCCGGTTTCTCTCTTTTTGTTTGCGCTTAAACCAGCGCGTCATTTTATCCCGGCTCGGCTGTTTCTTGCCCAATCGTACAAAGGAGCTTCGAATCTTTTTTTCTTCTTCGATCAACTCCCGGTTCTCACGGCTCCCATAGGCTTTGTCTCCGGTGAAAGATGCCGGCGCCTTTCCAAACCGCTTCTCATAACTCTCGATCTGTTCGCCTACGACGGTCGTCTGCGACTCTGAAAAATTATCGTGATGAATTTTGTCTAAAAATAAAAATCCATCGACGTGGCTCATCGCTGCTTTCGCCCCAAACTCCACATCCTTGCCGCTCTTGCCGCGCTTAATCGGCCGGACCCATGGCCGGTGAAAACTGACGATTCGATCCGCCACCCGATGACTCCCTTTTTGGTACATCTCCCACTGCTGCTCAAAAATCCTCTTGGCCGTACCAAGCTTTTCTCCAATCAAAAGCGTACTGGAGTTGAAAGTCAGGGTGCTTGGCTTTGAAGAGATCTTTGCTGCCAAATGCGTGGCCCTTTTTGACCGCGTTACTCCGAGAGATCTTCGATGTTTATCTGCTCAATAATGATAAATCACCGCAATATGACGCTGGCACATTGAAAAAATTATTTCTCTTTTATGCTTCTATATCCCGGACATCCATATTTGATTTTAAGGTCAAAGCTATTCAAGAGCTGACTGAAAAAGAAATCAAGAATCAGATTTGGCCGCTTCTTTCAAAGGAAAAGCGGCCGGCCAAAACTGAAATGTTTAAGAAGACGCAGTCTTTATTACAGAAATTGCTTGATCTCACTTCGAATGAAAAGAAGTTTTTCGAAGAGTACTATCAGGGCGTTCCGGACTTCTCACTTTTATTCGATAACGCGGGACTTGTCCGCATTTGCCAGGAGTATCCCATAACTATCTGGAAACAGGCGCATTTAACCAGGAGGAAGGTTTGATTGACAAACTAAAAAGAAGATGTCTGTAAGGGCTGCCATCAAAAAGGGCTGACCATGAGACATATTTTTGCTAAAATCAAAGGCGATATGAGCCAGCTTTCTGTTCCATCAAACCACGATGCTTCTTATCTTC
>PCVY01000067.1:0-2790 GCA_002787155.1 Candidatus Abzuiibacterium crystallinum | reverse complement strand
ACCCTCCAATCCCCAAGAATGCGCTATGGTTTTTTTGCAAGCCTGCTCTTCTTGACGATGGATATTTTCTATGGGAAGAAGCGCACGTTTTCCAAGTTTAAGGTCCTGGAGGTCATTGCCCGAGTGCCTTATCAATCTTGGGAACATGTAGCTTATATTGCGATGACACATACTTATTCCATGCCCGGTTTTGCTAGACGGGTTTTTGAGTTCGTTAAGGAATCGCGATGCCAGCAGGACAATGAACAATGGCATCTGCTGATTCTGGAAGAGCTGGTTCAAAAGCAGGGGATTAGGGAAAATTTTTTCCTCTGCCGGATTCTTCCGCAGATCATCGCATTTTTCTATTATCATATCAGCTGGCTACTTTATGTGATCAAGCCTGCCTGGAGCTACAGTCTGAACGCTGATTTCGAGGATCATGCCGAGCATGAGTATATGAAATTCGTAAAAGAAAACCCCCGTCTTGAAGCCGAGCCGTTTGAAAGTGATTTTAAAAATGATTACGGGAATTTTGAAAATCTAGGGGATCTGTTTCGGAGGATTGGCGTAGATGAAAGACTGCATAAGGAAGAAAGCCTGAATCATATAAAAACCCCACGATTTTCGTAAAGGAATCTATAAAATGGCGGAGAGTTTTTACTCAGTATGAGCATGAATGCCTTAGAAGGGCATTGACAGCCTATTTTTTAGGCCTATTATATGCATTAATGATCATATAGTAATATTAAGGCTTCCGAAATTGTTCAACCGCTGCTTACTTCTGGAAGGAGCATCAAGTGTCAAAAATTAAAATTGGTATTGTCGGCGTTGGAAATTGTGCAAGTTCCCTCATTCAGGGGATGCTGTATCACGGGAACCATCAAGCCTCTGAGGGGCCGCAGAACGGTAACGGCTTGATGCATGCTGTGCTGGGAGGATTTACTCCTTCAGACATTGAGCCGGTTGTGGCATTTGATATTGATGCGCGAAAAGTGGGAAATTCCCTTCATGAAGCGATCTTTGCCGCGCCGAATTGTACCATGAGGCTTGTGGAGGGTGTTGCGGCAAGTCCCGTCATCGTGGAGATGGGCAACCCTTTAGACGGCATGGCCGAACACATGAAGGACTATCCATCAAGCCAGCGATTTGTTTTGTCTTCCCAAAAACCTTCCTCGCTGTCCAAAGTTGTTTCCAGGCTTAAAGAGACCGGAACCGAAATCCTTATCAATTATCTCCCCGTAGGCTCTGAAAAAGCGACTCGTTTTTATGCGGAAGCCTGTTTGAAAGCGGGTGTCAGTTTTCTGAATTGCATGCCGGTTTTTATTGCCAGCGATCCGGTTTGGAACCGGCGGTTCGAAGAGAAGGGGATTCCAATCGTAGGCGATGATGTGAAGTCTCAAGCTGGGGCGACCATCACGCACCGGGTTTTGACACGCCTTTTTGAAGAACGAGGCGTAACGATTGACCGCACTTATCAGCTCAACACCGGCGGAAACACTGATTTTTTGAATATGTTGAATCGCGAGCGTCTCCATAGTAAGAAGATATCGAAAACCGAGGCTGTGCAGTCCGAAATGCAGACGCGTCTTCCGGATGAAAATATTCATATTGGGCCGTCGGATTATGTTCCCTGGCAGAAAGATAATAAAGTTTGTTATATCCGGATTGAGGGCCGGGGCTTCGCAGGTGCGCCGGTCACCGTTGAGCTCCGCCTTTCCGTAGAGGATTCGCCAAATTCGGCAGGGGTGGTGATTGATGCAATACGTTGCCTGAAATTAGCGCGATTGCAACGGCTCGCAGGAACATTGCAAGGAGTCTCGGCTTATTACATGAAACATCCGCTTATTCAGATGAGTGATACGGAGGCACGCGAAGAGGTGGAGCTGTTTATTAAGAATTTTGACTCTGATCTACCCGATCCGGATGAGTGTTTAGAACCCAAGGCCGGTCAAAAAACAGCTGTGCCAACGGCCGTGTGAGCAGCATTCCTATGGCCAGCTACGCTCGATTGAAAATAAGTAAAATTAAAAAAACGGATCGTTTGATGGATCATGAAAAAATAGGGTTTAAGGAAGGGACGCTCCTTTTTCATCCTGTCCACGGCCCCGTGGTTGTGAAAAAGATTTTAAAGCGTCCTGAATTAGGCGGGGACGGATGGTGCTATTGGCTTCAGCCAAGAAGGCAGGCTCCTGTGGGCACGAGCTTTTATATTGCGGTAACTCATATCCAGAAAGCAGGATTCCACCCGCCCTTATCAAGGAAAGAAGCCGGTGAAATTCTTGATTATCTTAAAAAAAGGGAAGAAACCGAAGATTCATCTCCCAATGCCCGTGCGGACGAGATTCATGCATTGTGTCAAGAAAACACACCATGGGCTTTCGCAAAGATCCTTTTACTTCTGACTGAGATGAAAGAACACGATTTTCCAAAAGAGGGTCGAAAAGCATTAAAAAGCGCAGCACAGGGACTGACTCAGGAATTGGCGTTTGTCCTGAAGATTCCGCTTGACCGGGCTGCCTTACGAATTCGTGAGTGTCTAAGATGCTTCAAGCGTCCGAATCCGCAAGTTGAAGGAGCACTGCAACGCACCGGCTGAAATGGAAAAAGCGGGGCTAAACATTAAAGGCGCTTAGGAATGATAGGCGATAATTGTTTCAAAGGAGTTGATGTTGCATGATTAATAAAACAGTTCTTGTCGCGAAGGAGATCCTGCAGAGGCAGAGAAGATTGTCAACTTTTTAAAAAGTATAAGTTTCGAAACGAAATCGAAAGAGAAATCAATAAATTCGGCCTCGGTGCCGCTGGATA
>PCVY01000017.1 GCA_002787155.1 Candidatus Abzuiibacterium crystallinum | reverse complement strand
CTGCGTGACACGCTGGATGCTTTTATCGGAGAAGACATTGCTTTGGCGACCTCTGTTTTACAGACAGACGATGTTGTAGATACTTATAACGTTGATCTTTATTCCCGCGTTTGTCAATTAATGGAAAAAGATCCGCACTTGGTGAAAACAGGGATGAATTTGGTAATGGTAGGACATAATTTGGAAAGGATTGCTGATCTTGCCACGAACATTGCCGAAGACATTCTTTACATGAAGCAAGGCAAAGAAGTCAGACATCGTATTGAGGAACAAAAAAAGTAAATTACCTCTGCGAAATCAAGTACGCCTCTATCGCCACAAGTAATCCAGAATTTCCCGCAATGCTTCAAGGTTCATGAGGTTCTTGTAATCTGTCATAGTCTACATACCATCGGCAAATCGTCTGTTTTGTTTAATTTTGGCTTTGAGAATTTGAGAAGACCGTATGCAGACTAGAAGATGCATATACGGCATAAAATGCAAGCACCCTCCTCTTAACCCTATCAACTCTTACATTTCTCTCCGCATATCACACTTATATAACCAGATATTCTTTAGAAAGTCATTTTTCGTGTTTAACACTATAAAAAAAGGTGGAAGGTGAGTGGTATAATTTTTAAAGAGGAAGCCGTTCTTATTTTAACGGGCATTTTTTTAGATCTGTAAATAAACACTTTTATAAACTTAGATATGAATCTTAAGTATAGAAAAAACAAAAGCAACTCCAAAAAATCAAACAGCGCGTTCTCTCGCACTCAGCGCGCGGTCGCTTTCTTTGTTGTTTTGACTTTCAATCTCACGCAATGCTACATACCACTCCCATTTTCACCGCAACCATCCATTGATCAACCGGAAGTTCAAGCCATGGTGGGGTGCGGTGTTGAGAATGTTTATGACTGTGTTTTTTCGTCTCCTGTCGATGTCGATCATGGGCCGCGGATTGGTCATCCCATTCAGTTTCATTTCACCACTTCGCACGATGAATTAGAACTCTTTGTAAACAGTAATTCAATTTTGAGGCGTACCAATGCTGGCAAACTTTTCTTCACACCGCTTGATACCGGTATTTATGATGTTGAACTCCATGTTACAGATAACGGTGTTCCCGTCATTTACGGCGAACAGTTTAATGTGGCAGAACAATCTTATCCCTGGAATCTCATCTTACGCGAAACCACCCGCCCCATGATGCCGCTTTGGGATTGGAAACCGGATAACGATCCCGACGAAAACATTGGGCTGGATCTAGCCGAGTTTAAGAATCATCACGTCACAGGCATGCATCGGATTCAATACGGTCCCTTGCGTTTCGGCCAAAATAGCGTGAACGAACCATTGCCCAATTGGTTTATGAATGATATTGCACAGAATGAAACGCTCGAGCTTGACCAGGCCGTTTTTCTCTTTAAATTTCCTTGGCCGCAGCAATTTCACGATACCGATTACAGTGCGATTGATGATAACGGCCGTATTGCGTTTCCCCCTGTCAGCTACACGGATGTGAATGGCGACATGCTCTCACAACGTGAGGGCCTCATGGCATTGGAAAGCCCTTTTGCAACCGAGGGCCCTCAAGATGTAGCGGGTTGGACCACCCTCATTTTGCAGCAGGTTAAAAACGCGGGCCATTCCGTAGATCACCTGATCATGGATTGGGAAGGGGCCGTGGGAAGAACTTATGAGGTACAAGAGCAATGCTGCATTAATGGGAATAACTGCTTGGGAAATTGGGAAAACCAGAAAAAGTATGATATTTATGGTGTTTATAGCCCGCGCGATCCTGCCATTTGCAATGTCATAGAAGATGCAACGCGTTTAGACCCGCGCTTTCAAGCCGCAGGCGGAGACCCGAACAACGCCGGTATTTGGAATCCCGTCGGGGATACCAAAGAAGTCGTTAATCTAAAAAAGTTGCTTTGGAATGAAAAAGAAAGAATTCTGGAAACAGCTTTCAAAGACCCTACCAAAGCTGAATTCCCAAATGCTCTTTTTACACAATACAACCATATTATTTTTTCCGATAGTGAAGGATTTCTTAATAAATCAAACAGGACGGAACTCAGCAAAGTCAGGCCTGACTCGGCGGATGCGCAAAGCCCTTCTGTTTATTTTGATCAAACCGGGAATTCCAGTTGGTCAGAGGCTGAGGTGATCATGCGTGCCTTAGAAGAAGTTCGCACTGTTCACCGGACTCGTCCCGACCATTACCTAACTGCTCCTTGGATCGCCAGTCCTTATTCACCCCAGCACCAGAGAGCAAACGGCAGTCCGGCTGTTCCGGATCTTTCGTTCGAGAGTCAATGGGAAGCGGTCATGCATTTTCTCCTGAGTGGTATAGATGAAATTATCTTTTGGAATGCCGAACATTCGGCAGCGTCTCATGTCGTTCAAAATGCCTGGACAACGTTTATTAATGTGGTGCCGGATAATACGAAAGTGGTTGAATGGTGGAATGAAGATGTCTCGGACAATATATTACTCAGCGCTGTAAAAGATGAAGAAGGTTTGGTCTACGCATTTGTCACTTTCTTAAATGGCGCTCAATCCGTTGATTATTTAGGATTCACCTTACAAAGGCCCAACCATCCTGACATGGTAGATGTCGATCCGCTTGACATTGCCAATGACAAAGAGAAGCCTTACTTTGGATTTTACATTTTGGCGCCGCCCACGGGTGACGCGAAGATCAATAACGATGATCGGGTCACCGCCTCGCATTTGGTGAATCTCAATATCACAGGCGATCAAACGGTTGATCAGATGCGCCTTGCCAATACGCGCGAAGCCCTTGAACTGAAACTTTACGATCCGTTTGCGAGCGAAGTGTTTGGCTGGGACTTGAATCAAGATTTACAAACAACCGAAGATGGTCCAAGAATGGTATTTGTCCAGCTCAAATCGAGCACATTGGGAAAAGAATCTCCCGTTCTCACAGACAAAATTATTTTAGACGAAACGCAGCCTGCCATTAGCATCACGGCACCCGAAGCAAACGCCGAAGTGTTTGACTATGTTTCGGTTGTTGCGCCGGCTGCACCGGAAACAACGCATGTCACTTTTCTGATCGACGGCAACGAGTTTGAAACTGATCACTATACTTACCGCGATGAAAACGGCGCAGATCCCTATTTAGTTGCTTTAAACACACTCACTTATCCGGACGGCCGCCACGTGCTTGCTGCCAAGGCGTATGACTTGGCCGGGAACGAAGCGGTATCTGAGGGGGTTCCGATCGAGATTAATAACGGCCTGCAAAGTGACATTCAAGGTTCTGTTGAAATTAATCTAGGAAAATTAGCTACCAACAATCTTGACGTGGCGCTTAAGACAAATGCTTCCAGCATCAATGGTCAGATCATGCAAATGCGTTTTTCAAATGACGGCATTAACTTTCCGGATGGATACATTGATTACGACCTAACAGCAACGTGGACTTTAACCAGCGGACTGGATGGTGAGCGTACGGTTTATGCACAATTCAAAGATGAGACCGGTGTAGAATCGGCTTTGTTCAGTGATACCATTTTTTATGACACCACACCGCCTGAATCTTTCATCACAACACCGCTTCCGGATTCTGTTTTAACAGGAGATGTCCTCATTGAAGCGAGCGTCACTGATAACAGTGGTTTCATGGGTTTGGTGACATTTAACTTAGAGAATGATCCGATCGCAGGTTTTGAAGAGCCGCCCTATTCAACGGTTTGGTCAAGCCAAGAAGCTGCCAACGGCCCGCACATCTTGAAAGTAAAAGCCGTTGATGATGCCGGAAACTTTGCCGAATCACCGCCCATTCCTGTCACCATTGATAATTTAAGAGTGCATATTGATTCACCGGCAGACGGAAGCCTTATCAACAATCCAAACCCGATTTTACAATTTACGGTTGAAGGCCAAGCAGATACGCAAGAGATCTATTTGAACAACCAGTTGATTAATATCCAAAACGGACAAGCCCTTCCGCTGGCGGGGGACGGGCCTTATGAACTGCGTATTTTTGTATCGAATGCCACGCAAAATCACGAAGATATTTCGCACTTCACGCTTGATACAGTTCCGCCTGAAGTCGCCATCACATCACCTGAAAATAATAGTATCATTACCGATCCTCATCCTGAGCTGCTTTACAATTCTTTGGGCGGAACGGTCACAGATGTGATGTTGGAACATAACAATGAAATACATCATGTGAGCACGCGGAACACCGAACGGCTTGATTTATTTGGCAATGGTTCTTACACCCTGACAGTGGTGGTTTCCGACGGCATCAATGTGGTTCAGGATGTTTCGCAGTTCACTTTTGACGGCTCCAATTTAGCGCAATGTGAAGATGGGTTGGATAATGACAACGACGGTTTAATTGATTATCCGCTTGATCCTGGCTGCGCCAGCGTCCAGGACAATGATGAGCAAAACGGACAGAACCCGAATAATTTCACCTTTGATTTTGTGGATAGCAACGAAGCCGCCGGTGATCCGAAATTAGAAGAAGGACTTTTGAGAAATATTGCGTGGAACGGCATTGATATTTCTAAAGATGTTGCCATCGGGGGTGCTCATAATTGTTACTCCCGTTATTATGCTCACAGTCATGATCATACCTGCAATTCTGGCGGGAGCGAAGGCTGGTCTTACCAATTGAGTGACGGTACCCGTGTGGAGGAAAGACATGCCGACATCACTTACCAATTGGTTTCGGAATCTGCCGGCAGCGGACACGTGCGTGCGAGCACCAATGCCATCAAAATCGAAGATCTTTACAATTTCGTCGGAGATCATATTTATGTTACTGTTAAAATTAAGAATCAATTGAATGAGCCGATCACAACATCCATGCCGTTTAATCTCGGTGAATTACAATTGGTCGACAATGTTTTTAATGACCAAACCGGGGAAATTTTGGTCGCCAATACTTACCTCTTGGATCAGCGCAGAGGCGGTTATGTCCGGCCGCTGCAATATCAAACCGTAACGCCCCGTTATTACCCGGCTATCCAAGCGTTCTCGCCGCTCCATGCTTTGTGGGACAGCACCCGTACCATTTTAGTTCAATACTTAACGCCTCTTTATTTGCCCGAGAGGGTCGGCTTTTTGGAAATACGTAATCGGGGCCCTGTTTATGATCAAGGCGGCAATCAAATCATTGATAATTTGGAACTGCTGCAGTCAGTGATCGAAGTACCGCTTGCGCCGGGCGAAGAAAAAACTTTCACAGTGGCCATCGGTGTGGGGGGTGGCGGCGGTGAATTTAACCAGAACTGGAAACCGGCTGCGCAGCCTTACAAAGATTGGTTTTATCAAACTTACGGCACCGAAACCACTTATCATCCGCCCGGTTCGTTCGGTCAGTACGTGGCGCACAATTCGGTTCTTTACCACGATGTCAATTGGTGTTTGGCCAACAATATTCCGCTCGATGCAGACAGAGATGGTTTGTATGATCGTGACTGCGAAACGTTTGCGGAAGGTACTACCCTCAAGCAAATATATGACGACGTAGATATCAATACTTTGCGCAATTTGCAAAGTAATTTAGCCTTTAATGCCAGCCGAACCACGGTTCATAGCCGCCATGTTAGCCGAGTGCCCATTCAAATTAATCCGATGAGTAAATTTTTGGACTACAACTTAGACGCAGGACCTTATCCGGAGAAAATTGCGGAAACAGTTCAGAATTTTTCTGATGCGGGCAGTAACTTCTTCATGACGGCACGGCCTTGCGTGAATATTGACGGGGCAGGGCTCGAGTATGAATATGATCAAAATGGCCAATGGACCGGCAACGTCACTTTTATCGAAGGTACACCTGTGCCCGATAACGATGATATGGATTTAAGAGATCCTGAAACACGCGATAAAGCGTTGGCATGGATTGAAGATTTAGTGGGGTTGTACGGCGTGAAAGGTTTTTATTTTGATGCCATGGGATGTCCGGGTGATGAAGCATGGCTCGAATATGTCCGGCAAAAATTTATCGATGATTATCAAGTCGATATCTTCTCTGATCCCAACACCTCTTACGTAGAAGGTGCGGTGGACCGGAAAGCACTGCACTTTGCTCAAATTCCTATTTTGCGCAGCGTTGCTTGCGTGGATGATCCGGACAGGAAAGATTTCTATCCGACTCACAGCTCATTAATCGATTGGCTGGTTCCTAACGGCACGTATGCGTCGGGCAGCTTTAATAAAAACTTATGTGCCGATGAAAAAACGGAAATCGCCAAGGATCACGGTTACCAATTGGTGGTGGATGGTAACTTAAAAGAGTTGAAAGAGGATTTCTGGGAATGGTTGGCACTTGGTTATCGTAACCAAGTGGATCATCCTTGCGGCGATTGCCAAACGCAGTCACCCGAAATCTTGAAGCCGATGTTTGTGCCTGTCACACCTGAGCTTAATATTGACACAACGAATCATCAAGCGCTGCTTGGCGTGATTGATCCCGCATACGATCTGCGTGTCATCAACCGTGAATATACCATGCTTTACCTCGATTTGGTTTGGCAGGGGGCGGTGGAAACTCCGGATGAAACACATGAGGCGGTTTTGAACGAAGGTTTCCGCTATATCGATGGTTACCGTGCCGTTGGCGCAAACTTGCCGCCTGTTGATCCGGCAAAACGCGCGGATATTTGGCTTCACGTAAAAGCGCATGATAATAATCCTATTCAGCAGAAAGTGCCTTGGTGGCCGGAAGCGTTGCCGAATGTTTATCAAGCTTGGCATGATAGTGTCAACAATCAATATGTGACGAAGGGCTATAACGGCATTGCTGCTCTCATGCCCGATATTGAAGGGGATGATTATATGCCCAATCATCGGGATGATGACAAGTTTGCTTTGTGCGATCCTCAATCTTATCAAGGCGATCCACCGCCGGCTTACACGTCATGGGATGACTTTATTCAGAAATCGATTCCAGAGCCCGAACTCACCTGGTGCCAAACGCAGGATCCGCGTTACATTGAATCATACAAAGAAGCCATGGCGGCTTGGTATTATCATTTTTATCACGATATTTTAAGAATCGAAAACGGCTACACAGGCTTTTTGGGCGGTTACCGTGATTCAGTGGTTTCTAAGGTAACCATTAATTACCAAAGAGCCGGGACTCAGGATTGGAATTATTGGACAACCAATCCGGAAGTGTTGAACCCTATTTGGACAGGGTATGGCAATTCGCCCGGCATTTCAGACTTAATGGATTTAAATACACCTGCCATGTATTTGGATCTTTCAGCAACGGAAATTGAAAAACAACTTCCTTATCTTTTATTTAATTTTGAACTGCAAAGACATTGGCTCGATACCGATCCAAGCTGGAAACATAAACCCATTTGGCCTTATCTGCATCTGAATTCGCAAAGTGATGATGCGCCTTACCCCAATTGGTTGGCTGAATCGGCTGCTATTTTCTTAGGGATGGAAGGTGCGGACGGTATGATTCTTTGGGATAGAAATGATATTAGCATGGAACGTTCGCAATATAATTATTTTAGGCGGGGGGTTTCCCGGTTAAAAGCGTTTGAAAGTTTCTTAGGACTGGGCAGTGTGCTGTTATACGATAAAACAGGCCACGCCCTTTACAATGAATCAGATAACAACAGACGGACCATAGAACGTATTCGTGAGAAAAACGGGAAGATGCTTGTAGCGGTTGCCAATCACTCGAAAGCGGATGGTGAACAGTGGCAGCAAGTCTTTAATGCCGGTAGTCATACCAGCGGCATTTATGTCAACGGCAAGCAAACAGCGCTCGGTGTTTTTGAACATGATTGCCCCAGCGGTCAAGTGCCCAATCCAACAAGAAATATAGGTTGCATGGATCGGCCTATTGTTGAAGGAAATGATCCACCCACAGCGGCCAATGACACAGCCGAAACGGATGAAGACACACCTATTAATATCAATGTCTTAGCCAATGACACAGATCCTGAGAATGATC
>PCVY01000048.1 GCA_002787155.1 Candidatus Abzuiibacterium crystallinum | reverse complement strand
CTTTACCCGCTTTTTAAGCCCTATCTCCTTGATGTCAAAGAACTTAAATTTTCAAAACCTTTTTTCAGTGGACCCTCCTTAGACAACTTGCCCATGATAAAGGCTGTAAAACTTTTTTCCCAATCTTCCCGATTCATGGCGCCGATTCCACCTGTTCAATTGTCCAAATGGCCAATCCTGCCAGCCAATAACCCGCCAAACAATCACTGAGCCAATGAAAACCAAAATTATTCATAGCCACCGCTTGTCCTGCTAAGTATACCAGAATTAAATAAAGAAAACTCCTGCGATGAAAGACTGGTATGCCCAAATAGAGGGTCCCCAGAAAGAAAGCGGAACGCATGGAGTGCCCGCTCGGGAAAGAAAAAGGTGTTTCAAGTTCCAAATGACCTGCAACCGACGCCCAAGGATACCGGCCAACGTAAGAAGCGGGAATAACATGATGCGGAAAAAAATGTTTCATCACAAATTCAATCATCGTCAATAATAAAAGACCTGCGATCAAGAGATAGGCTTTTCGATAATTGCTTTGCTTATAGAAGATAATTGATAGGATGAAAAGACCTGTGACCGAAATCTGAACAGAACCAACGGCAACAAAGACTGCCAATATCCGATCCAGCACTTCCCAGTGGACATGTTGGACCCAATCAATGATGATTTGATCGATCATTTTAGTAATGGGAAAAAGGCAGACAAAAGCAAAAATTAAAAAAGCTGCTCCAGCGCCAAGCAGATAGCGATTTTGAGTCACTTTGGTTCGAATTGTCATGAGCACGTTATTGTAACCGAGGTAGGAAGAAAAGCAAGACTCGCTCTTCCCTTTGGATTATCCGGCAGGAGGATAATGACTACTGATTTGGATATCTCACGGATTAGCCGGCGAACGAAGCTGTGACCACCGTTGTTGTTGTGATCACCGCCGCAATGATCAAAATCCGTATCACTCTTGCGATCATATTGAACCCACCTTTCCAGAGTTCTTAAATCTCTAAAAGATGCCTAAGTTCAAATACGACAATATGTAACGCCGACTTTATCGATTTAGTAAGTTATTTTAAGAATACACAATATATATCTATCTTATGTACTGACACACTATATATTGTGTTTATACGTCTTTTAAGATGATTTTAAGGTGTCGGGAACGAGGCAGAGGGGTTGTGGTCTCTTTTGACTTTTTCTATTACCAATCCAACAAATAAAGCATAAGCACCGATGAAAAGCACGGAAAACATCATTAGATCATAACGTAAATACCAACCCAACCCTGACCGATTAGATCCGAAAAATAAGACCGTTGTTAAAATAAGCAACCCTGTTAGCCAATTTTTCCACCCGGCTTGACGGGCGAAAGCCAACAAAACAACGTAAGGATAAATCAATAAAACAAAATTATGCTTCCACGCATTGGGATTAAAAATAAGGATGAGAATACTCAACAAAGCAAAGTCAATCACATGTTCTCGGGCATTTTGATTTCGCGCAGAACCAAGAATAAAAGCGTATAACACGCATAAACTTGTTAAACCACAGCCGATCAACCATTCGGGGTGTGCCCGGATATGAAGAATTCCCAAATCCATGTAAAGCAAACGATACCAATAAGACCAAACGGATTGATTTTTGTAATCGAGCAGCGAAACATGATCGAGTGTTGTTGAAGTTAAAAACGGTAGAAATCCCGAGAGTTCTTTTCCGAATCGCGTCCATCCCAGCCACAAAATCGGCAGCAAATGCCAAATCGCAAACCAAAGGAGAAAATAAAAAAGCAGTTTAAACCGTCGTCTGAAAAATAAATAGGGCACAATCAAAAGCGGTAAGAATTTAAACATCGCAGATAAAGCCAAGCAAGCACCGGCAGCAAAAACTCTTTTTCCATCTAAACTCAGATAAGCGCCATAGACAAAGAAGAAAAGAATTGCAAACCCCGCTTGTCCGGAATTTAAACAATTTAAAATAGGCGGCGATAAACCCAAGATACCTAGTAAGCCCAACCAAATCCATTGACGCCGCGGGATCTCAATGCCCGCTGCTTCTAATTGAAGGAGGCAAAAGTAAAGACTGCCGAATAAAAAAAATAAATTAAGTAAATGCCAAATACCCGCCGCCCACGGTTCCGGCAGTAAAGCTAAACCGGCAAAAAAGGAGGCAACGAGGGGCGAATATTTAAAAGGGGTAATTTCTTCGAGGTTGTCTTCGTAAATGGTTTTGCCTGCTAACATTCTTTCGCCGGTAACATAATAAACATGAAAATCGCCGAAATTTCTTTTACCGGCAAATCGTTCATAACGTGCCAGCGATAAAAAACACAACAAAATCAGACTAATGATAAGCCAAAAACGTTGAGAAAGTATCATGATTTCACTTTGCTTTAATCATATTCGGTAAAAGCCTTTTCTTCAAAAAAGCATGTCCGGAACCATGTTTTAAGTATTTTTCAAAGGAAATTGCCAATTGCTTATCAGAAAACGTGATGGAAGTCTCTAATTTCCATGGGGCATACAGTTTTGAATAAGATGACTTTTTACGATTGTGTTCTATGAAACGTCGATTGAGGTTATCGCTCGTACCGATATACACCTTATTTGGATCGCGATAACTTGTTAGTATATAAACAGTGGATACCATAACTTCCTTTCCGGGGGGATATTACTCGGCGATTCCACTTCGCTCAGTCCTTAACGGCTGAGTTTCGTAGGAATTCTGCTTCGCCTAATAGAACTTGTTCCTGCGTAGCCGTGCCGATAAGGACACGGCGAAGCAGAACGTCCCCAGGGGGATTCGAACCCCCGTCAACAGCTCGAAAGGCTGTTGTCCTAGGCCAGGCTAGACGATGGGGACATGTCGGAAAAATAACGAGGTGTCATTGTATTAGGTCCGGACTTGGAAATCAATCAGAAAAGTCACCTGCTGATCACTTAACCGCTCAGGCAAGATGTGCGAAACAGCTATTTTATGAATTGGGAGGAATGTGGAGCCATTTGGTGCGGCGACGCAAATAATGCAGCACGCCAAAAACCAAAAGCCCTATGATCAGAAAAACCGCCCACGTGATGCGAAATCCAAACCGGCCTTCAGCCAGAAGATTACCAAAAAATTTAAGCGCGACAAACGCCACAATGATGCCTAAAAAGGTTGAATACTCGCGTTTAAGTACCATCCGCCATGAAAAGCGAAGGTCGGGTTTTTGCCAAAGACTAAAGGCAGGTAAGAATGCAGGCGTGCGGCTTCCCCATTCGATGTAATGATCGCCAAATTTTCTTCTAAGAAATTCTTCTTCGGCAAACATAATTTTCTCGTAATACAGCCAAAAAGCCGAAATAAAAAGCAGTACCAGCCACCAAACTTGGATAAATAAAAACATGCCAAGTGTGATTAAAAAATTACCAAAATAAAGCGGGTGCCGCACAATGGAATAAATGCCTTTGGTGTTCAACGAGGCAGCCACCTGTGCTTTGGTGTTACGGCCCGAGGTGTTCTCCGGCACCCAGCCGATGGTCAGAGTGCGAACCAAAAGACCCGAAAATGAAATGATAATGCACAGCACATCCCAAATGGTTTGTGCTTCATCGCCAAACGCACGCTCTAAATATTCAGCTTTATGGAGTGCAATTAGGATAAACGGCAAAAGAAAAAATGGCAAATAACTGCGCCAGCGGAACAGCCAGTTACCTGTTTTTTCAAATTCTTCGCGCAAAGGCATAGGGGTTATTTGTCTTCCTGAAAACGACATCAAGTCGTCGCTAAAGGCACTTGAGACCTCAAGTCTCAAGTGAGCCATTCATTTATTATCATGCTTGAAACTGGTGTTTCAAGCACCTGTCGCGGTATTTCTTCGGTTGCCCTTCGACGCACTCGCTACGCTCGTTCGCTCAGGGTGGTTCGACGCGCTTTCAACAATCAATGGTGAGCAAGCCCTGCGCCCATATGAGGGCGCAGGGCACGTCGAACCATGAGCCCAGTTGGATTTGAACCAACGACACCTGCCTTAAAAGGGCAGTGCTCTACCAGACTGAGCTATGGGCCCACAAAAGGTTACCTGCTAAAAACAGTTCAACTTCATTGAGCCATCCCCATGGGATAGGCCCATCAAATCGTGCAGCGAACTTCGTACTTCGAACATCGGACAATTATCATTTGAGTTTGCAAGAAGGTTTCAGCAGCACGCGGCGGTAATCATCAAGTTTCCAATAGGTGATGAACGATGTACGAGGTTCGGCGTCCGAAGTACGAATTAAACTTCTTTCAGTTCTTGCTCTTTCTTAACCAACAATTCGTCAATGATTTTAACATATTTGTTGGTTAAGTCTTGAATCTTCTTTTGTGTC
Organism: Candidatus Abzuiibacterium crystallinum; assembly: GCA_002787155.1. Classification (GTDB taxonomy): domain Bacteria; phylum Omnitrophota; class Omnitrophia; order Omnitrophales; family Abzuiibacteriaceae; genus Abzuiibacterium; species Abzuiibacterium crystallinum. The sequence goes on along the minus strand of PCVY01000048.1, from coordinate 3,349 downwards.
CCGCGAGATTCGTCTTCGCTGATGGTTTTATCTTTCTCAAGCCTTTTGGCAGCTTCATTGGCTTCTTGGCGAATATTGCGAATTGAGACCCGGCCGTCTTCGGCAATTTTTCGAATGACCCGGTCTAACTCTCCGCGCCGCTCTTCCGTCAAAGCGGGTATATTAATGCGGATCATTTTTCCATCATTGTTAGGCGTGAGGCCCAGATCAGATTTCTGAAGCGCTTTTTCAATCGCACCGATCACCGAAGGGTCCCACGGTTGAATGGCAATGGTTTTAGCGCCCGGCGTCGAAATTGAAGCAACAGACTTAAGCGGCTGTATGGCTCCATAACAGTCGACAGGGACGGATTCAACAAGCGTAATGGAGGCGCGGCCCGTACGGATGCTTTGAAACTCGTGATGAGTCACATCAGCCGTCTTCTGCATACGCTGGGTGGTTTGATCTAAAATGGATTTGGTTGAATTCAAGATTTGCATTACTGGCTTCCTTTTTTAACTGACAACAGTACCGATTTTCTCACCTGCTATCACGCGCTCAATGTTCCCTTTTTTGGTTAAATCAAACACGATGATGGGTAGTTTATTGTCCATACAAAGCGAAACCGCTGTGGCATCCATGACTTTCAAGCGCTTTTTCAAGAAATCCATATAAGAGATACGCTCAAATCGCTTAACCGTTTTATCCTTGAGCGGATCGCCGGAATAAATACCATCCACACGCGTTGCCTTTAAAATAACGTCTGCATCAACTTCCATCGCCCGTAAGGCAGCTGCGGTATCGGTTGTAAAAAAAGGATTGCCGGTTCCGCACGCGAAAATAACCACGCGTTTTTTTTCAAGATGGCGAATAGCACGGCGTTTAATATAAGGTTCCGCAAGTTCTTCCATGTTGATGGCACTTAAGACGCGTGTATGAACACCTTGTTTTTCAAGCGCATCCTGTAAGGCCATGGAGTTGATCATCGTGGCCAGCATGCCAATATAATCACCTGTCACCCGGTCCATTCCTTCGCGGACTGCTTTCATGCCGCGGAAGATATTGCCTGCACCGATCACACATGCCAACTCAACTCCTTTTTCATGTACGGCTTTAATTTGTTCGGCAATGGAAACCACCACGGCGTGATCGAGGCCTTGGATATCACCTTGGAGAGCTTCGCCGCTCAGCTTGAGGAGAACACGCTTGTAGACTTTTTTCTTAGCGGTTGTCATGATTGCGCAGGATGACGTAAGAACTGATGATTGATCAATATTGAATTCGGCATACAAAACTCTATCGAGAATAAAGAACTAAATCCGATTATTCAACGCCAATTTCGAAACGGCAAAAACGCTTGACCGTAATTTGATCGCCTAACTTTTTTCCTAATTCGGCCACAACCGTTTCAACTGATTTTGAATTATCAATGACTGATTTCTGGTTCAAAAGACAAATTTCCTCAAAACGCTTCCTGAGTTTCCCTTCAATAATTTTATCTTGCGCAGCAGCCGGCTTGTCTTTCACTTGATCTCGAAAAATATTCTTTTCTCTTTCCAAGAATTCAGGGCTGACTTCTTCGGGTTTTAAAAACTGAGGTCTGAGCGCTGCAGTTTGCATCGCAATATCGCGAGCAGTTTTGATGACTTCTTCCTGTTTAGCCAATTCCGGCTTCTGAAATGCTAACTCGACTAAAATACCAATTTTATGATTATGATGGCGGTACGAAGCAACAAACCCGCTTTTAGTCTCAAATTTAACCGCACGACGGACAGCGATATTTTCTCCGATTTTGCCAATCACTGCTTGCACCTGCGTCTTAATGGCATCGGACGTGATGATGTTTTCGCTGCTTGTTTTAATCTGCGCAATGATGAATTGGCCTAATTTTTGAAAGTCTTCCGTCTTAGCAACAAAGTCAGTTTCGCAAGCCACTTCAGCCAAAATACCCATTTGACCATTGGATTCTACAAACACTTGTCCGTCTTTCACTTCACGGTTGGCACGTTTTTGAGCGGAGGCGAGACCTTTTTTACGCAACAAATCCTTGGCGGCTTCGAGATCACCTTTGGCATCGGAGAGTGCTTGCTTACAATCCATGATGCCGGCACCTGTCATTTCACGTAATTCTTTGACCTTACTAGCGGAGGCTACATCTGCCATGAACTTTACAACTCCTTCTTTGCTTTTGGCTTCTTCAGCTTTAATTTCTCTTTTTCTTCAGCGGTGGGATCGAGTTTGACGCCTAGCGTTTTCTCGATCGCTTCAACGACTTCTTCTACTTCTTCGATTTCTTCATCTTCGGTTTCAGCCTGAGCGGTTTCTTTCGTTGAATCGTCGGCTGCTGATACGTCTTCAACTGTTTCTGCCGGATTAGCAATAGAAAGATAAGTGTTACGCCCTTCTTGCAGGCTGCCCGCAATCATGTCACCAATCAATGTAATTGAGCGAATGGCATCGTCGTTACCGGGAATCACATGGTCAATCAAGGTAGGATCGCAATTGGTATCTACCAATGCCACAATAGGAATCTTAAGCTTGCGCGCTTCTAAGACGGCAATTTGTTCGTTGGCAGGGTCAAAAATGAAAACAGCGCTCGGAACACGTTTCATGTTGCGGATACCTGTCAGTACTTTGACTAATTTTTCACGCTCTTTTTTTAGCTGGTTGACTTCTTTCTTAGTCAAAAATTGGTAGGTACCTTCCGATTCCATGTTCTCGATTTGCTCGAGTTTTTGAATGCTTTTGCGTACGGTTTCAAAGTTAGTCAACATCCCGCCCAGCCATCTTTGATTCACATAAGGCATGCTGGTGGCTTCGGCAATTTTTTGAACAATGTCCTGCGCTTGTTTTTTAGTTCCGACCAATAGAATCGTTTTTCCCTGAGAAGCGACTACTCTCAAAAACTCGCAGGCTTTGGTAAGCGCATCTAAAGTTTTTTCGAGATTAATGATATGAATACCGTTACGCTCGGCGAAAATGTAAGGTGCCATGCGCGGATTCCATTTGCGCGTTTGGTGACCAAAATGTACGCCTGCTTCTAACAACTGTTTAACCGTGACTTTCACAGACAAAACGATCCTCCTTAGTTAAGTTTCTATTGACCTTTTTTGGCCACATCCGTCAGCATAATTCGGTTGCGGAAATTCCGGCAGGGCGCGTCATCCTTCGACATCATCCCAACCCGCCATTCATCTTCCAAATGTCGGTTGGGGACTGACCAAAAAGTTTGAGCATTATAGCAACCAACGATAAGGTGAGCAAGAAATTTCTGCAGGTATGTAGTAAGCTAATGAATTGTCCGGTTTTCGTAGCACATGAAATGTCCGCTTTCAACTGGGCGAGTATAATTCCCTCCTTTCACTTCAAG
>PCVY01000046.1:32230-44055 GCA_002787155.1 Candidatus Abzuiibacterium crystallinum | reverse complement strand
GCAATTGTGCCGCTTCCGCCGGAATGGCTGCAGGATGAAGTGTGTCAAAAACAGCCGGTGCAATACGGAGTTCACTGCGCGCTCCATCCGTTTTGATTTGCGCCAGCAATGACGCAAAATTGGGCTGCTTGTTTTGCACATCAATTGCACCAAGTGCTGCCGGAATTTGGCTGCGATCTTTAAACGTGCTTGGCCCAATACCCTCCTCTTGCATAATGTTTGTTTTTAAAATACTGCTCGCGTCACCTGAAAAAATTTCTGCCGTGAAACTGATATGCTCTTTCCCTTCCGAATCGATGATACGCCGTTCTCTAAAGTAAGCGGGTAATGAATCGGGTTTTAATTGCCGCAATCCTTTGACGGTAATTACGCCTAGCAAACGATAGATATCGGTTGCCCCGTCATAATGTTTTCTAAGTGCGGGTTCACGTAAAGCAATGCGGTCGCGAATATGGATGCCGCCATCCGCATCAATCAACGGCACGCCGCCTTCTTTACGATGAACATTTCTGACAAATTCCGCCACAAATTCAACCCCTTGTCCTTCTTCTTGTTGAGCCAGGTCAAAACGGTTTGTCAAAGCCATATCGCCGAAAAGATGTAAATCAGAAATCTGTTCGATCAGCAAACGATCAACGCCTTCCCGGTATAAACGTTCGGCAATGGGTTCTCCCAAAGGCGCGGGATGGCCTGCAGTATCAAAAGTAAACACGTCCTTGGTACGAATAGCCGTATCAATCAAAGCAGCTCCATGTCCTTCCGGAAATGTTGCATGGGTATATTGATTTAAAGTGCCGTCTTCCCGGATTTCAAGACCGGGCAATTCCTGCTGTTTAAGAATATAAATGTGGTTTGGTTGAAAACCCGCAAAATGAATCGCGCGCAATTGATTGGTGATGGCTTGATAATTTTGTTGGTTCACCACCACTGTAAAATGAACACCCGCTAACACGTCCGCTAAAGAAAAGCCATTAAGATGAGGTGAGCCGATTAAATGTTCAATGTCATAGCGCAGCTGTAATAATTGCCTTTGAATGAGGCTGAGGTCATCCAAGCTTTCCACAATACCTTGCTGAGCATTTTCAATTAAGGTCATCAGAATTTGATTCACTTCAACCGCTGCTTCCGAGCGCTGGGGCAATTGTTTCAAGATGGCCGGGGTCAAACCTGCAATACCCAAGGTATGAAACACTTCCGGTAAATGTTGTCTTTCTGCATGACCGCCCGCAAAAGCTAACCAACCCAAGTTCTGGTCAGCCACATTTCGTAAAAACCGACTGTTTGTGTTATGGTCAGATTCTATTAAAAATAAAGGCCTGGGTAAGGCGGGGCGGTTAATCCGTCCGCCTAAAATCTCTGCCGCACCACCTTTGTTAGCATTAAATTGGCGCCTCAAGCGGTCGCGAGCATCCTGATCCACCGGAATGCCGGATGAACGTTCGCTTGAAAAACCAGTTGTGGAAAGTTGCGAGATAACTTCTTCCCGGGCAATTTCGGTTGCAGCGATTAAACGTGCAATCCGAAAAGGTAATTCTTTCACGGCAATTAATTCTTGAATACGGCTGAGCATCCGAATGGTGGGTTGATTAAGAAGCGCTGTCCGGCGCGTGCGGATATGTTTCATGGCTTCACGGTGGATATTAATAATAGAAACGCCGGTTTTAAGATGCCGTGTGATCAACCACTCGGCATTCCGCTTGGCAATTGAACGAATGGCGGACTGCATTCTCACTCGATGGGTATCGACGTCTTTTAAAATACCTTCTTCTCCTTCAAAGGTAACGGTAATGAATTCTTCGGTTGAGGTTTTGATGCCGCCAAAATTCGCGATCGGACCGTAGAAAACAGGGATACCCAATGAATGAAAGGTGTCTTCCATATCTTGGGTAATGGAATTGTTGGCCCCTTCCACCAATAATTTTGTGTCGGCTTGTTTGATTTTTTGCACATCTTGAAAGGTCGTAAAAATATTTGGCTGTGCTGCCGGAATAATGACATCGGCACCCATGAAGAGCGCCTCACTACCATCGGGATTTGTTGCGATAACTTCATCACTTTGCTTTTGATAGGCGTCCGTAACAAAAAATTCTTTTCCTGTTTTATTTTCTTTTGCTTCCAAGTTGGCTTGTCTAATCCGGAGCAATTCCTCAAAACTCAAGCCGGTTTCACCGTAAAGTGTTCCGTTTTTATCACTTACACCAACAATGCGAATTTTTTGGAGAATCAGATCATCCGGATTTTCCAACTTCAAATGTTGCAAATAAGCAACAATGCCGGATCCCACATCCCCATATCCCTGAATTGCAAGGGTGATCACATCTTTATTGAGACCATATTTATCGATAAAAGCTTCATCACGAAGCGCAGCTAGCATGGTTTCCACCACACCAATACTGGTCACGGTCCAATAAGTGTGAGGATAAGAACCTAAATCGGGTCGTCGACTGGTCGTCACCAAAATAGGCTTTTGAAAACCTTGCGAACGATAAATCTCGGTCAATTCATTTTGAACTTTGTAAGCTTCATCCACCATCCATGCCATCGGTTCTTCATCCAAACCCATATCAGGACCGGCAATGTAGTGTTTTAAAAGAAAGTGAGCCGTAATCGAAGAGGCAGTCCAGCGCCTCACAACACTTTCTTTATCAGCCCCTTCCTTAGCCAAGAAAATAGTTTTGCCGCCGTCAAAGAAAACCTCACCCCAAGCGTTTTTACCAAGCATGGCCTCAGCAAGACGCATGCCTTCGGGTAAGAGCGGTGTAATGCGGTTCGGTTGATCACCGGCAATCTTTTGCTCGAAAGTTATTTGGTCATTGGCTTGATACCAACGGCTCCCGCCTTTGGCTAGAATATCATCGATCTCATCTACTTCAGATGCAGCTGAGGTAACAGCCGCGAAGTCATCGGCATGGGTAAAAGCGATTAACCGCGGTTTCTGACCGGAGTAAACCGGTAAAACACCGCTTCCAAAAACAACTGTCACAGGCAAATGATTCGCAATTCGGTAAGGATGGTTCACATTTGACCACAAAATGTGATCAATCACGTTGTGTGTCGCCAAACGTCCTTCATGAGGAAGCATGGCGTGGAATTGAGCTGCCGCATCAACGATGAGTTCTTTCCACTTATCGGAAGGATCAGCAATATGAGCTCTTTTAAAGTAATCCTCAACTGCCTCTGTGAGGAGCGACGTGTCTTGGGAAGCAAGTTCGCCGTCACCATGGCGTAATTCAGAACGGTGTCCTGCAAAAAGACCGGGTGTCACGAGCGGCACTTCTCGGTTATAACGCAGAAGGTCACCGGCTAAAATCTTATTGCCTTCGTAAGTTTCGAGCGTCACCCACACTTCATTATCTGTGACTTCTGAAGGATCCCGCCCGGATAACTGTGCCATGGTAGCGCGCGCTTTTTCTACTTTGTCCGGCGATACTGTCCATTGCTTGGTCGCCATAAATCGAAGACCTTCCAGGTCAGAAATGCGGTCGGTGAAAGATCGCTGCAAATAATCTTCGATCGGAACATTTTTGGCGCCGCGGACACCGACTGCTTGAATTCTAATATCAGCGGGAACCACACCGGTTGATTGCCACATGTTGGTTTCACGCTTCACCACTGCGGCGGCAGTGCCTTTTGCAGGTTTCGTATCTAATAAAGACGGAAACCGCCTGCGGCCGCGCTCGGCAATGGCTTCACGGCCCTGTTGGTCTGCTTCTCTCAGTTCTTTGATAAATTGCCCATCCGTCTGACCTTCCTTTTTATACAGACTCATCACATAACGCGGTGTCATAAATGCCACTGCATCATTAAACCAATAAGAATCCAAGAGATTCATTACCGTTTTGCCGCGGGTGAGGTTGGTGGCTTCGATTTCCGGATCTTCCGCTAGCCGGTGAGTACCGTTATCGGTCATCACGATCAGACTGCCGCCCTTTTGTCCGGGCGTTCGGGGTGAGACTTCCGGCTGAAAATCAAGCCCGCGGTCAATGAAAAGACCTAACAACCGAAGCCAAATACGATCAAACTTAGCGGCGTAATTATCAACGTTCTTAACAAAAATCCATTTCTTCCCCGCATCAATAATTCGTAAGAGCTCCCCGCTTGCAACCAACTGATGAAAGAATTCTCCATGCCCCAGCGGGTCCTCTTCCCCTTCCAAAATCACCGCCCGACGGACGCCTTGATTCAGACGTGCCGCAACCGCTTTGGAACGAACGAGAGCCTCATCAAATTCTTCTTGCGATTTAAACCGATCGCGAATCGACTGAGTGTCTGCGGGTGTTGCAATATATTTCGGCCGAACCGGCTGATGAAAAATATACTCCTGCTCGGGACGTAAACCAAAATGGTGATGTGCATTGAACAGCTGATCATGTTCCGGCCGGTAAGCATCGGTTGACATCAGAAGAATGTTGTTATCCCACACTGCGCTATTGTTTTTTCCGGCTTCTGTTTCTATGGCACCCAGCAATCGTGCCACATTTGTTCCAAATTCACCCAAGTAGGTTGTTACTGTACCGTCACTTGCGCGCCCGATCGGAACAGCTGCTTTGGAAAGAATATTGCCGTCCACGTCCATGGCTAAGACTTCAGGCGGCGCATCCGCCGTGTTCATTCGGGAACTCGCGCCGGCAACCAACATGCCGATTTCGCCTTCTCCATGAAGCAGCGACTCTGCACCGATGCGTTCCAGCCGTAACGCTTCTGTTTCGGTCAATTCTGTAATATCAGTGACATCGTCTTTGCGGCTCGGCCGAAAAGGCCTTGCAATTGGCGTGGTGATTAATTCACCTTTCCAATAACGAACGCCGGTTTCAATTTCTGCTTCTGTGGCCTTTCGTAACTCTGAGCGCACCTCAGAAGAAGTTAATACCCAGCGATCATGATCAGGAGACAGTTGAACAGGCGGCAAACCTAAAAGGCCGCGCAATTCTGTCACAACAGACGCAACATTGGCAGCGGGACGATCATTGGTTTTTGATTGTGTAGCTTGGATGGATTGAGAACTTAAAACGAGAATATCGGAGTAAGCAGCTGAGTTGGTAAACGTAAAAGAAAAAACAAGAACAAAAGAAATCAATTTAAAAAAGGATTGATGTTGTCTCATACGTTTGGTTTTACTCCCTTTTTTTGAAGGCCGAGGACGTCGTTACATTCAGGTGATCTTTTCAACGTCTCCTTATTTGACTTTATTAAAGTACTTAGTCAGTGAATTAAAAAATAACCCGAGAAATTGTCCTCGAGTTGTAAAAAATTTACCACATAATGATAAGGATGTCAAATTAGATTTGTCAATTTTAGGTGGCTAAAATTTAATGAATGGCTTTGAATGATACTAGTCGGTACTATTATGTAGTTGTGAGTAAACCTTCATCAATGTCGTACCTGCCTCGTTCAAATCACCTCCGACAACGACAACGCCGTCTTCATGTCCTGCCATCACAAAGATTTTTCGTTTGCCTAAGGCTTCCTCACGGAAAAGTCTCTGAACTTCGCGGGCCATTTCCGGTGTTCCGTACGCAATTTTTTCGTTCGTGGCCGGCACCTGCCCAATTAAGCGCTTCCAAAACACATGGTGATGAACGTGAAGAACAGCATTGATATCAGAAGAAGCTTCATAAACTGCCAAATGCGTCAGTGATTCAGATGATGCTTTAATGGGACCTTCGCAAACAATGAGATTTTTGTCAAAATCACCCCGAATGACTTTGGTATAGTGCTCACCCGAAAGATGCGTAAGTCCGCCTGTTTGCGTGCCGCTGATCAAAAACTCGTTCGTTGTTCCCACGCGCTGACTGATATTGCCAAACCCAATGCCACCCGGATAAACACCGATTAAATTCATGTGATGCAGCTTAGCCCGCCAGCTGTTCAGCTGCTTGATTTCATTTTCTGCAAGCGCCGGACCAGCTTGCCATTCGCAATTAAATTTAATATAACCTTCATCCATCATAAAAGAATTCTCCGCCAATCACGGGGTCAGACCAGGGAGGCTCTGACCCCATGTCTCATCATTTGTTTGGATAGCACTCGTTACAAGATTGGAGGCGCTCACGCCCAAGAGACGAATGGGGCGCTTACCTGCTTCGGTTTTAGTTTTGAGTAGCTGGCTGACTTGCTGAAAAATAAGATCATAAGCATCAATGGCTTGCTGCCAAGTGTGGCTTCTGGTAATCACCGTAAAATCCGCATATTTTACTTTCAGTGTAATGGTGCGCGCCCGGTATCCATTTTCTTTTAAATCACCCGCGATTTCCTTTGATAAATCTTGGAGTTTAGTTTCAATTTGAGTGATATTCATTAAATCCCGTTCATAAGTTTCTTCTGACCCGATAGATTTGCGCTCCCATTCCGCTTCTACTTCACGTTGGTCAATGCCGCGCGCGCGTTCATAAAGATCAATGCCCCATTTGCCAAAATGTCTCACCAAATCTTCGCGCGAATGCTTGGCCAAATCTCCGATGGTTTGAATGCCTAAACCGATTAATTGTTTTTCCGTCACTGGGCCCACGCCCGGAATCTGACGGACTGCAAGCGGTTCTAAAAAAGGAACTGCTTGATCAGGATAGACCACTGTCAAACCTGCCGGCTTACGCATGTCTGAAGCAATCTTGGCGATGTATTTATTGGATGCGACGCCAGCGGAAGCAGTTAACTGTGTCGCAGCTTTAATATTTTGCTGGATCATCTTTGCCAGTAAAACAGGATCGTCTATTTTTAACCGGTTCTGAGTCACATCCAAATAGGCTTCATCTAAAGACATCGGCTCAACAAGCGAGGTAAACTTGTTGAAGATTTGATGGATGATTTCAGAAGCTGCCTCGTATTGACTAAAACGCGGCCGGACAAAAATAGCTTGCGGACACAGACGTTTGGCTTGCGCGGCCGGCATGGCTGAATGAATCCCAAATTGACGCGCTTCGTAAGATGCGGTGCTGACCACCCCGCGGCCGTTGGGATTGCCGCCCACAACGATTGGTTTACCTCTCAATGCCGGATTGTCACGCTGCTCAATTGCCGCAAAAAAAGCATCCATGTCGATGTGAATGATTTGTCGTGAAGTAGTCCACAGTCTTCGGCCCATAGTCGATTATGACCTCTGGGGTCAGACCCAGTTCGTCAAAGGACGAATCTGTTCCTCTGGCGAACTGGGTCTGACCCCTAGATTAATTTAGGTCGATCATTTACCTGATAGAAGCGCCAAATTTTCTTGGTGAGAGGACAATTCCTTGAGTGCCGCACTCTTTTTCTCATGCTGCTCTTCCACCAATTCTTGCGGTGCGCGCGCAACAAAATTCTGATTTGATAATTTTTGATCGATGGACTTAATGTAATTTTCTAATTCCTGAATGCGTTTGCGCGTTTTGGATTCTTCCTGCTTGATATTGGCTTCCGGTACGTTGGCCACGTAAATTTCCATATGCGCATAGACTTTGCCGATCATCCCGCTTTCTTTTTTCAACTTCGAATGCCAAAAAATGTCTGCCGTATTCGTTAAATGTTTAATTTCTGTTTCAAAGCGCTTCACCTGGGCTAAGGTTGACGGTTCACTTGCCGCGATTTGAACGGAAATCTTTTCTTTCGGCGAGATGCCTAATCGCGTTCGGATGTCACGGACCCCAACCACTGCTTCTTGAAATAACCGAACCTCATCCGCTTCTTTGGTGAAAGAAAAATTTTCCCGAGCGGCTTGCCAAGGCGCTACCATGAGCGAGTCAAACGCGAAACGCTTGTCTTTCGCAAAATGTTTTAACTGCTGCCAGATTTCCTCCGTCACAAAAGGCATTAAGGGATGCAAGAGGCGTAAGGCTTGATCTAACACAATCGCTAGAACTGATCGAACCGTTTGTGAGCGCTCCTCTCCTTCTTCTCCCTTGAGAACAGGTTTGGTGAGTTCGACATACCAATCACAAAACGAGCCCCAGAAAAAGTCATACAACGTCCCTGCAACATCATTGAAACGGTATTCGCCCATGAGTTTGTCAATTTTTTGGGCAGTTTCGCTTAGATCGGTCAGGATCCACTTGTCGATATTGGAAAGTTTCGGCGTCTTGATTTCAAACGGGCCGGCTTGTTCAAAATTCATGAGCACGAAACGGGAAGCGTTCCAAATTTTGTTCGTAAAATTTCGCCCCAGCTCAAACTTCTGACGCGACAAATACGCGTCTTGACCGCTTGCGGTGAGCCTAAGAATTGAAAACCGAAGCGCATCCGCTCCCATTTCATCAATGACTACCAAAGGATCAATGGCATTACCAAGCGATTTGGACATTTTTTGTCCCGAATCCGTTCGGACCGTACCGTGAATATAGATCGTGTGAAAAGGCACTTGCCCGGTAAACTCGAGGCCTGCCATCACCATACGCGCCACCCAAAAAAAGATAATTTCAGGCGCCGTCACTAAAACGGAGGTCGGATAAAAATAATCCAGATCTTTCGTTTGATCGGGCCAGCCTAAAGTTGAAAAAGGCCACAGCCAGGAACTGAACCAGGTGTCCAAAACATCGGGATCACGTACGATTTTTTTGGATCCGCAATGCGGGCATTCCGTTATGTCCTTACGGGATACAATGGGTTCCTGGCATTTGTCATTACGATCCGCCTTAGGCGGAGAAGCGATCTTTTTATGAGGAGATTGCCGCGCGCCTTCGGCACTCGCAATGACACCTGAATCACAATACCAAACCGGTATTTGATGTCCCCACCAAATTTGGCGCGAGATACACCAGTCGCGTATATTTTCAAGCCAGCTTAAATAAACTTTATTCCACCGCTCAGGGACAAACTTGGTTTCGCCTTTCCGGTAAGCCCGGATGGCTTTCTCGGCCATGGGTTTCATCTTTACAAACCACTGTTTGGAAAGATAAGGTTCGACAATCGTATCGCAGCGGTAACAATGGCCGACAGCGTGCTGGTGCTTTTCTTCTTTGACAAAAAGGCTTAACTTCTCCAAGTCCTCTATCACACGTTTCCGGGCTTTAAAACGGTCTAAGTCTTTGTAAGGACCGCCGTTTTCATTGATGGTTCCGTTCTCATTTAAAATATTAATCACGGCAACTTCCGGATGCCGTCCCTGAAAAGCAAAATCGTTCGGGTCATGTGCCGGCGTCACTTTCACAACGCCTGTTCCAAATTTAGGATCCACAAATTCATCCGCAATCACGGGAATTTTGCGGTTCATCAGAGGAAGCATGACGGATTTCCCGATTAAATGGCGATAACGTTCATCATCCGGATGAACCGCAACTGCCGTATCCCCCAACATGGTTTCAGGTCTAGTAGTAGCAACTTCAACTTTGACTGCCGGATTGTCCGCTAATGGATATTGAATGTGGTACAAAGCGCCCGTCAGGTCTTTGTGCGCCGCTTCTTCATCCGAGAGAGCCGTGTGACAACGGGGACACCAATTAATAATATAGTTACCACGGTAAATCAGACCCCGTTCATAAAGCGTGACAAATGCTTCCCGTACCGCATGCGAAAGACCTTCATCCATCGTAAAACGCTCACGTGTCCAGTCGCATGAAGCGCCCAAACGACGCAACTGTTTCACGATGGTAGACCCGTGCTCTTCTTTCCACTGCCAAACTTCGTCGATAAATTTCTCGCGGCCCAGGTCGTGACGTGTTTTTTTAGACTTGGTTAGCTTTTTCTCCACCACATTTTGAGTGGCAATACCGGCATGATCGACCCCGGGCACCCAAAGGGCCTTTTTCCCGCGCATCCGCTCATATCGAATCAGAATATCCTGAATGGAATTATTTAAAGCATGGCCCATGTGCAAAATGCCGGTCACATTGGGCGGTGGAATGACAATGGTAAAACGTTGATCACGTTTGACCTTGTTGTCAATGGATGGTGTGAAATAATGATTTTTTTCCCAAAGCGCATACCACTTCTTTTCAACTTCTTTAGGAGTGTATTGTTTTGGAAGTTCCATACGAATAAAAGTGAAGAGTTAAGAATGAAAAATTAAGAATTAAAACTTCTGGTCGCGCTGATTTTGTTTGGATGTTAATATAATAGAAGAAAGAATCTTTACAATTTGATTTGTTTCATCGATCAAAGCATTTAGGCCATCTGACGAATTAATCACTGCAGCATCTTTCATTATTCGAAACCAGTAAAGACATTCTCTGCTTTCTTTGTGTGCAATTATTTCTAAACTCTTCACTCTTAATTCTTCATTCTTAATTTTTCATTAATTTGTACTCAATCGCTTCTACCAAAGCGTTCCAACTGGCTTCAATCACGTTCTCGGAAACACCGACGGTAGACCACGTATCTTTCTCATCTTGAAATTGGATGAAAACGCGTACCTTGGCAGCGGTACCGGCTTGTGAATTCACCACACGGACTTTGTAATCACTTAAATGAATTTTCTCAACAACGGGATAAAACCGTTTCAAGGCTTTTCGGAGTGCTTTATCCAAAGCATTGACTGGTCCATCCCCGTTAGCAGTGGTATGCTCGATATCGCTTCCCACTTTCACTTTAACAGTCGCTTCTGAAACGGGCGCCTTTTCTGCTTTCTTTTCGTCTAAGACACGTACTTCAAGCACTTCAAAATATTTTTTATACCGGCCGGTTTCTTTCTTGATTAGTAACTCAAAACTGGCTTCTGCGGCTTCGAATTGATAGCCTTCATTTTCCAATTCCTGAATTTTCTGCAAAATGGCTTTGGTTTCCGCCCGATCTTTGGAAAGCCCAATCTTCAGTTCTTGTGCTTTTAAGAGCACGTTTGATTTGCCGCTCAACTCAGACACCAAAAAGCGTGTATGGTTTCCAACCAAGACCGGATTGATGTGTTCATAGGTCTTCCGGTTTTTCATCATCGCATTGACATGAACACCGCCTTTGTGCGCAAAGGCTGACTGGCCTGTAAACGGCTGATTGCTCCTGACCGGCATGTTACAGACCTCTGCCACATAGTGGGATAATTCGGATAATTGCTTCAGTTTCCGGTCCGAAACAACCGGTAAATTAAGTTTCAGCTGAAGAATGGGAATGATGCTCGTTAAATTGGCATTGCCGCATCGCTCGCCATAACCATTGATGGTGCCTTGCACTTGAATAGCGCCATGCTCAACAGCCGCCACCGAATTTGGCACACCCATCGCCGCATCATTGTGGCAATGAATACCTATAGGTGTTCTGACCGTCTTGCGGATACGCTTCACGGCAATCGCAATCTGGTGCGGCAGCATGCCGCCGTTGGTATCACACAAGCAAATCAAATCAGCGCCCGCTTTGGCGGCTGCGCGGATGGTTTTGAGTGCGTACTCTTGGTTTTCAAAGAATCCGTCAAAAAAATGTTCGGCATCGTAAATGACAAACTTTTTCTTGGATTTCAAGAAACTGACCGTGTCGTGAATCATGTTGAGATTTTCCTTGAGGGACGTTTTGAAAACTTCTTTCACATGAAAATCCCAGCTCTTTCCGAAAATGGTCACCACCTTGGTGCCAGCTTCAAGCAGAAGCTTCACTTGGTCATCTTGCGTCACTTTCATATTGGCCCGGCGGGTTGATCCGAAAGCCGCAATCTTGGCATGTTTAAATTTGATTTTCTTGGCCTCTTTAAAGAAACCCATGTCCTTGGGGTTAGAACCCGGCCAGCCGCCTTCGATAAAATCCACGCCAAAGCCGTCCAAATGCTTGGCCAGCATCAATTTGTCATTCAAAGACAAACTAACTCCCTCGCCTTGCGTGCCGTCTCTTAATGTCGTGTCGTAAATCTGAATTTTCTTCATTACTTTTTCTCTTTAAAAGGGGTCAGACCCCACGTTTGATTATTTCCCCAATCCGAATGCTTTGTGCAGTACCTTCAC
>PCVY01000046.1:0-32206 GCA_002787155.1 Candidatus Abzuiibacterium crystallinum | reverse complement strand
CACTGAGATTTTAATTTCTGAAGTCGAGATCATTTCAATATTGATTTTTTTCTTAGCCAAGGCATCAAACATACGTGAAGCCACGCCGGAATGTGAGCGCATCCCGACACCTACCACGCTCACTTTGGCCACTTTTTCATCACACACCGTGTGACCTGCTTGAACCGCTTTGGAAGCCTTGTTCACGGAATGAAGGGTGCGGCTGAGATCGGCCTTCCGGACGGTAAATGACAGATCGGTAGTTTTGGTTTCGGTCTTATTTTGAATGATCATGTCGACATTGATTTTGTCATCGGCTAAGATCTTAAAAATACGAGCTGCTACACCGGGCTTATCCGGCACCCGAAACATCGTGACTTTCGCTTCGCCTTCATCCAAAGCCACACCTCTTACCATCGCATCTTCCATCGACTTCGTCTCCTTTGTAATCAAGGTCCCTTTGGATTCCTCCAGTAAACTGGATTTCACCCAAATCGGAATATTAAATTTTTTACCGACTTCGACCGAGCGTGACTGCATGACTTTAGCGCCCAATGCCGCCAGTTCTAAGATTTCATCGTAACTGACAGTATCAATCCGCTTCGCATCAGGGACAAGCCGCGGATCTGCCGTATAAATACCGTCCACGTCGGTGTAAATTTCACATTGTTTTGCCCGAAGCGCCTTTGCCAAAGCCACCGCCGTCAAGTCAGAGCCGCCTCGTCCCAAGGTCGTAATTTCTTCTTTGTTGGTTTTTCCCTGAAACCCCGCAACAACGACAATTTTATCTTCGCGCAAAGCGTATCGGATACGGTCTGTGTTAATGTCCAGAATTTTTGCTTTGGTGTGGCTGGCATCCGTCATGATCCCTACCTGCGGGCCGGTAAACGAAATGGCCTTTTCGCCTAATTTGTGAATCGAAAGTGCTAAAAGTGCCATGGAAATTTGCTCACCTGTCGCGAGCAGCATATCCATCTCCCGTTCATCAGGCGCCGGACTAATGTCGTAAGCCAACTTAACCAAGTTGTCCGTCGTGCCTGCTAACGCGGAAACGACCACGACAACCTGCTTGCCTTGCCGCTTGGTCTCGACCACACGCCGCGCCACATTCTGAATGCGTTCCGCATCCTTGACGGAAGTGCCGCCATACTTTTGAACAATTAAGTCCGACATCAAGCCGTTTCCTGTTGACCCATTAAGAATTCAATCAACCGGTATCCGTCTCTGACTTTAAAGGTTGATAGTTTGGCCGCTGCTTCAGAGAACTTCTCGATTTCATCCGGTACAATATTTTTACCGCAAAGGATAAAAGGTACCGCTTCACGCACTGAAACTTTTTTCTTCCAAGGCGTCATCATGAGAGGCGTGATTAAAAGCCTCACGTCTTTTTGCTCTTCAGCAAATGCCCGAACACTTTTAAGGACGTAAAAATCGATTGCTTCCAGCATGTTAATTTTTCTCTTCACATTGCCGTCCCGCGAAGCTTCATCGCAGCCATGCAAGTGAATCGCGACAAAATCCTTTTCTTTCAGCAGTTCCGAAAGCGAATGGCTGATGGCTTCAAAATGTTTTTCTACTTCACTGGCATCATGCGGTAAATCAATCACGGTTAATCCGATTAACCGTCCCAAGCCTTTGACGTGATCATCGGTTGATATGACCGCCCCGCGCGTGCCGTTAAACCGGTCTGAGAACTTGGCCAGTTCGGGTTTAATGCCTTGGCCCCACAACCACACCATGTTGGCGGGATTTTCTTTTAAATCTACCCTTACTTCATTAATTTCATGCTGATCCAAAAGCATCTTGGTGTCATACATGAGTTTGCTCAAAAGTTCCGCGCCTTTTCCGGCCGGTAGAAAATCTTTGATGGGTTTGCCCACTGCCTGATCCGGTGTCACGCATCTGGCGGATAAACCTTGCAAACCTTCCGCATCTTTGAGAACCGCCACATGTCTGTAACCGCTGCCCGGGAAGAAACGAACAAAGTCGCTTGATAATTTTTTATTTAAATAAGTAATCAGCGCGCGCGACTCTTTGGAAGAAACGTTGCCGCCTGTGTAATCAGCCAGATGACCTTCCGACTCGGTAACCAAATTGGCGCGAAACGCCACTTCATTGGCTTCTAATTTGATTTCCAAATTCATGGCCTCAAGCGGCCCCAATCCAATTCGATTGTCTTTCGGGTTGTAACCAAACACCGAAACAGCGGCTACTGACGCGGTCGGCTCCAGAAAATCAGGAATGTGGGAAACACTTCCCACTTTTCCGCTTTTCGCCAAAAAATGAAAATGAGGGATCTTCGAAACTTCAAGCGGTGTTTTACCGCCCAGTTCTTCGCTGGGGTGATCGCTGATCCCGTCGATCATTAAAAGAATGTATTTCATTGGTTTCCGATTACTTTCATGACTTCCGATAAAGTCGGTGCAACAGAAGCTACTTTGTCTTCAAAACTCATGGCGAAATCCGGGTCCTTCAAGCCGGATCCGGTTAACGTGCAAACAATGCGTGCTCCTTTTTCAAAATAATTTTTCCGGGCTAATTTCACCATCCCCGCCACGGCTGCCGCCGAAGCCGGCTCTGCAAAAATACCTTCGCGTTCCGCAATAAAACGATATGCCCATGTAATTTCTTCATCCGTTACCATATCAATCAAACCGCCTGATTCATCACGTGCTTCAAGCGCGTGCTTCCAACTTGCAGGATTTCCGATGCGAATGGCTGTGGCAATGGTTTCGGGTTTTTCAATCACCCGGTTATGCACAATGGGCGCCGATCCTGCTGCCTGGAAACCCAGCATTTTAGGCAACGTCTCGATCCGATTTCCTTTGCGATATTCTTTGTACCCGCGCCAGTACGCTGTAATGTTGCCGGCATTACCAACCGGAATCGCGTGATATTCGGGTGCATCGCCCAAATCATCGCAAATTTCAAAAGCGGCCGTCTTTTGCCCTTCAATGCGAAACGGATTAATCGAATTCACCAGTTTGATCGGATACTGAGAAGTTGCTTCCTTGACTAATTCAAGCGCTTGATCAAAATTACCTTGAATCATCACCACTTTGGCGCCGTAACGGTAGGCTTGCAGCAACTTGCCTTTTGCAATCTTGCCTTCCGGAATCAGGACGGCGCATTTGAGACCGCTTCTCGCCGCATACGCAGCTGCAGCCGCTGCCGTATTACCGGTCGAGGCGCACATGATCGCTTTTGCGCCTTCCTCCAATGCTTTGGAAACTGCCATGGTCATGCCGCGGTCTTTAAATGAACCGGTGGGATTAAGGCCTTCGAATTTAAAATAGATGCGAATGGTCTTTAAGCCCAATTCATGATGCAAAGCTTCCGCAAGAATGAGGGGTGTATTCCCTTCATTAAGCGAAATAATCGGCGTTTTCTCCGAGACCGGCAGAAACTCTTGATAACGCTCGATGACGCCAATTTTTTTGACGGGAACTTTTTTAATTGCCATTGGAGTTATTCCTCGATTCTTAACACTTGGGTTTTGCCGCGCACCACCGGCATCCGGTCAATGGCGTGCACCGCACGGCGGACAGCGCTTTCATGGACGCCGTGTGTTAATAAAATGAGCGGCACGACACGGCCCGTGCGTCTTTCTTTTTGTATCACATCCGAAATGCTAATATGGTGCTTGCCCAATACATCCGAAATTTTAGCCAACATCCCCGGACGGTCAATCACTTGAAAACGAAAATAGTAACGCGAAAGAATCGTTGAAATATTTTTGACGGTCAAATGGCCGCGGGGAAACCGCATGGGCGATGACGCCGATCGGGCTTTCCCCAAAGTCGCCAAATCGCTTACCACGGCACTCGCCGTTGGTTTTTGCCCGGCTCCTTTTCCGTAAAAAAGAACGTCCCCGGTTTCATCGCCTCGGATCAAAATAGCATTATACGATCCATTCACATCCGCCAAAATGTGATGCTTTGGAATCAAAGTCGGCTGCACACGCGCTTCAACACCATCCCCCGATTTTTTCACGATTGCCAACAGTTTGATGCGGTATCCAAATTCATTGGCAAAAGCAATGTCCTCGTGGCGAATGGCAGAAATTCCTTCTACGTACACGTCCTTGAACTTAGCCATTTTGCCGAATGCCAAACTTGCCAAAATGGTAATTTTGTGCGCCGCGTCTCCGCCTTCGATATCAAGCGTCGGATTCGCCTCCGCATAACCTTTTTGTTGGGCAGCTTTGAGTGCTGTCTTAAAATCAAGACCCCTTTCAGTCATTTCGCTTAAGATATAATTAGACGTCCCATTAATAATCGAGTGAATGGATTGAATGTGATTGGTCACGAGTCCTTCGCGCAAACCCTGAATCACGGGAATCCCGCCGCCCACGCTGGCTTCAAAAAAAATTTTCCGGTCAAAACGTTCCGCCATTCTGAAAATCTGATCGCCTTCTTCTGCGAGAAGCGCTTTGTTGGCGGTCACCACATCTTTACCCGAACGCAATGCGGTTAAAACAAATTTTAGGGTAGGTTGAACACCGCCAAATAATTCCACCACCGTGTCGATATGTGGATGACGAACCACTTGATTAACATCTTGCGTCAGCAAATGTTTCGGAACAGAAATCCCGAGTGAACGGCTGCGGTCCGCGATACGCACAATTTCCAAGCGAACACCCGATTGCTGTGCAATCAGCTTATTCTTTCGTTTAATCAAAGAATAAACGCCGCTTCCGATATTGCCCAGTCCTAATAAACCTATCTTAAGTATTTGCATGGATTTACCCCGTTAGAGGGCAACACTTTCTGTCATTTCTCGTTTTAACGTTTGTGTCAGGAACAAACGTCGATACCACCTGTTGAACTATCTGTTTTCTCTCTAACGGGGCGGTACACCTTTAGAGGTTAATTTTGGTGCACATTAAAATAAAGAGAAGTTAGTATATCTCGCAGGGTAAAAAAAAGCAAGACGCCTCCTCATAGCTTCCCCAACAGTTTATTTGGTTTTTTAATATGTCAGCCGATAAGAAAGAAGGGCTAAAGGAGACACCTTCGTCTATTGTGCTCAACTCCTTATTTCGATATACTTTCAGTAAGGCACCAAAGTGCATAAAGGATTAACAGACTGACATGTCCTTTTCGGTAATGACTCATCGGAAGCAAAAATTCTTGACTCGATTGGTGTGGCCGGTATGCCTCATTTTGCTTTTTTTATTGCACCCGCCTGCTGCTTATGCCAACAACCTAACCATCTCAAATGTTCGCTTATTAAATCAAAGCGATACGGGCGATACCATTGTGATCGAGTTTGACATTTCCTGGAGTAATTCCTGGAACGATTCAACCAATCATGATGGTGCATGGGTTTTCTTTAAATTCAAGAACACAAACACCAGTCCTGCTACTTTCGGCCATATCGAATTAAAAACTGCCGGCACCAATCCAAGCGGTTTTAGTCAAGGCAGTTTGGGCGGTTCTCAATATTCAAGCATCGACTTGGTTGTCCCTGATGATAAAAAAGGTGTCTTGATTATCCCCAATCAATTCGGTTCAGGTTCTATTAATCAAACCGACGTGCAAGTGGTGTGGGACTATGCTCATGAAAGCGCGTTAGGTGATAGCACGATTTCAGACGGTTCTACTTATGCGGATGCCATTGGTATTGAAATGGTTTATATACCGGAAGGCGGATTTTTTGTGGGTGACGGGACCGATGGTTCTGCGGCCAGTTCGGCCGCTTTTGAGTACGGGCGCGATTCCAGCTTACCCATTCCCATTAATAGCGAAAACGGATTGTCATTCACTGATGATACAGCCGGTGCCCCCTATTATAATTCAAGCGGCGGTTCACTTGAATTTACCGATGGCTATACCTTTAATGTTTCGTCTTCTTACCCAAAGGGTTTTCGTGCTTTTTATTTAATGAAGTATGAAATCACCGAAGGTCAATACGTGGCTTTTTTAAATCATTTGACGCGCACGGCACAAAATACCAGAACCGCTGCTGACGTTTCGACCGATACCATTACCAATTATTATGTCATGACTAATAAATCCACGATGACTAACCGCAACAGCATTCAAGCGCCTTCTTCCGGTAATGGCACTCTTTCTCCGATCACTTTCCTAACTGATCGGAGCGACCGGGCCACCGGTTATTTGGGACTTGGAGACATGCTGGCTTATTTGGATTGGGCAGCGCTCAGGCCTATGACAGAACTTGAATATGAAAAAGCGGCGCGCGGCCCTGTTTATCCGGTAAACAATGAGGCTGCATGGGGCACAACTCTTTTAGTGCAAGCCACGTCAGTTTCAGGCGGCTTAGGCGGTGAAGACGGCACAGAAACCGTTTTACCAGCAACCGCCCATGTGAATTATAATAACATTACTTTCACATGTACCGGCACCTGTGACACCCAAACAGGACCGTTAAGAGCCGGTATTTTTGCAAAATCAACCTCGACGAACCGAGAAGAAACCGGTGCCGGTTACTATGGGAATATGGAGTTATCGGGTAATATCTTAGAGGTAATCGTCACGATTGGTAATTCGCACGGATTAAAATTTACAGGTTCGCACGGAGACGGCACGTTAACAACTGCTTCGGGCTTTACGGGAAATGCCACCAACTCAGATTGGCCGGGCTTTGATGAGGCCAACACATCCCGAGGCTGCCGTTACGCTTCCGGCATGGGTGCACGAGGCGGTGATTGGAAAAGTAATGCCGCGCCTCAAGAACTGAGCACATCAAACCGTTCTAATGCTTCCGCTACTGTGACCTCTCGTCTGAGTTACGGCGGCGGCCGCGGAGCTCGAACTGCCCCGTTTTAAAACTTGGGGTCAGACCCCGACCTGTCCTAACCTTCCAATTTTATACTAATTGGTTGGTTAGGACTGCACCTGAAGCTTTCATTAAAAATAGTAAATAACTTCAATGAACTTCAGGTGCTGACCCCAGGAATGATTTTTTACATGCCCGCTTTTTTTCTTCTGAGGTAAGCAATCGCTGAGGAAAGTGCATTCGCCAGCTCGGTCGGATAATCCGATTCGCGTAAATGAACATCGGTTTCCGGAATTCGCCCGCTTCCGATTTCTTCCAAA
Organism: Candidatus Abzuiibacterium crystallinum; assembly: GCA_002787155.1. Lineage (GTDB taxonomy): Bacteria > Omnitrophota > Omnitrophia > Omnitrophales > Abzuiibacteriaceae > Abzuiibacterium > Abzuiibacterium crystallinum. Next base: position 25,163 of record PCVY01000046.1, on the reverse strand, counting down.
ACACGCTGGATACGCACCAAAGGCCCTGTCAACCGCTCCAGGAAAAATAAACCTAACAAAGCGCTTAAGAGAAACAAGCAGATAAAAAGAATTGCAATTTTGAAGAAAAGCGATGCCACCATCGCATCAAACAAACTCGTTAATTGGTCTGAACTTCCCACAAGTGCGTAAGCTTGCTGCATCACACTTGAAACGGTTGTCATGATAATGGATAACAGGAAAACAAGCGTCGCCAAGAAAATACCCAATTGAAGCAATAAGAAATAGCGTTGGGGTGGGTGCGATGCAAAAAGCCGCGTTTTCCTTTTTTCCTGACTAGCCATGAAGACTCCTTTTTTCCCTGTCTGCAGCAATGAACGCTAAGGATTTAATGGTGTGAAACGGATCCAACTTCATTGGGTGCAAAACATAAGGCCGTATCAATCGAGCCAGCCCGCCTGCTGCTAAGATGGTAAACCGCTCACCCTTGCGTTTGGTATATCTCTCGATTAATCCATCGACCATTGCGCCAAAACCTTGAAGGAGGCCTGCTTGCATGCAAGAAACCGTACTGGTTCCAACGAGCGGCATCTTTTGCTTTCGGTTAATCTCCAGTTTAGGAAGTAATGCCGCGCGCCTGATGAGGGCTTCCCATGCCGTTTCAATACCGGGAATAATCAGCCCTCCTTTAAAGGTGCCCCTTTTCGTCACAAGGTCAAAAGTAGTTGCTGTCCCAAAATCAATGATCAGGATGGGTCTCCGATACCACCTAATAGCTCCATAAATATTCACAAGCCGGTCTAACCCCAACTGATTAATTGATGCATATTGATGCTTAATTTTCACCTTAACGTCGCGCCCAAGCACCAAAATAGACCTTTTTGGAACTATTTTCTGTAATTTAACCCTTAATTTTCCTGTTAATTTTGGGTTAACGCTAACTATTATCACCTTATCAATGATATTTCTTCCCCCACATTTATTAATTATAGGACCTATTTTTGGGAACTCATTAGAACATATTGAAAAATGGTGTTTCAACGCCCCACTTTTGAATAAACCACAGCTGATAGAGGAGTTTCCAATATCAATCGCTAATAAAAAGCCGCCTGTTTTAGCCTTCAATTCTGACTCCCGAAAGTAGTTTGATATTGATGAGAAAATTCTTTGAGAATTGCGTCCAGCAATTGCCGCCTGTCTTGTTTTTTCTGGCAGATCGCGTAAACAGATGTTGCCCCCTCCGTCAAATCGCGTTCGCGGCTGTTGACATTGACACCGATACCAACCACAAGGTAATCGGTCACCTGTTTTTTAGATGCCCCTTCGACTAAAATACCGCAGATTTTTTTTGCATCAACCATCACATCATTGGGCCGCTTAATTTGACATTTTAATTGATATTCATCCGTCAATGCCCTCACGACACTTTTGGCTGCCACATGCGTCACGATTGGAATGTGATTAATTTGAATATGCCGCGGTCTGGTGATAACAGAAAAAAGTAGATTTTGGCTGCGCGGTGAAACCCACTGACGATCGAAACGGCCGCGGCCTTTGGTTTGAAAATCTGCCCATAAAACCGTCCCTTCGGCGACACCGCTATCCGCCAACTTCTTAGCTTCATCATTGGTCGAGCCCAAAGTCGGATAATGTACAATGCGGTAATTCATTTAATGAATAACTCTCGGGATTTGGCGGCTAATTCTTGCGACAATTTCATACGGAATGGTGCCGGCAGCTTGAGCAATTTCCTCGGCACGAATCATTTGAAGCGTGTCCCGGCCTATCAAGGTAGCAATATCCTGCACGTCGACGGAGTCACCCCCGATATTCACCGTGAGATAATCCATCGAAATACGCCCTACAACGGGATAAAATTTATCACGAATCAAAACCCGTGATTGATGAGCGGCCTGGAAAGGATAACCGTGGCTATAACCAACCGGAATCACGGCAATTCGCGTTCTGGAAGAAGCAATAAACGTGCGGCCATAACCAACCGATTCGCCGGTTTCGATCGATTTGATAAGCACGACACGCGCTTTCCAGGTTAAAACCGGCTCTAATTTAATTTTACCGCTCAGCTTTTCATCCGGATAAATCCCATACAAACTCAACCCGGGCCGCACCACATTAAGATGCGCCTCTCGATAATTAATCACCGCGGCACTGTTGGCGGCATGGCGGTAAGCAAAAGAAATGCTGCGTTCGGCAAGCCAGGACAATAACCCATGAAAAAGCTTAATTTGCCGGTCTATTTTCGGGTCATGATCCAATTCTGCCGCCGGCAAATGCGTATAAATACCCTCCGGTTTCAAAGCCGTGAGGCGGATCATGCCGGGAATATCTTTTTTGGCATGTCTCAAAGGAATGCCAAGCCTGCCCATCCCTGTATCGACTTTGATATGGACTGCCGCCGGACGGTTCATTTGTTCGGCTACGGATTGAATTCGTTCTGCTTCTTGAGTGCTTGAAACGGAAAGCGTGATGTTGTGTTGGATGGCAAGCCGGATTTGATGTTCAAAAGGAACGCCAAATAACAAAATGGGGATTGAGAGGCCTGCTTCCCTTAATTGAACCGCTTCTTCAATCGTTGCAACGCCCAGATAAGTCACATGCGCTTGCAGCGCCTGAGCAATGGGCAGTAAACCGTGACCATAGGCATTGGCTTTGACCACCGCTAAGGTTTCGGTGGTAGGCATGGCAAGCTTTTTGATTTGATTCAAATTATGCAGCAAAGCCGCTTGGTTTAACTCAACCCAAGTAAGCCTGTCTTGATGTTTGAGATGCAGCTCGGTCAATGGCAGCGTCATAATCGTCGCAGACGGCGTCTCTCTTCAGCTTCTGAAAGTCTTAAATAATACGGTTTAATATCTTCAAGCGATTGATATGGAATAGAACGTTTGAATATCTGAAACCATTTAAAAATAGCAGCTGCTTTTGGATACCAGTCTTTTTCAGGCGCCCACCTAACAGAAGCCGGTAAATCCTCTTTCATTCGGCTGCCATAACTCTTAAGCGCATCTCCCGCAATCACTGATTGAGGCTTAACTTCACGGCACCATGCCTCATAAGTCACGAGCGCTTGTTTCTTGACAACTTGCCACTTGTTTGCCCGGTATTGATAAAAGGCAGCATAGAGCGCTTCCCGCCTGGCATCTAATGTCACGGCGATTTCTGTTTCATGCTCCGGCAATTGCAGCGCTATTAAATCTAAACTAGAAACACCGATCACTTTGGTTTGAAGCGCCGCCGCCAAACCTTTCACAGCCGCTAAGCCGATCCGCAGACCTGTGAAAGAACCTGGCCCTCTGCCGTAGGCAATCACGTCCAAATCATGTTTACCAAGACGTGCTGATTTTAGCACATGTTGAATCGCGTGCATCAGATTTTCTGAATGGCGTAAGCCTGCTTCAAAATTCATTTCAAAGACACGCCCGCCCAGACGGCCGGCTGCCACACTCAAACAAGGAGATGATGTTTCAATAGCTAAAATATTCATTTGGATGTAAATTGCTTCAAAATCTTATCACTTTGCAGCCCCGTGCCGCTCAATGTCAACCGCCGCTTATTCTGACCCGTCATCTGAATCACGATTTTAATAAAATCAGCCGGCAGCGCCGCCCCTGCTTTCTCGGCCCATTCCACCACTGCCACCGCACCGGGTTCATGAATATAATCTGAAAACCCGATTTGATTCAAATCATCCGCTTTTTCGACTCGGTAAAGATCAAAATGATACAACAAATACCGCCCGCCCTGATAGACATGTAAAAAAACGAAAGTGGGGCTCTTCACCGATTGTTTAATCGCGAGCCCTTTGGCAAAACCCTGCACAAAAGTGGTTTTACCTGCTCCCAATTCGCCTGACAGTGCCAGAACACTTCCCGGTAAAACTAAGCGGCTTAATTTCTGCGCCAAGCGTGCGGTTTGAGCAGCTGATTGCGACACAATGGTAACTCTTGTCATGAAAAATGATCGTAACCTTTTTGTTTCGGGCGATACATCACTGGTTTTTGTCCGTATTTAAAATAGATGCAAGGTTTTCCGCCTACCACCCTCCCAATTTGGGTCAACGGCGTTTTAAAATGTTTCCGCCAATCCGCTTTTATTTTTTCCCATTGATGCGCACTTACCGTAAACAATAATTCAAAATCTTCTCCGTCACTCAATGCATGGCCAAGCGCTTCTTCTTTAGACCGGCTCAAGTGTTTTGCAGTTTTTGAAATCGGAATGCAAGAAAAATCAATGGAGGCGGCTGTTCCGGAAGCCAGCAACAACTGATCGAGATCTTGCAATAATCCGTCAGAAACATCCATCATGGCATGTACGCCTCTTTCGGCAAGCCATGCACCTTCTTTAAGGCGCGGTGTAAAAGCCCAGTGTTTCTTCTCAATCGACCCGCCTAATTCACCGGTCACGGCAATTACATCACCCGCCCGCCCGCCTGAACGGCAAACCGGTTTGATGTTTTTTTTCATTTCGCCGGTGATCGTAACCGAAATCATCCAACACGGACCGCGCGATAAATCACCGCCTGCAACCACAACGCCGGATTGCCGGGCCATCTGTTTAAGGCCGTTCATAAACCGTTTCACGCGGCGTACCGGCACTTTTCTGGGGAGCACAAGCCCCACCACTGCTGCGGCCGGCTTCCCGCCCATCGCAGCGATATCGCTTAAATTGACGGCGAGCGCTTTACGGCCAACGGCTTCGGGTGTTATTTTTTCAAACGTAAAATCGATATTTTCTACCATCAAATCAACGGCAAGCAGCGTTTTCTTTGCTTTGCTTTGCCGTAAAACAGCGGCATCGTCACCGATGCCTACCGTGACGGGAAAGTGAGTTTTGAATTGTGTTTTGATTTCTTTTAAAAGTTCGCGTTCTGTCATTGATTTTGGAGACACTTGAGACTTTTGGAATAAGGCGGCCTTAAAATTCCTTTTTCGGTAATAAAGCCTTTAATCAGCCGGTGAGGCGTGACGTCAAACGCCGGATTATCCGCCGCCATTTCAGCCGGGGCCAACGCATGGTTTTTAATCATCTTAATTTCGCGCGGATGCCGTTTTTCAATCGGAATCTCACTGCCCGTTTTCTTTGAAAAATCAAAAGTAGAACTGGGCGCCGCCACATAAAACGGAATCCCGTGCAGATGCGCAAGACACGCAACCGCGTAAGTGCCGATTTTGTTCGCTGTATCGCCGTTCCGGACAATGCGGTCTGCGCCTGTGATCACCAGTTTAATTTTACCCTGGTGCATCAGCGCCCCGGCCATGTTGTCGCAAATAAGCGTTGCGTTGACTTTGTATTGCATGAGCTCCCAAGCCGTGAGACGCGCGCCTTGCAGGAGCGGGCGTGTTTCATCCACATACACATGCGGGCGCTTTCCTTTTCGGGATGCTTCAAAGATAGGGCTGAGCGCTGTGCCGTAACCGGAGGTTGCCAGACCGCCTGCATTGCAATGCGTTAAAACTGACATGCCCGGCCGAATTAACTTTTCGCCGTGCTTCCCGATGGCGAAGCAAAGGCGAATATCTTCTAAGTGAATCTCCTCGGCCTCGCGGAAAACCAATTGCTTCAGCTGAACCGTGTTCTTGATGTGAGAGGATTTTACCTTTTCAATCACACGATCAACGGCCCAAGCCAAATTGACAGCGGTCGGGCGCGATGTTTTCAAATAAGCACCGGCTGCCTCCAGCGCGCGTAAAAACGCCCGAGGTGTTTTGAAGGACTGTTTCTGAATGGCGATATACATCCCGTAAGCGGCCGTGATCCCAATCGCAGGAGCGCCCCTGACTACCATCTCACGAATAGCTTGATGAACTGCTTTCAGGCGCTTTAGTTTCATCAACACAAACCGGGAGGGTAATTGGCGCTGATCGATTAAAACCAAAGTTTCCTTTTTAAATTGCACAGGTTCAAATTTTAATGATTTCATGAAAGCATCACCGGCGGCACTTGAAGCAGCCGCGCAAATAAGTTAATACCCGGCATAATCAGCGTAAACAAAATGCCCGAAAAATAAAGCAGCGCCACAATGATAAAACCAAACCGCTCAATTTGATAGAGCCATTTCTCAGCCTCAAGCGGTAAAATACCCGCTAAAATACGTGACCCGTCTAAAGGCGGAATGGGTATTAAATTAAAGAAAGCCAATCCCAAGTTAAAATAGACGCCGTACAAAAAAGGAAAATATTCAGTCGCATGATACCAGCCTGCCAAAAACCACGCGAAAACGAGGTTGGCAAGCGGCCCTGCGACGGCAACCAGGATCATGTCGAATTTACGATTTTTTAACTTGGAAAAATTGACCGGCACCGGTTTCGCCATTCCCAAAGCAAAACGCCCGCCGGTCGCAAACAAAAGCATGGCCGGAAAAAGAATCGTCCAAAATAAATCAATGTGACGAAAAGGGTTCAAGGTTAAGCGCTTTGAACGGTAAGCTGTGTCATCCCCCCGCCAAAAAGCAACCAAACCGTGAGAAACTTCGTGAAAAGTAACGGTCATCAAGAAAATAAAGAAGAGAACAACAACGGTTGTAATCATTCTTACACCGCACCGCCTAAAATGGCTTTGGTTAAAAAGAAATAAGTAACGAAAATACAATTATGAAGGACGTGCAGGGAGATGCAGGAAATCAGGCTGCCGCGCCTCTCATACAAATAACACAAAACCATTCCCAGAAAGAAAACCGGGAAAAAAGCAAACCAGTTGCCGTGAATCAGCGCAAAAAAAGCCGCCGAAAGCACCATGCCCCACCGGATGCCCCAATGTTTTTTAAACACCGGGTAAACGAAACCTCGAAAAAAAACCTCTTCAATCACCGGCCCGATAAAACAAGCCAGTACCCACGAATAAGTCACGAGCCAAGGCGCTTTGGTTTCTTCTTCAATGAAAATCCCGACCAAAGGATGCGGATCGGGCGACCAATGAAAAAAGTTAGTCACCACCACTAGTAAAAGCATCATCATGAGGAAAGAAGGAATGACTGCAAAATAAGCTTGAACGCCCACCCAGCATTCCTTCGCCGCATTCACATGCGGGGGCAGCCCAAATGCCCGTGCCACGGTATGACGCGCGCGCGTCACAAAATAAATGATTAATCCCGCAATAAAAACATCCGTGAGCGACGTATGAAGGATTAATAGGAAATTAGAATCAGACGGCTGCAGCCGCACGGCATCCATCACCATAAAGAAAAGATTCAGGCCGACACCCGCAAACACAAATAAAATCACAGCCTTAAAAATTTCATTCATGCCCCATGAGACTGCAGGCGCGGTGTGCGCCGCTTCAAGCCATGGTTTTTTTTGAATGGTTTTCTTAATTAAGAATACATTCAAAACTGACCCGATCAAAATGCCTAAGGTTATCCCGGACATAAAAACATCAGACAACCACTTTAAATACGGCTTTTCTTCAAAGCGGCGCGCCAAGAATGCTTCATCTTGCTGACGAGCTTCCATGACGTTTTCTAAGGTTTGGACGGAAGAACTCTCTGTCAATGGCTCAAATTCGTGAGGCAATAAATTTTCCATCCATGCCATCACGGCAAAATAAATCAGGATGAAGAAAAACATGCCTAAATAAGGTTTTTCGCTGAAAAACCAATCGAGTGCTAAGCGGATGAAACGCATGCCGGGGAAAGTCCAAATAAGTTTCTGCAGTTCTCTAAAAGTTGTTCGCTAAACACGTCTAACGGCATGCGATGTAAAGCCGCCAGGCGTTCGGCTGTTTCGACCATCCGTGCCGGTTCGTTGCGCTTGCCTCTGGCGGACTGCGGCGGCAAATAAGGTGCGTCCGTTTCGACCAAGAGCTTGTTTTTCGGGCAAAGTGCGGCCGCTTCGCGCAAGACATCGTTTTTTGGATACGTGAGCGGGCCGGCAAACGAAATATGAAGCCCCAGATGAACCAATTGTTCCAAATGCGTGGGTGTTCCGGAAAAACAATGTGAAACACCGCGGATGGGCGGCGGTAAAAAGTCTTTTAAGATTTGAATGACATCATCGTAAGCATCACGGATGTGCAGAATGATCGGTTTTTGATGGCGTTCGGCTATTTTTAAAAAGTTGATGAAGGTTTGGCGCTGGATAGCAGGATCTGCGTGATGACGGTAATAGTCCAACCCGATCTCCCCTACCGCGACCACTTTGGGATCGCGCAGCCACTCGTCAAATTCAGCGAGATGTTCCGGATGAGCCGTACCCGCTTCATTGGGATGAATCCCCACTGCCGCATACATGTTGGGAAATTTTTTGGCAAGTTGTAATGATTGATGTGAAGTGTCGTTATTGGTGCCGACATTCAGGAAATAACCCACCCCTGCTGCCGCAGCACGTTCGAGCACTTTTTCAAAATCCTCTTTGAAATCGGGAAAAAACAAGTGGGTGTGGGTATCAAATAGTTTCATTAAACTCTCACGCCGGCGGTTTGACGATGATGCTTATGCCACTTCACTTGCAGACGCGCCAAAACCAGCTTTTGATTGGCGTTTCCTTCTAGAGCACGGCAGGAAACTAGAACTTCGTCAAATAATTCAAACAACTGCTCTGCGGAAAACCGCGAGGCAAACTCTTTGAGAGCCGTTCCTTGGTCCTCATGGATCACTGAAGCAGGCTGATCCGTCAATGTCAAACACGCAGCATCTCTCAGCCACGTCATCAAAAAATTCAAATGTTCCAGAACTTCAGGTCTCGTTTGACCGGCCAAACGGTCAAAAGCAGTCACGGGATCGCTCAGGATGGCATTTAAGAAATTATTTTTCTTTTTAAAAACCAAATCATCTGCCATTTGATGAGCGGCTAAGGAATTACCGCCCGAAAAACGCGCTAAAAAGATTGCTTCCCGGCCCTGAACGCCTTTATCGGTCAGATTTTTTACCAAGCCGTTTTCATCGGCTGCTGAAATCTTAAACTCTATCAAACGTGAGACGACCGTATCCAGCAAATCACTTTTTTTCTCGGTCATTACGATAAAAAGTGTATCGGCCGGCGGCTCTTCCAAACTTTTCAATAAAGCATTCTGCGCTTCCCGCGTTAAGCGGTGAGCGCCCGCGAGGATAAAAACTTTATTTTGAGCTTCATAGGGCTTCAAACTCAGCCAATTTTGAAGTTCGCGGATGGTTTCAATCTTAATGGACCTTTCTTCTTCATCCAGACCATACCAGTGGACATCGGGATGGTTCATCGCTTCCATCCGTTTGGCATCGGCCGTATCGGGGCGGCCGAAAATTGCTCCTGATTGGTCATGAATCGCTTTGGCGACGGCTTTGGCAATTTGTATTTTGCGGGCATGATCGCACCCGGTAAACAAATAACCGCCCGGCCGCCGGACGCTCATTAATTGCCGCTTCAATAAACGAAACAAAAATTGATTTTGTTTATCCATAGAAACGCTTCAAATGTTTTAGAATCTGCTGTTGGACTTCCCGGACAGGCTTATCGGTTGAAAGTAAAACGATCCGTTTTTTATTCTGCCTGGCAAGTGTTAAGAATCCGTTTCGGACTCGTCTGTGAAATGCATCGGACTTCTTCTCAACCCGGTCATGACGCCCGCCGCGCGCGAGGCCTTTTTGGGGATGAATGTCGAGTATAAAAGTTAAATCGGGTTTGAGGGAACCCCTCACAAAACGGGAGAAAGATTCGATTGTGTGCCGTGAAATCCCGGCGCCAAACCCTTGATAAGCCAAAGTAGAATCCTCAAAACGATCTGAAATGATAACGCGCCCTGCTTTGAGTGCCGGTAAAATTTTTTCCTCGACCAATTGCGCTCTGGCTGCCAGGTAAAGCAAAAGTTCCGTTGCTTGCCCCATCTTTTTATTTTGGGGATCAAGCAGTATGCGGCGGATGGCTTCACTGCTGCGGGTGCTGCCGGGTTCGCGGATCATGAGCGGCCTTCGGCCCCGTTTTCTAAAATAAGAAGCCGCAAAGCGGATGTGCGTGCTCTTGCCGCTTCCTTCTGAGCCTTCAAATGTAATGAAAATGCCTTTTTGCATATAAGGTGTTTATTATATAAGAAGACCCCACCCGCGTAAACTTGGAACTGCTGCGAGCGTACGCGCAAAATTTGAGGCAACTGCTGTATCGTCATCGCGAGGACCCCGCCGTCCCACCACAGGCAGGACAGGCGGCGGGGACGTGGCGATCTCTATTCAGAGTTGCTTCTCCGCCTTAGGCGGATTGACGGAGAAGCGCATCCGCCGCAGGCAATGTTTCAAGGTATTGCCAAAATTGGGTCAACACAATCGTAGGGAGGCCGCCTTTGGATTCAAGCGCAAAACCCGGCAATTCTTTTGTGAAATACGCGTTCAACCACTCATCGCGTTCTGAGGCATCACTGAAACGGGCGCCTTCCAAAGTTGATGAAATTTGCTGAAGCATGAATAACAACGCAGAGGCAGCGGTTACTTTTTGCGTTTGAGACATCCGGTGTAAACCGGTTGTGTCACTCACAAAATAAAGCAAGTTCTGAAAACCGGCAGAAAGAAGTGCCGAATGCGCAAGAATCGCAGAGCCTTTTTGCCCATCCCGTATAGCCACGGATCCAAACGCATCCGGCGTAAACTTGATCACTTTAAACAAATCCTGCTTCGTGACGTTGCCGTCTTTTAAAGCAGCATCAATTAAATGTGATACACGCTCCCCCGCAATCGTCAGCCACGGACGCCTGGGGTCTGACCCCACGGCAACAAGCACGCGCACCAAATCACGGAAAAGCGCCTCATCCTGAAAGATAGGATCATCAGCTGCTACAACCACTGAACCAGTGGTTGAGCGGCTGGTGACTAGAAGCAGCTCTTCATCAGTCACCTCATTTGTGTCATTGCGAGGAGCCCCAAGCAAAGCAATTTCGCTGATGGCGTGATTAGATAACGCCTCTACCGGTTCGGCATAAGCTTCGGGCATCACCTGCTTCAATATGCCGTCGCCAAACCGCTCAATATCCGTTTCCCGCAAAATCCTCTCCGTCACCTCTTTGGCAATCGCCAGGACCGTAGTCAGTGGAATATCATTGATAGCGTATTGAGTTCCTAGTTTCGAGTCCAAAGTTTCGGGTGTTTCATTTAACCCGAGACCTGAAATCCGAGACTCGAAACTGTTTTGCTGATCACTGACCACCGGCCACTGGCCACTGTCCGTGCGGAGTTCTGAGCGTCTTTCGGTTGACCCCGTCCAGCGACTGTTTTTTGCCTGTTCTTTTTTCCACGCTGATTCGGAAATAATATTTACCACTGTATTTCCTGTGTAGCCGGACAATCTTCCTCTTCCTTCAACAATTTGCTGGTAAACAGCATCTTTTAAAACAAGTATGATGCGATAATCTTTAAATAACACATTCACAACAGGATCTTCTGCTGCCGGCGCAGACTGAACACCATGATAATCAAAGCTAACTTCGAAGGTCTTTTTAGCCGCATCCCAATTGATTGTAGAAATATACCCTTGTCTCCTGGCTCTGATGTCCCATGTTCCACTTGATTGATCAAAATGCAATGCGAATTCATCACCAAAAAGATTTTTTCCCACCAATTTATAAGTCAGCGTTCGGGTAGAATGGCTGGGCCCCTCCTCCACTTTCAGATCAAAGCCGGGCCCATCAAATTTATAGATGAAAGACCGCATGCCATCTGAAGGCAATGGCGTTGATTTAATTTGTCTTTCAGCTTGATGAATTACATCAGCGATAAATGGGCACCGAAGCATGGCTTCTGTTACCTCTGCAAGCGGTAGATTAAGTTTCGCCGCGATGCTGTTTACATTAACCGCTTCGTGATTTTGCTTAAGATGTTGAACCCTTTGATAAATGGAATCCAATAGCTTAGATTGTGATTCCCACGCTGCGGACAATGCCCTTGTAATGTGTTGGTAGATTCGCTCGTCGCGTTCAAATCGTTCTTCCACAACTTCCGGCGCTAACCCCGCTTCTTCGGCAACCGCGCTCAGCGTATACAAGGGTTTTCTCTCGTCCTCTGCTGATTTAATGCCGGCTTCAATTTTTCGATCAACTTCGCGCGCTACGACAAGATCAGGAATCACCGCATCTTTATTTAAGAACGGAATTTCCGCTCCCCTTACCAGTAAACGATGCGTTTGTGAAAGACCCGGATACGGTACTAAATCGCCTGTCTCATCCGAAATAAAGAGGCTATCTTGATGTGCTTTGGCTTTAGTCGGCCTTAAGGTACGTAATGTCTGAACTTCAGCGTTGATAGCCTCACGATGTGCTGCCGTGAACGTTTGCGCCTTGGCCTTATTACCTTCTTGAACAACCAGCTGCACCAATTGACGTAAATGCGGTTTCCCGGCCAAACGTTCGGCCAACGTTTCAAGCATTTGTGTTTCTTTTGATTTGTCCCATTGCTTTTGTGGTGATTGAGCAATAAACGGAAATTCGCCAAACAATATTTTCCGAGCGATGACCGGATACCGTTTGATCATCCCTAATTCAATGGCTGTTACCAATAAATGCTGGTCCCATTCATTTTTCGAGAAATCCTTACGTTCGGTACCGCTAAATATATCTCTTGTTGAAGCGAGATCGTCTTTGACCGAAAGTGCTGTTAATTCATACACCCTGCCCGACTTTGCAGCTCTGTCACTCTCGCTGATATAAAGATTGTTAACGCCAAGCGGATAAACTCTGTTAATGATAGCAGCTTCAAAAGACATGGCGCTTTCATTATCTTCAAAATATTTTTTTGCATCATCTAAATTGCCTGCCGTAATTAACAGAATCAATTCTCTGAGTCCCTTATGAAAAGGACTCAACCGACGCATCAGCGGTTGCAGCTGCCAAGTCAGGGGCGTGCGCCACGCCAGCCGGATAAAAAGTGGCTCGAGATTCCGTTCGTCGAAACCTCGTTTATACTGTTCATAAACGGTGAGTAAAAATTCAAGCGTCGGTGCCGAGATTAAAATATCGCGTTCGTCTGCTTGGTTAGCAACAAATGTCACAAATTCATACACCAAATCAGTATCATAATCTCCGGCGCTTAATGCGACACTATCCATGGCATTTTTAACGTTGGCAGGATATAAAATCTGATCAATGCGGGCCTGTTTGGTGTCGGAAGACTGTAAGTGATCAAGAATCAATTGAATTGGCCTGCCATATTGCTCAGCCACTTCAAAAAGATTCTTGTTTTTGGATCGATTCGGAATTTCGGTTAGCCTCAGTGGTGTTAGGTGATTTGTATCATGCGTTAGAAGCGATTGACGAATGGCTTCTAATCGAGAGTGATCAAGTGTTTGTCCTGAAAAAGTGGGAAGTTTCGCTGCGTCAGCTGCAAATGCATCCCATGTTTGTGAAACATCAGGTTCAAGCACATAAGTTTGCAGATAATCTATGTAAGATGTGAAGCGATGATCACTGTTCTTTTCCAACCCTTGAACCAAAGCGAGTATGTTTTGCTTTTTATCAGCCGCTAATCCTAACCAAAACGGCAAATCAATGGCAAAGAAAAGGGCTGTTTCTTCTGTGAGGTCGAATCCTCTGGAGTGGGTGGTGTTGTGTAATGTTTGTTTCATGAATTCATGTAAGACAAGTAAGGCTAAGAATGAGAGAAAGGCTTCTTCCCAATCAGGGGACAGGTTGTCAGTGCTAACCTGTCCCCTGATTGCTAATTCTTTTAAAGTCGCATCCAGGTAAAGAACGGTTTCGTTATTTTCTTGATCAATAGCAGCCAAAGACTGCATGGAGATAGGGTCTGCATAATAGCCTTTTGTGATGGGTTCTAATTGACCGGCGTATTGGGGGAAAAGACGTTTGATGGTTTCTTCAACTTTTATCATCAAATCAGGATCAATGGCCCCTGCGGGAATCGGTTCAAGCGAAGCATCACCATCGGGACGCAGCCCTGCGAGAGAGGCAGATGCAGGTGTCATTCCCGACACCTGATCCCTGTGTTGCCGATCCCTGATCCCTGTCCGGAGTTCGGAATGCCGAGCGTTTTCTTCCGCTCGCTTTCTTGCCTCCAGCTCTTCTAATTTATCCTTTAGCGGCTTGAGATCGTAATCGTCATAATCCCAGCGAGAGCGAACCGCATCAATGATCCTTGTTAACAACTCAACACCATCTTTCACTTTCTCTTGAATCACAATACCTGTAATGGTAATAACTTTATCGCGATGTTCTCGAAATAGAACAGCGTTTCCGTTATTCTTAAACAAATAATCAATTGTGGTTAAATCAAAAATAGATTTAACTAAAGGCTCTATCTCATCCAGGTTAACTTGTTTCCGCCACGTCTCCATTTCTTGTTCGCGCTCGGCTTTTTCTTTTTTCCATTCCGATTCACCTACGATACGCCATCCAAAATGCCATTGGTACGGACCCAATAGCTCCTGCTCCCACGCCACCCCTTTGAACCGTTGTTTTTCTAATTCATCAGCAATGTCATCTCTGACAACAATGATCAGTTGATTGTTGGTTATTTGCCAACGCCCTTCTAAATCAAAACCCACAATGGGATCACTCGTCACGTTAAAAATCTTTGCCAGATCTGAACTCCCATTAAACCTCAAAATGAGTTCGTCTTTTCCATCCCATTGCAATCGAAGATACGGGCCTTGTTCGTGTTTTCTGTCAAGATGCGTTAAATCCAGCTGCCATCCTGAATCTTTCTTATTCATAAAAAGATGAATAAAATAATCGCCTTCATGGCCGAACCTGCCTGTTCTGTAGGCTATCACATCCGGCTGATGCTCAACTTCTTCTTCCACATACCTCCAAAGAACAGGGAGCGCTAACAACGAAACAGCCCCTGATGCAGCAAAACTGATATGGCCAAGGCGTTTGGCATAAGCATAGATCGTTTCGCGATCAAACTGGACGTTAAATAAATCCTGCAGGTAGTAGACAAGCCAAATCGGATTCATTTTTTCTTCAGGAATATAAATGTGATAATGTTTTTTCTCCCCGCTTTTTGACTTTCGGCTAATGATTTTATGTTTGTAACTTGGTATTCGGTAAACGGTCTTATGATTCCAGCCACGTTCATTAATTTTTGGCCGCGGATCGGTTGGTTTCAAAATATGAATGTTGACTTTAATGTGCTCAAAATTATGACTTTCAATCATTTGAATGAAGTCCTGCATTAACCGTTGCATCGAGTCACCCGACGTCTGCGCTGCTTCGCCGTGAGGCTGAGTCGTCTCAACTTGCAGTGTGGAATTAGCATCGGTTTTGTTGTTGATGTGAATTTTAAACCGGTGGATTTTCCCGCCGCGGCTGTCAAACCAAAAAAGCCAATTGCCCACATTCACCAGCCCGTCCGGAAGCGTCATAACATTACGCCCACTATATTCACCATGGGAAGACACATAGGTAATAGAACCATCTATTCCAAAACGGAACACATGGATCAGTTGCATGTTTGTGTTCGATACAAACAGAAAATCACCCTTTGTTGCCATGCCGGTAAAATACTCGTTGCTGTATTGTTCAGTTTTAATGGAATTAATATATGCTGCCAACCCTTCCCCATGATAGAGATTCTGGGTCGGAACCAACGTGCCGTCTTCTGCCATGCGAAAGATTTCGATCCGGCCCCAATGACTGCAATACGCAAAACCGCCGCGAATTAACATGCGGTGCGGTTTTTCTTTGGGGAAGATTCTATCCTGTTGTTTATATTCTCGGAGCGACCCGTCAGGTAAGATATCCAGAATGCGCAGCGATCCTACAAATGAATTGTGTACTGCCGGATCCCGAACTTCAGTGCTGTTAACAGCAACGTAAAGCCTGTTTCCGTGAATACCTAATACCTGTGGATCAAGACGTTCTTTTGATGTCTCAGGCTCTGCTTTCAGCGGAAAAGACTCTATTGGTTTATCTTTACGCATGATCGCAACATAATCATTTGCGGAGCTGATACCAACGTAACCATAGTCACCATGGATGGCTAGGCCTTCTGCGCTTGGCGTCCACCCTATAAAGGCTCTGTGGAGGTTTTCAGTTTCCGCTAATTTTTGAATACCACCCGTTGCTTCATCAACATCCCACCAACTTACTTCGTTTGTTTGCGTGTTCAAAGCAATAATTTGTGAACCATCGGACGCCACATAATAATTTCCGTTTCCAAACTGACTACCATGTGGAGCCGGAGGCAATTCTTCCAGCCAAACGTCTTGCGCCTGAGAGGTTTCTTCAATCTGCTTGATGGCTTTCTGAAGTGCATCAAACTCGGATGGGTTGAAGCCTTCTTTTCTGATACCAAAGATTTGAGCAATTTCATTAACGCGTGATTGCCAATCTTCTGATTGAATCTGCTGAGCGGCATACTGGGTCATGAGTTCAAAATAAGCACGAATATTCACAAGACCTTGAGATTCCAACTCTGATGCATATGTCATCATGGTTGCTTGTTCGTTCTCACCTAATGTCTTCCAAAACGGGACATCGAATGCTGAAAGGAGAGCCATTTCTCCGGTTAAAGTGAGTATTGTGGGCGATAAACCGATTTTTTGAGCAACCAATTCCCGTGCCAGGAGAAATGCTAATAATGGGTCACGCAGTGGATTGACTTTGTCTGTGTCAGTTGGTTTGAATGCTTGATGAATGTAAACCATGTTCTCACCCTCTTCTTTTCGAAGCGTGAGTAAGGCGATCATGGAAGAATCATCCGCATAGTAACCACGTTTGATTTCCTTTAATAGCGGAAGGAAGTCGTGTTCGTATTGAGGAAACAAAGTCCTCACTTTTTCCTTAATGGCATCCAAATCATTTGGTTGAATTTCGCCATGAGTCGGCAATGGTTCAACGTTCCCCACCTCACGAAAACCGATCAACGAGGCTTGGGTAACGGTGCGGAGTTCGGAGCGTTTAGATTTATTCTGTTTCAATGCTTCAACTGTTCGAATGTGGTTGAGTATTTCGTTTTGAAGCGCTTCCGGAATAAACGGAAACTCGCGCATCCCGGTTAACCACTCATGAACACGATCAAGATCCAAGCCCTGACCCTCCTTAACCGTTAGTTTGCTGGGTATGTTTTTGGTCACGATAGAGCGAACGGCAAATGGATCTTTATAGTTAGTGAAGAAACCGTTAAGCGCTGCGTTTAAATAGTTATCCCCAACATCAACCGGTAAAGAAAGGTTTGCGAAATGTTTGATGTTCCTGAGCGCGGCAATGAGTGCTTTATTTTTTGTATTGACTTGCTTGATCAGCACATCCACGGCGCCTTCCACATCGGCGGTTTGAGGCATCTGCTTGACCGCAATTGATTCAAATAAATGATGCGTAAATAACCCGGCGAGCGCTTGTTCCACATTGGCTTTCTCAGTCAGTTTGCCGGTTTTGATTTCACTCAACATCTTTTCTTCTGCATCTTGATTTTCCAAGATCTCTGAGAGCATGCGATCGATTAACTCATCCGCTGTCACAATGGTGCGATCAGGATCTGCAAATCGAACCGCCCAGTCCAATGCCGGCCTTGCTTCTGCATGCACAAGACCGTTCAAACGTGAAATGGTGCTCACCAGCTTTGCCGGAATCGCTTCGCCTTTTAATCGGCGTTTGCGGATTTCTGCCTGCAGCTTGTCCATTGCCTCAACAGAAGCCTCTTTTCCTGAAGCCGACTTGGCTGCCGTAATCAATTGATCAAAAACTTTATCCCCCACAGAAACCGGCTGGTATTGCTCAATTTGATCCAGACCAATCGCAGCGCTTTGCAAAATCTTGGTGATGACCGCTCTGATCACCTTGCCCATTTCCCGGCCGCGGGCAATTTCACCATACGCTTCAAGAAAATTCTCGATCAGCGCACTCCCTAAATAAAGCCATGGATCAAGCGCTAAATCTTCGAGGACTTTCTCAAGCGTTCTGCCGGTCACCTGAAAAGGGACATTGCCCGCACGATGCTCTTTTCTGATTAAATTGGCTGCTTTTACCAGTTTTTCAACAATGGGAAGCGGGATCATGGGTTGAAAACCATGCAAAAGATCGATTTCCTCTTTTTCCGGCAAAAAGTCATAACGGAACTTTTTATAACGGCTCCGCTGGGCCGGGGTCATGGGATAAGTTTTAAACGGCGGCCGGTTCGGATTGATAGAAGCAATGACCAGCATGTGCGGCGCGCGGCGCGCATCCAACACCATGCCGTTTCTTAACGTGACATAGCGGTTTTGCAGGAAGTTATTAATGCTGGCTGTGACGCCCGATTTTCCGCGGTTAAGCTCGTTTAAATTGAGAATACCGTCGTGCTTGACCGCAAGCGCCAGTTTTCCATCTTTCCACACGTGCGCGCTGCGTTCAAGCGCATCATGGCCCAAAAGGTCATCTGCGTGTGTGCCTTCATTAATAGCTTCGGTAAACAATGGGTAGCCAAGCGCGCTGGCAAACCGTTTTGTGATCCAGTCCTTCCCGGTACCCGGATCACCTTCCAGAAGAATATTCTGACCCAGAATAAACGCCTTCATGAGGTCTTGAAAACGCCTTAAATTGGTAGGTACTTTTTCATAGTCTTTCAAAATTTGGCTCGGCACATGTTCTTTGCCTTCCAAAATCGGCATTTCAACGTTCCCGATTCGAAGCACTTTTGTCACCTGCTTTTGTTTGCCCACACCGATGGCACGCTCTTCAATTGACCAATCGGCAGCGGTCAATGCAGGCGGCTCTTTATCTTTGAAACCGTTGTCTTTTAACCATTGTGTAAGATCGGTTTCTAAATCAGGCCGATTATCCGGCACCATGTAGACTTGCCTGAAAACATAAGGAATGTGATTTTGATCTTCCGGAAACCGCCCCAAATGCCTAACGAGCATCACAAGTTCGCGCGTGGAAATAAAATCAAGGTCTTTACCGGCTTCTTTGGCCTCGCGAATTTCAGTGGCAACATCCACCAGCCTTTTAATAATATCCTGATCGAGATTGGGCGCTATTTCCATGAGAAGCCCGATTTCCTCATCCGGCGGAAGATAAAGGACGTTGATGTGTGTAAAACGGTCTACCGCTTCACCCGAAGTGCTTTGCGCCACATT
Source organism: Candidatus Abzuiibacterium crystallinum (assembly GCA_002787155.1). GTDB lineage: Bacteria > Omnitrophota > Omnitrophia > Omnitrophales > Abzuiibacteriaceae > Abzuiibacterium > Abzuiibacterium crystallinum. The sequence goes on along the minus strand of PCVY01000046.1, from coordinate 6,207 downwards.
GCCGTCCCCAACCGGATTAGAAAGCGCCCAAACCAATGCGTTCGGGTGAAAATGAATGATGGTCCCATCGTGACGTTCAAACTGCCTTTCTTGAAGCGCATCGTTCAGCGCAGCTTTCACCAAAGCCGGCATTTGGTCAAACTCGTCAAACAAAGCCAGATCACCGCGTATTAGAGCCTCGGCAAACTCGGTCAAGATCCACTTGGTTTCGGTTTCGGGCGGCACCAGCGCTTCAATAAAAGTAGTGAGCTGCGGTTTAAAAGCATCGAGTGAGAGCTTATTTAAAACAGCGCCCATGATGGCCGTAAAAGTTTCTGATACCTTTGTTTTCAGGCCGGGAATACGGATAACAATTTGTTTTTCAAAAACCTCATCCACCGTCATATCTTCGTGTGAGGAAATGAGCGTCCGGCCCTGATTGCGGATCATGGCAAACAGATCTGCCATGTAATTTTTGCCGCCGCCGTGGGGACCCCACAAATATAGGAGGCGGTTGCGCGTACGCCTTGCGGCGCGTTCCATTTTTCTTAATACTTCAAGATTTTGCGCAAGGCCGTAAATGGGTACTTTAGGCACACGCGGACCATCTTCACCTTTAAAAACGCCGCCGTCTAAATCACGGCTTACGATCTCATAAAATTTTTGATGAAGCTGTTCTGGGTTATCTTCGTGCCCGAGACGGAATTTTTCAAATTCCTCTGCCGCTTTTTTCGCCCATTCGGATGATTCGCGAGTTGTTTTGGCTGTTTTCCCTTTTGCACGCAATTCGGACTTAGATTGGGTTCCGAGTTTCGAGTCCAAAGTTTCGGGTGTTTCATCTAACCCGAGACCTGAAACCCGAGACTCGAAACTGTTTTGCGGATCCCTGATCCCTGACACCTGATCCCTTCCGCCAAACAGCGCTAGATTCTCATCACCTCGAAGTTCACTGCGCGAGCTGCTGCCGGCCTGCCAGTTATGGACAATCCGCAGGAGTTCCTGGCGCAATACGCGTTCAATTTCTTTCGGAAGTTTTTTGATTGTAGGCACCCAAATGCCGAGCGGTGCATAGGTTTCTTTGATGTCTCTCGCTTGATCACCGATCCCAACGCCGAATATCTTTGAGTGCGGGTGCTTGGCACGGATGCCATCAATCGTATTCCCAAGGCCTGCTGTCGATTCCCCGTCTGAAACAACAAAAATAATGTGCTCATCATAGGTGCCGGCGGCAGCTTCAGCACGCTTGATCGCCTGTTTAATGGCGCGCACATCATCCGTACTGCCGTGGTCTAAACCAAAGAGCTTCCCTAAAACATGAACACCCATTTTAGGGTTCCATTCGTCTTCTGCTTTCTTTAAAACCACCGTGCTGTCGGCAAAGGCGGCAAACTCACTTTCATGTCCCGGGAGGTCGTGCAGGGATTCGGCAAATAAAATGCCTGTTTGTGCCGCATAGTCAAGTTTGGTGTGGTCAGCATCTTCCCTCGCCAGCATGCTTCCGCTGATGTCCACAATCAAGCTCCAGCGCACATTTGGAATTTCCACTTTCCTTTTTCTCATAAAGGCCCTTGGATTGTCTTGCGTGACCGCTTGCGTGAGCCGCCTTGAATCAAGCCGTCCATGCTGATGGCCTGTTTCCAGGAGCGCCGCCTTGATAGGTTCAAACAATTCCGTTAAGAATGACTTCATGGAGGTAATGGCATGGCGAATCGGATCCAAATACTGCTGGTAAAATGCCTGCTCTTCGGCGGTGAGCTGTGTTTCCTGCCGTTCCCGGCGCAATTTTTTTTCAAGTTCCTTTTCTGCATCCGATTGAGGCGTCTCATCCGTTTGCGGTTTCACTTGTGTTGAAACGGTTTTTTCTTCTTTGGGAACATCCGGCGGCTGCTGTTCCTTTAAATCATCCGGCGGCTCGGGTACCGGACGGATGTTAAACGGTTTTCGCTCTTGTTTTTTCGCAGCATCCTTTGCCGTCTGTCCTTGGCCGACCTTTGGCCGCTTTTTGGTTTGATCATCACCGTCTTTGCGATCCGCCGGAGGCGGAGAAGCACTCTCAGGTTCGCTAGATTGCTTCGCTTTGCTCGCAATGACATCTTTTTTCGTTTGTTTTGACTGGTCTTGCTTGCCTTCTTTTTGACTTTCTTCCCGCTGCGAGTCATCTTCTGATTTTTGCTCATCCGTTTGTGCTTTTTGTTCCATTTTTTCCGAGAGCGCTTGAGCTGCTTCAGAAACCTGCTTGGCAAGCTGTTCAGTTTCTTCCGAGCGGCGCTTTAACTCCTGCAAACGATCAAGCAATGCTTCCGCCTGTCCTTCCGCTTCATGCGCTTGCTGTTGAATGCGGTTAGGCGCTTTTAAGTCTTCTTGTTTGTCGATTTGGCCTTGCAGGGCCTCGATTTTGGATTTAAGCGGCTTGGCTAAACGCTCGAGCGCCGTCTCTGCTTTAGACCGGAGCGCAGCCGCATGGGCGCCCATGCGTTCGGCTAAATCTTTTAACTCCTCGGCACCGTGAGCGCTTTGACGGTTCAGTGATTTTGCTTGTTCGGTTAACTGCTGCGTTTCGCGATCCAAACCCCGCGCATCATTCGTAAGCTCGCTTAGCTTAGCTTCCGTTTGAGATGCTTCCTGCGATAAATCACGCGCCAATTGAGAAAGGTTGCCGGTTCCGGCGGTTTCGCGTACCGCACCGGCTTGTTTTGCTACGTTACCGGCGGCTTGCTTAGCCTCCTCGGCCAGTTTGGACAACTCGCCAAAAGCTTGCGCCATTTGGCTGGCTTCTTCGCCGATTTGCGATGCCTGACTTGCCATTTGTTGGGCGGATGAGGCACCGTCATTGCGAGACGCCGAAGGCGGCGAAGCAATCTCAGGTCTAGAGATTGCACGCGCGCTTTTTGCGCGAGTACTTTTCGGGAAGGACTTGTCGTCCTTCTCCGAAAGTGCTTCGGCACCATTTTGTTCGTTGCCTCGCAATGACGAACTACTTGTTTGCTTGTGTTCCTGACCTTCCTGTTCAGGATTGGGAAAACCGGATGACTCGGGCGGCAGCATGGGCTGTAAATCATCGGGCATCTGCTGCGAGCCGTTTTGCTGTGCCTCCCGCTGCACGGCTTGTTTGAGTTCTCGCTCGATAGACTCCTGTATCTCGGCGCGTTCTTCTTCTGAAAGCCCGGCCGTCATGTTTTCGAGCTGACGTTTGATGGACGCTTTTTGCTCTTCATCCAGATCGCTTAAATTAGGATTCTTCGAAGTGTCAATGGTTAAAACGCCTTGTTCATTGGCGGCGCGTTCATACATGCGCTGAAGCGTGAGTTCTTCTTTGGAAGCGTCCAAAAGTTCTTTCAAAAGCGGATAGATTTTATCTTGAATAATTTTAAGATGTTTGCCCGCATTGGCAGCGGAAATGGCTTGTTGACGAAGCGCTCGCGTTTGATTTAACGCCTGTTTCACGCGCTCGTCTTTCACGCGCGGATCGATACTGCCGGTATTGTAATGCCATTCATATAAAATACTGTCCAAATACTGTACATAGAGCGGCTGGCGCTGAAATGCTTCTCGGACAAGCGGATCTTCTGCCAAAGCAAACCGGTCATCATAAAGCTGCCGGATCGCTTCTTTGACACCCCGCCAACGCTCCAAACCAATGGGAATCACGCGCGCGGTCTCCAACTGTGACCAAAGCGCCCATAAATTCACGTCGCGGCGAAGCGCTTCGGGAAGAACCGGAAATGAGTAAAGCGCTCTAAAAACCTCTTGGTACACAAAACCGCGCAGTGTTTTTTCGTCGCGGCGGAAAATATCTTCCGGAACAAATTGCAGCTGGTGAAGCGGTGTCCCTGTTTTTTCGTCACGCAGATAACGCCAGGTCGGACGGTCACCCGGCCAGAGCGGTGTCCAGGGAATGAGTTCCAAACTGGGATCACGCGTTAACAAGCGGATGCGTTCCAAAAGTCCGTTCATTTTTTCTTTAGCAGCCGCGATTTCTTGAGGGGTCGGCATTCTGGGAGATTCCAGCGCCACCACTTGGCGCGCAAAATCAAAAATGGATTGATCGAGCGCATCTTGGTCAATGAGGTCTTCTGCTTTTTGATAAGGCGCTTTCGCGCGCGCAATACCCCGGCTCATGGCTTTCTGCCACAAATACCCCGCTGCCAGTTCGCCGATGATACGCTCTGCCGTCGCTTGCGCATGCACATTAACAGTCTGTTGCAGGTCGCGAACCGCTTCTTCAATTGCTTCTTGTTGTTCAACAGCCCGAGGCCCAAGGTCTATGTCATACCGCCGCATAGCGCCAAGCGCCAATTGTAAGAGGTGATTAAAATCAATAATCGATCCCCCGTCCGCAAAGAGCTCTCTCCCTCGGTTAAAAACCGCGAGCGCATGCCCTTCTGCTTGCTGTTTAAGCCCGGCATAACCTTTGGCTCGAACTGTCTCAATGGTTGAAACCGCCGTGGTCACAATTTCATTAGAAGGCGGGATCGGAAGATCGCCCGTTCCTGCCAGATAATGCACGCCTTCGTGTCTAAATACGCCTCGAAAATCACCGGGCCCTAAATCGGCGCGCAGCATGATAAAAGGCGCATGCGGTGCGGAAGCATTTGAACCGGCCATGCCCCTGATCTCCAGTGCTTCTATGTAGGCAGCTAGATTGAGATCTCCTTGAAACTTGGCAATGTCTCCTTCGCTTGGTTCGCGGCCGGGAATAGAATCGGGAATGAAGCGCGATAAACTGAAAGGTTGGGTCACCGATATCATTTCTTGTGTCATAGTCCGACAGCGGATTTCTAAGTCAATCGCATGGCGGGTGAGCCACCCGCTCGATTCTTCAATGGCCGTTTTTTGCCAATCCGCAAAGGACCGGTTTGCCGCTTGAACGAGATCCGTCGCGGCGTGATTGTTATATTGTTTCCCCAGGATGCCGGAAGCATGGAGCGCTTCGGCTGCACGGATTAATTCGGCACGGCCGTCTTCACGAGATAATATGTTTGCCGTTTTGTTTTCAATCTGCTGCAGCTCTCGATAAGCGCGCCGGTAGCCGTCCGAATCAGCGCGGATGAAACTGTCTCTCAGCGTTTCTTTAATTTGGTAGTATTCCGTAAGAAGCGCGGTAAGATCTTGATCCGCCGGTGCCTGCCATTTGATGATTGCGTTGGTTCGCAATTCAGTTCTCAGCGTTTCTCCGTCATTGCGAGCGACTGAAGGGAGCGAAGCAATCTCAGATTGCTTCGTCGCTTTGCTCCTCGCAACGACAGAAAATCTCAGTTCTGAATGCTGATTTGCTTTCCTCTTTTGTTTCAGTTCAGCAAGTTTATCCCGCAGTGGTTTGAGATAAATATCGTGAGTGTTCGGCGCAACTTGGTTTCCTACTTTCTGAATGAGGGCCTCTAAGATGGCAATTCCATCTTGTAATTCCTTAGAGAAAATGAATTCCTTATACGTACGATGCTCCACAAGCGCAGGACGATACTGGTCATCTCTTAAGTTTGTTCCCGCATAGCTGATTTGAAGGTCTGGTTCATGTGCATAATAAGTCCGCAGCAGCTCTTCGATGTCATCGATATCATTTTTATCCCGCCACGCTTCGCTCCGCCTTTCAAATTCCTCTCTTTTATCTTCCAAGACTTTCTGTTCATCAATGTCGAGATCTTCCAGCATAGACCGTGCAGCCCTTAGAATCTCCATCGCACTAAGATTTCTGTAACTTTTCGTATGCAATTCAATGTAGATCTCTGAGCTGATTTTGTCAGGAGAAATTTCGATAGATTTCTCGCCCCATTTTGTTTTCCACTTCCTGCTTGAAATAAATTGTAAGGCGTCATCAATTAAATGCGCCGGCGAATCTGTTTCATACGCAGTAGTGGGGGTAACCACTTTTTCAACGACTTGCCTGGTAGCTATGATGGATTTGATAGCTCTCCGTCTTTTGGGTTTGGCTTTGACAACTTTTTTCTCTTTGAAGATTTTTAACATGCTTTTAATTTGCAACGGATCAAGTGCCGCTGGGTCTACGCCTGGATAACTTGAGAGAAACTGGGCAAGGGTAGGCCAATTGGACTGTTCCAGAATGGTCTTTTGGTTGTATTGATTGAATAGCGTAAGGACGGGTTCAGTGTCATTGTGGAAATTGATGTCAGTGTGTGCATCCGTCATTGCGAGGCCCGGTGTGTGGGCCGCGGCAATCTCATGACCTGGGATTGCTTCGTCGCCTTTTAGGCTCCTCGCAATGACAGCTTT
>PCVY01000034.1:3341-11210 GCA_002787155.1 Candidatus Abzuiibacterium crystallinum | reverse complement strand
TTAGCCAGCCGTTATTTAGCTTTCCTTCATTGGGCGGCTGCTCTCATCTGGCTAAGATAAAATCAAAAAATCAACAGAACCTAGTACCGTTAGGCAATTAAAATTAGCGATTCCGTGTACCTTGTCAGGATTGTCAAGGCTGGTCCGGCGGGACACTTTCATAACCATCCATATCAATTGTCTAACGGTACTAGCCCAAAATGATATGATAACCATGATAAAATCAAAGAATGGTGTCTGTCACTTAAAAAGCCGATACTACCAATACCTAATTATGTGGCAAATCATTGTTTCTATCTTATGTTGGGTTGTGATTATCACCTCAACCGCCTTGTTTGCAATTGCGATCATCGTAACCGCTTTCTTACTCTACCCATTTGACCGCAACCGTTCGGCAGCGCACCAAATAGCGTGTTGGTGGGGCCGTAGTTTTTTTACATTAAGCCCAGGCTGGAAACTTCGTATTCAAGGAAGAGGATTTATTCGCCGGCACCAAGCATACGTGCTTGTGGCCAATCACGCCAGCATGAGCGATATCATGAGTATTTTTTGCCTGAACCGGCCATTCAAGTGGGTAGCCAAAGACAGTCTCTTTTGCATTCCCTTTTTCGGCTGGGCGATGAGTGCTCTGGGTTACATTCGATTGGTTAGAGGTGAACATGGCAGTATCCGCGATTCGATGAAACAAGCTCATGATTGGCTTGTTAAACGACATGTGTCGGTTCTTTTTTTTCCTGAAGGCACGCGAAGTAAAACCGGTGAATTAGGGACTTTCAAACAAGGTGCTTTCAAATTGGCGATTCAAACCGGGATACCCATTGTTCCCATCGTATTAGCCGGCACACAGAAAGCACTCCAGAAAGGCAGTTTCGTACTTGCCTCCGGCATCATTTGCCGTGTGAAGGTATTAAAACCCATTGAGACGCGGGACTATCAAGCAAAAGAAGCTGTGCAGCTTTCAATGCTTGTCAAATCGCGGATGGAAGAAGCTTTGGGTACCCGTTAAAAGTTTAACGAGTTTGATCAGAGGAATGAAGAACCGCCAATTTGGCTTGCGCATCCTGCACCAACTCGATGGGATAAATCACTTGTTCTAACCATTTGATCGCATCAGGCCATCTTTTTTCATCGATAGCCATCGTGGCTTTTTCATAATTTTCGGCAGCTTTTTTTAGCGCTTCGGTTGTGTTGGTTTCCAGGGTTTTTGTTTTAATGCGCAAATCCGCCAAAACAGAATTAAGACTGGTTGAAATGGGCGCCAAAGATTCATCCTGCCATTCTAGACCTTTACGGATATCCTGATCGACCTCACCCACCACCGCCGGATAAGGGACTTGGAATTGATTTTTCTTGGCTTCGATTGAATTTGTTTCGTCGGTTAATCCTTTTGCCAATGCATAAGCTTTATCCCAATCGTTCGATTCAATAAGCGCAAATAAATCCTGGTAACCTTTCTCCAAACCTTCCATCGCCTGCGCCAAATTTTGACGTAACACATACGCATTTAACGCCTGCATTTTCGCTAAGACGTCGTTGATATAAGGGCGTAACATCACTTGTGCTACTGAGCGGTGAAGCAGCAGATCATTACGAAAAATAGGAAAAACAATGCTGTTTAAAAGCTCATCTCTTGTTTCTTCTACACGGCCTGCTTCATAAGCCGTTTGGGCGGCCAGGTAATGGTTGGTAAATAAATCTTTCAACTCACGTTTATATTTTCCCGGAAAATAAATTTTTTTCTCCTGCTGTGCTCTATTCAAGGCTTTGTCAAATTCATCTTCGCTCATAAAGTGAAGCACGGGCAACTGATGCATATCAATGGCAAAATCAACTCGTCTTGTGAGAATATGCATTTCATCTTCACTTAAAGCGCGCGGCATGGTCACTTTAACCCTTACATTTAAAACAGCCGCTTGCTCCTCTGACCACGCAACTGGTTGAGAGCCTGACACGTTAGGCGCGGTGGTTTGAGTTTCCGGCGGCGAAACAGTTTCTTTTTTCTGGTCTTTGGGCCAGGCCAGATGAATGGATTTCTGTTTTGGAATTGAACGAATCAGGAAAAATAAGCCGACCGCCAATGCTAAAAAGAAGATAATTTTTGGTTGGAATTTAATACCAGGTTTTGGCGACAAACGCGGCGCGGCTTTGGCGCTGGTTTCAGGCAGCCGTTCGGGCTGTCGGGTTTCTTGTAATAATTTTAAAGAGGTTGTCCAATAACAATGCGGACATCTTTTTTCCTGTTCATCAGAAAGCTTAAACTCTTTGCCGCAATTTTGACACAAATAGGGCTTAAGAGAACTGTCCATTTTCAACTCAATAATTTTTTAATTTCTTTTATCAAAATATCTTCTTTGATGGGCTTGGGCACCAGCGCATATGGAATGCCGTGCATTTGCCGGATAAAATTGGGAGGCAGGCTGCCGGCAAGGGTTGTAAAAAAAATAACCGGGGTCAGATTTCCTGTTTTTTTGTGATACATCTCATAAACGCTAATGCCGTCTACATCCGGCAAAATGACATCCAACATGATCAGGTCCGGTTCTATAGCTTGAAGATTTTCCAATGCGTCACTGCCGGAATAAACAGCTGTCACATCAAATCCGTGCTCCTTTAAGACATCGCAGAGAAAATCACAGATATCTTTCTCGTCGTCAATGACGATAATTTTCTTTTGGTGAATTGGTTCTTTCTCTTTGGTCATATCAATTCCTGCGGTTAATAAAGGGGAGCCAGCTACAAGTATTTTTGCAGCGTTTTCCACAAGCCGGTCATATCGGAAGATTTGACTATGTAATCTGTGATACCTTCGACACCGAATAACTCGCGCATGGGTTCATAAGAGGTTAAAACAATGACGGGAATCTGGCGGCAATCTTCTTCTTTTTTGAGTTCTTTAACGAATTGATAGCCATCCATCTTGGGCATTTTGATGTCGACCATGATCAAATCCGGCTTAATAGACCTTGCCTTGACCAATCCTTCTTCGCCGTCATTGGCCGTCACAAACTCGCAATTTTCCTTCATGAAACGAAAAGCAAGCAACTCCAGAAAATCCGGATCATCATCGATGGCCAGAACTGTTTTTTTTCCGCTGCTTTCACTCATCGTTCACCTTATCAATCATCTCAATATCTTAAAAGTATAACACGCCTTTTGGCGAACTAACAGACGATATTCAATATGGTTATCGAAAATCTAAGCGTGAAACTTCAGCTTTTTTCCTCTAAACCTATAGATGCTTCAATAGATGGGCCGCTGCCTGTTTTGTATTGTTCGATCTTGGCGATTTTTGATTTTACTTTCTTAAAACTGGTTTCGTTAATTTCATCATATGCCTTTCGCAGTTTTTCAATGTAATCGTCCAACAATTCAAACCGGTCTTTAAAACGCGAAAGATCATCACCCAATTTTTCGATTAGGACAACCATATCTTGCAATCGTTTTTCATAATGAAAATAACGGAAGGATTGGAGAATAATCTTTAAGATCGCAATCAAGGTAAAAGGCGCTGCCAAAATAACTTTTTTATCTTCGGCCACATCAAAGATATTCCGGCAATGCTGATGAATGGCTGCGTAAATACTTTCGGCAGGCACAAATAGAATGGCAAAATCAACCGTATTTTCTTCCGGATTAACGTAATCACGTTTTGCAATTTCAAAAACTCTATTTTTCACGTCACTTTCAAAATCCTTTAAATATTTTTTTTGTTCACCCTCATCTTCCGTTTCCTGCGCCTTGATCAAATTGGCAACGGGAAACTTAACATCCATATTCACTTTATGCTCATCGGGCAAGAAGAAAGTAAAGTCCGGCCGGTTGGCATTGCTTTCAAGCTGTTGATTGGCCTGATAATGAACGCCCTCAATCAGTCCGACAGATTTTAATATATCGTCTGCGATCCGCTCGCCCCACTGCCCCCGTAAATTATTGGTATTCAGCGTTTGGCTTAGTTTTTCCGTGGTTTGCGTGAGACGGGAGGCGATCGTCATGATTTCGCTGAATTTCAGGGTTCGATCGTGTTCCGTTGATTTAAGTTCCTGCTGATAAGTTTTGATTTGTGATTGCACCTCGCTCACAAGATTTTGAAAAGTTTTCTCCTTCCCCTCCAAAGCATCGTGAACATGCTTAGTTTTTTCTTCAAGGGTACTGCTGGCTAAAGCTAGGATGGACTCTAGGTTATCTCGAATGGCTTTGGCGCTGCCTTCTTCAAAACGCCTTTGAATGGATTTTTCAAGCGAGTGTCTTAGCCACCAAGCAACCCCTAAGAAAACCAAAACGATCAGAACGCCGGATATGATAAGCATAGCGGGAAAAGTTTCTCGCTTTTCGTCTTGAAAGTCAAGGCAGAGCAAAAAAATAAAGTGAAACTATTAAAAAAGACAGATAGGAATTCGCTTTTAAAAGAATGGGACGTTAAACTATGAGGAACAAGGCCGATAACCATATTAAGTCATGATTCGAAAAAATATCATCATCAAATTATCGATTATTACCTTATTTTTGACGGCTGCCTACAGCATGACGCTGTATGCCACCATTACCAACGAAGGCAATGAGACTGTTGAGGTAATGGTGAAACGAACAGATGGTTCCCCCCGGAAAATGGCCCTTTTCCCAGGTCAATCCACCATGCTGCCAAATGGTGCCGCCGAAGTTTCCATTGTCGCGGGCAAACAATACGGGGATGAAATTTACAAAGTAAAAGTCATCGATAAAACCGGTCAAACACGCTATATCGAAAAAGTAGACAAACCTTTGGTTCTAGGAAAACAAGCGGAGGACACCATTGTCAAGAAAATCGCCAAAGTTGAAAATGCGGGCAATCTAGAAGTCATCTTAAGTGTGCTTAGATCAGATGGGCGGACTGAAACCCTGCGAGTGCGCCCTGAACATACCGTTAAATTATCCGAAGAAGCTGTTGCCGTCACCACTTCCTCAAATGCAATCATCCGAGGGGACGAAATTATAGACCTTAAAATTACTCTGCCAAACGGTGAATCCAAATCCATCAACGCATTAGGTGCGACGGTTCGATTAGATTCCAAAACTTAAAATCGTTTTGTCTCAAAACATCCGAAAAGTTTAATTGTTTGTAAATGCGGCAGAGATGGTATGGTCCCAGATCACATCGTCAAACGTATATTCCGAGACAGGCCCCACCGATTGCCCGTCAACTTGAACATCCGCAATGCGAAAACCTTGATCAGGGACGATTTGAAAAGTTTTGTCATAACCAAACCGGACCGCCACATTGCCTTCCGGTGTCAAATGACCGCCTGCCGAACTTGATGTTCGAATGTATTGAGTTTCTGAATAAGCTCGCTGCGACAAACTCCAAAAGTCGTTAAAGAAATCACCGTTGAGTCCCACTAAATCACGCGCATTAGCCCCCTGCTCCATTTGATTCCGGAACCATTTCCCCCACGAATTATACCCAATGGGCGGATCATTGTGGTTACCCTCAATGGTTTTATTGGTGTAGATAGCGCGCCAATCAAACAAAGCGCTCGTGCCATGCTGCAAAGCACCCATGCAAGCGACCATCAGCCCATGTTTTTTCATGACCTTGTAAGCATCATACATAAATCCGGGCTGAAAAGGCGCTGTATCAATTAATTGACGCCATAAATGCCGGGTTTCTTCCTCTTCAAAAGGAATGGGGTTTTCCGTTAAAAACATAATGGCTTGTCCATTATAATCGCACGATTCGTACTCAGGGTGATCAACACAACCGTGCTGTTGGACATAATCTCTCATGACAGGTAACGTGGGTTCGCGCAGCCAATTAAATCCTGCTTTGGTTTGCGACCATTCAAAACTGACGAGCGGTAATCTAACGCCTTGTGACCAAACATAATTAAGCGCTTCTTCCATTTCTGTTGCAACCGACACATTTAAATGAATATCGAGCGCTGCAAAATGATAGACGGGATTGCTTACCATATTAAAAATATCATCGATAAAATCACTGCGCAATTGATTGCGACCTCCGCCTCGAGCCCTCGTGAGGATGCCCGTTAGCGCTGGCCCAACCACTTTTGCGTTTTGACATTCGGGATGCGCGGCAATCGCATCATGAATGGCTAATGTTTTAGCTTCTAACCAACAGATCGCGCTGCTTTCGCCGCCCTCGCAACGATTTGGAAAACGATTGAGAGCGGGATCAATGTCCTCATCAACAAACATACCCGGGCCGCTGACTACTTCATTGGCAATTTGATAGTAATCAACGTAGCCGCACGTGCTTTGGACAAAGTCTGTGTACATGCGCATTAACTCATCCCATGCTTCATTTTCGTTATCTGGCAACTTATAGCACTTATCATCCCCGCGCGGACAATTGGGGGGCGGATTACTAAAATCAAAAATATGCGTGGTGACTACTGTCGTGATATTGCGCTCTTTAAGTGCTTTGAGTTTTTGACGGGCGTTGGCAATGTTTTGATAAGAATCTCTGTCATTCCACATCATCCGCGACGCGATGGCGCCTGAAGCCCATAAATAATCAGGGTTTGAATTCGCGTGATGCCCCAGAATGGGATACCGGTTTATTTGACGTGCCAATAACCGGAATTCGGTAAAAAATGGGACGTTAATACCGGCAATTTGATCCGGCGTCCAGCCGTACTCATCCAGCAAACGATTCACACAAGCTCCTAAATTCTCCAGACCATTACACTCTGTTGGCAAAGGCGGTAGATGGACTGTAAAAGATGCGACCAGAGCCCGCCAATCAAAATTGGGATTTCCATATTGAAAAGTGGCCGAATAAGCTGCGTGTAGAAATCGTTTGTGAAGTAAATAGTTATATTGATTTTCAATAAAGGACGGATCGTGCGGTGCTGTCTCGACAAAATCTTTCCACAAGCTGTAGTCTAAAGGATTGTCATAAGCAAACATAATAACTGCGCCGTTGGTTGCGCAGTTATTGTATGTTCCGTCACACGCGGCATTGTTTTGATTGTTACCAGGGTCAAGCACTCGAGCCAAAATATTGGGGTCGGTCTCATTTGCCATCCAACGGCTGTTCCATGCGGTGCGCGCTTCGGACCACTCCAGAGAAGTCAGCGGTGCTGTTAAGCCATGATCTCTCAGAAACTGAATGATGCCTTCTGTGCTTTCATGCCACCCAACACCATTGCCCGGATAAACTGCAGCGACATTAAGGTGCGCATCGAAGGCATCCGTGTGTTGATTGGCAAATGGAATCAGCGCCACGATAAAATCTTTCCGAGGCTGTTGATTGGGATCTGGGTCATCCATGATGCCGAGCGCATTGAGAGCCGGAGAGACAATTTGTAAATGGCCGCATTCAATTGGATGGTCACGGATGATTTGACGCGCACGATCCGAAACAGCGGTGAGCCATCTCATTGCAGAGCTATCGGTTCCGCCGGTAATTTCTGCGTTATTTAATCGCCCGGGACCCGCAATGACTTCGTTTCCGATTTGGAACCAATCGATTGAAGGCCCAATTTGGACTAACAGTTGTTCAAGATCATCCAAAACTTGATCGCGCTCGGGGCCTTCTTCCGGGACGTAGTCACAATCCGTCGGATTTTCATTGCCTTCTACCGCATCGCAATAACCTGCCCCGCGCCAATTATCTGCTGCCGGCCATCGAAGCGTGAAAACAATTTCTTTCACACCAAATTCATTTTTAAGACGAGCCGCGTTTTGATTAAAGCCAGCCAATCTGCCCGATTGATTTTGCAGAAAAGCTTTCACGTCCCTTTCTTTATAGATGCCGCGGACCACTTGAGCACGCAGAGCATGAATATACTCGACATGATCAATATCCGTATGCAGTCCTAACATGGTCATGCCGTGTTTATGGATAGGCGTGCTGACAACCATGTCATCGTA
>PCVY01000034.1:2984-3328 GCA_002787155.1 Candidatus Abzuiibacterium crystallinum | reverse complement strand
AGTTCGCCGTCATCGGCTGTGAGTCTCAAAATATAAGTGCCTGGCTCCAGGAAAACGGCTTGCGTATTGAGATTAAATCGATCCGCAAACCTCGCTTGTCCGTCCGGCCCGCCTATTTGTATCCACCAAGCCGTTAATTGACCATTCGGATTGCCGTCATCCGTTGCGGTCCCGTTTAAATTAAATTGATACCGCTCGGACGTTAAAATTTCATCGCTGCCGGCATCTACCACAGGCGGCTCGTTATCGGGCGGTTGAATACTGTCAACTACAACGGTCACTAGGTCAAACGGCTGATACTCCCCATCATCCGCTGTGAGACGCAAAACGTATGTGCCGGGTTC
>PCVY01000034.1:0-2955 GCA_002787155.1 Candidatus Abzuiibacterium crystallinum | reverse complement strand
AGAACGGTCGGGTCTTCGACATTGTTGGAAGGATCAAAAGTAACAGTGCCCGGCCCTACTTCCTTTGTCCAGATCAAAATTGGCGTTTGATATAACAAACCATCATCTGTGACGGTCGCATCTAAGTTGACGGAATTGGTCGGCCACAAAATTTCCTGGTCTTGCCCTGCTTCCACCAAAGGCGGTTGATTCAAATCTGACCGAAAAACAGCTTCGATGGTATGATTCTCTGTGACATTTTGAAATTCATAACTGCCGATGGGGCCTTGTGACTCACCGTCCACAAACACATCTTCAATATGAAAATTAAGATCAGGCGCAATGCTAAAGGCTTGATCTTCCCCATGCGTGACCATGACATCTCCCGACGGATCAATCGTCCCGCCCGTATTGGCACTGGCTGTAATTGTATAAATATTGATTTCAAAGACAGCGGTGATGGACTTATTGTCATCCATCACAATGGTATCCGGATTGTTACTGCCCGTTAAATCGCCTTGCCACTCAACTAAGTGATAGCCGGGATCAGGGACTGCTTCAAGTTCAACATGGGTGCCTAAGTCGTAAGTGCGGCCCGGCGGATTTAAAACCACAATCCCCTTTTCAGCTGTAATATCTAAGACTGCTTGGCTGTGATTACCGCTTTCATCGTTCCCGGTCTCATCCAAACAATCCGAATCATACGGAAAATCAACAAACCCGTCGTTGTCGTTATCAATCCCGTCAAAACATTCTACAATGGTATAGTCTAAATTATGGACGTCTAAGTCTCTTTGAAGAATGGGTGTAAAACCCCAACTCACCAATTGCTGGACAACTTGGAAACTAACTGCCGAGTCTCTGTCTTGCTGCACCCAAATGTCAGATTGAGGATTGAGATAATGGCTTAGCAAGTCCGGCACTGGCTGAGTGGTTCTTCCCCAGCGGAAAGGATAATACCAATTGCCGATTTTTGAATGGAACAAGTCGCCGCCGGAACCTTCGTGAGCAAAACGAACATCAGGCGCCATCGCTACCATATCTAATGTCCATTGATATTTATCCCAAGGCAGCATACGCACAAAATTATCCAATCCAATGTTTTGAGCGCCTCGAGTCAGTGCTTGTTGCAACTGCTCGGTCATAAAAGCTATGTGTTCTGGATTATGGTAATCGGCTGGTTCTACGGTATTTTGTTCATTCCAATTAGCATCTACCGGAATCGGCACTTGATCGGCCCGCCCCCACCAGAAACCGAGCTCCTTTCCATCCGCGGCAAAACGCGGGAATTCCTGAGCAGCACTATCCGCTAAGTAAGGCAGGAAATCCATAAAAGCGGGCGGAAAGTTACAACATTTATTATCTTCGTAACGCCCGCTTGGCAACCAAATGTGAAGACGCTCATATCCTAAGTCATTTAAAACGCCGGCGGCGCCGCTAGGTCCAATAAAATAATCGATCAATTGGGTCCACCCAATGTTTGGATCGTGAAGGTTTGTATTCAAGTTATAACGCCTTGGGTTTTCTGATGTGGCATCTGCATGGGTGTTGGCAACATTGACTTTATAAACCGGTCTTAAATCAGCCGGTCTGCCGTTGTAAGAACCATAATAAGACTGGAAAAATTCCTTATAAGGGCTCAAAGTGAGCAGCCAGTAACGCGGATTTGTGAATCGAACGGCGATTTTGTAAGTGCGATTTTCGTTTGGCCCAATTTGTTCGTTCACAATTTGACCGCCTTCAAGAGGATCTTGTTTGTATTCACTGTTGTACCAATGCCGCCACGTATTGATTTGTTGACCGCTATCGATCCACTGCAGCTTAACGCGTAATCGGTGTTTGTAATCCAACATCGGGTAAATAAAAGACGACCCCATTCCTGCTTGATCGTCTTTGGTAACCAACACAGGGGCATAAGCATCCGGATAGTCTCGGCTAATAAAAGTACGGTTGGTGTTTAAACGGTCAATTTTTTCTAAATTTCCGAGATCTTTGGTATTTAAATAATACCAATCACCCGTTTGGGCTTGTTGAAACCCATCCACTTCAAAATCAGGCAGGTCCTGCGGATCGTTGGTTGGGTTACTAACGGTATAAATAATATCAACACCACCGCAAGGTTGTTGGACAATTTGGTAATCAATATCCAAAGCACCGCTGCTTTGATCTCGATAAAATAGTTGGCTGGGATATTCACTCCGAAGCGCTACACCATTAAGCGAAGCGATGAATGATTTACCGTCCGGCCGTACATCAATTTGCAAGCCGTCGCTTTCTTTTAAGAAATAATACTCGTCCCGGTTAGGGTCAAGACAGGGGTCATCGCTTAAAATATTGACCGTCATTTCATCGAAAGACTGAAGTTCGGTGTCGTCTGCCGTTAAGCGAAGCACGTAAGTGCCGGCTTGATCAAAAGTAGCCGTGCTGTCGGTTTGAGCAGAGTCATCAAAAACCACATTGCCCGGGCCTGATTCTTTTGTCCATAAAGTGTTCAGCACATTAATCGGGAGCCCATCATCCGCGGCTGATCCGTCTAAAGTCACTTGGTTTTGCGGCAGTGTGATTTCCTGATCATCGCCTGCATTCACTTCAGGCGCTTGATTGGTCGGGGCCGGATCAATGGTAATGGTGACTTGATCGGGATTTGACCTGCCGCCGTCATTATCTTCAACGGTTAATGTGAAAACATAAATCCCTTCGCTCAATAATACAGTCGGTTGTTCAATATTATCGGGATCAGGTGCACCGGTCCAATCGTAGGCAATGACGGCCCCATCCGGGTCATATGAATTACTGCCATCCAACACCACTTCCATTTGAGTTTCGCCGTAAGACAATGTGTGTTGTTGGTCAACGCCAGCATCTGCCACTGGCAGTTCATTGTTACGTTCAAACCGTGCTTCAATGGTATGGTTGGTTGTCACATTTTGAAATTCATAACTGGAAACAGCACCGACTGAATTGTTATCTACCAAC
>PCVY01000012.1:2804-10623 GCA_002787155.1 Candidatus Abzuiibacterium crystallinum | reverse complement strand
ACATAACGATCGGGCAACTCGGTCTGATCGTCAACCCCAACTTACGCAGGGGGCTTATTCATAGAATCTCCTTTTGGTGAAAGACAAACGGCAGCGAATTTAACCACATGATGGTGACGCTGCGTCATTTTAAAATTTGGTACTGCGTACCAGCGCATTTTTTTGCAACGACGCTTGCATCCCGGTCAACTCGCCGTTTACCTCCTTGGTGTCGATACGGGTGGCAGAAGCCATGTCTGCCGAACTTAAGTCTTCGTCCGTGTTTTCATGATTGAAATAAGCACAACCGGCAAAGGCAAGTGTCAGCACAGCCATTCCCAGAAGCACGGTCAACCGCATCCTTAAGCCCGATGCACGTCTTGAGCCAGTCATCAGAATACCCCTTTCAAGAAATTCAGACGGCTTCAACCCGGCCGCGATTTTCTTCTTCACGGTATAAATCTTCCATTTCATCTTCGCCCTCTTTTTCATTTAGACCGGGTGCATTTTGTGCCGGTAAGAAGTTTTTAGGCCCCATCCCTCTTTCCCGTTCTTTCCGATTTCGCCTTAACTTTTCATTTTCACTTGGCGTGCGGACATGCTGAGCATCCACATCGCCGGCATTCTGTTTTGAATTATCTTTTGATCTGTCCATGACCATTCTCCTTTTACTTTCCACCTTCATTTGTCCATTGTTCAGCTTCTTCACTCGAATCCCTGCTCAAATTTACCGTTTGTGCAGCTGACCTTTGAGGTTGAGGCCATTGGCCACCGTGGCCTAATTCCTCATCAATAAACTTTTTTAAATAATAAACCGATGTGTCGCTCGGCCGTATGTCTGAGTCCTTCTTATGGCTGTGATGTAAAAGTGTGACGCCTTTTTCTCTCGCTTGGGTAACTACCAAGTCAAACCAGGGGGAGCGCTGCGTCATGTGAAGCTCTTTGCGATATTCCTCCCGGAATTTTTCGGGTGACCAGTGCTTCCAGATCGCCATTTCTTTTAATTCGTAAGAGGGTGCCAACTCCTGCACCCACAGATAAGGCGACAACCTATATGTTTCTACGCCCTCCGGCCACAACGATTCTGCTAAGTATCGAGCGCCGTCTCTTGATTCGTACGGCAAATAGGCGCTCTTCAGCGTCACCTTCATAACAATCTTCCCTTCGACTTTGCTTTGTGCTTTTATCGCTTTAAACAGTTCAGCATATTTAATTCTGCATGCTGTTGCCGAGCCTTGAAATATCGGAACCAACGCCACGCATCGTTCCGCTGTTGCAAGCGACTGCGAAAGTCAAGACACAAAGGAGTATGAAACTCCATAGAAATATCTTCATTGCTTTCCCTTTCTGCATGTTGTTTCCTGTGTGAAGCATAAGGCCAAGCCTGCTCACTATGCTATGGGGTATTGACCCCAATCGAAAGATGGGTCATTCAAGAACGGATGAAAGATTGAAAAAGAGGAATGTCTAGCGAATGGTGGACTGCGAGCTGCTTTCAATCACGCCTGCGGAGATGGCGTAGCGGGTCAGCCCTGCGGTGTCGTGAATCTTCAGTTTTGCCATTAAGTGCTGGCGGTGTTTCTCAACCGTTTTAATGCTAATCTCAAGTTCTGAGGCAATTTCTTTGTTGGCTTTGCCTTCGGCAACCAGTTGAAGCACTTCGGCTTCGCGTGAACTTAAGCGGACTTTTTGATGCCGGCGTTTCCCCTTCGCATTCAGCACCTCCGGATTCAGATTATCTAAACGTTTGGAAATGTAAGAGCTGTAAAATATCTTTCCCTTTTGAACCTCCCGAACGGCCTTGACCAACACCTGGGCAGAATTTTGTTTAACCAAATAACCCGCCGCCCCCAGCATACTCACCTTCTCAATATAGATATCATCACTATGAGCGGAGAGGATAATTATTTTGGTAGCCGGAAGCGCTTCAAGAATTTTCTTAGTGGCTTCTAATCCGTTTAGGTTGGGCATGGCAATATCCATCACGATCACATCGGGTTTAAACTTTTTAGCCAGCACGAGCGCTTCACGGCCGGTACAGGCTTCACCAACCACCTTGATATCCTTGGCGGCCTCAAGCAACATCCGAAGGCCCTGCCTGACAACCTCATGGTCTTCGGCTAGTAAAACTGAAATTGGCTTCATTTAAAACCCTTCTGCCTTTGATTATCTTTGCTGTTTTGCTTTGGGAACTTGAGCGGCGCTTTGGCGCAGACCGTAGTGCCTTGGCCTGCTTTGGATTCAATTGTAAATTGACCGCCAATCATCTCCATCCGCTCCCGCATGCCGAGCAGTCCGAGCCGTTCACGCTTTCTCGCGCGCAACACATGCTCGACCTGGAAAGACTTTCCGTTGTTTTTTATCTTCATAATTAAGCAGCCATCACTTTTTTCAAGCCTGAAGTCCACACGGCTTGCCTTGGCGTGCTTCGCCACATTGATCAGCGCTTCCTGGGCAACCCGGTAGAATGCGGTGCGCTGCAAATTGTTCACGACGCTGATTTTGCCAATTGTAAAACTCTTGAAATAAACCGGAATGTGCGTCTGCTTCGAGAAGTCTTTTACATGAGCGTGGAGAGCAGGCATCAATCCCATGTCATCCAACACGGCCGGACGCAATTCCCTCGCAAACCGATGGATTTGTTTCATCGATTTCTCTACCAAGCGCTGCGCAGTCACAATCTTTTTTTTAATCGTTCTGGTGTTGTCGGACGTCTCATTTCTTAATGCGGCTAACCTAATATTAATTCCGGTCAAAATCTGGCCAATTTCGTCATGAAGTTCACGGCTGATATTCTTTCGTTCCTCCTCATGCGCTAAAATGATTTGACGGGATAAATGACGCAAATGTTCCTGCATCAAATGTGACTGTTTTAATAATTGGTCATAATGCGCCACACTTTTCTTGAGTTTTGTTTCTGCCGTTTTGCGGTCAAGGATAGCTTGTTTCAACTTGACGTACATGGCACTAAAACGCTCTGGTCCTCTTACCAATTTTGTTTTCATAGACCTTTTTCTAGGTGCCTGCAATTAAGACTGCTTTCATTTGGTACTAGGAGAAATATAGGCCGCTCAGCTTGTGTGCATCAATGGGGTCATCACCCCACTACCCCAAAACCCAAGAGCAGCGGCCCTGATAGGGTTTAACCCCATAGCATGTGACCGCTCACCTGTCTAGTATAGCCCTAATAACAAAGAAAAACAAAAAACAATAGTCAGTGCAACAACGAAAGAAGGATGTGTTCTATGAATTCAAATTATCCACGAATACTAATCGCGGCTGCGGCCGCTGTGTTAATTACCTCTGCGCCTGTGTACGCTTCTGAGACAGATAACCGCATTGAGTCTGCGGCTAACCAGTCTTATGTCTTTAAGACCTATTTAAAGGATGACGCTGTCAAGGCGACGTCTAACGAGGGCATTGTCACCTTGTCAGGAACAGTTAATCAAGCAGCTCACAAAGCGCTGGCCCAGGACACCGTCAGCAATCTACCGGGCGTCAAAGAAGTCGATAACCGCCTGGAACTGAAAAGCGAACTCCCGGCAGAGAATTCAAACGAGTGGATCGCTATGAAAGTTAAAACATCTCTCTTGTTCCATGGCAGCGTCAGTGCCGCTAACACAGAGGTTTATGTGGAAGAAGGCATTGTCACCCTGAGAGGTGAAGCGCTTAACCAAGCTCAAAAAGAACTAACCTCTGAATATGCCAAAAACATTGAAGGGGTTAAAGAAGTGAGGAACGAAATGACGATTGCGCCCGCAGTAAAAGAACCGGAAGCAACCATGAAAGAAAAAATTGACGATGCCTCTATTACGGCTCAAGTCAAGACAGCCCTTTTCTTTCATAGAGCGACGAGCGTCAATACCCAGGTTGAGACAAAAGATGGTATCGTCACATTAGGCGGCAAAGCTGCTAATGCTGCCGAAAAGGCGTTGACCTCAAAACTTGTGAGCGATATTCATGGGGTCACGAGTGTTATTAATAATATGACGGTATAAAACAACCGTGCATCATTGAAGAAAAGAGGTGATTCATATGTTATGGACAATCGCAGTTGTACTGACCATTCTGTGGGCATTGGGATTGGTAAGCAGTTATACCATGGGCGGATTTATTCATGTCCTGCTCGTGCTTGCCGTGATCGTTGTATTGGTGAGCATCATTCAAGGACGGCGAGTCTTGTAAAGACATAGTGCCATACCCTGTTTACTATCAAGATAAGGAGGGGTCTCAAACACGGCCTCTCCTTTCTTCATTTAAAAGAGATAAATGAGACGACCTCAAACACAAAAAGTAAAACCTTGTTTCAAGCGCCACGTTGCTGCCGGTCTGGTTTTACTTCTGCTGGTCTCAATGAATGCGGGCTGCGCTTTGTTTCCTAAAAGAATACCCGTCAAACCGGCGCCGCAAGCATTTACGTTTCCAAAAGATTTTTTGTGGGGTGCCGCCACATCTGCCCATCAAGTCGAAGGTAACAATACCAACAACGATTGGTGGGACTGGGAACAAAGTTATCCATTCGAGGAGCGTTCCGGTCGTGCGAGTGATCATTGGAACCGTTTTGATAAAGATTTTCAGTTGGCTCACGCGTTAGGACACAACGTCCATCGTTTCTCGATCGAATGGAGCCGCATCGAACCCCGGGAAGGTGAATTTGATCTCTCAGCGATTAATCATTACCGCCAAGTAATTCTTTCGCTTAAGTCAAAAGGGATAAAACCGATCGTCACGCTCAATCACTTTACACTTCCCTTGTGGTTAGCGCGCCAAGGCGGCTGGCTTTCAGACCAAACCCCGGAACTTTTTGGCCGTTATGTCCAAACCGTGACCGAGGCGCTGGGCAGCGAAGTTCACTATTGGATAACACTCAATGAACCGATGGCTTATGCCTTCCACGGTTACATGAACGGCAAGTGGCCGCCGGGGATAAAATCATTGCCAAAAGCGGTCATTGTTTTAAAACATTTACTCGAAGGCCACGTTTCAGCTTACGGAAAAATAAAAGCCGTATACGTTCAAAAAGGCTGGCCGCTCCCGATGGTCGGCATCGCACATCAAGTACTCATCTTTGCACCTTGTACGGAGAGCGCTTGGGGAGACCGGTTCTCTGCTAAGTTGCGGAATCGGCTGGTGAATCACTTATTTATCCAAGCGATGGTTCATGGAAAAGCACATTTTTTTGGACTTTTCCGCGTGCAATTAGACAAGCCAAGAACTTTGGACTTTATCGGCTTAAATTATTACACCCGAGAGTTCGTGAGCACGCATGGCATGCAATTATCCGAAATGATGGGTGAAGAATGCGCCGAGAAGCACCCGCGCAATGTCGGTCAGCGGAATTTCCTTGGCTGGGAAACGTATCCGGAAGGTTTGTACACTTTGCTGAAAGACTTTTCCGGTTACAAGCTTCCCATTCTGATTTCTGAAAACGGGACTTGCGCCAATCAGGATGGCGAACGAACAGACTTCATTGCCCAGCATATTAAAGCAATGGCTCGAGCCATGCGCGAAGGCGCTCCCGTCATGGGTTACCTTTACTGGTCGCTCATCGATACTTATGAATGGGGAGAAGGGTTTGGCCCGCGCTTTGGCCTCATTGAAGTTAATTACAAAACGCAGGAACGAAAAATCCGGGAATCGGCAAAGAAATATTCGGAAATCATCCGATCAGGAAAAATAAGCGCCTAACAGAGTTCACAGAACATTTCCAAAAGTGCCGGGTTCAGATTTTACACCCGCCTGGCCAGGTTTTCATCCAACAATTGTTGATTGAGGTATGCGAGATTGCCGCGGTCAGCCGCCGGCTTCCCTCGCCATGACACGCGGCTATAGAATATATCTGCAAGGTAGCGCCCGTATTTATCGTCTTTGGTGCTTTTAATAGTCACAAGAGCACCAGGCACAGGTGCGCCAATACCGATACCGGTCTCCGAAACTCTCATCTGAGTCCGATGACTCAGATGCCTGCGGCGTTGACTTGAAGTCAACGTCCTTAGGACAAACGCCTTCGCCCTCTTGCCTTCCACAGTGTCGATTTCGGGGCAATCGATGCAGCTTAACCTGAGTTTTTGGCGCGTGGTGATGCCGGCACCTAAATCGATATCAGCTACCAGTGTGTCGCCGTCGATCACGCGTTCGACATATGCTTGGTAGGTGTAGGAAGGCGCGGCTGTGATCTTGATCTGAGATTGCTTCAGTCGCCCTGCGGGCGCCTTCGCCATGACAGGCAAACTCGCCATAACGCACTTTTTCGCAATATGCACATCAAAACCTAAATCGATTTTTTCCGATCCGTCGGCGGAGGTGATTAATTTGTACGTATATAACGGCCCAAGAACCGGCACCTCAAGAACCTCGCGAACCTTGTCCCTTGACCCTTGACCCAATGTCCGGCGGCCATTGGAAGCAAGCGACTTAATTTGGGTGACGCGAGTTGCCAGATCGCGTGCCGTCCATTCATTTCGCTTGGCTTGTTCAATTAACCGGAGCCTGCGTTTTTCGTCCGGAATCGTTGCGGCTTTACGAAAATGCGCCCAACTCAAGTCCGAAATTGCGCACGTGCGCAATTTCGGAAATGCCCGTGCAAACTGTACCACTTCATACAGCGTGCGCTCGCTTACCTTCAAGTCACTCGACAATCGAGAGATAACTTCGCTTCCCCGCTCGGCGTATTTGGTGTTTTGTAAAACAAAATCATTAATTAATTTACCGGTTTGCCAATACGTGAGAACTTTTTGGCGTTCAATGCGTTCCTGGCCGCTGAGAAGTGTGTCGCGCACTTTTTGCCGGAGGGTCTTATAATCTGAGGCGTACGCTGCGATGGTCCGCATAACGAGAGGATTGTAGCAAACAAGCCTATAGGGCACAAGTGCACACAGCACAAGATGTAAAGCCTATCAATTGTATCTTGATTTTTAATCATATTCTTGTTATGTTGAGGCACCCACACAAAATGAATTGACCACGCCTTCATCCCCCGCAGGCGTCAATCCTTGAAAACTGATCACCAAAGGCATTGCTATGAATACTTTCATTGCGGATGAAATCATCACGCAAAAGATTTTTTACATCCGAAAACAAAAAGTCATGATGGACCGGGATCTTGCGGAGCTTTATGGCGTCTCCACGAAACACCTCAATCGCCAGGTTAAACGCAACCGGGAAAGATTTCCAAAGGAATTTATGTTCCAGCTCACCCGAAAAGAAAAAAAAGGAACTGGTGCCAATTTGGCGCCAGTCTAAAACCATGAAACACGCTTATACCCTGCCTTATGCCTTCACGGAGCATGGCATCTTGATGCTTTCATCTGTTCTCAATAGTCCGCGCGCTATTCAGGTGAACATTCAGATTATGAAAACCTTTCTTAAACTCCGGCAAATGCTTTCCCATTATAAAATCGTCCGAAAGAAAATTGAGGCAATGGAAAGAAAATACGATCATCAATTTGCGGTGGTTTTCAAGGCCATCAAACAGCTGATTCGGGAAGAGACAAAACCGAAGCGCCAAATTGGGTTTCAAGCAGAATGATTGTGAGTTCGGAGGGCATGATGCATTGTTCCGGATTGACAGCCAACCGCACGTACAGGCTTTCATTTTACGCCCGCCTTGCCAATTTTTGATCTAGTCATTGTTGACTGAGGTAAATCTTATCAGTGGCTAGCGGCTTGCGGCTGGTGACTGGTTGAATGAATACGTCCGCTAAATACCTTCCGTATTTGTCGTCTTTGGTGCTTTTGATAGTGATAAGTGCGCCACAGCGCGCAAGTCACCAGACACAAGTGAACCTTTTGTTCAACGGCGTTCGCTTTTGCCTTGTTACCTGTGCCCTTGTGACCTTGC
>PCVY01000012.1:1659-2787 GCA_002787155.1 Candidatus Abzuiibacterium crystallinum | reverse complement strand
TTGGGGCCTTCGCGCAGAAAGCGGTCGCGGCAGGCTTCGCTGCAAAAGTAGTATGTTTTGCCGTCGCGTTCAACGCGAATGGCAAAGTCGATGTTCTTTGTAACAACATGACAACTGCTACGCTTTGATCGTACGGTTAACCAATAGCAGTTGCTTCCACATTAAAGTGGGTAATAGCCAATCCTTGCATATTTGAAAACTGATCCGGCGAAAACTGGGTAACGGTTTCATCCGGCGCCACTTGCCATAAGACGCCTTGTGATGCGGCAATCACATTCCCAGCCGCGTCCACCGCTAGAAAGTCAACTGGTGTTAAGTTTGGCGCATACGAGTTGATCAAGAAATCTGTGGATACTTTTAAGATTTCACTGCCCGTTGCCACAAATGCCTCATCTTGATATGTATCAATCACCTTCGCCTGAGCACCCAAATTGGCCTGCAATAGTTCCTGCGTAGCAGGATCATATCGGTACAAAGTGCTCCAAGCACCAATATAAATGCGGTTTAATTCGTCGACGGCAATCGAAAGAGGTGTGTTATCGCCATATTGGGATGAATTTAAAATCTTTTCTTCTCTAACTCGAACATTGTCCACAATCGTCACCTTCGACAGGCCTCCTTGGTAAGCCATGTAAAGCGTGTTTGCATCATGAATATAGAAGACGCCGTCACCAAATGGGAGGTCGCGAAGCGTAAAGAGACCATTTTCACGCACACTTAGCATATCCTCACCCAATTGCGCCACATACCAAAATTCATTCAAAGGGCCGTTAACACTATACTTGTAAACACCTCCACTGAAAAAACCGAGGATATTGCCCCGTTCTATACCATTCTGATTAAGAATGTGAAGATTGGTTCGCGATTCTCCCGGCAGCTGTCCCATTACCCACACCCGCTCTTTGGGCGACACCGCCAACGCAGACGTCGATAAGAAAGTTAATGTAAAAAAGAATACAAGAAATTGCTTCATATGGATCTCCCCTTCAGGAATGATTTTCACACATCGTCAATGTACGAAACTGTACAGAATTATACAAGTCAATACCGTCTATTTCCACAAAAAGACTTGTAAAGGCACCAAAATAAGAGGAAAAAAAAGATGCGGGGTGCCTCGGTGCATTAGCG
>PCVY01000012.1:0-1584 GCA_002787155.1 Candidatus Abzuiibacterium crystallinum | reverse complement strand
CGCTGCAAAAGTAGTATGTTTTGCCGTCGCGTTCAACGCGAATGGCAAAGTCGATGTTCATCGACATGCCGCACATGGGGTCTCTGATAACGTTGTCTGGTTTTTTCACGTGATTTCCTTTGTGTTGAATAACGGTTCTGGCTTACTGTAAGCCGACGCTGTGAACCAGCTCAAATGCTTTGTGAGCGGCATCAAAACGGTCTGAAAAATCGATGCCCTCTTCCTTCATTTTAGCCATTAAAAGTTCGTGGTATTTGGTGCGAAGGGCGTTCAATTGATCTTTGGCGTGATATTCTTCCGCCGGGATTTCTCGCTCGGCTTTGACCAAATCCGTATAAATGCGGGCAATCTCAATTAAGGTCATACACGCTTGGCTGAAATGCGGACCACTCGTCCTTTTTTCCAGACCACCACGGTATCATTGGCAAGCCGCCTTTCTTTGACAAGATCTCTCACGGCATGTGTGATAGCTCGTTTCGCCTTGCTTTGAACAGTTTCTTTATGTCCCATAACAGACTCCTGCTTGTTTTAACAATTGTTGATAATTCATTTTGTCGTAAACAGTCAAGATATTTTGTTCTGATTTGACAATTTGTTTCGGGTGCGTTGTAGCGGTATCAAAAATACTCCAACTATCAAACAAAGTTTTATACACATGAAACAAATTCCACAAACCTCGCACGTATCGCCTTCTCACATCTTTTTCCAACACATGGTGGCCGCCTTCTCTTACCCGGTCAGCAACCCTTGCGAGGGCCAATTTAACATCCGGCAGCCACAGAAAGAACAGATGTAACTCAAATCCTTTCTTTTTGATATTCTTTAAAACCTTTTTGTAATTTTTACCGGAAAAGGTTGTTTCAAACGCAAAATCGATTCTACGCTTTGAATATGCCTGAATTTGTTCCAGCAATAGTTTGCCGGCTTTAATGGCAACACGCGAAGGATCAAATGGCGACAATCCTTTAGCAATTAAGTCTGCATTAATAAATTCAAAACATTCAACATAATCGGGCAAGAATTTCTCTGCAAATGTTGTCTTGCCGGAACCATTAGGATCGGCAATCACATATAATTTCGGCTTTTTCATAATGAGATTATACCCATATTTTACCTAAAACAAAACCCACTAAATTTTAAGGTAAATTTGGAAAATATCATACCAACTTCAATCCAAGTAGTCTGCCTTTAGATTTAAAAACCTATGAATCAATTGGTTT
The DNA here is from genome assembly GCA_002787155.1 of Candidatus Abzuiibacterium crystallinum. GTDB lineage: Bacteria > Omnitrophota > Omnitrophia > Omnitrophales > Abzuiibacteriaceae > Abzuiibacterium > Abzuiibacterium crystallinum. The sequence continues at coordinate 364 of PCVY01000012.1, read as the reverse complement.
GATTTTTCCTTATATTTCTCTATAATTCCAGGGAATAGCGTCCAGCATATAGCGTTTAGCGTATAGAACTTGTGACTAACCGCTATATGCTAAATGCTATATGCTATACGCTAAACGCTATTATGGTGGGTGTAGCTCGGCCTGGATAGAAACCTCCGGTTTCTGCCAAAGCCGTATCAAACCATCAGGTTTGATGCAATTGGTTGTTCTTTTTTGTTGATCGTTTTTTACGGTGGGTGTAGCTCAATTGGTTAGAGCACAAGATTGTGGATCTTGGGGTTGCGGGTTCAAGTCCCGTCACTCACCCTTCTACTCCGCTCCGTCCTTGAAGGCGTAGCTTCGTAGCAAGCGGATGGAGCGGAGT
>PCVY01000050.1 GCA_002787155.1 Candidatus Abzuiibacterium crystallinum | reverse complement strand
CCCATCATGCCCAAGCCAAACCAGACACCCTGCGCGGAACTCCTCGCCTTGAGTTTACGCTCCGCGTCCGCTCCTACTTTGCGGTTAAAGGAGGAGGAATCTTTCGTATTTTTAAATTCGAATTTTTCATTCATGCTGAAACTCCACTAAACGGCGGATCAAACTGCTTTCCACTTTCGCCATCACGGAGCGCACGTTTTGTTCCTGGTCGTCGAGCTTCAAAAATTCCTGCTGTACGGCTTCACGCAGTAGGCCAAGGTCCGTTCCGGCAATGGCGTTACGCGCAGAGACAAGCACGTCAGCGCCGGTCTTAATCAGCACGCCTTCATCCAAAGCCACAAAAACTTCACCGTCCGATTCCGTTTCGTAAATTAAAATTCCTGGCACGAGTGCCGCCACACAATCGAGCCGGTGAGGCAAAAGCCCGAACGAACCCTCACGGGTTTCCGCAACGATGCGCAGCACGCCTGTTTTTTCGGCAAAGATATTGAACGGTAGAAAAACCTTAAGATTCATGAGCGATGACGATACTGTGGACGGGGTTATCCCTGGCACTGGGGTTGGCTTGTGCCGTAATTTCATAGCGTAGTCCCGGCGAGAAATGCCTCGCCCGCTTCGAATTGTAGAATGTTCTTCGTCGTCACCTGAGCGATTTCTCTGAGTGCTTCGCGGGTGAGAAACGCCTGGTGCGCAGTGATGAGCACGTTGGGGAAACTGAGCAGCAGCGACAATTCATCGTCATGCAATATTTTGCCAGAGAGATCTTCAAAGAAGATACCTTCCTCTTCTTCGTAAACATCTAATGCGACGCCGCCGACGTGGCCAGCTTGCAGTGCCGTGATAAGCGCGCCCGAGTCGATGAGCTTGCCACGGCTGGTGTTAATGATAAATACCCCTGGCTTCATCTGTGCGAGAGTCCGTTGGTTGAGCATTTGGTTGGTTTCCGGCAGGAGCGGTATATGCAATGAAATCACGTCGCTTCTCGCAAGCAGCGTATCAAAATCAACGTAGAGTACGCCATGCGATGTGGCCCAGTCCATCGCCGGAAACGAATCATAAGCAAGAACTTCCATTTCAAAGCCGCGAAAGATCTGCGCAGCGATACGTCCGATTTTTCCGGTTCCGACAATACCCACTGTCTTGCCGTGGAGATCGAATCCGACCAGACCCTTGAGAGAAAAGTTTAGATCGCGAACGCGGTTATAAGCACGATGAATTTTTCGGTTTAGCGTGAGCAACAACGCAACGGCGTGCTCAGCGACAGCATGCGGCGAGTATGCCGGTACACGCACGACTGAGAGGCCCAGAGCACGGGCCGCGACAAGATCTACGTTGTTGGCACCGGCACAGCGCAGAGCCAAGAGTTTTACCCCGAGCGAAGAGAGGATTTCTATGCTTGAGCGGTCGGCCTGATCGTTTACGAAGAGACACACACCCTGTGCGTCTTTGGCAGCCGAAGCGGTTTTGACACTGAGTCGAAATTCGTGAAAGCACCATGTAACGCGCTCCGCGCCCGCTGCCTGCTCAAGATACTCCCGATCATAGGGTTTGGTATCATAAACTGCGATTTCAATCATGCGGGCAATCCTTTCAGCGGCACGGTTTTTGAATCAGCCTTTAGTGATTCTTTTGAGCCAGATTTTTCGTGTTTTATTTTTCCCTTCGCTTCGTCAATCGCGCCAATCATGTAGAGCGTGCTTTCCGGTGTGTCTTTAAATTCGTCACGCAAAATCCGTTCGCAGCCGTCCAGCGAATCTTTGAGGCTGACGAGTTTTCCTTTAAGCCCGGTGAATTGTTCGGTTGTGAAAAAAGGCTGTGTGAGAAAACGCTCCAGCCGCCGGGCGCGAGCCACGACGTTCCTGTCTTCCGGCGAAAGCTGCTCCAGGCCGAGCATGGCAATAATATTTTTGAGCTCTTCATATTGCGCGAGGGTGCGACGAATTTCCTGTGCCAGGTCGTAATGCCTCTGTCCGACAATCCCCGGCGTCGTCATTTTAGAACTGGATTGCAAAGGATTGATCGCCGGATAAAGGCCTTCGCTTGCTCGCTTGCGCGAGAGAACAATAGAGGCTGAAAGATGGGAGAATGTGTGCACCGCGGCCGGATCCGTAAAATCATCCGCCGGTACATACACTGCCTGAATTGAAGTGATAGCCCCCGTGTCGGTGTTGGCGATGCGTTCCTCCAGCCGCGATAACTCGGTACCCATCGTCGGTTGATATCCTAGACGCGAGGGCATTTGCCCCATCAAGCCGGATACTTCCATGCCTGCCTGAATAAAGCGAAAAATATTATCGATGAGCAGAAGCACATCACGATGCTCATCGTCCCGGAAATATTCCGCCATAGTCAGCGCAGCGTGGCCCACGCGGAAGCGGCTGCCCGGAGATTCGTTCATCTGACCAAACACCATAACCATATTCGCCAAAACCCCGGCTTCTTTCATATCGCGATAAAGTTCTTCGCCTTCACGGCAGCGTTCACCAATGCCGCAGAAAATGCTGACACCTTCTTGATGCTTGATCATGTTGTGAATCATTTCAGTGAGCAGTACCGTTTTCCCCACGCCTGCTCCGCCGAAAAGCCCGGCCTTACCGCCGCGCTCCAGCGGCACAAGCACATCGATGAGCTTAATCCCCGTCTCAAAAATTTCAGATTTGGTTGAACGCCGCGCTAACGCCGGTGGAGCTTGATGAACGCTCCGCCACCGAACATCTGCCGGGGCCGGTTGGCGGTCGATAGCGTTTCCAAAGACATCGAACATGCGCGAAAGAATTCCCCTGCCGACCGGGGCCTTCAACGGCCCACCCGAGTCTTTTACCGCATTGCCGCGGGCAAGACCTTGAGTGGGCGTAAGCGCGATTCCACGCACACGCCGGTCATCCAACTGAGCTAATACTTCGATGATGATTTCCTCGTTCTCTCCGGCCCGCAGTACCGAATAAATGGGCGGCAAATCTTTTTCAAAGCGCACATCAACAACACTGCCCCGCACCGAAACCACTGTCCCCAGGTTAATTTCACTCATTATTTTTTAGACCTTTCGCAGTCAGGTATCTTTCGGTGAACTTGATTATGTCATTCATCATACCGACCGTCTCAACAGGATATTTTCCCACAGCAGATTCAGCCGAAAGCATGACAAAGTTAGTTCCGTCTATGATAGCATTGGCCACATCGCTCACCTCTGCACGGGTAGGAATGCGGTTTTTAGTCATACTTTCCAACATCTGCGTTGCTGTAATGACGATTTTTCCAGCACGGTTGCACTTCTCGATGATCACCTTCTGAATAATGGGGATTTCATAAAGGGGCAATGATACCCCCAAGTCTCCTCTCGCGATCATGATGCCGTCCGAAGCCTTGATTATCTCATCGATATTCGCTACACCTTCTCTAGTCTCTATTTTGGCGATGACCCTACATCGCGAGCCGCCAAGCACCTTTCTTACATCCTCAATATCTTTTTTGGTGTTTACGAATGACTGTGCGACATATTCGAAACCGTATTTTTTACAAAATAATATATCCTTTGTATCCTCCTGACTTATACCGCCAAAGACCAGCCGTGCCTCTGGTATATTTACGCCCTTGTGTTTTTTAAGCAAGCCCCCGAATACCACTTCGACCTTTAAACTTTTTTTAACCCGGCCGATCACTTTTAAAGCAATACTTCCATCGTCGATGAATATTTGCTGACCGTTCTTTATCTCCCGTAACGGGCCTTGATAATCAAAAGGTATTTTTTTATGCGAACCTCTTATCTTTTGCTGAGTCAGCCAGACTATCTGCCCTTTTTTAAGTAAAACCGGGTCCCTAAGATCTCCTACCCTTATGCGATGACCCCGCAGGTCGCCGAGAAGCTTTATTCGCCAGCGATATTTCGTGTTTAAAAGCCGGATGAGTCTTATTGCACGAAGCAATTCTTGCGGTGTGCTGTGGGAAAAATTCAAACGCCCAACATCCATACCGGCGAGCATCATTTTCTTAAGCACCTCCCTGTTCGACGACGCTGGGCCAAGCGTGCAGATCATCTTAGTCTTAATCATGAATCGTTTCTCTTGCATCATCTTTCAATGGAAACACATGGGTGGTACCGCTAACGAATTCATAGTCCATGCCGATGCATGCACGCTCGCCGTCTTGGTCAGGACTCCGTCAAGATCGAACAGCACTGCGTCATAGTCTCGGGGGGAGAGTGTAACGGTGGCAACTTTCATCCGCCCCCCTGTTCAGCGGCAAGATCCAATTTTGAATTACTCGATACTCTCTGGACGAATGATGAAATTCCTTTTTGGTCAATAAAATCGCGTTTGATGCCGAGGGCTTCGTCCGTCATTCGGATGGATTCCTGTCCGTCCTTGACGATGCCGGAGAGCGCACGAATCGCGTCGATATTCTCGGGAATAGCAATGGATTCGTTGTCAACCTGATATGTGTAATAGCATTCGGCACCATTGACGGTAAGCACATCTTCCCACAAAGCAACTTCCCACATATCGCCTCGGGGCCGCCCTAGATCCCGCATCAACTCGAGGGTACTGTTGAGCGCCACAATTCCTTCGCTCATCCGTATGAACGCGATTCGAGGCGCTTTCCGGAAGGCATCCAGGACTTCTTCCTGGCTGGAACTATGCGTCAGTTCGACTACCCAATAATGATTGTGACACTCCGTATGGCTCGCCTTTGCTGCGATGGTAACAAGATCCAGTTCCGGCCGCACCGTCTGAGCATCCGGCCCTTGATGGCTGGGAATATGAGGCTCCGGAACAATCGTGTTCATAATGCCGCCGCGGTCGGACTCCCAAGGGTCGGTCGCTCGACGCATCAGGACTCCGCGCGCCTTTTTTAGCAGCTTCGCATCCTGTAATGCCCCGAGTGTCCGCACAATACTGGTCGTGTTGCAGGACACCACACGCGTCACGTCATGCCCGAGCGCAGTTGCGTAGTTTGCTTGAGCGACGAAGGAATGCCCCGTGACACTATGCTTCTCGCCGCCCTGGACGATTGCCTTAACACCTGCTGTTTTATATTTTTCGAGATTCATCGCCGCAATTCCTTTGGGCGTGCAATCAACCATTACATTAACTGCGCCAATCATCTTATCCAGCACACCAACAACAGGAATGTCCGCATCCTTCATTTTAGTCTCGTCCTCCGCCCGGGATGCATAGATAGGAATGTCCAACTTTGCCGCGACCTTGATTCTATAATCCGTAATGATGTCGCTAACGCCCACCAGTTCCATATCCGGCTGCATGCGAACAGCATCCGCAACGCGCTTGCCGATGACCCCATAACCATTAACTCCGACTCTTACTTTTTTGATTTTCATGACGAATCCTTTCGACGCTTACTGTTATCACCCTTCTGATGTTTATATTCAGCCTTAGGTTCAGCCTTCAGTCTCAGCAACCGCGCGTTGACAGCCACAATCACCGTACTCACCGACATCAACACCGCGCCCAGCGCGGGAGTAAGCAGCACGCCCCAAGCGTAAAGCGCTCCCGCCGCCAACGGAATGGCGAAGGTGTTGTAGCCCGTGGCCCATATAAGGTTCTGGATCATTTTCCGATAGGTGGCGCGGGAAAGCTTCAAGATGGCCACAACATCCATTGGATTGCTCCGCACCAGAATCACGTCGGCGGTTTCGACCGCCACATCCGAGCCTGCTCCAATGGCGATGCCCAAATCAGCCTGAGCCAGCGCAGGGGCATCGTTCACGCCGTCGCCGGTCATAGCGACCAAGACGCCTCGAGCTTGCACTTCTTTCACTTTGGCGGCTTTGTCCTGAGGCAAAACCTCGGCAAAGTATTCATCCAATCCGATTTGATCCGAGACCCATTTGGCGGTCGCTTTGTTGTCGCCCGTGAGCATCATGCAGCGGATATTCAACGCCTTAAGAGCATCGATAGCTCGTTTCGCCTCGGGTCGAATAATATCGGCCAGTGCCATCGCTCCTTTCAACTTCCCGTCGACGAGGACAAACACAACCGTCTTGCCTTGGGCTTGCAGAGGCTCAATACGCTTGTCAGTGAGATCGATGTTCTGTTCGCGTAAGAAACCCGGGCTCACCACTTTGATTTCTTTGCCCTCGACCCTGCCTTCAGCCCCTTTGCCGGGGATGCTTTGAAAGTTTTCGACTGGCAGCTTTTTATCCGAAGCTCCAGTTATGGCCTTGGCGATGGGATGCTCAGAATTCGCGTCCACGGAGGCCGCGTAGGCGCGCAACGTTTCTTCATCGATGTCCTGCGAAAATATCAGCGTGTCGGTTATGCCAAAGCGGCCCTCGGTCAGCGTGCCGGTCTTGTCAAAAATAATGGCCTTCAGTTTTCTGGCGCCTTCGAAAGCAGCGCGATTGCGAATGAGTAGTCCATTTTTCGCGGCCAAAGCCGTGGTAACGGCTACCACCAGCGGCACGGCAAGACCGAGAGCATGCGGGCACGCGATGACCATCACGGTCACGGCGCGTTCGATGGCGAACGCGAAGTCCTTGCCCATAACAACCAACCAAAGTAAGAGGGTGGTCACACCACCCCCCAAGGCAATGATTGTGAGCCATAGCGCCGCGGTGTTGGCCAAATCCTGAGTTTTTGATTTGCTTTCCTGGGCTTGTTTGACGAGATCGATGACCTGCGATAAAAACGAATCCTTGCCGGTACCTTTAACCTCGATGGTTAGCGAACCTTCCCCGTTAATGGCCCCGCCGATAACTTTTGCGCTCGTCTTTTTCGTAACAGGCGTTGATTCGCCCGTGAGCATCGCTTCATTTACCGAGCTCTCCCCGGCCACAATGACACCGTCCGCTGGAATTTTCTCACCTGGTTTGATCAGGACTTTGTCGTTGACAGCCAGTTCACCAAGAGGCACATCTTTCACGCTGCCGTCGGGCATGAGTTTGTGAGCATCGGAGGGCATGAGTTTGGCTAGTTCCTCCAGTGCTTTTGAGGCGCCCATCACCGATTTCATCTCGATCCAGTGTCCGAGCAACATGATGTCAACAAGAGTGGCCAACTCCCAGAAAAACATCTTGCCGGATAGGCCGAATACAACAGCACTGCTGTAAAGATAGGCCGTAGCAATAGCGACGGATATGAGCGTCATCATCCCGATCTGACGGGATTTGAGTTCCTTGAATAATCCCTTAAGAAACGGCCAACCCCCGTACCAAAAAACCGCGGAAGAAAAGCCGAACAGGACGTAAATGTCACCGGGAAAATGAATGGCTTCTCGAAGTCCCACCAGCTTTTGGAGCATCGGCGAGAGAGCGAGAATCGGCAGGGTCAAGACCAGTGAGATCCAAAATCGTTTCCGGAAATCCGCCGCCATGTGGACATGATGATCTTGGTGATCGATATGGTTGGGTTTGGCGTGCGGCGTTTTACCTTCCGCTTGCAACCAATTTTGCTCGGCATGTCCTTGGGGGCGACCTTCTTTCAGATAGATGGCGTATGCCTTCTTGGCCACCTCGTCTTTCTCCGGCTTTGTTTCAGATTTATTTTCAGACTTATTTTTAGTTGCGTGTTCGTGTTCCTTCACCGGAAATCTCCTGTCCTGTTTCGGTTTTTCTCGAAGGTTTCTAAAATCAAACCAGCTCTTTCTTCTTTTCTTCTTTCATAGACTTAAAGATTCGTTCCGCGTCATCCCGGCGACATAACTCTGTCCCCGGTGTCATAACAGCGGCTACACCCGCAGCAATGCCGAACATCACGGCTTCTTTCAAAGCCATTTTTCTCGTCAACCCAAGCACAATGCCCGCGACGGTGCTGTCGCCCGCTCCGATTCGGCTTTTAACTGAAACCGTGGGCGAACGGAATCTTTCTTGCAAATCACGCGTGACAAGTAAAACGCCGCCAGCGCCAAGAGAAAGAACAAGAACCTCGCAGGTTCCATCATTCACAAGTTCTTTGGCGGCCTTCTCTTGATCTTCTTCACTTGCGAGTTCACGGCCTGTCAGGTCACAGAGCTCCCGTAAATTGGGTTTAAGCAAAAACAGTCCGCTGCCCTTTATTTTTTTGAGAGGCTCGCCAGAAGTGTCGACAATAAGCTTGAGATGGGCGTCGCGAGTTTTTCCCGCCAGCTGAGCATAAAAATCATCCGGCACACCCGGAGGGAGCGTGCCGCTTGCCACCAGAAAATCTGCAGTTTGACTTTCCTTAAGAATGATCTCGATGCAATTTTTCCATTCCGTCTCCCGTAAGTGCGGACCCGGCATTTCAAAGCGATATTGATTATTCGTGGCTTCTTCTGTGATCGCCAAACTCTCGCGCATGCAGCTTTCCGTTTTGATGCGGCGTTGAGAGATTCCTTCTTTTTCCAGAAGTTGTTCTAACCTATCACCGGTCGGACCTCCGGCAGGATAAATTGCTTTAACTTCTCCGCCGAGCTTGTGGACGGCGCGTGCGACATTGATGCCTCCCCCGCCGGGGAAAAATGAAGGTTCTTGACACCTTAATTTCCTATTGGGTTCTACCTGCCTCACGCTGGCATTTTTATCAATCGCCGGATTCATGGTCAAAGTAATAATTTTACTTTCCGGCATATCCGAACCCTCCAATTAAATTTTGTTCATAGCATAAAATTGCCCCATTCTCTTTAATCAATCTGAACAACTATCCCCCGCTACTTACAACAAGAACCCGCCGAAGAGGTCGTCAGTGTGACTTCCGAACTTGTTCCCTTTTTCTCAAAGCGGAGTTTGTCCTCACGGCAAAGCCAGCCAATTGCCTGGTTAAAGAGAGCCGCGTCATTTAAATGTGTTTCTTTCGCCAACGCTTCTAGGGTCTTACTTCCATTTTCTAAAGCCTGATAAATCTTTCCTGCTGCTTCACCTATTCTCTGACATTGTCCGTGCATGGCATACCTCCGTTAATTGGTTTTTCAACCGGTTTGTTTGTCATTTTCAACATCATTTCCATCCAAAGCCCCGAGCCGAATTCCAACGTCTTTGATGGCTCTTCTTCCATAGTCCTGCTCCTTCTTCTTAAATCGCACCGTGTATCGTTTTTTAACTCATCCCGATTAATTTTTGAACTTTCCTTGGAGCCGGGAAGCAATCCGCCATAGATTCCAGCTCAGAAACACCGATCGGCTCTTCGATCTTTTCCTTTCTAGAAAGAAGAACGAAATTACATTTGTAGGAAGCCTCTCTATTGTTCAAATTTTGCTCATCGCTTTTCATGGCTATGCCCCCCATATAGAAAATAGTTCCGAATCTGTTTGGATGCTAAACGCTTCAGTGTGGCCTTTTACATCAGCTACATTGTCGCGCCAAGGGGATCGTTTCGCCATGGGGCATAACCCTAATATGGCTTAGGGGTAACACTACCGTCCGGGTATAATTACTGCAGAGACAACAGTTATCCTTTTTCAGGAAACAATTTCTCGGCCTAGGAAATTGCTAGAAGTTGAGTGCCTTTTTGACATGGAAACTATTTCCAAAAACAGGAAATAGTTTCCTGTCTCGAAGGGAGCCAAAATATAACAGTTATATTTTCGATGGAAATCAAAAATAATTATTTTTTGGAAGGAAACTAAAACGCGGAAAATGCGGGGAAATCGAAGGGCATGGCGTCGGCGGTTATTTTTTGTAACTCTTTAATCATCAATACCATACATTACTCTCATGTTCGGGACCAAAATGATACGTAGCTTTTCCCATCGGTCATCCGATGGACTTGATACTGACACGAAGCCGCTTAGTTTCCTGATTTTTGATAACTATTTCCTCCGACATTGAAACTCCCTTTAGCAGAGGTTATGATTGTGTCAATTTTAAAAATAAATTTGGCCGAATAATTACTGCTCCCGCAAAAGAGAACAAAATGGACAATATATTACCAACTAGGAAAATATTCACTCGACCCCAACCTCCGGGTTTTTCTGGTTGCCATTCTTTCCAACGCCCTGCAAATTTAAGCGTGAGCCATAGACCGACAAATTGCGGGTAACCTGCAATCAATGCCGTTGTATAAGCAACTCTCTCCGTAATACCAACCAGCTCTGACAGTAACCCTCCACGGTCCTTTTTTTTACGGCCTGGTTGTCGACGATTTCTTTCACTTCTCATCCACTGATTGATTGGATTAATAAAAATATGTCCCACAACAACGGAAATACCATACCCAAAAAAATATTTCGAGAAAGGTTGCGATTTCAAATATCCGAAAGTTGTAATAAAAATTGAAAAATCAATTTCGCCTGTATCGACGGACTTAAATTTTAATTCAAATAAATAACTTAACAATAGCAAAACGAGTCCAAGCATGTAAATAGATCTATGCCATTCTTGATCGACTACTTCAAACAGCGTTTCTCCTCCTTCTCCGATTTGAATGTGCCTTCCCGGAGTGGGACTAAATAGGCCCCAAAGGATTAAGCAATAAGCAAGGAAGCGACAACCTATTAGGTACTCATGAGGAACTTCATACGAATAAAATACCCCAAATATCGATAAAGAAAGAACCGCACACCAAAAGGAGATCCAAAATGCCCTCCACAAATTATGCTGAATTCGCTCGGCAACTCTTTCAAACGTCCTAGGGAGCTCAGCTGGTCTGTATTGATTCGCTAAATTAACTAGCCCCGGCCGATTGAAAAGCAAAAAAAATACTCGCCGCAGCAAGCCCACTGTATCTTGGCGTAGAGCAATAAAAATGCACCATAAAAGGCCGAATATCCCAGCAAACAAAAAATGCCCGAGAACCAACGATATCCCAGCAATAACTAACAATAGAATAAGAATAATTCTGATCATCATTTTAATCCTTGTATTTGATAAGGAACGGCATCGATACTTCCGCTAACGTATGACAAACACGTCCTTCCTTTGATGCATTTTGGTCAGCCGAAGGTAGCGATTTTGACTTTCAGTTTGTCCATAAGATTTAGGAATATTTATATCACGATTTCGAAGCCTTTTCGACAGTCAAATCGATACGCTGCTCGGTGATTTGAGCCAGTTTCTTAAGAAAATCCATGGTGATTTTTTCCCGTCCCGTTTCGATGCCGGAAATAAACTGCTGGCTGTAGCCCATAAATTGGGCGAGTTCTTTTTGAGACATAGCGGCGGCTTTCCGGCATTGCTTTACCTTCTCGATCAAGACACGATCGAAATCATCTAATTCAACGACTTCAGGTTTCCGGATCCGCTCCCCTTTCTCCTGCAATTCCTTGGACAAACGCAGATAAGTGGCTTTCCAGAAAGCGACCCGTTCTTTGGTCCATTCATCCAATTTAATTTCATTCTCGATCGCCTGGTATCTTCGGCAAAAGGCGGTGGGTGTGATTAGAGCAAAAACTTGTTTGGGATCTGGAACGCGGGCAAGCAGAGTCCCGGCGATCCTCGAAAAACGGGGGTCGTCTTCCCGAGCCAGTATTTGCTTGATCTTCTTAAAGGGCATATTCAAATCCCAATACCAGTTTTGGCGTGTCATATGCCGGTATACTCCCGATTCAGCTTGTGAATGATTTCATCGTCTAAATGCTTGAAGACGACTTTTGTGTCGCACCCCGGGACAAGATCCAACAACTCCATGATAGTTTTCTGTTTTGGAATACTCAAATACCAGGCCGTGAGCCGCTCATACGCACTCTGATCAAAATAGCCCGGGAACCATTGGCTCAAGAGTTTTACGTGTGCGGATAAATAGTAAACATCAAAAAGGTCTTTGGCTTTTTGTCGGCCGCCGGCCAGGGCTTTGCCCACCTTGGACTCGCCTGCTTTCCATCCAATGACTGCCAGCATTTTTCGGTAATAGAGATCTTCGATGTCCGCTATTCCGTTTTTATCCCGCTGCCCGAACAGCTCAGCGACATCTTGAACAAAATCCACCTTTAAAATCACACTTTTTTCAATCTCAAACTCATAAATTGCCATGGGGAGATATTTCTTCCGGGTTTCCTCATCGACTAAGCTGAAAGCATATCCCGTCTTACGCTTGATGAAGCCGGCAATCTCTTTATGGAGTTTGCGGGTGTATGCCTGGGTGAAGAAATCCAGGTCCTCGGAGATGCGGTGGTCATAGAGCATGCTTAGCGCCGTGCCGCCGACAAGATAAACCTGCGGGTATTGGCCGGCTACCACCTTAAGGATTTGCTTTTGCGCTTTCTGAATGGGTGTCATTTTCATCTAAAATACTAGCTATAGCTTGTATACTAATCATAACTCTTTTATTGTCAACATATTATTTATTAAATACAAGTATAACTAGTATTATTTGATATATCAAGCCAGTGCCTCAACCCCTCATATAGATGTGTATCCCGGGAAAGGAAACAATTTCCGGGGCTTGGAAATTGTTAGAAATTGATCGTGTTTTTGGTATGGAACCTGTTTCCATTTTTTTCATCATTGTTTCCGGTCCTAAGGAGAGCGCTCGGATAATAGTTATATTTTTACTGGATACGCAAATATAATTATCCTTTGGCAGGAAATTGTGAGGCGGGAAAATCGGGAAATTTTCAGAGGGAGAAAAATAATTTAATTTTCCGTAACCTCTTATTTTTCAAAGCCATAGACCTTCAACATCATCTCCACAAACGTTCCCGCGACAGTTTTCCATCGGTCAGCCATAAGTCTTCAACAATACTTTCATAATTTCCTCAATCCAAAAGACTTATGGCAGTGCCAACTACTCAAAACTATCCATCCGAAGTCGGTGCAGCCGAAGGTCTTCAATAAAACCTTCACAGTAACCTCAATTCAAAAGACCTTTGGCAGTACCATAATCAAACCGCCATCGGTACAGCCGTAGGTTTTCGATAGGACCTTCATCGTTTTGCTCCCGAAGGTCTTGGTGAGGCGCATCCCACTTGATGCAGTCCGCTTAGTCCGTCATTACGAGGATGTCCGTAAGGGCCGACGAAGTAATCTCGAGAGATTGCTTCGGGGGCTGCGCTCCCCTCGCAATGACGAGGACAACTGCATGAACCGGGACAGACCCATCCTCTGCTTTTTTCTACTTTCATGGCGGGTATTCTAGCACATCAGAGAGGTTTGGCGAATCCCCTGTCCAAAACGGCCTGATTCACATAGAAATTATCCACCCAAACATCCGAAAGATAGCGGCCGTAAGGACCGCGCAAGCGGCTCTTGAAATCAATGCTGGAGGGAGGGAAAAGTATTGACCTGTGTTGTCACTGCGCTCTATGACGGCATTCACGGCTCATTCACAAGACGTTCATTTTATCCGCTTGAAAACGCAATAAACAAATGCTTGCCTGGTTCCGAAAGGCGTCTGGTGAATCTCTTCTAAATGCTTGATCAATTGGAAACTCTCACCAAGTTCTGCCTGTAGCGCCTCGGGGCTGTAGCGGACCACATTGAGTCCGCTGCAACGCTCAGGCCCTTTTAGGGAAAAGGTGGCAATGATAACGGTACCATCAGGCTTGAGGGATCGATTGAGATTTTGGATATACTTCTTCCGGTCTTCAGCACGGGTGAGAAAATGAAAGACAGCACGGTCATGCCACAAATCATAGGCGCGATCGGGCAGCTTCATGGACGTAATGTCCCCTGCAAGCCAAGTCACTTCTGCAGCACGTTTTCCGAGACGTTCTTTGGCAACGGTTAACGCCCGGCCTGAAATATCAAGCACGCTAACGCCCAGAAAGCCTTCATCCAAAAGATGATCGACCAGCGTCGAAGCGCCGCCGCCGATATCAATGATCTTGGCATCTTGTGGCAAGGACAGGTTGGCAATCAGCGCCAGCGACAAATCCGGGCGGGATTGATACCAGCTAACTTCGTCCGGTCTTTTATTTTGATAAACTTTTTCCCAGTGATTTTTTTGATTCATGGAGGCCTCATCCCCTTTTTCAAATAACGCTATACAGCGGCACGCGGCCAGTACATTATAATGCAAACACCGATAAGCGCAATGGCGCTGCCGATAAGGTCGATCCTGTCCAGTGCAATCTGATCCACGAGCCAGCCCCAAAGGAGTGCCATCACAATGAAAACTCCCCCATATGCGGCATAAACTCTGCCGAAATGAGCCGGCTGAAATGTCGGAATCACGCCGTAAAGCACAAGAATGACGGCTCCGAACAACGCAAGCCAAGCACTTTTGCCTCCCCGAAGCCACTGCCAGACAAGGTAGCCTCCGCCGATTTCACAAAGTCCGGCCAGCAGAAACAAAAAAAGTGAGAATGTAATTTTCATATAAAAGCCTCTCTATCCCGGTTTGACCGTCTCAACGATCATCCCCCATTTATTTGAAGATAAGTCGATGTAAAAGAAATGCCGCAAAAAGAAGAAGCAACCCCGCCAGCATGCTTGCGGCAAAACCACATTTGAGCCAGCGGTTTAACAAAAACGGTGTAAAGAACAAAAGCGATAACGGGACCGCGGCAAAAATTGAAATTGCAAACTGATTCAGTTTTTCCATGCTGCGGTATTCCACATAAGAAAACAGCATGCTGAGGATGGAGACCAGCGGAAGCGCAATGATAAAACCCGCCAAGACAGGCTTTCTCCCCGCGAGCCAGGATGCTCCCGCAATCATCAAACCGGACAGGATAAACTTCAGCACAAAATAAATACTGCTATTCATAGTTATTCCACCACCTCTATGTTTCTATGGCTTTTAGCAGCAATGCTCGCCGCGAACAGCTTCCCAGCCTTCTTTAATAATGAAATAGACCATTGCCAGACCTGCCGCGGGATCCGCCCACCACCAGCCGAAAAAAGTGTTCAGGCCGAGCCCCAAAAGAAGCGTAAAGGAAAGATAGGCGCAGATGAGCGTTTCCATAGAATCCGCTTCGAGGGCACGGCTTTCGATCTCGCGCGCAATTTTTCTTTTGGCAAGGCCCAGGTACGGCATCACCATCAGGGAGAGGAGAGCGATGATCATTCCGATGACGCTGGAATCAGGCTGTTCATGCCTGAGCAGTTTTCCTGCCGACTCGTAAATCACATAAGCGGCAAGCAGAAAAAAAGTCACGCCGATAAAACGAAGCGCTTTCTTCTCTTTTTTTGTTTCTTCTTCAAGCGTACCGCGGTGGGACAGGCGCCAGATGAGAATCGAAGCCGCGGAAATTTCGATAAAGCTGTCCAGCCCAAAGCCTACCAGCGCAATGCTGCCTGCCCACCAGCCTGCCAGAATCGAAGCGATTCCTTCCAAGGCATTGTAGCCGATGAGAACCCACTCCAAAATCAGAGCTTTTTTAATCAGCGATGTTCTTTCCATCTTTCTCCTGATATTGTGCGGCTCTCAGGTAACACACCTTCCGGCGACCTTCGCAGGCGCTAACGCACGAAATGATTCTAGCACAGCGAGGATTGTACGAGACTCATTTTTTCTGTTTAGAGGGGCATTTTACGGAACCGTAAGAGCAGAAAACACAGCAGTCGCAGGCTTTTGGTTTAAGCCGTACACCGCACCGTGTGCAAGTATAAAAATATACGCAGGCGTTTTCGGGCATAATTTCTTCTTTTTGGAAATTACAATTTGAGCATGTAATCACTGATTTTAATTCGATGGGCATTGTTTGCAGTTCGCTTTCAGACGCAGATTGACCACGGAAACTCCAATCAAAAGGAAGGCGCCGCTCCCCATGAGAATTTGACTGAACCAAACATAACGTCCGATATAGATGAGGACGGCACCCAAACATCCAGCAATCAGAACCCGCCATTGCTTGTGCCGATAGACGGACCAAGCCAGCGATCCGACCGCCAGAATCAAAAGTACAATCAAGAGGGATTGCAGAAACTGCACATTCAGCGCAAAGCCCAGGCCGACTGAAGCCAGGAATGCTCCCAAGGCCGGAATACACAATGGGCACATAACCGCCAAAATCGAAGAAAGCAAGGAAGCAAAAGGAACCGTCCATTTTGCCTTCATCCCATCACCTGCCTGTCTGCTGCCAAGGCAGGCTTGCCTTGCCGCTTAACTTTCAAACAGAGCGGCAGGATTTCTTTCAGATATAATACCGCCCTTGGCGGGATCAAAGCAGGTGATGCGATCATCGCGTAGTCCCCCATGCTCTTTAAGCGGCTTGTCCGATACCGGCTTTGATTAAAGCGTCCCGCTCCGGCTTGCCCCGCTCACAACAGTCGGCAATCTTTCCATCCACGGCAACAGTCGGAACTGAAGTGATTCCATAGGCCTTTGCCTTTTCAATGCATTCTTTCGATTCACACGGTTCAGAAATATCATAAACCGTCACCTCACAGCTTGGACAAGCCAGTTCCTTGACCAGCTTTACCATTTCTTCGCACAAATAACATCTGCTTGTAAATACTTCAACTTTTCTTTTTGCCATGACGTTTCCCCCTCTTCCTTTTCGGACGTTCGGTTTCGATTTGAGGACAGACCGCATAATGTCTTTTCTTCGCTTGCTCAAGCGGTATCCATTGTTTCATCATATTCTTGAGCCCGCGCCTCATCCGCTGAAGCTCCTTCATTTTGATTTCAAACTCTTTCAGCTTTCTCCGGAAAAGTTTACCGACATGGTTGCAGCAACTTTCAAGCCCTCTTTCACTCTGTCGGATAATTTCCTTGATTTCAGAGAGCGTGATGCCAAAACTCTGGGCCTTCCGGATAAATCTAAGCTTCTCGACCACATGCCTCGGATAAAGTCTGAAACCCCCTTCGCTTCGTATCGGTTTTTCTACGAGACCCAGCTTTTCGTAGTAACGGATCGCATCTATCGAAACGCTGCTTTCATTGGCGACATCACCGATCTGTCTAAGTTCTTTCTTGGATTCCATCTCGATCCTCTATCGTAAGTTTACACCCTAGAGCATACTCCAGAGTCAAGGCAAAAAATAATCTTTATTTTCTTTCTAAATCGGAAGCTTCGGCCAACATCATGCCTCAAACCCAATGGGTTCGAAACTTCGCTTTGTTTAGCATACGAAGTCCTGCGGCTTCAATAATATTATCAGGGACGGTTCCTGCTTAAATTGTTTGAGTGCAAATGGTTAGCGGGAACCGTCCCTAGCCTTGAAAGCTTGCGATCTAGTTCGTGAGAGACTAGCTGCTTAAGCTGCGTAGGCAATGCGCAGTTCTGAGCGGTAAGCTGTGATCACGGTTTGAGTGATGCCAAATACGCTAAAGAGGTTTTGTAAATCACCTGATTTCACAAAGCGAACGTGGCCGATCGCCCGCAAGATTTTTTCGGCCGCCGTCCCCTTTTCGGATTCGGAGGCAATCACACGAATATAACCGACGCCTTTTGCCTGAAGTTTTTCAACCATTTCGCGCGGCGTTTTGGCTTTAAGAATTTGTTTTTCTTCCGGAAGCTCTGCGTTCATGGCGTCAATCATGCCGGCGGCCACAGTATCCGCCGCAAAAACCGCGATCGGATGATCAACCGTTTCGGCAATTTGTTTGAGTACCGGCGTCAGAAAGTCGGGACTGCCGTAGTCGGCCACGACCTTCCATGACAGAGCGATACCGATCTTTCCGCTCGCTTGAGCGGTCTCGGCTATTTGAAAGACATTCCGAATAGCGGAAATGCGAGAAAACGCGTCGCGGGCAGCGTTTGGGCGCGGCATTAAACTTTCAAAAGAAAGTGCTGCTGCATTCTGAAATCGCAATTCCGACCGCGATGCCGGCCCAATTTGTATAAGTGCTTTGTTGATGGCTGAACGATCGTCAGGACTCAAAGAATCTAGCTCAAGCCATTGCCTCAAGACCGGAACAGCATCTTTGGCGGCCGGACCAAACGTTCCCAAAGCTTCCGTCGCTGTTTTTTCCATGACAAAAAAGGTTTGTCCATTGTCAAATTCCTCTTCAAGCAGCCGAATGAGCACCGGTATCGCGCGTTCATCTTTGGTACGAGCCAAGACCTTAATGGCACTTATAGGGTAAGGAACAACAGTGAGGTAATCAATAAGTGCAGGCACTACACGATCTTGAATTTCCAGGATTAATTCACGCCCTCTCACCGTTTCCGTAATGATTTCTAACGTTCTAGGCGAGCGCTCCACGTCATCTAGCAATTGCACATAATCTGCGCTCATTTTTTTTATCGTTTCAGACCCGTATTCCCGTGGTAACCTGATCGCCTTTTCTAATTGTTCTTCAGCCTGTTCTCTATTCTGAATTTGATTTCGTTGCCGGTCCACACCTTGTTCAAATAATAAAACTTCTTTCAGAATCAATGCCCGTATTTCATCGAGTTCCGCATCCGAAAAATCACGATTGAAAAACTCGCGAACACCGCTACGCGCTTCGGCTTTATGCCACGAGGCCAAATCTCTCTCGCCTGAGGCAACCGGAATGACAAATCTAAATACATCATCCGGAGAGCCGACGCTTCCCAGTAAACGAACGGACCATTTTCCGATATCGCCGCCGCCGATTCGTTGGGCAAGCGGCAAGGCCGATATGCGGCCTAATTCAATGATCTGCTCGTAAGGCGCGCTGCCGACAACGGCCGGCGGATGATTGGAATTGAGCGTACGAATTCTAGGCCGTACCAAATGTTTCCGGGCAAGTTCTACACCGATACCGTCATTTAATTCATAAAGCAACTGGGCGGCATCGCGATAAGCTTCCCAATTGGTTTGAAAGGACGGC
Source organism: Candidatus Abzuiibacterium crystallinum (assembly GCA_002787155.1). GTDB lineage: Bacteria > Omnitrophota > Omnitrophia > Omnitrophales > Abzuiibacteriaceae > Abzuiibacterium > Abzuiibacterium crystallinum. The sequence goes on along the minus strand of PCVY01000050.1, from coordinate 13,836 downwards.
TCGTTGGCCACAAGACCCGTCCATCCCCATTCCACTTCGAAGGCGGTGGGCGCCCGGACAACTGTGGCGCGCGCTTCCTCGATCTTCTTTATCTCCGCTTGTATTTCCGGATTTTCGGAATCAACTTGGCGAATAAAGGCGGCCAACGCAAAACGGGATGTTTCGGAATCAACATCAGAACCGGCTTCATTGAACAGCCTGCGGACAACCGGTAGTGCTACACGAGCGCTATCCGGGCCAAATGAAGTCAAAGCTTCCAAAATAACTTCATGCTTGCCGGAAAAACGTTCCAGAAGCTCAATTAACTGCGGAGCAGCTTCGCGTGCGACCGGACCGGCAACGGCGATTGCTTTTAGTAAATCAATCGGGACAACCTCCCCATCGTAGCGATTCAAAGCATCGATCAGCACCGGCACTGCTTGATCACCACTTCGAGCAAGACTTTCCCAATCCTCTCGAAGGGTATAGAAAATTATCCGATCGTCAAGCTCATCCGGCAGCCTTCCGACTTGTGCCAGTTTTTCGGCAGCGCTTCGGCGGACGGTTTCATGTGAATCGTTGAGCAGGGCGATCACTTGCGGCGCGGCCGTCAATATGCCTGACTCATATTGGACCAAAAGTTCAAGCATTTCCAGACGGACTTTCGCGCTCTGATGGTTCAAGGCATCCATCAAAGGATCGGGAATCGTTTCCGGCTGATGCGTTTTAATCATGTAAACCAACAGATTCTTGATTTTGGCCGGATCGCGGGCGCTTATGATTACATCCATTACTTCTTTAAATTCCATTTTTTCTTCGGCTAATTCGCGCACTCTCAACTCAATTAACGTCGGAACTGCCCGAGGGCCCATCGCTATTAAGACCTGACGCGCCTTATTCCGGACGTCTTGATTTTGATGATCCAGCAGATCGACCAATGGCGGGATGACCGCATTGCCGGGAATGCCGATTGCGGCTAGTGCTCGATTTGCCGCTTTGATGTGGCTCTGATAGCCGGCCAGCATTTGAATAATGGCGGGTGCCGCCTCACCGGCGGCCGATCCCATTTGACCCAATGCTTCTGCCGCATGGATCGAGTGAGAATTCCACCATGCATTTGAATATTGCGCGGCGATGCGCGCCAGGACCGGTACAGCTGAGCGGCCCTCCGGTCCAAAATGACCGATGGCTTGAATCGCTTTGGTCATGCTTTCGCTTGAAATAGGCTTCTCTAAAATAGCGATCAGGTCACTCACTTGGCTCACCTCCGGCATACCGATACTTTCGAGAACTTGACTAATCCCATATGAAGAGATAAGCAGCGGGTTACGGCCGTAATAGCGTTCACCGATAGATTGCACTGTTCCATTCAGGTCCATCAAATAATCTCCCGGAATAACAATCTGAAGAATAAGCGGAATCGCCGGTTTTGCGGCCGGCCCAAGCGCCGCTAACAGATCTAAATCTGCCTGAATGGCTTTGCTGTCTTTGTGCTCCATAGCGTTTTTCAAATCTTCCATCAGCCGTTCAACCTGCTCGTTCGGGCTTAAGCTCTCGAAGGGGATCGGCGTGGGAAGTGTAGCCGTTTGTTGCTCAGGGGCCGGCTTTTCCTCAGTCTTCTGCTGAACCGCACATCCCGCTCCGCAAAGCGCAAAACCCAATGCTAAGGCTTTGAGGCGCATAAACTTCGCGTTCGGTTTCTCCGGAAATGACGCAACTCTCAATTCAGAACGATTCGCCGATCGATCGTCTGCAGAAACTATCGGCTCATGCGTACCTAAGCGTATATCCAGGAAATCAGGCGCATCTATGCCGCGAATATTGAGTAAATCACGCAGCTCGCTGCGCACGGCGTAGGAAGTCATGGCGGCTTTGGCTTTGGCGTGGGAAAGCATATCCGCTTGTTGCGGCGGCGAGGAAATGACGGGAATATCACTATAAGCAATGGAAGAAGTGAGGGCAAAACTGAGAACAACGGCAAGGGCAACTATTTTGGTTAGGCAGTCATTTGATTTCACTGATATTGACCTGCTTTCTAGTAGTAATAAAAGGTTAGCATAACTACCAGAAATGTCAATATATCAACCTAAAATATAATAAAATAAGTGTAAAAATCGCAAACGACGTGTGCATAAAAGGGACGTCTATGAAAAAGATGATCCTCAAGCAGTATGCAAGCAGGGATGGTGGTGCTGCGTTCTCATCCATCCGTTTGATGTGTTTTGCCGTGATCCTATAGTGGCCCCAAAAGACAAAAGTCCTAAAGCATACTCTAGAGTCAAGGCAAATTTTTTTATTTTCCCTTTTAACCGGATGCTTCGGCCGGTACATCCCTTGCAGACCTGAGATCTGCCTGAATGTAAGCCTTTACTTCGTTGTCACCATATGCTTATGCATAAGCATGAAGGGAAGAAAACCAGAAGTTTACGCCGAAATAAGTAAACATCAGCACCAAAAATCCCAGAAACGCAAATCCTGCTGCCGCTTTGCCCCGAAAGGGCTCCGAGATCCGCAGGTGTAAATAGGCGCCGTAAACCGCCCAAGTGATAAATGCCCAGGTTTCTTTCGGGTCCCAATTCCAGTATCTTCCCCACGCAGCATTTGCCCAAATAGAACCCAATGCAATACCGAACGTCAACAACGGAAAACCGGCGGCAATCAAACGATAAGTCAGCCAATCCAGATAAACCAGGAGTGCCTTTGTTTTTTCTTCCCCACGCCGTTGAGTCAGCCATTTATTTGCAACCGTACTGAGAATGAGAAAAACGGCGGCTGACCCAAAGGCAACGGAAAGCGCCGCATACCCGATAAAGATGACGATGACATGAAAAAGAAGGAAATTACTTTTCAAAGAAGGGAGCAGCGGTTCGATTTCGGGCGACAAGAGCGAAGTCAGCGCCAGTAGAAAAGCCGCAACTAGGCCGGAAAACCCGCCGATGATAACCAGTTGGTAGCGCCGGTAGGTAACCAGGTAAAGTACTGTCATGAAAAAAGCAAACAAAATAAGCGTCTCATAGGTGTTGGTAAACGGCAAACGCCCTGCGTGCAGTCCTCTCGAAAGGATCACCCAGCCGTGCAGAACAGCAATGATTACACCCAAGACAAGCGAACTTCTCGTTAATATCTTTCTTTCTGAAGCGAAAGCGATAAAAGAAAGTATCCCGAACAAAAGATAGAGCAAAATGAGCATTCCGATTGTCACGTTTGAATTCCTCTCATGAAAAGATTGCGAACCATCCGGCTGATACTCTCCATTTCCCGCTCCAGTCCGAAACCGTCCCTGGATCGAGCGCCCGTAACGGTCATCACGATTTCTTTCCGGTCAACGGAGGGGGTAAATCGTACTATCACCTTCCTTGAAACCACGAAACCGCTCAAGAATGAGCCGGCAATCAATAAGAAAAAACCGGCATACGCCACAGGCGCACCCGGGTCTTTTGATAATCGAATCCCGGATGCATATTGCTTCTTCATTCGCTGAATGGCAAAACCCAGCCCTTTCTCCTCCCCTTGGTGCGTAAACAAATCCTCAAAAGTCCAAAAGGTTTCGCCCGGATTTTCCTGGTTGAGTGAATCATAAACGGTTAAAGAGAGGGCGGGATTTAAGAAATAAGGCGAGCGGCTGGTAACGTTGCCTTCCTGATCAACCGCAAAATCCGGAAGGACGGCCTCACCTGCTTGGATGATGAAAGGCAGCCGAGCCAATTTTTTTTTCTCTCCCGGCTTGATCCGAAAAACCTCCATTACTTCACCGTCTTGATAAACGGCCAGCTCCAGCCACAAAACATCCGCCCGGTAGCGCATTTGAAAGAGTTTATAGCCGCTCACGACCACCGGATAATTGACTTTCAGTTCGCGGCGCCGGATGGCGCCTTCTTCATTCTGTACCAATAAACGGCTCACGTATTCTTCGGGTTCCCGCGTGCCCGCGTGCCGGATCACAGTAAATTTTTCAAGTTTCATTTTTGATGAAGTCCCCGGAAGCTGAACGGTCTCGCCTTCCGTAATCATGATTTCCCGCACATGCGCATAAAGAAAAGTCACCAAACCTCCCGCCAGCGTGATCACCAACCCAAAATGAACGAGCGTGGGACCCCACTCTCCCCAACTATTTTTCCTGCCGGTCAAAACCATTTCTGAATCTTTGCCTTCCGCATCGACTCGATATTTTTTGCTGCCGAGTAACCGGGAAACTTCTTTCTCAAATGCCTGAATTTTGTGAAACGAAATCGGAAAAGAATAAACAGGGCCTTGAATCACACGGGAGGGGGAAAGAGATAACCGCCCTGATGTTGGCCGCTTGATCAATCGAATGGTTTTAACGACCGCACTGTACCCTGTGGCCGCGGCCAAACCAATCAGAAGCGAAATAAACCACCATTTCCTAAACAGACCGCGCGGTTCAAACCAACCGGCAACAGCATCGGCCGGGATCGTACCAAAAACCGAAATGAGTCCGATCAAACTCAGGAGGATGGCGGCGATTCGCGGCGACAGAAGCAATCGGTGCAGTTTCATAAGCATAAGCCAGATCATACTTAACGGAGCGGATACTTTCAACAAAAATAGGCCGCGTAAAGCAACTACAGGGGGAAGAAATTTTTATGCGAAGGCAGTTTTAAAACCAATCGAAAATCCGTGGCCGTGATAGTCATCGTCAAATTTTCCGCCGCCGAATCCGTCGCGATCATCGCGGAAATTAAACAGCTGATAGCCCGCTTCAAGGGAGGTGTTTGAATTGATGTCGTACTGAATACCGGCGGCGATTTCATTAAGATTATTGGCATTATCACCCAGCGAGGCGGTAAGTTGGTAATTGGCGTAGAGAGAGATTTGACCGGTAAAACGATAATGGCCGTTCACCGAAATTAAAAACACGTCTCCGTTGTAATCAAAAGCGCCTGTCCCGGTTGACCATCGGCCGCTGGCATCTTTATAAGTGGGGGTGTTAATTCGATAGACTTCATACATACCGGAAGTGAACAGCATCAGCTTTTGACCAATGGGGCCGGAAAACGTTGTGGAAAACCGGTGACGGTCCAAATCCTGTTGATTCTTGCCCCGCTTTTCGAAACTAATATCATCGCTGACAAACTGATACTTAAATGTATTGAACCAACCCTTTCCCAAATGGATATCGGTTTTTGCCGTTATCTCATGGACGCTCTGCTCTTGATCGCCCAAAATGCCGGGGTAAAATGTCGGCAAGCTGTCATCTTTGGTATCATACTGCCTTTCTTTTGCTTTCCATCGGTATTGTGTGTTAAATTTTATCCGTGAATTCAGGCGATGGGACATTTTAAAGGTCGGCATAAAATCGACAAACACGATATCCGTTTCATAATGCGGGAACAATTCCGTAGAACCGAAATCGGTCACCAACTCATGCATTCTCGCATCAAAATTTTCCACCCAGTTGAGCGCGCGCTGCTCCATCTCCAATCCCGCATACAGGGTAGTGCGCGGGAGACCCCGATAGGTCAACGAAAGCGATTCCCCGAAGCGGCCCTCACGCATGCTGGACCCTGCAAATACATCCGGCATGGATTTTTGTGCCGCAACCGTATAAACCTGTCCCGTGCTGTGTGTATCCGTCAAAGAATGCTCGCCGCGAATTCCCGCACGCAGATCAAGACCTTGTTTGTTTAAGAAGTTAAGCAAGGCGGCGCCGGCTGCGACGACATTGCTGACGCGCCAATTGTCCACATCCCCATTCACATAATTCCTCGATTCAGCTTCACTGGGACGCACGCTGGAACGCGCCGTATCATTTCTCAAGAAATCAAAGTAATAACCGCCGTGCACGTAAGTTTCATCCGACAAAAAACTCTCGTAAGTAATTTTAAACTTAAGATCGTCAAATTCAGGGACATCAATAAACGTCCTGTCCTGGTCAATGGCACCATTCACATACCGGGGGAAATTGATCAGTTGGTCGTCCCGGTAAGCTTCATAGGACAAACTAGGCTCAATGTGATGCTTGTCCCCTACCGTGAAGGGCACCCGGAGAACAAATGTGTTGCTCACGCCCTCCACACGTGCGCGCGCCGGAATGGTGCGAAGATCCGGTAACCCTGTGGCTCGGGCGCGTTCCCCGCGCAAAAGGGTCTCTCTGCCTTCCCGTTTCCACAAATGGTATTCAAAAATAAGATCAGCATTATCCCCCAGCGACCGCCCTAACTCGATGTCTACGTTTGAGCGTTCTGTGTAAAGGCTGCCGTCATCCCAATCCGCAAACTCTCCCGGCAAACGATACTGTTCTGGATCCCAAGGTTCGCTTGCCCCGCCATCCCAGTACTTACGGAACTTTTTCCATCTGGCATCCGCATAATACTCGTTCTCTTTGGAAATACGGAGATGGGACAAGTAGTCATAATTGACCAAGGCGCGCAAATCAAACTCATATTGAATTCCATCCTTTTTCTTTGTCCATCCAAAGTCCTTAACACCTCCGGTGGTTGCATCCGAAACCATAAAATCCTGGCGGAAACGTCCTTGATCTCCGTAAACAAAATAATTGCTGATTGACGGTTCAAACCAAAGATGGTCGAAATCGCCACCCACATTTTCAAAAGCTGTTCGAAACCAATTCCACCACATCGATTCGTTCTCACCTTCTTGGGCAAAAGAAACCGACGATAACCCTAAGGCCAACGCCGTCGTCATCAGGCAGATGAGAAACCGTCTTTTTATCATCGGTTTAATGTCCTCCAAATATTCGAGCCATGCGGTGCCCGGTGATGATCCACACACTCTTCCCCTGCACCTACGTAATAATTGTGCGGAACACCGCCGATATTGTTGGTGGCGCTGTTGGTATTGGGCTCCCAATGGCAGCGCAAGCAAAGTGAACTTCTATCCGCAACCAGCAATTTGCTGTAAACGCCGCCGTGCGGCTCATGACAGGTTTGGCAGCCGTCACGCATCGGATCATGCTCAAAAACAAAGGGGCCTTTCATCTCCTTGTGGCATGCTAGGCATTTTTCGCTGCTGCGTTCTAACGCGGTGACTGATTGAAACGCCGCTGGACCTGCTTGATGAATATCGTGGCAATCCATGCAGTTCATCTGTCCTTCAACGACGGGATGGTGATACTGCAATTGAAATTGAGCTTTTTTGTCCGCGTGGCATGCGAAGCAACGTTCCGGGGAATAACGGATAATTTTTGATTTATCGCCGTCGTTATCGGCATGCAAACTACCGGGCCCGTGACAAGATTCGCAGGATTCACCCACAATCTTCTCTCCTTCTTCAAGGCTGGTTCCATAATGAGACTCTAAGCGGTATTTCTGAACGACTTCTTCATGGCAGGCGGCGCAAGTTTCAATACCTACGTACTCCGCACCGGGAATGGTGTGCTGCTCAAGCGCTCTTCGAATAGCCGCTTCGTCATAGCGGCAGGAAATCATTCCAATGACCATACACATCACGACCGCTAAAAATAGGTGAGAGCGTCGGCATTTCAGATTCATGATGAGTATGAGTTGCATTAACTATGCCAAGATCTGATAATTGGTAACACATCAAATACTTGCTGCCTTGCTTTTCAACAACTGGCTCTGCAACAACAACTTAGGCAAATCTCCCTCTCTAAATTTGTTAACATTGAAGAGCCGAGGGATGGGATCATAGCGTGTTTTAGCGCACACGGTATTTTCGGCAGCGTTATTAAACCCAATTATCACAAGGGCTATTTTCACGTTTTACGCCGCGGCTTCAAATATCTAAGGCACAGAAACAATCAGGCCAAATCTGCCGTTACACGTTCGGGAGTCGATTCAACTTAAAATCGGATGCTTCGGCCGTCATCATGCCTCAGACCACATTGACCACAGGGACGGTGCTGAAACAGAAGCATCCCTGTGAATGCCACGTATGTATGCAGCACCGTCCCAAAAGGAACCGTCCCTATTCACTAGAGGCGCCGCCGATATCAATGATCTTCGACTCCTTGGATATTGGCAAGCCCGAAATAAGTTCCAGGGATAAAACCGGACGCACTTGATACCAGCTCACCTCATCCGGCTTTTTGCTTTGATAAACTTTTTCCCAATGCGCTTTCCAATTCATAGAATGATCCATTATCTTGGTTCCGTCTGGCACCAACTTACATTCGGCAAATATCAAGAAGACGGGATAATTCCGCAAGCAATTCGCCCGCCGGCATTTCCTGTCGGTTGGCCGAAGTCATCTTCCTTTTCATGGAGAATAACGGAACGGCCGATAACGCCGTACTGACCCGTTTCCAGCGTCAGACCCGAAATCACTTTTTCCAAAGTTCCTTTTCCGTCCGGACCGATTTCGATATTACCAAGATCTCCTGCGTGGGCGTGCCGGAATCCGTCTTTTGCCAAGTCTCCGTGTAAAACACCGTCAGGGTTAAAATGACCGCCGGCAGCATTGCCTGCTTCCGCACAGCTTCCGTTTTCATGGATGTGAATTCCATGCTTGCCCGGAGGCGCATTCAGAACAACGGCGTTGATCTTCAGGCCATCCTCAATTGCCATAAACGAAACCTTGCCCGTTATGGCAGACCCCTCGGCTGTCGGGCCTAGTTGAGCAACCGGCAAAGGGACCATCTGGTCATTTTCGTTATAGGTAAACCGCGGGATGCCGTCGTCTTTGTGAAAACGAATGTCCGCAACCTGAAGCCTGCCTGCTTTGTCTTCAATGTCAAAATCAAGGTCGAGCAGTTCCCCCGTTTTCACATCCTTCATGTCCGTGCAGGAATAATAGTAGTCGCCTGTCTTTCCCACACGCTCATGAACACGGACAAGTTCAAGCTGTCTTAAATCACCCGTTCGATCGTCCACAATCGCAAACGCTCCCTGCAGTTCTTCCTGGTTCGCAATGTGGTCACGGATCGTCTGGCGCAGCGTATCAGCGCTTGGTTCTGCGGCATGAACAATGAGCGGTAGAAACAGCATAGATACAAATAAAAAGAGTAATGATCGCATGAAAGATCTCCTTTCGCACTCATGCTACGTCATTGCGAGGAGGCCACAGGCCGACGAAGCAATCTCCGAGATTGCTTCGCCCCCTTTGGTCGCTCGCAATGACACTGATGGTTACATTTCTTCTTTCATCTTGGCGATTGCTTCAACTTCGGCCGCAAGTTCCATATGTCCTTCCTCTTTCAACACCCTTGCTGCTTCTTTAAGGGTTCCCGCATGATCGGCCATCATCCCATGGCTGCCTTCCATCTTAGCACCGCCATGTTCGCTGCCCCCGTGCTCTTTCCCGCCATGTTCTCCTGCCAGAATAGCTGAAGGACTCCACAGTGCAATGCTCACCACCAATGCCAAACCCATTAATATATTTTTTTTATTCATTGTCTTCTCCTCCACGTTCGTCATTGCGAGCCCCAGAGGAGCGCGGTAATCTCGATTCGAACTGAGATTGCACCGCGCGCTCTTGCAGGCGCCGATGCGCCAGCACTAATCGTAGGGCAACTTGACGTTGCCCTACGATTATGTGCGCGAGTACTTTTCGGGAAGAACTGGAAGTTCTTCTCCGAAAGTGCTTCGTCACTTCGCTCCTCGCAATGACATTTTGTTATTCCTCAAATTCTTGAATTCGAATGCTGTCTTCACTCCGTTCCATTCGTTCCCATCCACTTCAACGTACGGATAGAAAAAAAAGTTCACGGGAGGTCCTGCTTGTTTTGGGGCAAGATTAATGTCCCGCCCCACACTGATTAAAAACTTGTTCGTGTCAAAGTTACCGAAATATGCCTCCTTTCTTTCGGGATGCTTCCACGCCTCTGAAGCATCCACGGGCTGCCATCCTTTACCTTCCGCAAAAAATTCCGCCCAGCAGTGATAGCCCGTAATGGTTCCTTGTTCATTTGCGGGAACGGTCAGACCAATTTTAAAACGTGCCGGAATTTCAGCGGCGTGCGCCATCGAGATGAAAAGAGAATGAAAATCAGTGCAGTTTCCTGTTCCTAAAAGACACGCACGGATGGTATCGCCCCGCCCCCATCCCGGAACTGTTTTATCATATTTCATGGAACCAATGACATTTTCGTAAATCCCCCTGGCTTTTTCCATCCATGTCTCTTTACCGCTGACAGCTTCGCTGGTTCTTTCCCGGACGGTATCATTCACTACCATGAGCGTTGACGGTGCCAGATATTGATTCGAATTCTTCACACTGTTTTCTTCTTCAAAGCGATTCCGTGCGATCGCGGTTTCATAAATCACCTCCAGATCCAGTGATTCAGGAAACGGTTGCTTGAGTTCAAAGTAGGCCATTTCATTGCCATGAACAGGATCACGGGTGATTTGATAAGGCTCGGATGTTTGTATTTTTCTTTCCAAGATTATTTGACCATCCCGCGATGAGGCCAACGGCATCCAAATCTTGATGTCATCGGCATTTGCCGGAAACTCATCCAGGGAGGCTTTATAAACAATTTTGAATTCTCTCTGGGACGGAAACAGATTGTTTGCTTGAAGCGGGTTAATAAAATAAACGGATGCTGTCAAAACAACCGCGCCCAAAGACAACGCCATTTTTTTTGTCATATCTGTTTTTCTTCCTTCGGTTAGTCCCAAAAGCTTCATGTCCGTCTTATCCGTTTCCTTTAAGGTACCAAAGATTTTATCGCTTGTACAGGGGATGGTTCTGAACGATTGAGCGAAAGTTTTTAACGGCGCAGGCGCTGGAGGCTTTCGACGCCGGATTCAATCAGGACGGGATCCTTTGCTTGTTTGAGCAGTGCCGTCAAACGGCCGGCGGTTTTTTGATCGGAACCGATTTTACCGAGTGCGCGGATGGCTTCACGGAGGATACCGAGGTCGTCTGACTTTTGCGCGAGTTTGAGAAGCGAGTCCGCATCAATCAACTCTGCGGGCAGAATATGCAGGAGACCAATCCACTTGGGGTCATTTCGCGATTTCAGCACTGTTTTCCAAAGTTTTTTGCGGCGTTCGGCCGAGTCCTTCCCCGAGACACCTTCCAAATAATAATCCAAAGCATTAGCATCGGGCGGATTTGGCAAAGCCGGATCAATCTCAACTTGCGCCTCGGCATCCTCTGCCGGCCCCAGAGTCGTTCCCGGCCAGTGTAACTCATAAATACCCGCTTCCGGTCCGGCTGCCGGCACTTGATAAAAATGCGTCAGCGGTACAAGCAGGCTGAGTGTCTCACCCGGCTGAACCGTGCTTAGCCTGAAACCGAAATCAAGATCCGGCTTTGGTTCAAGGCGCTCACCTTCTTTATAAATACCAATCCACTGAAACCAGGGGTCTTCCGGGCGAACGGGCAACACGATCGGCTGATTCTCGCCGGATTGGTTGGTGAATGAGAGGATGATAAACACTTCTTTTAACGAACGAAATTTCGGTTCAACCGGCCGGATCTGTGTTTGCCAAATGATTTTCTCTTCCGCAAATACCGTTCGCGGCAATGCCGCAAAGGTAAAGACCAGAAGCGCGCCTGTCAAGGCAAACAAAGTGCTCTGCCGCGCGAATTGGCCGTTATCGCGTGCGCGTCGAATCATAGGTTTCCATACCTCCTGCATGTGCTCCCGTAAAAGTCCGTCTAATACTATCCCGTAAGAGATTGACGTGTCGAGGACAAATTTGCGGCGGATGCATTCCCTGCTGAAAGCCGCATTGTTCGCCGCCCGTATGCACCGTGTGAAAAGAGAGCGCCGGTTCCACTTCATTAATAATCAAGTGGCCGACTTCGTGAATATCCGTCTTGGGAAGCTGGAGAGGGGCGTGGCGCTTGAGATGCCCGGCTGAGGCACCCGAGTGCGGCGGATGGCCGGCGTAACCGACGATCACCGTGCCGGGCGGCATAGCCATCGCGGGCGGAGTCGAAATGGCATTAAGTCCGATCAAACTGAATCGATACTCGGGATGTGCGGCGTAATCGGTGTGATTGTGCATGTAATCCCAAATATCATCCAGCGGAAGTTCGCGGCGGAAGGTTCGGTCTTTCTGTTTCTGAGTTACCGTAAAATCGATATAAGGCAGATGGTCCGGATCGGCTTCGGCATAGTGCCGGTGAAAAAGCGCTTGCGCGGCATCCGGATCAAAATCGTTGGCACCCGAATTGGCGGCGGTATCGCACGTGCCGTCCGCGCCCGCGTGCACGTTTTCACCGATCCGCCCGTCATCGGGCGTCAGGACGAGCGTATCCGAAACGCCGTTGGCACCGGGATCGATACATACCGTAAAAGCACCGGGGGCGGCGCCCACGGCCTGCACTTGGTTGTCATCGTTATCTTTGCTCATGGCATAAGCGTGGACTTCCCGTTGGCGCCAAGTGGTAAGAGTGCCGCTTTGGTCGTGACAAGTAAGTGCCGCATCGCCTTTTACCAGAAAGACGTCGATCACAAAATTATCTCCCGCGTCATCCGTATAATGAAAATAAGCAGTGCTTGTCCATTTGCCGCCTACGCGTGTCAGTTCGGTTTTGGCTTCACCGATCACCGTCGTTTCATCCGCTGCCGCCCGGTCGATTTGGTCGGTCATGGCGTGCTCAGCCTGCATGAAATAGTGCGGCTCGCCTTCGTGCGGCGTCCCTGTGTTGTCACCGCCTTTCGCATCCGGATCAATATCCGCATGAGCGGCCGGATCATCCGGGTCGCGCACTTCCCACTTCACTTTAACGTTCCCAAGCGGAGCTTCCGGAGGTTCGACTTCGACGGTCAACTTGACGCGTTCAACGTCCGGAGAGGTGTTGATGACTCCGTCATCCTGTGTGTCGAGAAAAAGACGGCCGTCTGCATGCGGGTCAGGCTCCTGCGAAAAGTCTCCCGCCGCTTGCCGGCGTAAGCCTTTGATTTCGGTTAACTTAAGGTCCAGGACGTGTACCGTCACGCGTGCCATATCAAACCGCGCATCCGTCGCCTGCAATTGACTGTCTTCAAGTGCGGGTTCAATCGTGACCGGCCCCGGCGTATCCGGTGCTTGCAAAACCACTTTTTCCGTGCGTCCGCCGATGATTCGTCCCGCGCTCGGCGCCCATTCATAATAGACAAAGTCACTCTGCGAGAGCTCATCCCCGGACGAAGGACACATATCATCCGCGCACCGGATCCGCAATAAATCGCTATCGGTTCCGAGTGCGCTTAACACCACGTAATCATTCGGGCACGTGTAACCGCCTTCTTGGGCCATACCGGACATCGGACCGTTGATGCGCCATTCGTGTGCCGGCTGACAGAGGCACCGCCCTTCTTTGCGCGGTTGATCGGGCCAATTGGCAAAGGGAGGCCCGATGCCGAATTGAAGCGGCTGTTCCGGCGGCACCAATTTCAATTTTACCTCCCGGACCGATTCCGCGTCGTCTTCATTTCGCCGGTGCGACTCCGATTCGTCCACCGTCAGGCGGATCGTGACTTCCGGATCAGCAGGCATCCCGGCAGGCGCTTGATACAGCGTGGCGGGGCCGTCTGCTGACCGGCTTCCGGCGCTGAAAGCATGATTCACCAACTCGCCTTCCCCTTCGCGGATTTCCCAATGGTATTTGAGTGTGATAGGCAGTTGATGCTCCAGTTTTGAATGACAACCCCCTTCGCAAGCAGGCCCGCCCCGCAAATGGCGCTGACATAAAACAGTGAGACGATCCAAATCACCGCCGTCGGCAACGAGAGGAATGCGTTTTCCGAGCGGAACTTGAACAACTGCCGGCCCTGCCCCCGGCAGCGGCGACATCAATGTGGATTCAATACCGGAAAAAGCATCCCAGCGCTCATCCAAGCTGCAATCGCAGGAACAAGGCGGTCTTTCAATCGGCGGCGGGAACGGAATGCCGCCGGTTGTCGTAGGGGGATGTTTCGGATGATCTTCAATCGGCGGGTGGTGCGGCTCTTCCGGCACGCGCGGCGTTTCGGTAACA
>PCVY01000070.1 GCA_002787155.1 Candidatus Abzuiibacterium crystallinum | reverse complement strand
TAAAAATCATAATGAAATTGATGAATTATCAATATCAAAAGGCAACGAACTTGCTGTTCCTATTCATATTGGGCCACACCACTTGGCGCGGATTGAGCAGGCAGCAACTGACATAAAGGCATTACTGGCTACGGAAAACGGACGCTCTGAACTGAGGCAGTTGACTTCAAATTTCAACACGACTGATCAAGAAGCAAGCCAAGCGGTCGTTCTCAGTCATTCGCTTTTCCCGTATTACGCGGTATTTGCGGTCGACGCCAAGCAAAAAAATGAACCCCGGGCTGTGATTGCAGTGACCGAAGATGAGCGGCGCCAAGTTGAAGCAATTAATGAAGCCATTGGCCCTGTGATCATGGATGGAAAAGCTTACGATGTTCTCACCCCGTTTAAAACCATATCCGAGGCAGTTTTGGGGATCCAAGGTATTTTAGAAATCAATGATGTGCTTTATGCCACGCGTGAAATGCTTGAAATTCCTTTGGCAGAACGCATTCCGGGAGTTCACGCAGTGCGTTACACGCAATCTCAATTGGATCAATTTGTAAACAGCGTCGAGGGGCTTTTGAAGGAATTTATGAAACTAGATGCGGTGGCAAATCTGATCGCTCAAATGGCATAACGGATTTGTTGTTTTGTCATTGGAGTAACCGTAGGGAACGAAGCACTTTCGGAGAAGAACGTCAAGTTCTTCCCGAACACTTCCGGAGGAGAACCTCCAGTTCTCCCCGGAGAGTGCTCGCGCAAGGGCGCGCGGCGAAGTACTCGCGCACATAATCGTAGGGCAACGTCAAGTTGCCCACGATTAGTGCTGGCGCATCGGCGCCTGCAAAAAGCGCGCGTGCAATCTCGTAATCTTAGATTGCTTCAGTCGTTTCCACTCCCTCGCAATGACGGTACCAATGGTTAGAGATTCTTGACTTCTATTTTGAATTCCCTCATAATCACAAGATCAATTTGCAGAACGCAGGAGAAAAATTGAATGATTGTTCCGAAAAAATGTTTCTTAACAAAAGGCGTCGGGGCTCATCCCGAAAAGTTATCCAGCTTTGAGTTGGCTTTACGCGATGCCGGCATTGCGGCTTACAATTTAGTCAAGGTCTCCAGCATTTTCCCCCCGCATTGTAAAATTATCCACCGAGAGGCAGGGTTGAAATATCTTTCGCCGGGCCAGATTGTTTTTTGTGTGATGAGTGATAATGCGACCAACGAACCAAATCGCTTGATTTCGGCCAGCGTGGGCGTTTCGATTCCTAAAAATCCTGCTATGCACGGCTATTTGTCCGAACACCATGCGTTTGGCTGGACTGAACGGAAAACAGGCGATTATGCTGAAGATTTAGCCGCCGAAATGCTGGCAACGGTTTTAGGCGTTAAATTTGATCCCGATTCCAATTACGATGCCAAGCGGGAACTCTGGAAAATTTCGGATGAAATTGTGCGTACCACGGAGGTAACCCAAAGCGCACAGGGTGATAAAGACGGCCGTTGGACCAGCGTCATTGCCTCCTGTGTTTTTATAGCGTAGCTTTACCTCCCGTTCACCGTGTCACTAAAGCGACTTCAAGCCATCATATCAGCATCAGGTCATGCCAGCAGGCGGGCTGCAGAAAAGCTCATCCAAGCGGGCCAGGTGCGCGTCAATGGCCGCGTTGTCACGGCGTTAGGCACGAAAGCCGACTCTTCCAAAGATCAAATTGAAGTCGAGGGTACATTATTAACATCAGTGCCGGCCGCTTTTCGTTATTTCATTTTTCATAAACCGTTTGGCGTAACCACCACTTTATCCGATCCGCATGCTAAAAAAACCATTGCCGATTTCTTTGGGAATGAACCCGTTAGGCTCTATCCGGCCGGGCGCTTAGATCAGAATTCAACCGGACTGCTGCTTGTGACCAATGACGGAGAGTTGGTCAATCACCTCACCCATCCACGCTTCGGAGTCAAAAAGTATTATCAAGTGGTCATCTCGAGGGCTTTAACGGCAGCTGAGCTTAGGCAAATCCAAGAAGGCATCATGCTGGACGATCAAAAAACGGCTCCCTGCAGGGTGCGCTTACTCAATCAAAAGATCAAAAAAGGCGTGATCATCGAAATCATCCTGCACGAAGGCCGTAAACGCCAGATTAGAAGAATGATGCGGCAAATCGGTATTCGTGTTCTCAAATTACATCGGATAGGTTATGGACCGCTCCGTTTGGGCAGACTTGCACCCGGAGAAAAAAGAGCGCTGAGTGATTCTGAAACGAAAGCGCTTAAAGCAGTCATTCATGACAAAACCAATTGATCCGGCATTACCCAAAGCCTATCTCGCACGCTGTCCTGCCGCGCTTCATCAAGCGCAGAGTGAGTCTTTGTGCCGTTTGGATGCCGGTTCGGCGTTTGAAATGCAAATCAAACACGGTACGGCAGAAACGATGGTTGGTTTGGTGTGCCATGATTTTCTGGGGCTTTTGTCCATTGTTTCCGGGTTACTTTCTTCATATGGCTTTAACATCCGGGAAGGCTGCACCTGGACGCTTGAGAAAAATAACAAGGGGAAAGCTTATGTCGCATCTTTCTTTATCGTAGAAAGCAAAAGCACCATCGATTGGCAGGCTTTTGAAAAGGAGCTGCGGTATTTCCTGGAGAAATCAAAAAAAGGCAATTTGAAAGCGCTTTTTCAGGAAATGAATGCCAAAATTGTTAATTATTTTCGAACACATGAAGAAACTTACCTTGAGAAACTGTATCCGGTTCAACTGGCGATTGATCAAAATCGATCCGATCGCGAAACGGTGGCGACCATTACTTCACAGGACACCTTTGCGTTTCTTTACGAACTTACCAGTGCGCTCAGCCTGATCGGCATGAATATTACCGCCATCCAAATTGACACGCAAGCCGGTGTTGTCCATGATCAAATCTGGGTGACGACGACGGAAGGTCAAAAAGTTACTGACGCCAAGCAGTTGAAAGCACTCCGATGGGCAATTCTTTTGATTAAACAGTTTACGCATTTGGTGTCGCAGGTCCCGGATCCTCAGGTGGCGTTGGATCAAGCCATTTTGTTCGGTAAAGAAATTATCGAGCGGGAGGATTTTGATCAAGCGGTTCTTTCTTTGGAAGGCGCCGGTACTTTAGAAGGCCTCAGCCGTATTTTCGGATCAAGCCGGTTCTTCTGGGAAGAATTCTTGAGAACGCAGCATCAATCGCTCATTCCGTTGATTGGCGACCAGGCGATCCTTCGAAAAAGAAAATCAAAGAAAATATTAAAAGAAGCGCTCGCCAAACGATTAAGCGAAGCGAAGCGTTTTGATGAAAAAGTAGAGTTATTGAATCAATTTAAAGACCAAGAAATGTTCCGGATCGATATGAGGCACTTGTTGCAGCAAACATCTTACTTGGAAGAATTTGCCGAAGAGTTTACCGATTTAGCGGAAGTGGTCGTGGCGGCAGGGTGCGGCCTTTGCTGGGAAAAACTTTTGGAAACTGCAGCGCATCCTTTAACCGAAAAAGGTACTAAGAGCCGCTTGGCGGTCGTCGGGCTCGGTAAATTTGGCGGGCGGGAATTAGGATATGCCTCTGACTTAGAGCTTTTATTTGTCTATGAAGATATTGCGGATTCGGCTGCTGTACAGAGTCAAAAAAACTTTGATTTTTACGAAGCATTTGTCCGTCTCTTCCGGTCTGTCATTTGGGCGCGCCGTGAAGGCGTTTTCGAAATTGATCTCAGACTTCGTCCGCATGGGGACACAGGGCCGTTGGCGGTTTCGGAACATTTGTTTAAGCGTTATTATGCCGGCACGGGGGATGCGTGGAGTTATGAGCGTCAAGCGCTTGTCAAATTGCGTTTGATTGCAGGAGACTCTGATTTCGGGCGTGAAGTAGAAAAATGGCGCGATCAATATGTCTACGGCGGGCAAGCTTACAATTTGGCCGAGGCACGGCATCTGCGCGAACGCCAAAGAACAGAATTAACCGCACCGGAAACACTGAATGTCAAATACAGCAAAGGGGGGCTTCTTGATATTGAATACCTGGTCCAAACGCTCCAAATTATTTTTGGCCAAGCACACAGCGCACTCAGATTACCAAACACGTTACAAGCGCTTCGGCAAATCTGGCAAACCGGCATTCTCAAAGAGTCCGAGTTTCAAGCTTTAAGAGCTGCTTATATTTTTATTCGTGAACTCATTAATGCGCTTCGTATTTTCCGCGGGAATGCCAAGGATTTGGCTTTGCCGAAAAGAGACGTATTGGAATTTTCTGTTTTAGCCAGGCGGATGCATTATGAAGGGACGGATGAAGAAGTCCGCGAAGCGCTTCACCGAGCTTGTGAACACCACATGAAAACAGCGTTTGAATTTTATGATGCATGGATGGCGCGTCTCGCTTCCCAAAAATGGGAAGAAGTCACTCGCCTCAAACTGGAACCGGTTCATCTGAACCGGCCTAGTTTGGATGAGCTCTTGCGCGGTGATTTGTCAGATAACTCCAAAGAAGCCCTGCTGGCATCCGGTTTTGATGACTTGGATGAAGTCATTCATTGCATGAAACATCTCTATCCGGGCGCAACGGCGTTCGAACCTTTTGCCAAAGCGTTCGACACCCTGTGGCCTATTTGGCAGCAAATCCCGGATCCCAATCTTGCGCTCAGGCACTTAGAACGCCTTTCGGGTTTGTCAGAAGACAGGCTTGCTCTTTGGAACCTTTTGAATCAGAAAGCAGACGGCGCAGTGCATCTGCTGCGTCTTTTTGGCAGCAGTGAGTATTTGGCTGATATGGTTATTACACACCCCGGCAAGCTCGCGTGGGTTTTGGAACCGGGGACACATGACCTGAAACTAACTCAAGAAAATTTATCCCGGTTGTCCGCAGAAAAAATTGCAAAAGAAACATCGGCACAAGAAACGCAAATGGAGAACTGGCGGCAGTTTCGCCAAGCCGAAACACTTCGCATCGCTTTAGTAGAGCTTAGGCAGTTGACGCCGCTTCAAAAAATCCACGCGTCTTTCTCGGATGTAGCCGACTGCTTGTTAAACAAAGTTTACCAAACATGCCTTCCGGGAATGCCCTGTGGTGTGGCGGGGCTCGGAAAGTTAGGAGGTCGTGAGCTTAACTTTAGTTCGGATGTGGATCTCATGTTCATATCAAAAGAAGAAGACCCACAGCTGGCGTCACGTTTGCAAACCTACGTGAATAGGGTGGCCAAAACCAGTGTAGAAGGTTTTCTTTACCGCATTGATTTAAGGCTTCGTCCGCACGGGGAAGGCGGGAGCCTGGTGATGTCGGCTGATCATGCGCGGCATTACTATCAAAATACGGCTGAACCATGGGAATTTCAAATGTTAATCAAAGCCAGACCGGTGGCAGGCGACTTATCGATGATGTCTTCTTTCTTGGCGTCCGTACAACCGCTTATTTTAGGAAAATCGTGGACGGATGAAGAATTTGAATTCTTGAGGAAGGTGAAGAGACGTTATGAGCAGGAAACCAAAGAACGGGGTGAAAGCCATTCCAATATCAAATTAGGTCTGGGCGGTATCCGGGACGTTGAATTTGCCGTTCAGGCGGTACAATTGCGGTCGGCTCACAAACACCCTTCACTCAAACAGGCTAATACGTTTCAATTAATCGATGAACTTGATCGTTTACATTTACTGCCTGAGGACGACTGCCAAACACTCAAAAAAACCTATGAGCTTGTCCGGCGGATTGAAAACTGGGTTCAACTTTATCATAACCGGCAATACTTTCTCGTGCCTTCACAAGCAAAGAATCTAAGAAGGTTAGCGAGAACGCTTGGGTTTCAAGATCAAGGACAGGAGAAAGCGGAAGACATATTTGAGCGTGATCGTAAGAAGTGGATGGGAAAGACGCGCGAAATCTTCGAACGTATTTTTTATTAGGCTGTGTTGACATGACAATTATTTCCCTCTCCCTTTGGGAGAGGGGCAGAGGGTGAGGGAGTTAAATGGTAAACAACACATCCGCAAATTAACCCACACGGGAAACGGCAGCTACTATGTCGTTATTCCACCCGAAATCATCCGCAATTTAAAGTGGAAAGAAAGACAGAAATTAGTGGTGAATAGGAGAGGTAAATCAATTATCATTTCTGATTGGGCAAAGAAGCGACCTTGAGGACGGCACCATCCTTAGGCGTCGCCGAAGGTATTTGGGACATCAGTCACAAATACAAAAGCTTGTCGTCAAGCAATCTGGGAGTAAAATAGTTATTCAAGATTGGAAGGGTTAAACCTTCCCGCTCGGACGGTCCGGTAAACTGGAATTATATAAAATAGGAGATAGGAATGATGCGACTAATCAATTGTCTGCTTTTTGTATTTTGTTTTGTTATTAGCTTATCGGCGATCGCATGGGCTGATGAGCCTTACAGAGATAGCGAAGGCTTTATTATTGGGCATCCCTACTGGTATCCGGATGGCACAGCAAAGCCATTTCATTATGACCATTTCGCAGACCGAACAGGTGCGCCGCCTGGGGGAGGAAGCGGTGTACTCACAGGACAGATTTTTGATCAGCCGTATCTCATGGCGGCTTCGCAATCAGCACCGGAAGCGTTAGACATCGGTGATTTGAATAATGACGAGTTAATCGATGTAGCGATGGTTGATTATTACCACGGGGGTGTTTCAGCGGTTGACTTGTTTTACCAAAGGCCCGACGGCACGTTGGCACCGCCGGTTTCGTATCCGACAGCCAGAGCTGGGTTGTCGGTTGCGATTGCGGATGTGAACAACGACAAATTAAAGGATCTTGTTTTTGGCGCTTATGACGAATACAACATCTACCTGATGTACCAGAATCTGGATGGTTCTTTCGGTGAGCTGATTTCGGTTCCAATTTCCGACATCCCACAATACTCAAGTAACCTACACGGTATCGTGAGCGGCGATTTCAATCATGATGGATTGGCGGACGTTGCCGCCATGGCATGGCATACCTACACGTATATTTTTTATCAATTACCCGACGGCACCTTAAGTGAGTCAACGCGATATGAAACGGGCCAGCGTGGATTCAATAAGATGTATACGACTGATTTGAACGGAGACAACCTTGATGATTTGATTGTTCAAAGTGGTCAAGTCTACGATTCACCGGATCTTTCCATTCTATATCAAGATGAAGCAACCCATTTGCTCTTGGAACCCGTATTCATTAACTTACCGGATCGAGTAACACCGGATGTGTCAGCTGTTGGCGATGTTAATGGCGATGAATTGAAAGATTTGGTTTTGATCGGAGGTTTGTACCCAACGGTGTTATACATTTACTACCAACGCGAAAATCATGAGTTTCCAAACGTTGACGTTAGCTTTGAAACATATTCGTCAATTGAAACCATGGAAATCGCGGATGCTAATCATGATCATTTAAATGATATTTTATTTAAACACCTGTCCGCGTATTATCAATTAGCGGATCACACCATCGATCAAACACCCATTCATTACGGAGGCTATTATCAAAGCCACATCAGTCCTTTTGCCATAAAGATGGGCGATATCAACAATGACGGAAGCAACGACGTTGTATTTGCGCAAGCATATATTCCGGTGCCACCTTATGACACGCTAACCGTCTACGAAAACACACTCGAGATTAATCGCCCACCGGTGTTGAATCCAATTGGAAATAAATCTGTTGTGGCCGGTCGTCAGTTAATTTTTGACGTGTCCGCACAAGACCTCGATTGGAATGACACACTTAGTTTCGATGCCGAAGAGTTACCGCTGGGAGCAAGTTTTGTGGACAACGGGGACCGTACGGCGACTTTTTATTGGGTACCGGGCTTGGATCAGTTTGGTCGTTACGATGTAACCTTTGAAGTGACAGACGGAAATGCGTCCGATTTTGAGTCCATTACGATTAAGGTCAGACACGCACTGACCGCCATAAGATGTGCATATCCTGAGTGCTAAAATAGAATTAGATTAGAATGGAAGGTGCCAGTAGAAGGCAGTAGAAAGAGAGAATATCACATGGCACAACACATGCGCATGGCACCTGTCCCGCAGGGGTCTGTTGCAGAACTCGTTTAAATAGCTGATAGACCGAAGCTAAAGTTTGCTTGTTCTTTGAAACTTCCAAATATTTGACTGAGGAAAACGCGGAACCAAAACAAGAAGCGGATGAGCTTCTTGAGGTTGATGGTTGCACAAGCCATGAGAAATCGTTTTCCAGCGCTTTC
>PCVY01000011.1 GCA_002787155.1 Candidatus Abzuiibacterium crystallinum | reverse complement strand
CAGGCGGCAGGAAGTTCCAGAGATCTTTTAAAAATATCCACAAAACGTTTTTCAGCAGACCCTAAATATGATCGGAAGCTTAGTGCAGACGCGTCTTCGCCAATGCCTTCGCAGTTAAAATGTGCAATTGCTAGCACTAATTCCCGCTTTATCAAGGGTGTTTAATCTGCTAAGATGACACTTGATGGCAAGCCTTTTTAAGAAAATCAAAATCTTTCTTGAGATGATCAAGTTCGAACACTCTATCTTTGCTTTGCCATTCGCTTATTTAGGTCTTTTTTTTGCTGCCGAGGGGTTGCCGCCCTGGCGGACTTTTCTCTGGGTTACCATGGCCATGGTCTCAATCCGAACGGGGGCGATGGCGCTTAACCGGTTAATCGATCATTCAATTGATGCAGAAAACCCCAGAACCAAGTCTCGTGCCTTACCGGCAGGATTGCTCACACGTCCTTTTACGTGGACCATTACGCTGTTGGCCATTGCTTTCTTTTTATTTTCAACTTATCAGCTGAACGCACTTTGTTTTTATTTATCACCCATTCCTATTTTGACGGTTTGGATTTATCCTTACGCTAAAAAATGGACCTGGTTATCCCATTGGATTCTGGGCCTCACGCTTGCCATGGCGCCTTACGGCGGTTGGCTGGCAGTCCGTCCCGAATGGTGTTTGGAGCCGGCGTTTTTGTCGCTTGCTGTTTTCACCTGGGTTGCCGGTTTTGACATATTTTATTCCTTGCAAGACCAGTCATTTGACCAAGCCAAACAGTTGCAATCGGTGCCGGCATGTTTTGGCACCGAGCGTGCTGTTCAAATTGCCCAAGTATCGCATTTTCTGACTTTGGTCGCCTTTCTGGGCTTTGGTTTAATTCAGCACCTCGGGGCGTTTTATTGGATAGGATTTGCCGTGGTCAGTCTATTAATCTACAGAGAACATCAATTGATTTCCAAGTTTGGTTTGGCTAAAATCAATGAAGCTTTCTTTAACATGAACGCGAGCGTCAGTTTAGTGATTTTTATTGCATCTTTCATTGAACTTTTAATGAGTCATCATGTCTAAACAAAAGAAACCATTTGTGGTAGCAATCACAGGCGCCAGCGGTGCCGTTTACGGCGTGCGCTTAATGGAAGTTTTAGCGCAAGCAGGCGAAAGCATTGCCTTTACCATGTCAAACCCGGCCAAAACAGTCATTCAAGAAGAAATGGGAATCAATTTAGGCCATTTAGAAAATCCGGACCTTTATCGGCTTTGGCAGCCAGAAATATTGAAGCAAATTACTTATTACCATCATGGTGATTTTACGGCTCCGATTGCTAGCGGTTCATATCCGACAAAAGGCATGTTTGTGGTACCGTGCGCGACGACTTCGCTTGCCAGAATCGCAACCGGCATTTCACAAACTTTGGTGGAACGTGCCGCAGAATGCATCATTAAAGAAGGTAGAAAATTAGTTCTGGTACCGCGCGAAACACCTTTAAGTGCCATTCATCTGGAAAACATGTTAAAACTGGCACGTCTCGGTGTGCACATCGTGCCGGCGATGCCCGGGTTTTATGCAGGTCTTAAGGATATCCAAGAAACAGTGGATTTTGTGGTGGGCAAAGCACTCGATGTGATGGATGTCCCGCATAGTCTTTTTCGCAGGTGGATAGGCTCCGTTAGAAGTGAAGACTATCAAAATTTTGAAAAGCATTGAAATATGATCCGCACCGCTCTTACGGGAAATATTAATTCATTGAATTTTAACGGGGTGGTAAGTGACATACGGGAACGTCATGCCGACAACGGTTGAAACCAAGAAACTTAAAATTGGGCGTATTAGTTATCTCAACACGCTGCCTTTTTATTTTGAATTGTTTCAAACTGGCGATGTTTGCGTGACGCAAAACGGTTATCCTGCGCAAATTAACCAATGGATGCAAGAAGGGGCGATTGATATCGCGCCGATTTCGTCATTAGAATATGGCCGGCATCCCGATGCCTATTATCTTTTACCGGGCGTTTCCATAGGTGCGCGCCGTCATTCGGGGAGTGTGCTACTTTTTAGCCGGGAGCCGATTGAACGTTTGAAGAGCCAGCCGATTGCGGTTTCTGAGGAAAGTTATAGTTCGCAAATTTTGCTGAAGATCCTCTTAGCCAAACGGTTTCACTCCGACCATCAATTTATTCCCTTGAGCGGAACCATTGATTCGATGCTTGAGGCGGCGCCCGCTTGTTTGGCGATCGGGGACAAAGCCTTGTTTTACCGATCATCAAATTTTTGCTACAAGTATGATCTGAGCGAGTGGTGGTATGAATGGACGGGATTACCGTTTTGTTTTGCCGTTTGGGCAGTGCGTCGAGAAGCTTGCCAAGAGAATGCGGCGGCCGTTAGGTCATTTAGCGATCAACTCAAAGTTTCTTTGGAACGCAATTTAAATCAATTGCCCGTTTTGATCGAAAAAGAACTCAATTTATCAATTGCGGATGAAAAATACGCGTTGGTTTACAGTTATTTATCTCAACTGAGCAACCATTTGAACGAAGAAATGCAGACGGGCTTAAAGCGATTTTTCGAGCTTGCTTGCGAGATTAACGCTATTGAAAAAGTTCCGCCCCTTGAATTCATTCAGGAGTTTGCAGCATGAATCAAACAACTTTATCACGTCATGAAACCGTCATTGGAAGCGTTTTGACAGGGAATCGCTTAACAAATGAAGATGCTTTGGAATTGTTTTCGTGTGATTTGCTTACTTTGGGCAATGCAGCCACACAAATTCGCAACCGGATACACCCAGGTAATCGTATTACTTTTGTGGTGGATCGTAATGTGAGTTATACGAACACATGTTTCGTGGACTGTGATTTTTGCGCTTTCTACCGCCGCCCGGGCGATCCCGAGGCTTATACGCTAACGATGGATCAGGTTTTTACTAAAATCCAAGAGTTGGTTGACATGGGCGGGACACAGGTTTTAATTCAAGGCGGGGTGAACCCAACACTTTCACTTGATTTCTATCTAAATCTCATTCGTGCCGTCCACGAAAAATTT
Source organism: Candidatus Abzuiibacterium crystallinum (assembly GCA_002787155.1). GTDB lineage: Bacteria > Omnitrophota > Omnitrophia > Omnitrophales > Abzuiibacteriaceae > Abzuiibacterium > Abzuiibacterium crystallinum. Next base: position 5,642 of record PCVY01000011.1, on the reverse strand, counting down.
CCGCAGGTGCATATTCATTCTTTTTCCGTTGTAGAGCTTGATTTTATTGCGACCAAATCAAAAATGCCGGTTCGGGAAGTCTTGCGTCTTTTCAAACAAGCGGGGCTTAATTCATTACCGGGCGCCGGCGCCGAAATTCTGACCGAACGGGTCCGTCGACTCATTAGTCCTAAAAAAAACACAACAGAGCGGTGGCTTGAAGTGATGCGAACTGCTCATGAAGAAGGGCTTCGTACCACGGCCACGATGGTGTTTGGTCATTTAGAAACTTTGGAAGAACGTGTTCAGCACCTGGATGTTTTAAGAAAATTACAAGACGAAACCGGTGGATTCCGTGCTTTTATTTCGTGGACACTTTCACCGAATGGTACGCCGCGCATGAGTCACTTTGAACCCGCTAGCGGAAAAGATTTTCTGCGGACTTTAGCGATCGCACGGCTTTATCTTGATAATTTTGAGAATATTCAGAGCGGATGGCTGACTGAAGGTCTTAAACTTGGCCAAATTGCGTTATCATTTGGCGCCAATGACATGGGCGGCACATTGTTAGAAGATAAAGTGCTAGAACCAACCGGGGTGCGCGTGAACACCAGAAAAGAAGACTTGATTCACTTGATCAAAACCGCCGGTTACCAACCCGTGCAGCGCAACACGAACTACGAAATAATTCGGACGTTCGATTAATTCTTTATGCCCCTCACTGCTTACGAAAAACCAGACGCTAAATCAATCCAATCTTTCTTCGATTCGATTCCGTCCCGTTATGACGCACTCAATTCATTTCTTAGTTTATCGCTCGATAAGACATGGCGAAGACAATTGGTGCGCATGGCTTTTGAAGGCGGCGAAACGCACTTGCTTGATATCGGTGTTGGAACCGGCAAGTCTCTGGAAGCTTTCTTGAAATATCGCAGCATTCCGATGGCGATCGGGTGTGATTTTTCGCAAGGGATGCTGACTGTGGCGCGGTCAAAAAATAAGCAGTTACATTTAATTGCGGCCGATATGCACGTCTTACCTTTTGAAAATGAAAGCTTTGATGTTGTTTCCTCCAGCTTTGTGTTAAGAAGCGTTCAAGACATGACACTGTTCCTGAAAGAAGTGAAACGAATTTTGAAAAAAGACGGGAAAATGGTTTTTATTGATTTAACACGCCCGGAAAATCCTTTTTTCTGGCACTTGCTTTACAAACCTTATCTACAGTTTTATATCCCTTGTGTGGGGCGCTGGATATCAAAAAGTCCGAAAGCTTATCAGTTTTTGTCTGAATCTATTCAGCACTTTGTAGAGCCGAATCAATTCGCCGAAATCTTGAAAACAGTTGGTTTTCAGGATGTTAAACTCAAATCGCTCACCGGCGGGGCAGCAACGATTTTTAAAGCCAAAAAACCGATGTCATGAAGAAGCTCATCACATTTCTGGTTGTTTTCTCGCTGGCCATTTTACTTGCGGCATTTTTGGCACCCATCTTGTATCAATTCATGCCCTATTTTAAATTTGAGAAGATTTTCAATCGTTTGCTCATGATCGCCGCATTGTTAGTGATTGCTGGTTTTGCCCGTCTCGATCAGGATTTCTTTAAGCAGTGCGGTCTCATGGAAAGACGAGGGCTTTTGAATCATTGGCTAAAGGGTTTTTTCATTTCCATTATTATTTTGTTTCTTTTAATCGGATTTGAATTTCAACTGGGCGCTTTGAAGTTTTCAGACACTTATCAAGTAACGCTTAAACTCATTTGTCAAGCACTGGCTGCGGGTTTGGTTGTGGGTCTCATCGAAGAAGTCTTTTTTAGAGGTTTTGTATTTTTAAAATTGAATCGCAATTTAAAATCGACTCAAGCTGCTTTGATTTTAACCAATTTATTTTATGCCTTGGTTCATTTTTTGCGAAGCGGCCGTCCTTATGTGGATGAAACACCCACGATGTTTGATAGTTTGCGCTTGATCGGTGCTTCTTTTCACGCTTTTGTCCAGTTGGATGTTTATTGGCCGAGCATGGTAGGTCTTTTCTTGTTTGGCCTTGTCCTAAGCTTTTCTTTTTTAAGGACACGTTCACTAGCCATCGCGATGGGGCTTCACGGGGGAGCTGTTTTTGTGCTGAAATTAACCAGCCGTTGGTATGTGGTAGAGCCGCATGTTTCTGATCTGGTCTATGGCGGCAGAGGGTTTTATTCCGGCCTTTTAGGATGGTTGTTTATCCTTTTTATTGGGTTAGTCATTCATCGGCTTGCGCGTCCCTCTGAGACGTCATAAACAGGCTCCATTTCCTCCTTATCTTCACTTAATCTTCCTTTTTTTTGTTAATCTCCTAGGGATCTCTAGACGTTACACTACTCAATATAAGGTGTTATAGGTCTTTTTTGATCTTTTTAGAAACATCAGGTATGCTTAAATAAGCAGCAATGTCTCATGCGAGGGAGTATGGTGTGCAAAGTAATAACGGTTGTTTATCTTTAAAATACGGTCAAATCATAGAAAAAATCTATGTGAGCCGCTCCATTCTTTTCACCCTTTCTTTCTCATTGTTTTTTTTATTCTCCCAAAGCCCTTTTTCGTTAGCCGCTGAGCATTCAGACAAAGAGACCATCGTGGTACAGATGTCGAGTTCAGTGATCCCGACACCGCAAGATTATCACGTACCTAATCCTGTGCCTGAGCAGGATAAAGTTTTATCAGACAGAGGAGACGGCGGTGGACTAGAAGATGACAAAAATGGCGGCGACGGTGGTGCCGGAGGCGGAGGCGGTCAATTCGGCGGGCGTTTTAATTTTCATGTGAGTTTGTGTGGGAACGGGAAAATAGAAGGGAACGAAGAGTGCGACGATAGCAACCGCCTGAATGGAGATGGTTGTTCGAACATTTGTTTATCCGAGAAATCGATTTGCGGAAACGGATGGCAGGAAGCCGGCGAAGATTGTGGCGAGCCAAATTTACCTGTGTGCCCGTCTGATCATGTGTGCATTAATTGCAAATGTCAGAGTGATCAATTGGTGCAATGCGGCAATGGTGTTTTAGATCCCGGCGAGGAATGTTTTGACGGCAATACGCTTTGCCGTTCGCCTTTCATATGCAATGAAGCTGCTTGTCTTTGTGTGGCGCCTGGTTGCGGCAACGGCGTTCTCGAGAAAGGTGAAGTGTGCGGTGAGCCGGGCTTAGAATCATGTCCGCTTGGCAAGCAATGTCAAGCTTGTCATTGTCAAGGCGCATGTGAACCGGTTGATTGCAAGTTAGGCGACATACAAGATCCGGATACCTGTGAATGTATCCCTGATCCAAAACAGGATTGCCGTTCATACGAATCTCCCAGTGAATTTTGTGATGACCAGAACGCTTGCACCCAAGATGCTTGCGATTCACAAACCGGCAGGTGCAGGCATATTTCGACAGCCGATTGCCATGCTTGTGAAACCAACGACGATTGTGAGGATGAATCGTTTTGCAATGGCACTGAATATTGTGAAGGAGGTGTTTGCCAGTCGCCTTCGGCGCCGCCTTGCGGTAAAGGTATTTGCGACGAAACCAATAACCAATGTTGGCAGCCTTGTCAATCAAGCGATGACTGCCAGGATGGCAATGCGTGTAACGGAAAAGAAGTGTGTTTAGAAACAGGATATTGCGGTCCCGGCAAAGCCATGGATTGCGATGATCAGAATGCATGCACGACCGATCTATGCAATGAAATCAAAGGCTGTGAGCATATTGAAACAACTGATTGTAAAATTTGCAAATCAGATCAGGATTGTGATGATGGTATTTTCTGCAACGGACAAGAAACTTGCGATCAGGGTGTGTGTCAATCCAGCCAAGATTCGATTTGCCAAAACAGCCAATGTGACGAAGATGCCAAACGCTGCTGGTTTGCTTGTCAATCAGATGAAGATTGTGATGATCAAAACCCGTGCAACGGCATTGAAATTTGCCAAGATAATCACCTTTGTGGGTCCGGTGAAAGTTTTGTTTGCGATGACCACAAGCCTTGCACCAAGGACCAGTGTGATCCGGCCTTAGGTTGCATTTATACACCGCAGCCGAATTGTCAAAGCTGTGCCCAGGACAATGACTGTGATGATAAAGATTCCTGCACGACGGATTTATGCGATCCAAAGACGGGCTGTACGCATGAGTCGATTCCCGGGTGTCAATCCTGTCAGACGGATAGCGAATGCGGCGATGGCAATTGGTGTAATGGTCAAGAAACATGTGGTGCGGATGGTTATTGCGTTAACGGCGAACCAGTGACTTGCCAAGCTGATAATGCTTGTTCGACCGCTATTTGCAATCCCGATACAGGACAATGTTCTCAAACGGTTGATCCAAATTGCAAATCTTGTCAGAAAAATGGTGATTGTGATGACGGTATTTTCTGCAACGGACAGGAAACCTGTTCCGGCGGTATTTGTCATGGATCCAGTGATCCGTGCGCGGGTGGTGCTTGTGATGAAAACTCGAAGCGATGTTGGGGGCGATGTGAATCTGACGAAGAATGCACAGACAATGATGCTTGTAATGGTCAAGAAGCTTGCCAAGCGGATGGTTTCTGCGGTCCCGGCACTCCTGTGATTTGCAAGGATAGCAATTTGTGCACGAAAGGCGCCTGCGACTTAGAAACAGGTCTCTGTCATTATGAAGCAGATCCGAGTTGCCGCATTTGCCAGACTGATCGTGATTGCTCGGACGGTATCTTTTGCAATGGTACAGAAGTCTGCCGTGATGGTATTTGTCAGCCGTCTGAAACTTTGCCTTGTCCGGGCGGTGTTTGTGATGAAACCTTAGCTCAATGCTGGGGTAGATGCAGTTTGAATGATGATTGCGATGACGATAATCCCTGTAATGGAAAAGAGGTTTGTCAAGAAGGCGGCGTCTGTGGGCCGGGCGAGCTTGTTGAATGCGATGACGGGAACTCTTGCACGAAGGATTCTTGTGATCCGGTCACTGCAAACTGCTTGCATGAAACGGACCCCGCTTGCCAGCCTTGTGAACAGGCGAGTGAATGTGATGATGATGTCTTTTGTAACGGACAAGAAACTTGTGCAGGCGGCATTTGCCGGCGTTCCGCTATTTCGCCGTGTGAACCCAATGAAGTTTGCGATGAGATCGTAAAGGAATGCCGCAGTGATTGCGGAGCCGTCGGTTGTCCGGATGCCGAACGTTGCGAGGTGCCTTATTGTAAAGCCGAAGAAAACGGAATCCAGTATTGCCAATGGCAGGATCCGCAGTTAATTGATCCGAAAAATCTTGATCCGAAAGAAGAGTATGCCAAAGGAACAATTGTTATCGATGAATGCTGCACACAGCTAAGTTACACCGCGTACGTCCAGTACGATCCTTGCAGCGGTCAACCTGCTTTGGATACCATCGAAGTAGAAACGACACAAACGCCGATGACAGGACCAGGATGTTATTGTCCGATTGAAGAATTGACTGCAGGCGGCGAACGCATTTTAATTGGCCCTCAGGGCCAGAGTACCGGGTGTGGTGAAGCCGTTGATACGAAAAAGAGTCCAACAGTCCAAGTTAATCGTTCGCGCGGAATTGTAAAGCTTCAGGTAACTTGTTGGAATTGCTGCCAAACACCGCTTCAGACGTCACGCAGCATACCGAGACCATCGGACAAGAAGCCCGTATCGTGCGGGGATGTCAAAT
>PCVY01000042.1 GCA_002787155.1 Candidatus Abzuiibacterium crystallinum | reverse complement strand
AGGACCCTGCCTTCCTTAAAGAAGTTTCTCTTCTGACCCTTACAAAGAAAACCAATATTGAAGCGGCGTTGGCCGATGTGATTGAAAGGTTCTCCAGGATGTTCTCTCAAATTGAAGATCCTTATTTAAGAGAACGCGCTTCTGATTTTCGTGATGTGGGGCGCCGGGTTTTGAACATTCTTATGAAGCATCAGCAAGGAGAGACATTTACTTTCCCGGAAGGGGTGATTGTCGTGGCTCATGAGCTTTTGCCGTCGGTAACAGCGCATATGGAACTTCAAAAGGTCCAGGGGTTTGTCACAGAAGAGGGGGGAAAGACTTCACACACCTCCATTCTGGCCCGTTCGCTTGGAATTCCAGCCGTCATTGGTATTAAGGAAGCAACATCAAAAATCAAGAGCGGTGATTTTCTTATTCTCGACGGCCTGGCGGGCACGGTTCTGGTCAATCCGAAAAGGGCATTCGTAGAGGAATATCAGAAACTCGAGGCGGATTTTGAAACTTATAAGACCGCCTTAAAGGATTTGGTTGATCTTCCTGCCGTCACGCAGGATGGAACTCGTGTCAAACTTCAGGCGAATATTGGAAAACTGGCCGACGCGCAGGCGGCATTTCTTTTTAAAGCGGAGGGGATTGGTCTTTACCGTAGCGAATTCTCCTTCCTTATTCGAGACCAATTCCCGACTGAGGAGGAACAGTTCCAGATTTACCGGGCTGTCGGCGAGCGCTTTCGCGCATCCGAAGTGGCCATTCGTGTCCTTGATCTCGGAAGCGACAAGATTCTTCCTTATTTTCCCATCCCGGCTGAAAAGAATCCGTTGCTTGGAAAGAGAGGGACGCGGCTTTTTTTAAGCTATCCTGACATTTTTAAAACCCAGCTTCGCGCCATCTTACGGGTCAGCGCCGAGTTCCCGGTCCATATTCTGCTTCCCATGATTAACGGGGTTGAAGAAATGATGGAGGTGCGGAAAATTTTTGAAACAGTCAAAGCTGGACTTCTTGAAAAAGGCTGCCGCTTCAATCCCAAGGTTCGCCTTGGAGCAATGATCGAAACGCCAGCCGCAGCGATTATGGCTGAAAAAATTGCGCGGGTTGCGGATTTTCTGAGTGTGGGTACGAATGATCTCATTCAATACGTGCTGACAGCAGATCGTGCGAGCCAGAACATGGCTTCTTATTACGAACCTTTTCATCCGGCCGTGCTTCAGATTCTCTATGATCTTGTTCAAAAAGCGAAAAAAGCAGGCAAGGAGATTTCCCTATGCGGAGAAATGGCCGGGGATTCTGCCTGTACGGAACTGCTTTTGGGGTTTGGGGTGAGAAATTTTAGTGTTGCCCCTAGTGAGATTTTGGCGATTAAAAAGGTGATACGCTCAAGCAATATCAGGGATTGCGAAGGTCTGGTAGAGCGCGTGCTGGGATTAAGTACCCCGGATGAAATCAAAAATGCACTCAAAAAAGCATACAAGACGGCACCTTTAAAGGCATCGGAGAATGAAGATTCTAGGGCAGTCAGTAAGTAGAAAGGTGAAAGGGCATGCTTGGACAGGCCAATGACCGAAAAAAAAGAACCGGGAAAGAAAAAAGTTGCAAAAAAGGGCAGCTTCTCTTTCATCCCTCTCATGGAGTTTGCAGGATCAGAGGCATCGTGAGCCGTCCGGAACTTGCAGTCGATGGTTTGTGTTACTGGATCGAGCCAAAGAAAAGGGGTAGAAGCACGGTTTGTTTTTTTATCACGACGAGCCGGCTCCCCGAATCGGGGTTTCATATTCCTGCGTCTGGAAAAAAAGCAAGCGAGGTTGTGGATTATTTAAAAAATGGAGAGAAACAAAAACGCCTCATGGGAATGGAACGGGTCGAAACCCTGCGGGCCTTGGCCAAAAAGAATACCGCTTTAGATTATGCCAAAGCGCTGCACATGATCATTGATCATCCCGAACAGGAAGTGAACCGGGAAATGAGGCAGCTTTTCAAATATTATCTTGAAGGCCTTGTTCGCGAATTGTCTTTCAGCTTAGAGCTTACAGTTTCACTGGCGGCGGCCTTAGTCAAGGCAAGCTTGCAGGAAAGAACGAAATTGGAAGAATGGATTTTAAAAGTGATTGATTCGGTGGAAGAGTGAGTATGAAGAAAAAAGAATACCAGGAAGAAACCATTAAAAAGGTTAGTGTGCTTGTTCCCGAACGCGGGTCTCACCCCGAGATTCTTCGTTCGGCAATCCAGATTGCAGGCATTCTAAAGGTTCCGCTCAGGCTGCTTATCCCTGCGAAGTTTATCTGCGACAGGCCCTCCAAATGTGGTTTTTATACGGAGTTTCTGGAGGAACAGTCCCGCCAAACCGGGGTCTTTTGGGAGCGGGTCATTTTTGAAGACCCTCTTTCTGACTTTCTCAAAAAAATGCTTCCGGATCAGGATTTTCTGGTGATATTGAAAGAGGACGAACTCATGCGCACCGTCCTTTCTCATACTCTTTGCCCAATCCTTCTTATTCCGAAGTCATTTGAACACGGCTTTCGGCAGGTTTTGCTCGCCTATGCCGGGGGCCGGTTTAGCGAGAAGGCCCTGCATCTTGTTGCGCTTCTGGCCAAATTCGGGAAATGTACCGTAGAAGTGCTCACGGTTGGGAATTCTTCGCCCGGTCTTCGGATGGCTCATGAACGGGCGAGGTATCTCATGGACCGGTGGAAAGTGAATGCGAAATTTAAGATTTTAAAAGACGAGGTCAAACCGTGCATTTTAGAAAACTGCGAGAACCAAGAGGTGAGCTTGCTGGTCCTCGGGGCAAGCGAAACCAAAGAATGGCGGGACCATCATTTCCGGTCGCTTTCTCAAGCTATCGCGGAAGAAGCTCACTGTCCGGTCATGATTGTGAAGTAAATTGGAAGGTTTGATTTTTATGGCGACTGAATTGAAATTATATCGTTCATCGATTGGCAAGAAGGCGCTCATGGCGGCAACGGGTCTTGTCTTGTTTTTATTTATAGTTGCCCATTTGCTCGGCAATCTTCTCGTATTTGCCGGGCCGGATTCTTTGAATGCCTATGCAAAAAAGCTTAGAGATTTGGGTGCTGTTCTTTGGCTGGCTCGTATTTCCCTTTTGTCCGCTCTTGTTATTCATATCTGGGCTGCGGTCAAGCTCACGATTGAGAACCGGCGAGCCAGGCCGGTCCGCTATGCTTACAAAGCAACGATTGAAACAACCTATGCGGCCCGAACGATGATGATCTCGGGATTGATCGTATTCGCTTATATCATTTACCATCTGCTTCATTTTACGTTTCGTGTTACCAATCCCCGGATATCGCACATGACAGATGCTATGGGCCATCATGATGTCTATTCCATGGTTGTATTGAGTTTTCAGAATTTATGGATCACGTTTACTTATGTCCTTGCAATGGCCTTACTCTGCATTCATCTCAGTCATGGTATTTCAAGCATGTTTCAGTCCTTGGGATTTAATAACGAAAAATCGATACCCATGATTCAAAAAGTCGCAAGGATTACCGCTTTGATTATTTTTCTCGGCTATGCTTCGATCCCCTTTTCTATTTTGTTTCGATGGGTCCGCTTGCCGGGAGGGGTTTTATGAAGCGAGATGCCGGGATACCTTCAGGACCGCTTCATCAAAAATGGGATAAACACTGCTTTGATTCAAAGCTGATTAATCCGGCGAACAAAAAAAAATACAAAATCATTATTGTGGGTACGGGATTA
>PCVY01000027.1:653-9401 GCA_002787155.1 Candidatus Abzuiibacterium crystallinum | reverse complement strand
CCATCATGGCTCGATTCCTCCTTTTCAAGGAAGAAATCGACCAAAGAAAGGTGTTAATTTAATATCGAGTTCTGCAACAGACCCTTTTGGAACAGGTATGGAATATGTATGGAATATGAATTTTATACTAATTGGTTGGCTGGGACAGGTTTCCGTCAAAAGCGGATAGGGTGGAACTTAACTCCAGGCAAAGACTTTTGCAAACCCTTATCTATTGATATGCGGTATTTATCTATTGTGAATAGATAAATCAAAGATTTCTTATATTTTTGGTTGTTTGCGCCTACGAATTGTAATATGCTTCATTCTACAAGTTTCAAAATACGCGAAGTTCCCCACTTCGCCACTGAAAAGAGGAGATATTCACATGACGCATCACTCGCCCGCCAAAAGATTTTTTTCAGGTCTCTTAACGCTCACGCTCACCGTAACTTTTATTATTCAAGATATGGCGGGGCTTCATGTGATGGAAGCTTTTGCTGAGTTGCCTTCAGGGTATACATCGTACGGAAGCTTGGGGAAAATTCAAAACTCACAAGGGCCATCCCAATCGTTTCAAACTGATCTCTTTACCGGTCGCGGACAAACGGGTGTTTCGATTTTTACACCGCCCGGCAGGGGAGGTCTCACACCACAAGTGGTGCTTGGTTATTCTTCTTCCGGTGGCAATGGCTGGATGGGAATGGGTTGGAGTTTTGAAGCAGGGTATATTCAGCGGAGTATCAAGGAAGGCGTTCCTACTTATAATGACCAACAAGATACCTTCATCTTTCTGGTCCAGGGTGTTTCCTCAGAATTGGTTGAGACTTCCACGGGCGAATATTATGCTAAGAACGAATCGGGTGCGTTCCTAAAATTTACTTATTCGGGGGGTTACTGGATTGCTTACGACAAATCCGGGAATCAGTATACCTTTGGCCAAACCGTGCAAGCTCGGGCCACTAATTCACTGGGAATATTTAGTTGGCATTTAGAAAAAGTGCGTGATCTGAGTGGTAATACTATGACGTACACCTATTGGAAAGATCCTCGAAGCCTGGGCCACCTTTATCCTTCAAAAATTGATTACAATGGAAACGAAGATGTTAATCCTGTGTTTGACCCTACGCATTCGGTCGAATTTATTTTAGAGGCTGAAGATCGTCCAGATCCAATTTTCTCCTACAACACAGGTGAGCGTGTTGAGATTTTTAAACGTTTAGAGAAAATTGAGATTAAAATAAACGGTCTCTTATCCAGGCGATACACGCTGACTTACGAAACCTCACCCAATGCTGAGAAGTTGCGGTTAAAAGAAGTGGAGGAATGCGGAACGGACGGGCAAACCTGTTTTCCCAAAAAAAGCTTTACCTACCAAAACCAAGAATTAGCTTTTGAAGCAGATGCGGATTATGGACCGATTGATCAAGCACAGGGCTACCCCATTTACCGGTATTTGTATGCTGACAATGCAGAAGGTGTTCTCTCTGAAATGGCTGATATGGATGGCGACGGCTTGCTTGATCGCGTATGGGTAAATATTAATACGTACACAAATCACAAATGGTACGTTCAGCGAAATACAGGAAATGGTTTTGCATCTGCCGAAGAATGGCCGATTGATCAGTTACCCATATTTCCGACGTATCAATATTTAAGCGCTTATCAAGGCGGCGTCAATGCACGGGAAGGGTATTACGCGATGCTCATTGATTTTACGGGCGATGGGATGGTTGACCGGATTTATACAGATGCCAAAGTAGCACCAAGCCGACTTTTCATGAGACGAAACTTAGGGAATGGATCATTTGGACCCCAAGAAGAAATCACGGGTTACACAGGCTTCTATGAATATACGCGATACCCTCGTGGCTTCTTTAATGCATCGGGACAGGCCAGGACAACTGCCGAATTAATTGACATCAATGGCGACGGTTTATTGGATCGAGTGGTCTTTAATCCCGCAACGCCAACCACTTGGGAGGTTTATCCGGGTGATGGTGCCAGTTTTGGTGCCATGATCAGTTGGGGCCCGATTGAGAGGCAGCTGGATTTCAATAAATATATTCGTGCCTCAGATCCCGAGGGTGTGCGGGCAACCCTGGTTGATCTTAATGGCGACCAGCTTCCGGATAGGATTTATACTAATTTTAATGTAAATCAACGTGAATGGCATATCCAGTTTAATAACGGCAAAGGTTTCGAGCCAAACTTTACTTACTATGTTAACTATGATGTGCCCAGTCAGAATCAAAACCAATACATCACCACCATTGTCGATAAAAATATTCGCACAAACTTAACAGACTTCAACGGCGATGGCTTAATGGACCGTGTCTACAACTGGAATGGAGACCAAGGCATCTGGCAGCTCGAGTTAGGAAAAGGGGACGGGTTTGCCAGCGCTATTGAACTGAGTGGAATGGGCGGCCCCACGGTTCCTTATCAACAAGTGCAGGGTAATGAGCTTCAGTCAATTAACCATCGAATGATGAATGACCTCCGAGATGTGAATGGAGACGGGTTGATTGACCGGTATCAATATCATACGAACAGTCCAACGGTAGCCAAACTCGAACGTGCCAAAGGGCCATATCCCGATTTACTGACGCAAATTGATAATGGGCGGGGAGGTATCACTACCATTGAGTATAGCCCCTCTACGCAATTTGATAACACGGATCTATCCGGTCTTCATAGGCTGCCTTTTCCGGTACAAGTTGTTACAAAAATCACGCAAGCTGATGGGCTTGGAAACAGTTATGTCACAAAATATGGCTACAAAGGCGGCATGTACGATGCGGTTGATCGGGTGTTTCAAGGATTCCGAGAAACCACGGTTACTGAATGGACCCCAAGTGAAGGTGACGGTTCTCAAACCATTCACACGTTTCACCAGGAAGATGAACGAAAGGGAAAAACAATTTCGGTTGAAGTAAAAGATCGATTTGGCAGTACCTTCTCTCAAGAAGTTAACACATGGATAGATGACACCTCTTTTCATCCTGAAGTTCATTTTGTGAAGCTTGCGCAAACAGATCGCACCATTTACGATGAAAACCCCAACACATCTAAGCAAACACGGCAGCGTTTTATTTATGATAATTACGGTAATGTCAGCATTCAATACGATGATGGTGATATAGCTATCTCGACTGATGACCGGCGGACGGAACATCAATACGCTACCAACACAGGCGCTTATATTGTGAATGCGCTTGCCGTGACAACGGTGTACCAAGATACTGAAAAAATTCAAGAGCAATATTTTTATTACGATAATCACGCAAATCTCTTTGACCCTCCAGAGAAAGCACGTCTTTCAAAACATAAAGAGTTGCCGAGTGACCCCGATCCTGCCCCCATCACACGCGTGACATCTTATGATGATTTCGGCAATCCTTTAACCATTGAAGACCCGCTCACCAACGTTACGACCAATGAATACGATAACGTGCTTAACCTTTTTCTTACTAAAGTCACCAATCATTTAGGTCACACGCAAACGTTTACCTACGACCCCTTGATTGCCGAGATCACGCATTCAACCGATCAGAACGGACAAGTGACAGAGACCCAATATGACCCCCTTGGCCGCGTCACGAAAGTGTTCTCGCCCCTAGACCCGCAGACTGCACCCACCCAAGGTATTTTTTATGATGACATTAGTATTCCCAACCGTGTGGTTACGCACGTGAAAACCGATCCAACGATTAATTCCTTCACGCTGGATGATCAACCGCAAACAGGCTATCTCACCACTTATACTTTCTTAGACGGGCTTGGCCGTGAAATTGAAAAACGTTCTCCTGCAGAAGACGTAAGCCAACCCTTTGACCGGCAGATTGTTAGCGGGGTTGTTACCTTTGATGAGTTGGGACAGACAAAAGAGCAATACGTCTCTATTTTTGAGAATTTTAATGCTTTTTATGTGCCGCCTTCTCCCGAGACACCGCATGCCATTTTTACCTATGATGCTGTGGGCAGGAGAACACAGATTGATTATCCAGACGGTACAAACTCAACCGTTGTCTTTGATGACTTCGAGAGAATTTTGAAAGACCAGAACGGTCACAGGAAGCGCCACACCCAGGATGCTTACGGAAGTTTGGCAATGGTAGAAGAATGTGTAAACGAAATTGTGTCTCCCACTTTCTTTTGCGAGGGCGGAACCATCTACACCACCACTTATCAATACGACGTTTTAAATCGTCTGAGCCAGACCACCGATCACTTACAAAATACAACAGTGGCGACCTATGACCTGTTGGGAAGAAAGCGCACCATGACAGATCCCGACATGGGGGCATGGTCCTACACGTATGATGAGAATAACAATTTAAAGACTCAGACCGATGCCTTAAACCAAACCATCACGTTTGACTACGATGCCCTAAACCGTTTAATCAAGAAAACCTATCCCGACCTCACAGAAATTACTTATACTTACGATGACTGTCCGCCCGAGACTTGCGGAGGGCTTATCGGTGAGAACTATCCGGTTGGACGGCTTTTAAAGGTGAGCGATGCTTCAGGCATCCATCTTTTCCGTTATGATCCGCTTGGCCGTGTCACACAAGATTCAAAGCAAGTAGACGATGGAAAGACCTACTCGTTCTTAAGAAATTATGATGCCTTGGGGCGCGTGACGCGGCTTCAATACCCCGACAGTGAAATTCTCGATATCACTTTCAATGGATCGGGGAAAACAGAAACCATGACCTTAATCCATTCGGCTACCCTACCGGAATCTATTTTAGACAATGTGGATTACAGTCCTTCGGGGCAGATTATTAAAATCGAATATGGTAATGGTGTCAAAACAGACTACACCTACAACACAGAAACTTTAAGGCTAGAGCACCTGTTCACCAGCCATGTCGCACACGGTACACATCAAGATCTTACTTACCAATTCGATAATGTTGGTAACGTTATCGGGCTTACCGATGAGATTAATACCAATACACAGTACTTTCAATACGATGACTTGAATAGAATCAAGCAGGCGATTGGCAATTATGGCCCGTACGATTATATAGTAGACCCTATTGGTAACCTTACTCAAAAAGAGGGTGCCACCCTCTCCTACAACGACTCCAACCATCCCCATGCGGTGACGCATTATTCAGGGTCTACGGAAATTGATTATGCCTATGACGTAAACGGCAACATGGTCGTCAGGGGTTCTGAAGTGTTGGCCTATGATTATGACAACCGGCTTGTCACTGTTTCTGAATTAACACAGGCAAAAGGCATTTACACGTATGATGCAATGGGCCAACGTATAAAAAAGGTTACCAACAACAAAACCACGTATTATCTTGGAAAAGATTATGAAGTTGAATATACTGCATCAGGTTCTTTGATAAGAAAAGCGTTCTTCCTGGGTAACACGCGTGTGGCAGAAGAAGAGGTCTTTACCCCGGCTACAACTGCCGGCGGCCCCATTGAAACACTGGCTCCTGAGAGCGAGGCAAGCGAGGGTGAAATCAATGAATATCTGGGGGCGCCAGTGCCAGATCCAGGTCCTGCTCCCAATCATTATCTCCGCTGGTTTCATCAAGATCACTTAGGTTCTACCAATGTGGTGACAAATCCACAAGGCCAGCAAGTCTTCTTAATGGAATACTTGCCTTTTGGGGAAGTGAAGGTAAGGACAGGTGCAGATCCTGTTACCCATACCTACACAGGACATGAAGAAGATTTTGAAACTGATCTTGTCTATGCCAATGCCCGCTACATTGATCCCAAAATCGGGAGGTTTATTACACCAGACACGTTTGTGCAAGAACCAAGCGATCCGCAAACGTTCAACCGATACGCTTATGTGCGTAATAACCCCATCCGTTTCACGGACCCCTCAGGGCATTTCCTTCAGTTCTTGGGGTTTATTGCACAGTTAGTAGGCATTGCTTCTATCTTTGGTTCTGCGATTGCATCCGCTACAGGCCATGACAGGGCAGCCAAAAGATTTGGTACGGCAGCTGGGATTGCAGGGGTTGTTTCTTTGGGTACAGGGGCTTTACAAACTGCCTCCACACAAGCTTCCATTCAGATTGCAACACCAACGAACCCAGTGGATGGGCAGAAGATCTCAGTCTTCCTGGAAGGATCAAAAGTAGCAGAAAATGGAGCACCTTCCTTTCTTAAAGGCCTCGGCCAAAAGCTTACAGGCGCCAGCATTATTGCAAAATCATTTCAGATACCACAGGCGTATGGTGGGGAACCAGCTAGCAATCGCGCTGCTGGAAACGAGAGGTTCGAATCAAATCGCAAGTCGGTTTCACCGTATGCTAATCCAGCACCTGACATCCTTCGACATACCGCTGACTTTAGTGCAGGATTTGGTGACACCATCAGCTTTGGTGTAACAGAGTGGATCAGAGGACAGTGGGATGATATTTTAGGGCCGGGCGTGGTGAATAAAGATTCATTCTCCCACCGAGCGGGTCAAGCGATTGGTGTTGCGTTTGACGTTGTATTTGCACCTGTAAGTTATGCAGAGCTTATTGGGGGATGGTCTTCAAGGGTAATGGTGCATGGCGCGCATCACACCTTTGGTCGTTTAGGGAAATTAAAACATATTCAAGTCAACTATTGGAAACCTGGTGTAAAAGGAAGCGGACGCTCCTTTCGTATACCTCTTCCTTGGGGGGAATAATGTTTCACTCGATAATCATTCAAGAACCAAGAGAACTTAACTATATTCATGAATTAATTCACGACCAATGGTTTAATGTAGACCAAGTTACCTTTCATAAAGAAACATCAAAATTATTAATCAAGTTGGCAGAAAGAAATGGAAAAAGAAGAAGAGGAAATTTAAGCCGTATCATCAATTCTCTATCGAGAAAAAGTAAAAGCGCTGTCTGCGAACGGAACTTGACAATTCATTACGTTAATGACTATCACATCAAAGATTCCGAAAAGGTTGGACTTTATGATATCAATCAAATTAAATATGATCAAAATAAAAGTCATTTATCCATCACAACAGGCATTCCTTTGGAATTTACAGTGACTGTTAGTCGTTTTGAGCTTGTTTACGAGGAAACAATCACTAGCAATCCGGTACCTGCTGCCGGCGGGACAGGTTTCACAGTTCTTTGACAATTTGACCCAACAAACCTTCAATATGTAAACCCCGTAAACATGGTACCTAAACACGTAAACACGGTACCGGTTCTCCCGCGAAAGGCGCGGGACTGCGAAAAGCCTGTCTGCATTTGAAGCTGATGTTTCAAATACTTTTGGCAGTGACTTGAGGCCACCGTCCTCAAGGGGTACCTAATCTGCGACAAGTATTAATCATTAACCGACGCCCGGTCAATTGAGTATTCAATGTGAAACAAAGAAGTTGACGAATAACTTTCATCGAGTAAGATACTTTTAATCCCCCACGGAAGAAATTCTGCCGGGGGATTTTTGTTTTTCAATCCTCCTACTGAACAACTAAATTGATCACAATTCGCCATTATCAAGGAGGGAGTTTTCATGAAAGGGGTTGTTATCAAACATATGATTGAGGAGAAAATTTATCTGATTCGTGGTAAGCGGGTGATGATTGATCGAGATTTGGCCCAATTATATGGGGTCCGTACAAAAGCACTCAATCAAGCAGTCAAAAGAAACACCAGTCGTTTTCCTGACGATTTTATGCTCCAATTAAATGAAGAGGAAATGAAAAATTGGAGGTCACAATTTGTGACCTCCAAATCTGAAAATTCTTATCGGAAGCTTAGCGCTGCCCTTAAGCTTCATTTAGATAGAATTGTGTTATTAACGAATGGCTTAAGGACTGTGCTAAACAACCGATAGAAAGTAGTTGGAAGTTTAGCGCTGGCAAATGCCGTGGATGAACTTGCTCACTAATTCCTTGGCTTCGTTATCCGGAATTTGTTTGGGCGGATGTTTCATGGAGTAAGCGGCAATTGAGGTGAGTGGGCCACCAATGTGACGGTCGCGTGCTAAGCGGCAGCAGCGAATGGCATCAATGGCAACACCGGCGCTGTTCGGCGAATCTTCCACCGACAAACGAAGCTCCAAATTAACAGGGAAGCCTCCGAACCCCCGGCCTTCCATACGCAAATAGCACACCTTGTTGTCATTTTGCCAAGGCACATAATCAGACGGGCCGATGTGAATGTTCTCATCTTCCAACGGGCTTAAGAGTTGGCTTTGGACGGCAGCTGTTTTAGAAATTTTCTTTGATTTGAGGCGTTTTCGGTTGAGCATGTTCAAGAAATCCGTATTACCGCCTGTGTTTAATTGGTAAGTGCGGTCAATTTTGACCCCACGGTCGCTAAAAAGTTTTGTGAGTGTGCGATGAACAATGGTGGCTCCGATTTGCGCCTTAATGTCATCCCCAATGCAAGGGATGCGTTTGTCTTCAAAACGTTTTGCCCATTCCGGATCAGACACAATGAAAACAGGCATGCAATTAATAAAACTGACCCCGGTCTTTAAGCAGGCTTCCGCGTAGTGACGGGTGGCTTCTTCGGAACCCACCGGCAAATAGTTTAATAGAATTTCGGCGCCGGAATCTTTCAAAGCACGTTCGATGTTGATGGGTTTTTGTTTGGCAACGAGAAACGTGCGATCGGTCGGGTACTCTCCCATGTGTTCTGAGTAACCATCCAGAATGGGGCCCATTTGTACTTTAACTTTGCTGCGGGGAATATCATGGAGTTCAATGACGCAATTGGGTTTGGCTTTGAGCGCGACATCCAAACGCTCACCCACCTTGCGTTTATCGATATCAAAAGC
>PCVY01000027.1:0-622 GCA_002787155.1 Candidatus Abzuiibacterium crystallinum | reverse complement strand
GGCCATTGATTGTGCCGTTGGATTTGTAATATTCAATTCCTTGAATTAATGAGGCAGCGCAGTTCCCGGCACCAACGATGGCGATTTTAATCTTTTCCAACTTTTCCTCTCCTTATGGTTTTAAACAACCGAAAACTTGATGAGGTTTTGAGGATTGTGAAGATGAACGCATATTTTAATCAGTTTTGACCCCTAAAGCAAGCAAAATTAAGATACTTAACTCATTTATTTACAATAGGTTACGGCATTATCTTAAATGAGTTTCCTTGATGCCTTCCGAATGCTTATGAAGAAGGTTGCGTGCTTCTGAAGGACCTTATTTTATGTTACAATAACCGCCCGAAAGAGAGTTTAAATGGCAACCATCGAAGACTTAAAAAAATTAGACCTGAGGATCGCTGAAATTTTAAAAGTAGAGCCTCATCCCAATGCCGACCGTCTATGGCTGCTTACTATTCGGATAGGCGAGGAAGAGCGTCAGATTGTGGCAGGTATCAAGAAATTCTATTCGGCAGAAGCCCTTCTAGGTAAAAAAATTGTGGTTGTTGCTAATTTAGAGCCGGCTGTTATCCGCGGGGTTGAGTCAAAAGGTATGTTGCTTGCAGCAGACGGCGGGGACTGC
>PCVY01000004.1 GCA_002787155.1 Candidatus Abzuiibacterium crystallinum | reverse complement strand
CCTGCGGGGCCTTACTCTATCAAAAACTTACTCCCAAATCATGCGATATGTTTCAGCTTAACATCGGGGTGCTTCCGGTACTGACCACTAGCCGCTGACCACTCACGTAGACACCACAAATAAACGGAGATAAAATAAAAGGGGAAAATAAAATGCAAATAAACACCAACACCAACACAAATACCAATACCATTCGGCTGCACCGCGTGCTGCGCACAACGCCCGATAAAGTTTACCGGGCATTTCTGGATGCTGATGCGATGGCCAAATGGCTGCCCCCGCATGGGTTTACCGGCAAGGTTCATCACTTGGAAGCCAAGGCTGGCGGCACTTACAAGATGTCATTTACAAATTTCACTACAGGGAAGGGCCACACCTTCGGCGGCAAATATCTTGAATTGGTACCGGACGCGCGCATTTGTCATACGGACCAGTTTGACGACCCGAATCTGCCCGGTGAAATGAAGACGACCATTACGCTTAAACCAGTTTCTTGCGGCACCGAAGTCAACATCGTCCAAGAAGGCGTGCCCGGAGTTATTCCGCCGGATGGATGTTATGTCGGCTGGCAGGAATCGCTGACGCTTCTGGCGCAACTCATTGAACCCAACATTCCGGATTAGCGCCAAGCGGTTAGCGGCTAGTGCCGTTAGACAATTGAAATTAGCCGCTCGGCGGGGGTCCGTTAGAGGCTCTGTCAACGCCGCTTTAGTGTCACTTTGACAACTACCAATATCAATTGTCTAACGGCACTAGAAGCGGTTTTCGCCAAACAAAGTTGGACGGATCCGTTCTCCGGTACTCGGCGCATCCAAAATACTCGACGTCGAGTATTTTGAATTTAAAAGCGGTACCTAACCTGCGCGACGCCGGGCTCAAGTTAATCCCCACAAGGGGGATGTGCCCTCGCGCCATCCGTATAAGCTTAAAATAAAGTGTCAATCTGGCCCTTGTGATAATTCATTTATTCCTTTTGACAAACGAAGTCTTTTTGGTATAATTCAGACTCTTTTTTAGAAGAAAAGGATGAAATATTAACAGATGCCAAATAGAACGTTTATTCCAAAAACCGGTGATTTAGAGAAAAAGTGGTATGTCATTGATGCCAAAGGGCAGATCCTGGGCCGTATGGCAACCAGAATTGCCACGCTCCTGATGGGAAAACACAAACCGACCTATACCCCGTACCAAGATGGCGGTGATTACGTCATTGTGATCAATGCCAAAGAAGTGCAGGTGAGCGGCAATAAAGCGAAAGACAAAATCTACAAACATTACACGGGTTACCCGTCAGGTTTAAAACAATATAATTATGAAACCTTGATGGAGCGTAAACCTGAAGAAATTATCGAACGTGCCGTTGAGCGCATGCTTCCCAAGAATCGTTTAGGCAGTAAATTAATCAAACATTTACACGTGTATGCAGGTGATGCACATCACCAGCAGGCGCAAAAACCAGTTCCGCTAACCGTTTAAATACTATGGCAGCCAAAAAAGCAAGCAAATCAACTTTTTATGCAACCGGCAGACGCAAAGAAGCCACCGCACGCGTGTGGTTAAGCGCAGAGGGTGAAAAAAGTTTTTCCGTCAACGGCAGCCCCATGGCGGAATATTTTAGCCGCGAAACATCACGCATGATTGTCAATCAACCGCTGGAATTGTCCAAGATGACGGATAAGTTTCAAATCAAAGCTTCCGTTACGGGCGGCGGCCATTCGGGGCAGGCAGGCGCGATTCGGCTGGGCATTTCCCGTGCGCTTTTGCAATATCAGGATAGTTTGCGCCCGTCACTCAGGCGCACAGGGCTTTTGACGCGCGATCCGAGAGAAAAAGAACGTAAGAAATTCGGCCGTAAAGGCGCGCGCCGCAGTTTTCAATTTACCAAGCGTTAATCTCATCATGTATTTCCGCCGGGCGTTGTTTGGATTTCTTCTCGCGTTCGTGACCGTCCTCTTGTTCCAAGGTTGTGCTGCTTTCTTAGAAGATTACCAGTACAATCCGGCAGGTTCTTATTACGGATCAAGCGGATCAGGCGGATACTGATTTAACCGTAGAGACCATTATTGCCAATGGGTTTGCGTCTATTGAAATGGCTTTCCATTGCCGCCGTCAGCTTACTGATTCTCGGCATCATCCTCACGTTTACCTTGCCGCTTTTCATTCATCCCGATTTTCTGGCAAAAACCATCACGCAGTTAATTGAAAAGAATTCGGATTACGTCGTTGCCTTGGAAAATCCAAGCGTCACATTGTTTCCGACACCGGCTTTTAATTTTGAGCGTGTAAGCATTCAATCCAAAAAAGCGGCCGCGGCCGCCGCGCCGCCCTTGATGCAAGCCGGTAAACTTAAATTACAATTAAAACTCCTACCTCTTTTGGTAAAACAGATTGAATTTTCGAAAATCAAAGCAGAGCAGGCAACCCTCGGCCTTTCTTTCGTCTCACCCCTCAGTCACGGCAAGCCCATTCCGCCTTTGGAAAACGCTGCCGTCGTTTTAGAAAACGTGCGTTCCAATCATTGGGTTCATTTTAAATTGGAAGGGACTTTTTTATCCCACGAGCGCAATTTAAGCGCACAAGGGCGCGTGAAAGTTGATTTGACACAACCCGGCTGGGACCAATCGGCTTTCGATATGGCGGCGCACCTCAGGCAAGTGCCGTTATCCAAAGCCGTTCCCTTGCTTTTACCCAATGCGCCTGTACAAATTGAAAATGGCACCGGTCATTTGGAAGTCACGCTGGCCAAAGAGCAAGGCCGTTCTAATTTCACGAGCGGCGGCAAAATTCAAATTCAGGAACTCACTTATCATTTGCCGGCAATGCCCGGAAAGGCGAGCCAACCGGCTGATTACCAATTTGATTATGAAACCGAAATCGATTTATTGTCTCAAGTCGTTAATTTTGGCCGGTTTAATTTGCAAGCGCCTTTTACCGCCCTCTCGGGGAAAGGACAGATTAATATTCGTCATCAGCAGTTAGATGGTCTGCAAATTTCAACCACGCGCTTTGTCTTTGACGGTTTGCCGCAGTACATCTTATCCGTTGAAAACTACATGCCGCTTCATTTTGGATTTTCCGGTGAAGGACAATTTAATATGGCGCTGAACGGCGGTTGGGACCAAATCATGCTGGATGCCCGCCTTGATTTAACCGACTCCGTTTTTACTTATTCGAAGTACTTTGAGAAACCCAAATCGGTTCCTTTCTTTATCTCCACCGATGATTTTGTATTGAAGAATAAAAAAGAATTAGACGGCGGTTTGAATCTGCGCTTGGCGGACATGCGGTTAAAAGGCACCTTGGTTTCCTACGATGTCACCTCAGGCGTGGGCGAGATGACGTTTGTGACCAATTTATTTCCCTTGGAAGGCTGGCAAGCTTTCCTGCCGCCTTTAAAGGGTTATTCGGTTACCGGCGGCATCAAATTTTTCCTCAATGGCAAAGGCGAGTTGGGCCGGGTGGGTTCCAACATCTTTATGTACCACATGGCCATGGAAAATATCAAAGCCGTCTCGAAAGAGCAAATTCCTCTTTTTGATCAATTAAGCGGCAGCATTGACGGCGGACCGCTCAATATGGATTCCAAAGATTTGACGATTCAAATCGGCAATTCAGTTTTGGATCTTGATATCAAGGTCTTTTTACACCGCGCCCCGGATTTGATGATCAAAATCCAATCCAAAGCGCTGGATATCCGCAATTTTATTTTGCAGCTGCGCGCACTGCTGGAAGTTTTTCAATGGGTGCCCGATGGGTTTAACTGGGATCAGTTGGAAGCAAACATCAATCAGTTTGTGCCGCCCGCCGCGCAGCTTGAAAATCTTTCGGCCATCGTGCAATACACGGAAGGCAAGTGGATGCTGCAAAATTTGGACTTTGATGTTTTTGGCGGCCGCGTCAACATGATCGGGCAGTTGGATTTAACCAATCCCAAAGAACCCGTTTATGGGTTAGATGCGGAAGCCGAGAAAATCAGTTTGGCCAGGATGTTCCGCCACAATCTCCGCACACCCATTGAGGGCAACTTGTTTACCATTCTTCATTTGACCGGCAAAGGTTTTTCCGCCGAAGCCGTGGCGCAAAATCTAAAGGGAGAAGGTTCTGTTTCGGTGACCAACGGCGAACTTTACACCATGGATGTGTTAGGATCCATCGGCCGTGTGGCCCAGTTTGCGGGACTCAATCCTTTTGCTTCCGGCTCGACCCTTTTTACCGATTTGATTGCCAAATTCACTTTTCACGCCGGCCATCTTCAAGTGGAATCGCTTTATACCCACTCCAACGATTTTGATATTGATGGTGCCGGTTCGGTTGGTTTTGACGGCAAACTTAATTTTAGGCTGGATACGGTTTTATCGAATGAAATGACCAAAAAGATTGATCCCGAGGCAAAGCCCGACGCCCGTTTGGGGCCGATTCCTTTGCTGTTAACCGGTTCGGTTGATAGTCCAAAATTAGCGCCTGATCCCGGTTTGATTCCGGCCTTTGTGGCCAATCTGCTGGCAGGCAAGGTGAAGAAGGTGATTGCCGAGAAAGACTGGTTTGGGGATTTGTCGCAGCGGGTGTCGCGTTCGGCTGATGAGTTTAAAAATCAGGGGCAAGATCAGGCCGTTCAATCCGGACTGACGCTTTTGGAATCTCTTTTCCAGAAACGCGAATAGCTTTTTCGCGTTCTGAATTTCTTCAGCAAATCTTGCGCCGCTTCCGCCTCGGCTTCCTGCTTGCTTTTCCCGTTTCCTTTTCCCATCATTTGACGCTGCAGCCGAACCGTGGCCTGAAAACCGTTTTGATTTGGCTGTGTGGTGTAATGCGGCAAATGATGAAAAAGCCGTTGCGAGATTTCCTGCAGGGTGCTCTTAGGATTCGGATCGACCTGATAAATTTTCTTTTGATTCAGATAAGGATGCCAATGTTTGATGATGAATTGCTTGGTCACCGCCAAACCGCGGTCTTGATACATCACGCCGATCAAAGCCTCCAGTGCATCGGTAATTAATTTTGATTGATAGCCGGCCTGATGTTTTTCTTCTTTGCCCAAGAGGATAAATTTCTTTAAGCTCATCCGCCGCGCAATCAAACTGAGTACTTTCCGCGACACCAACGTGGAGCGCAATCGGCTCAGAGCGCCTTCGTTGGCGTTCGGGAAACGGCGGTATAACTCCTGGCAAATGATGAAATTGAGAATCGCATCCCCAAAGAATTCCAAACGCTCATAAGTCATCGCATGTTTTTCGCGATGCGCTTGACCCGGATAAGAAGCATGAATCAGCGCAAAAGCCAGTTTGCCCGGGTGTTTGAACCTGATTTTAATCTTCTTTTGAATACGCTTAATGTGTTGATGGATCAAACGATCGGTCATAGATAACCTTTTATCGACAAAACCGCTTTTAATCTGTAAGAAAGACGGCAAAGCCAAGAATTGAGAGCGCGTTAAATGTTCCGTCACAACCCCTTATTTTTAACTGCTTAGGATTTTTGACAAACCTCCCTCTATTCCTTATAATATACGCTTTCGTGAATGGTGTCATTTTGCTCTGACAAATGAGGTGCATGTCACTTCATGCAGTTGTCATTCTGATCCCGCCATAGGCGGGAGAAGAATCTATGCTTGCAGATCCTTCGCGGAGTTTACCCTGAGATGCTTCGCTTCGCTCAGCATGACATCGAAGGGTCCAGGATGACATGAAAACAACTGTATCAAGTGATATGCACCCGACAAACATTAAGTATTTTCATCATCATTAATGTAAAAGTCAGAATCGCGCTAACATTCCTTAAAATAAGGGAGGGGATGGTTAGCCAGAATTTCTCATCGATTTGATGAGAAATTCGCTCGAAGAGTTTTTGCGAAAAATAAGGTATGTTCTTTTCGCAAAAAGGCTTATCTTTTGCGCGCTGATTCAACAGCACGCAAAACTCGGAATAACCCATCGTCGCTAATATCAGCGCGATGGGTCATTTTTGTTTAGGAGGAATTGACTGTGCTGCAGTGTTCGGTAGTAGGGGCGACGGGTTACACGGGTGCGGAGCTGATTCGATTACTGGCTTTTCATCCGCAGGTGAAGATTGCCCATCTGACAACCCGAAGCGAAGAAAAAATAAAGGCCAGCACGCTGGTGCCGGGTTTGCCCAAAGGCACCGACTATGTTATTCAAAAAACAAGCCTGAAAAAAATCGGCGAGGATTCACAAGTCATTTTCTTGGCATTGCCTCATACGACGGCCATGGATGCGGTTGCGGCGTTACGAAAATATGATCGCATCATCATTGATTTATCAGCGGACTTTAGATTAACCAACGTGCGGGATTTTAAAACCTGGTACGGTGTGTCCCATCAGCATAAAGCGCTTTTGAAGCACGCGGTTTACGGGCTGCCGGAATTTTATCGCCATAAAATCAGGCAGGCGCAGCTCATTGCTAATCCGGGCTGCTACCCGACGAGTGTTATCTTGGGTTTGCTGCCTTTGGTGCGGGAACGATTGATCGAATTCGACGCCATTATCGCCGATTGCAAATCGGGTACGAGCGGTGCCGGCAAGAAACTCTCGATGAAATCACATTTTTCTGAAGTAAACGAAAATTTTAATGCTTACAAAGTCAATCAGCATCAGCATACGCCTGAAATGAATCAAGTGTTAAGCGATGCGGCGGTGCGGGAGAAAGTATCCGTCACGTTTGTCCCTCACTTGCTGCCGGTGACGAGGGGCATTTTGTCAACGCTCTATGCAAAACTCAGGCAAGGGGTGAAGGCCGCGCATGTTTTAAAAGCATACGAGAAACATTATCACAGCGAGCCGTTTGTCAGGTTTTACGGCGAAGGCAGCTTTCCTTCGCTGAGAGAAGTGCAGTACACGAATTTTTGCGACATCGGCGTTCAAGTGAATGAATCGAATGGGCAGGTGATCGTGATTTCGGCCATTGATAATTTGTTGAAAGGCGCCAGCGGCCAGGCGGTCCAGAACATGAACATTCGGTCGGGATTCGCAGAAGATTTGGGTTTGCTTAACTAAGGATATCTATTGATGCACATCACAGAAATAAAAGATGGGTCAGTGACGTCGCCTTTGGGATTTCTGGCAAGCGGCATGCGCGCGGGCATTAAAAAGTCCAAACGTAAATTTGATTCTTCTTTGATTTTTTCGGCGGCACCGGCAATTAGCGCGGGTGTGTTTACGACCAATAAAGCCAAAGCATGGCCGTTGCTTTATAATGAATCAATCCTGTCAAGATCAACCCATCGGGCGATTTTGGCAAACAGCGGCAATGCCAATTGTTTTAACGGTGAAATCGGCCGCAAAACAGTGCAGGCGTCCGTTAAGTTGGCTGCGGCTAAACTCAAAGTAAAGCAGCAAGACGTTTTGGTGGCATCGACAGGGATCATCGGCAAAGCGTTTCCGTTGGAAAAATTTAAGGCGGCGATTCCCGTTTTGGTCAAAAAGTTGTCGCAGGCAGGCGGCTTGGATGCGGCCAAAGGTATTTTGACGACCGATACGGTCGAAAAACAAATGGCTGTCCAGTTTCACATCGGCGGCAAGTTGGTCACCATGGGAGCCATGGCCAAAGGCGCCGGCATGGTTTACCCGCACATGGTCTTGCCGGGGAAACGGCATGCCACGATGCTTTGTTTTGTGACGACCGACTTGGCCATATCCAAATCGATGTTAAGGCGGGCTTTGGATGGCGCGGTGCAGAAGACTTTTAATAACATTGCGATTGATAACGACATCAGCACCAATGACATGGTGCTCGTGCTGGCAAACGGGGTCGCCGGCAATGTCCGGATTACCGGTCCCGGTCAGTCGTTGGATTTGGTGGAGGCGGCGATGACGCATCTGTTTGCTTATCTGTCGCGGGAAATGGTTAAAGACGGCGAAGGCGTTCAGCACGTGTGCGAAATTCGGGTGAAAGGCGCCCGCTCACAAGCCGAAGCACGAAAAGCAGCCAGCCAGATCGGTACATCGATGCTGGTGAAAACCATGTTTGCCGGCGAAGATCCGAATTGGGGCCGTGTGGTAGCGGCCGTTGGCGCCAGCCAGGTGAGTTTTTCAAAACAGCTTGATATTTCGTTTGACGGGATTTACATTCTCAAGAACGGGAAAGAATTAACGCGGAACCGTTCCAAAACAAGGCTTGTGCTTAAAAAGAAAATGTTTGTTTTGCAGGTTGATTTAAAGAAAGGCCCCTTTGAAGAAACGTTTTTAACGACCGATTTAACCAAGTTTTACGTTTGGATTAATTCGGCGTATTCAACTTAAAGGGTATAAAATAGTGTCAGAAGTTATTTCAATGTAATCATGGCATGTCATTGCGAGGAGGCCGTAAGGCCGACGAAGCAATCCTTCGACTTCGCTCAGAATAACCCTGAGCCTGTCGAAGGGCAATCTTAGATGGAAAATCGGGATTGCTTCGCTCCCTCCGGTCGCTCGCAATGACAAATAAACAGCCAGCGATAACTGATGTCACTACCGCTGATAACTTATGAAACAATTAGTTGAAAAAGCCAGTATCTTAATTGAAGCGCTGCCGTACATCAAACGGTTTCGGGGCAAAGAAATCGTCATTAAGTACGGCGGTGCGGTGATGACGGATCCGGAAGATTTGCTCAATTTTCTGCAGGATCTTGTGTTCATGAACTACGTCGGGATCAAACCCATTTTAGTTCATGGCGGCGGACCGAGCATTACGGCCAATTTAAAAAAATCGGGTTTGCAGTCAAAATTTGTCAACGGGCTGCGCGTGACGGATGAAAAGACGATGGAGGTTGTCATCGATACGCTGGCGGATTTAAATAAATCCCTTGTCCATGACTTAAATCGGCTGGGCGCCCGGGCGATCGGTTTCTCGGGTCACGATGCGGAGATTTTTCATGTTGAAAAACACAAAGCCAGCGGCGATGTGGGTTTTGTGGGTGATGTGGTTTCGGTGAATTTTGCACCCATCCGGGAAATGACCGATTTGAATATCATTCCGGTCATTTATGCGGTTGGGATTGATGACGATTTTAAAACTTACAACGTCAATGCCGATGAAGCCGCTTCTAAATTGGCGGTTGCCATGCAAGTTCAGAAAATTATGATTTTAACCAATGTGGACGGCATTCTGCGCGATGCGCAAGATCCGCAGTCACTCATTTCCTCTATTCAGACTGATGAGGTCCAGGATTTAATTGACCGTAAAATTATCCAAGGCGGCATGATCCCGAAGATCAAAGCGGGCATTGAAGCGCTCCAGGGCGGTGTGAAGAAAGCGCACATTATCAATGGCAACATCACCCATTCGCTTCTTTTGGAAGTATTTACGGATCGTGGTATCGGAACAGAAATCATTTTACCGTCTTAAATCTTTTTGGATTTATCAGTTGTCAAGGTTTTCTCGCAGCCGTGCGTTGTCATAGTGTGGTAAGCCATGAAAAATAAAGACATTGATCACATGTATAAAACTTACGTATTGCCAACCTATACACAAAAGCCCATTTGTTTTGTGAAGGGGAAGGGTTCGCGCATTTGGGATATTGAAGGCAAGTCTTACCTGGATTTTTTTCCGGGCTGGGCGGTCTCCGGGCTGGGACATTGTCATCCGATGGTCAGCCAAGCCATTAAAGAGCAAGCGCGGAAGCTTTTGCATGTGCCGAATAATTTTCAGAATCTTAAACAGGCACAGTTGGCTCAGGAAATTGTGAAAAGGTCTTTTCCGGGGCGGGTTTTCTTTTGCAACAGCGGTGCCGAGGCCAATGAAGCCGCCATCAAGTTCGCAAGAAAATGGGGATCAAAATCGGGCCGTTACGAAATCATTACGATGAATCAATCGTTTCACGGACGGACACTGGCGACCCTGACCGCGACCGGCCAAAAAAAGTTTCATGAAGGCTTTGACCCGCTGCCGGGCGGTTTTCAGTATGGCGAGTTTAATCGTTTTGACCAAATTCAAAAATTAGTCAGCGGCAAAACCGCTGCCATTATGTTGGAACCCATTCAAGGGGAAGGCGGTATTCGGGTGGCCGAACCGGATTTCTTGAAAAAAATAAAAGTCCTGTGCGAAGAAAAGAAATTGCTGCTCATTTTTGATGAAGTGCAAACAGGGATGGGACGAACGGGCAAATGGTTCGCTTATCAGCATTACGATCTGGAGCCTGATTTAATGACGTTAGCCAAAACGCTGGGAGGCGGGGCGCCGATCGGGGCTTTGGTGGCTCATTCGCGCATCAAAGAAGAAGTTCTAACGCCGGGCACGCACGCGTCTACTTACGGCGGCAATCCTTTGGCGGCCGGCGCTTCGTTGGCGGTTTTTAAAGCCATTGCCAGAGAGCGCCTTTTGGAGAACGTCAAACACATGGGAACCTATTTGAAAGATGCTTTGCTTGAATTAAAAAAGAAGCATGCCGTGATTCGGGACGTGCGCGGTTTGGGCTTGATGCTGGGGCTTGAGCTGGCGGTGCCGGGTACCGCGATTGTCGACCGGTGTTTGGCAAACGGGCTTTTAATTAATTGCACGCAAGGCAATGTGCTCAGAATTATGCCGGCCATGACGGTTTCAAAACGGTTAATTGATCAGGCCATGCGTATTTTAGATGCAGCACTGGGTGAGGCGAATGAAGGTTAGAAATTTTATTCAGAGTTTTGATTTTGATGCGGCCGAAATGAAGACCATTTTGGAGCTTGCCCGCAAAATCAAAGCATCGCCTTTGGGTTATCGCGATTATTTGCATGGGCGTGTTGCGGCGCTTATTTTTGAAAAACCATCAACGCGGACTCGGGTGTCTTTTGAAGCCGGGTATGTGTCAATGGGCGGACATGTGATTTACCTGGGGCCGAATGATGTGAAATTAGGCGTCAGGGAAGACATTGCCGATATGGCGCGTTCATTGAGCCGTTATATTGATGTGGCGATTCTCCGGACTTTCTCGCACCGGGCCATCCTTGAATTTGCCAGGCATTTCGGCAAACCCGTGGTCAATGGGTTGAGTGATATGGAACATCCGTGCCAGGCTTTGTCGGATTTTTTTACGATTCAAGAATCATTGGGCGGCATCAAAGGCAAAAAAATTGCTTATGTGGGCGACGGCAACAATGTTTGTCACTCGCTTTTGTTGACGGCTGCCCGCTTGGGGGCTCAGGTGGTCTACGCCACCCCCAAAGCGCATGCACCGAATCCTAAAATCATGCAAGTGGTGCGTCATGAAGCCAAACGAACGGGCGCTAAAATACAAGGATTTACGTCGCCTGCACCGGCCGTGCGGGGTGCTGATATTCTTTACACCGATGTGTGGGTGAGCATGGGAGAAGAATCGAAAGCGGCTTCGAAAAAAGAACAGTTTAAGGATTTTCAAGTGAATCAAGCGTTGGTTCGCAAGGCCAAGAAAACGGTTAAAATCATGCATTGCCTGCCGGCGCACCGGGGCGAAGAAATTACCAATGAGGTGTTGGAAGGTTCTAATTCAATTGTATTTGACCAGGCAGAAAATCGTTTGCACGTGCAAAAAGCTATTTTAATTTATTTATCCGGCTCAAACGTGGGCCGATTACATGGGGTCAGGTCCGGGACCTGACCCCAAGGTCTGGGTGTGACCCCAAGGTGAAGAAGGAGATCAAAGTGGAAAAGTTAGTTCTTGCTTATTCGGGCGGGTTAGATACCTCGTGCGCAGTCAAGTGGCTGATCGAACGTTACGGCGTTGAGGTTATTTGTTTCTCTGCATTTATCGGCGAAACACCGAATCGTCAGCTGCTTGAGCGAAAAGCCAAATCGGCGGGTGCCAGCAAAGTTTATATCGAGGACCTTAAAAATGAGTTCGCCGAATCGTTTATTTTGCCGGCCCTTTGGGCGCATGCCCGGTATGAAGGAAAATATCCCATGGCGACTGCTTTGGGCAGGCCGCTGATTGCCAAACACTTGGTTCGGATTGCGCAAAAGGAAAAAGCAAAATACATTGCCCATGGCTGTACCGGCAAGGGGAATGATCAAGTGAGGCTGGAAGTCGGTATTCGGACACTGGATCCGTCTTTTAAAATCATTGCGCCGCTTCGGGAATGGGAATTTAAAACCCGCGAAGAAGAAATTGAATATGCAGCTAAAAATCAGATCATTGTGAGTGCGACCAAGAAAAGCCCCTATTCGATTGATAAAAATATTTGGGGCATTGCCATTGAAGCCGGCATTCTGGAAGATGCCTGGCGGGAAGCGCCGGAAAGTGCGTTTGTCATGACCCGTCCGCCTGCCAAAACGCCCGCCAAGCCCGCTTACTTGAATATCGGATTTGAAAATGGAAAGCCGGTTTCACTCAATGGTAAACGGATGCCGATTGTAAAACTGATTGAATCACTCAACCGCACCGGCGGACGATACGGTGTCGGCCGGATGGATCAAATTGAAAACCGGCTGGTGGGGATTAAGTCGCGCGAAGTGTATGAAGCGCCGGCAGCCGTTCTTTTATTGACGGCGCACGAAGAGCTCGAAGGGCTTGTGATGGATAGAACGTTCCTGCACTATAAACGGGTGATTTCTGAGCGTTATGCCGAATTGGTTTATGACGGGATGTGGTTTTCACCTTTAAAACAAGCGCTCGATGCATTTTTTGCGGCGCATCAATCAAAGGTGACAGGTTTCGTCCGAATCAAATTAGACCGCGGCAATGCCATGGTGGTGGGCCGGAAATCGCCTTACTCGCTTTATTCGGAAGCATTGGCGACTTACGGCAAAGGCGATACATTTGACCGGAAGGCGGCGGAAGGTTTTATGAAAATCTGGGGATTGCCTTACGAAGGACAAGGGGCGTCCGTTAAAAGGAAAAAACCATGAGTCAGAAATTGTGGGGAGCGCGCTTCAAAGAAGATTTGCATCCTGCGGCGAAGTGTTTTTCATATTCGCTTGCGACGGACTATGCTTTGCTCAGTTCGGATGTGAAAGTCAGCATGGCACATGTTTCCATGCTGGGCAAAGTCGGCCTGATTTCAAAGCAAGATACCAAGAAAATGATCCGCGGCCTCTGGCAAATCCTGGCGATCCTGAAGCGCAAAGACATCAGCGCTCTCATGCTTGAGGTGGAAGATATTCACACGCTCATTCAGGAAACACTGGAAAAGAAGATCGGAAAATTGGCTAAGAAATTACATACCGCGAGGTCGCGCAATGACTTGGTGGCGACATCGACCCGTTTGTATGTCATCAACAAATCCAAAGCCTTGGCATTGCGGATTACGCAGTTGCAATCAGCCCTTCTCCGTCAGGCGGAGAAGAATGAAAAAGTATTGGTGCCGGGTTATACGCATTTACAACATGCCCAAATTGTGCTGTTGGCGCATCATCTGCTGGCTTATGTTGAAATGTTTCGCCGTGATTTTGAAAGAGTCATTTCGATCAGGGAGCGTTTGAGCGAATGTCCTTTGGGTTCTGGCGCTCTGGCAGGGAGCGGACTCCCCATTGATCGGGCCTATGTTGCCAAGTTATTGGGATTTAAGCGCCCCAGCGCTAATAGCATGGATGCGGTGAGCGATCGTGATTTTGTGATTGAGACCATTTCACACCTGGCTATTTTAATGATGCACGCGTCGCGTTTGTCTGAGGATTTGATCCTTTGGAATTCATCCGAATTTCGTTTTGTGACGCTTTCAGACCAATATTCAACGGGATCCAGTTTGATGCCGCACAAGAAAAATCCGGATATGCTCGAATTAATCAAAGGCCGGACGGGGGAAGCTTACGGGCATCTGATGTCGGTGTTGACAACGATGAAAGGTCTGCCGCTCACTTACAACCGGGATATGCAAGCGGACAAAAAGCCGCTTTTTGAAGCGCTGGACTTGGCCGAACTCACCCTTGAAGTACTGACAGGCGTGATAGGTACGATGGATGTGAATAAAGAGGCGTGTCAGCAAGCGCTGCAGGACAGTTTTTTGTATGCCACGGACTTATTGGAATACTTGGTCGGCCAAAAAGTTGCTTTTCGCGATGCCCACGACGCGGTTGGCCGTCTGGTACAGTATGCCTTGGATTCGCATACACACTTAAGCGGTCTTAAGCTGGTGGATTTTCAAAAGTTTTCTCCGAAATTTAAAAAAGACGTGTTGGATATTTTTGAACCCCAGGCGTCGGTGGCACGCAAGGTCTCAAGCGGCAGCACCAATCCTAAAATGGTGAAGGCATCGATTACGAAATGGAAAAAGCAGATCAAACAAACGTCGGCGAAGCTTAGGAAAAGCAGGCAATTCCATGCATGATTTTGAATATCGCAATGGGGAACTGTATTGTGAAAAGGTGCGCGTTCAGGATATCGCCGGACGTGTCGGAACACCTTTTTATTTGTACAGTTATAAGACGTTTACGGATCACTTCTTAAAAATCAAAAAAGCGTTTGAGCCTGTGAAGCCGCTCATTTGTTTTGCCATGAAAGCCAACGGTAATTTGGCGGTGCTGCGTGCGTTGGTGCAAAAAGGAGCGGGGCTTGATATTGTGTCGGGCGGTGAACTTTTTAAGGCAAGGAAGGCCGGGTGTCCGGGCGCACGCATTGTTTATGCCGGTGTCGGAAAGACTGATCAAGAAATTGCCGATGCGATTCGGGCCAATATTTTACTTTTTAATGTCGAATCAATTCCCGAACTTGAAAACATTCAACGGGTCGCCCATCAATTGAAGCGGCGAGTGAATGTGTCGCTGCGCATTAATCCGGGCATTGATCCGCACACACACGATTATATTGCGACCGGAAAATCGGAATCAAAGTTTGGCATTGATTTGGATACGGCGCATTTGACCTTTATGCGGTCTATGCGTTATCCGAATGTGTCGATTTGCGGTCTGCATGTCCACATTGGATCGCAGATTACGGACGGCGAGCCTTTTGTTAAGGCTTTCAGAAAAGTACTGATTTTTGTCACCAGTCTTGAAAAAGAAGGGCATCGCATTCAATATCTTAACTTGGGCGGCGGACTCGGTATTATTTATTCGGATGAAAAGCCTCAAACGGCCGCTGAATTTGCCAAAAAGGTACTGCCTTTGTTTAAAGGACGCCGCTACAAGCTCATTTTTGAACCCGGTCGGTTTATTGCCGGTAACGGCGGACTCTTCGTCACAAAAGTACTTTACATCAAGCAGGCGGCTTCTAAGCACTATGCGATCGTAGACGGCGGCATGAATGATTTGCTGCGTCCGGCACTTTACGGGGCTTATCATGAAATCTTGCCCTTAACAAAAGCGACCATGGGTAAAGTTCAGAAATATGATTTGGTCGGACCTATTTGTGAAAGCGGCGATTTTCTGGCTACCAACCGGAAAATCCAAAGTTTACGTTCGGGTGATGCGGTTGGTTTGTTGGGTGCAGGCGCCTACGGCTTTACCATGTCTTCCCAGTACAATGCCAGGCCGCGCGTAGCAGAAGTCTTGGTGAAAGGGAATCGTTTTGACATCGTGCGCGAACGGGAAACTTATCAGGATTTGATTCAGCGAGAACGCGTTCCCGCTTATCTTAAGTAAGGAAGCGTGTGAGGAGATTATGAAGGAGAGAAGAGACACAGCGCGATATGAGGTTGAGATACCGATTGTTCTCGCAACCATCGGGCTGAGGCCTAATATTGATACGCCGGCCTGCATTGTGAATCTGAGCCGAATTGGGGCAAAAATTGTAAGTCCGCTCTATTTTGAATCCGACCAACCGATCCATGTTCGCGTCGAAATGATCGGCGGGCCTTTTAAGCTGAGCGCTCATTTGTTGAGATGTACGCAGGATGACAACCAAAAAGTCCGTTATGAAAAAACTTATGTTTTACACGTTTCATTTCAAGAAAAATTAAACGATCAAAATTGGCAAACACTGCTTGATTTAGGAAAATGTTAATGACCCGCGTTCCTTTTTATAAAATGGAAGCATCCGGAAACGATTTTGTGATCATTGATAACCGCAAGGGCGAAATCCGCGATCCGAAAGCGTTTGGACGGACTGTTTGTGCTTGGCACCGCGGGATCGGCGCGGACGGTGTTCTTTTTATTGAACCTTCGGATCAACACGACTTCTTTCTTCGCATTGTGAATGCAGACGGTTCGGAGGCGGAAGCTTGCGGCAATGGCTATCGGTGTGTCGGAAGGTTTGCACATGAAGTTTTAGGCTTAAAGCCCAAAATGACTTTTGATACCCTGGCAGGGCCTGTCACGGCGGAAATGAAAAAAAAGAGCGTTAAAGTTCAGATGGTGCAGCCTCAGGATTTACGGGAAGGCATTTCATTGACGGTGCAAAATCGAACATTTGAAATGGCATCGATTAATACGGGTGTGCCGCACGTGGTGATTTGGACAAAAGATCTGGCGAACGTTCAAGTGAAAGAGTGGGGCAGGGCCATTCGGTTTCATGAGAAGTTTCAACCCAAAGGAACCAATGTTAATTTTGTTCAATTGGCCCAAGACGGACTGCTGCAAGTAAGAACCTATGAGCGCGGGGTTGAAGATGAGACGCTCGCCTGCGGGACAGGCTCCGTGGCGGCGGCGGTGACGGCTTGGACGCAAAAGAAGGCAAGTTCTCCTGTTTATGTGGAAACTCGCAGTGGCGAACACCTGATAATTCATATAGAATCCTCAGGCTCAAGCCTCAAAAAAGTGTTCTTGGAAGGCAGCGCCCAATTTGTATTTGAGGGTAAAATTTTGATGGAGGCATTAAGGCATATCAATGGTTCTCACGCGTAAAAATTTAAAAGGTTCAATCGTTGCTTTGGTTAGTCCTTTTCGTCAGGGTAAAATTGACGAAGCGGGCTTTCAAAAGCTGATCGATTGGCATATTGCCAATGGCACGGACATGATTGTCCCGTGCGGCACGACCGGTGAAGCGGCGACCATGAGTCATGATGAGCACAAGCGCGTCATGTCGCTTGTCATCGACTATGTCAATCAGCGTGTTCCCGTTATTTGCGGCGCAGGATCAAATGCGACGGCCGAAGCCATCGAATTGTGCGAATATGCTGAAAAAATAGGTGCGGACGG
This sequence comes from Candidatus Abzuiibacterium crystallinum, assembly GCA_002787155.1. Taxonomy (GTDB): domain Bacteria; phylum Omnitrophota; class Omnitrophia; order Omnitrophales; family Abzuiibacteriaceae; genus Abzuiibacterium; species Abzuiibacterium crystallinum. Next base: position 18,386 of record PCVY01000004.1, on the reverse strand, counting down.
ACTTTTGATCGTGACGCCTTACTATAACAAGCCGCCCCAAGAAGGACTTTACCGCCATTACGAAGCCATTGCGAAAAAAGTGAATGTTCCGATCATTATTTACAATGTGCCGGGCAGAACGGGCATTTGCATTTCACCGAAAACCATTCAACGGTTATCGAAGATAGATCAGTTTATCGGCGTCAAAGAAGCAAGCGGACAACTTGATATGACGAATGAGATTGTGGCCATGACCGATTTGGCTGTCTTATCGGGCGATGATGCTTTGACGTTACCGCTCCTCTCGGCGGGCGCACGAGGCGTTATTTCGGTGACGGCCAATGTGGCGCCCAAACTGATGCGCGATATGGTTCATGCCGCTTTGGACGGTGATCTTGGAAAAGCGTCCAAAATCCATCAGGCGCTTTTTCCGTTATCCAAAACACTTTTTATCGAAACCAATCCCATCCCGGTCAAGACAGCGCTGGAAGAGATGGGTTTAATTCATGCCGAATTTCGATTGCCTTTGTGTGAGATGGGCGCGGAGAACAGGAAAAAATTAAAAGCCGTTTTACAATCATCCGGTTTGCTGGAAGGAGCACAAGCACGTGGTTAAGATTATTGTGGCAGGCGCCGGCGGCCGAATGGGACAGGCTATTTTGCAGTTGGCGGCCGCGGATCCGCAGGTCAAAATTGCCGGAGCTTTTGAGAAATCAGATCATCCGTCGATCGGGCGGGATGTCGGTGAATTATTGGGCCGGCGGAGCATGCGTGTGCCCATTCATCCTGATTTGCGGGAATGTATCCGCCACGGACAGGTCATGATTGATTTTACCGATCCGACTTGCACTTACCAGAATCTAAAATTGGCTTCAGAGTATGGTACGGCGATGGTCATCGGTACCACCGGTTTAACCGATACGGTCAAGAAAGCGATTAAGAGCGCTTCTAAGAAAATTCCCATCGTTCAATCTCCCAACATGAGTGTCGGCGTCAATCTTTTGTTTAAGCTGGCCCAATTGACGGCGTCCATTCTTGACCCCACTTATGACATTGAAATTGTTGAAGCGCATCACCGCCATAAAAAGGATGCGCCGAGCGGAACAGCGCTTGAATTAGTCCGGCAGATTGCCGAAGCGCGAAAAGTCTTGATCGAAGACAAGGTGATTTATGGCCGTCACGGAGAAACGGGAGCCCGTCCCAGCGGCACCATCGGCGTGCATGCGCTGCGCGGCGGTGATATTGTCGGGGATCACATTGTTTCTTTCATGACAGAAGGCGAAAAAATTGAAATTTCCCACCGTGCTACCTCCCGGAATGCCTTTGCCAAAGGGGCCATTCAGGCTGCAAAGTTTCTTGCGAAAAAGCGTCCCGGCACATATAATATGCAGCAAGTGCTTGGACTGTAGGACTTTACAGCTTTTCTTTAATTTAGCAAGTCGATCATTCATAAAAGTTTAGCTAAATCAACCAATCGTCTTTATTAAGAATGTCACGGCCAAAGTCCGCATGAAATTTTCTATTCGCTGCTTTCTTACCTTTTTTCTTATCCCTTTTACTTTGTATTTTTGCCTGCCTTTGACTGCTGGTTATGCCGAAGATGCCGCTTCTAATCAAAATGTCCAATACCTATTGCGTGATAGTTACTTTTTATCACCGGAACTTCAATTTCGGTTCAATACGTATTCAACCGAGGGATTCCTGCTGACGGGGGAGAGCCGCCCGAATTTTAATTCTGATTTCTCAATTGTCACAGGCTTTGAAGGCAGCGTGATAGCCTCTCAAGTGCTGCCTCACGCACACTCCATTGAAGACGCGCAAAAGATCATCGCTCCCAACGTTAAAACACACCGTTTTATGGACGTGATGATTAAAGAACTTGCCGTTCCTTTGATGTCCGGTCAAACCGAGACGCGGTATTGGATCGGACAGCAGTCGTTTGCGACTTTTGAACAAGCGCAAGCCGGCATTGTTTCCGTCAAAACAGCGATTGAATCACAGGGCGGCGATTTTAAGAAAGCCATCGAAGCGATTGAGACCTACGCACCATTTGAGCCCAAACAAACCACCGCAGAAGCCCTTGTTTCCCGGTCCCAACGTGAGGAAGCCCTCGCCATCAAAGCCATGGACTATTTGGGAATTGGCGAGAAACTTTTCGGTCCTTTGCAGGCACCGTCGCCTTTCGGCGAGAAGATTTTATGGCAATCATTCGGTGAAACCAGTTACCGCCCCAATAATCTTGAAAGGGATAACTACGATTCGCAAGTATTTTTCTGGACCAACCGCATTGTTTTCAAAGGCATCTGGGGACCGTTCGATACTTCTTTTGATCCTTACCTCGAAGTAACGCCTACGCTCGAGACAAACGGCACCGATTTCAAATCCAATTTGCAGCTCCAAGCTGGTATTCAGTGGTATCCATTTATCCGTCATAAAACATTTACCAATTTTCAGCCCTTTGGCTTATCCCTGCTGGATTTTGCTCATAATTTTAGATTCTTTGTGCAATACGGTGTCCGGGAGAATCTGAAAGATGAAATTACAAGCAGTTCGGATACCGACATTAAAGGCGGCGTGGATATCTTCTATGAATGGGGACTTGATTTACCCCCCTTGGGACAAAAACCCATTCGTCATGGTGCGGCTGATTATATTCATGATTACGTGTGGGGCGAATTCTTTGGCAGTTACACGATTAAGCGGACCGATTTCTCATCGATCGAAGGTTATAACTCTTTTGTGATGAATAGCTCACTCATTTTGGGTGCGAAATGGCCCACCATTCCGCTGCCGTCCAATCCGGTGAATGACGAATTAACCCTCATGCCTTATTTTAAATTTGAGCATGTCAACAATGCCAACCACCCGCTTTATTACCAAAATCAGTTCCTCGTCTCTGCCGGCATCAGAGTCATGCCGTTTCGTTCTTATCGATTCTCGGAGAATGAGTGGCTTTATAAAACAAAATTGTATGTGGAATATGTCGGCATTGGCGGCGGGATTTGGCCGATTGAAAGCGCGCCGTCCACCGTTCCCAATCACGATATACGTTTTGGCATGTCTTTTTCACAAAAGCGGTTTTAAAGATGAAATGGTCGTTGATTCAAAAATCTATTTTGTTATTCGTGCTCATGACGGTTGGCGTCATGACGCCTGCTTTTGCAAACGAATTAGGCAATCCCAGTTTTGAAATACCAAACCTGGGGGGTTCAAGCAATTGGGATAACACTGCCAACCGCGGTATTACGGTACGCGTTGCTAGCGATGCGCCGGACGGTCAACGGGTTCTCACATTGAGCGAAGCGCTCATCCAGGGCGCGGAAATGTTTACCTTTACGTTTCAAACGGTTCCTAATCCAGTGAAACCAGGTGACCATGTAGCAGCAAACGCCTTTATCCGTCTTAATTCCGCAAATGATGGCAATGAAATTGCTCAAATCCGACTTGAATGCAAAGATTCGAGATCCGGTGACGTAGTAGCAGAAGCACTGAACGGCACTGACACCGTCTCGTCAAGTTTTGCGCGTTTTGAAGCAGGAGGTCCCATACCGGACGGCTGTGATCAAATTGTTGTTACTTTACGTATCCAGAATGGACTAATCGGCGGTACGAGTACGGCAGATTTTGATGACATCAATCTCACGATCAATGGAGAGCCGATTGGTTTGGGCGTCGAAGTAACCAAAAACCATGTCCCGCAAGGCGGTGGTTCGTATGCCAGTATTTTGGTTGAAAATCAATCAGCCATCGCACAAAGCAATTTAGAATTGGTATTGAATGTCCCCAACGGTCTCAACATTGTTGATGATAAAACGCGTTTAAATCAAGAAATACCTGATATCGTTGATAGCGGTCAAGAAACCCGGTTATACACCATCGGTAATATCGGGATTCAAGATGATCGCTTACTTTCTTTCTTAATTGTTGTCTCACCGGGTGCGATTGTCGGACATACGTATACATTGACACTTTATGTGCGTGATGCCACTGCACTCACGGGTGATGCGCGTGAGCGGCTTTCACAATTGCGAAGCATTCCGATCACCGTCATTGCCGATCCTTTTTTCACCGAAGGAACGGTGATTGGTAAAGTTTTTGACGATCAAAATGAAAACGGCATTCAAGACAAGGGAGAATCCGGTGTGCCGAGCGTTCAATTGGCAACCGAAGAGGGCATTGTGATCCGAACGGACTTCGACGGCAAATATCATATTCCCGCCGTGCAGCCAGGCCGGCACGTGATCAAAATCGATGCGCATTCGTTGCCGAGCGGCACCCATTTTGTGACAGAAGAAACGCGTTTGATTAAAATGACGGACGGCATGATCACACAGGCCGATTTTGCGGTTAAGCTGCCGGAGTCTATGATCGGCGAACAATTTCAAGACGATCTCCGTGTCATGGTGAGTCAAGGCAGTGATTTTGCCCGTCCGCATCTTTCGATTCAAATGATGCCTGCCGTTTTGCGTAAAGGTGAAGGCCTATTGGAACAAAACCCGGTTTTTCTGATTGATCTTAATTATGCGGATCTCGTTACCTCTTGGCGCATTGAGGTGCGGGATGAGAGGGGCGAGGAAATTTGGAACGGATACGGCATCGGTGCACCGCCCAAACAAGCGCCTTGGCAGGGTAAAATGCGGAGCCGTCAGTTGATTGAGCCGGGCGTTTATGCCTACCGATTGGCTGTGCAAGACAGCGAAGGACGCGAAGACTGGACCGCTTTGCAATTCTTTAAAGTGATTGATAAACGCGCGGCTGATCCCGATGTCGTGAACATCGATATCCCCGAAACCGGTTTTGGCAATATCGCACGTGACGGAAAGAGGGGCATTCCCATCGCGGCCAAACCAACCATTTTAGTGCGCGGTCAAACGGCGCCCGATTGCGAAGTCAGTGTTAACGGACAAAAAGCGACGAGCGGCGCAGACGGCTCCTTTCAAATCGAAATATTTACGGAACCCGGTCCTCAAGCGGTCTTGGTTAGCGCTTTAAGTCCGGAAGGGAAAACGGTTACTTATCAGGAAGATGTGGTTGTGAAAGATACGACTTTCTTCATGGTAGGTTTAGCGGAAGAAGAGATCGGCTTTAACATCACGAACGGCAACTTAGAAGCCGTGGGGCGGGACGATCAATTTCATCAAAGTTTTTATCAAGACGGTCGCGCAGCTTATTATCTCAAAGGTAAAATCAAAGGCAGGTTTCTGGTAACTTCACGTTACGATACGCAAGAACCGCTCCGCCATAAATTATTTACCAATTTGGATCCCGATCATTATTATCCCGTTTACGGGGACGATTCCCAAATTTCTTATGAGGCGCGGGATACGCAGGAACGGCTTTACGTGCTCGCGGAAATGGACCGCTCTTTCATCAAAGTCGGCAGTTATCGGTCTGATTTCAATGAAACAGAGCTTGCCACTTTTGACCGGACGCTTTCGGGCCTTAAAGTTCATTTTGAAACACTCGGCACAACCCCTTATGGGGATGCCAAGCGCGGTTTTACGGTTTTTGCGGCCAAAGCCCGCTCACTTGCCGATCATAACGAATTTGTCGGAACCGGCGGTTCTCTCTATTATCTTCGTAACAAGCAGGTGATCGAAGGCAGTGAGCAGGTGAAAATCGAAGCGCGCGATGAATTGCAAGGTTTGACGATTAAACAGCAAGATCTCTCGCCCGGGACGGATTACGAAATTGATTACGTTCAAGGCCGCGTTCTTTTGCGCCAGCCCCTTTCCTCCGTTTGGTTCAATGAAACGATTTTGGACAATCAAATCTTGGACGGTCATCAAGTTTATCTTGTCGTGGATTACGAATTTGAAGCGCAGGATCTTTTCGGCGATCAGCCTGCGGGGATTCGGGGCTTTACGCACTTGGGAGATCACCTGCGGGTAGGCGGGACTGCCGTTCGCGAAAGACGGCAGGATCAGGATTATGATTTGCGCGGCGTTGATGCGGTTCTGAAAGTCGGCAAGAATACAAAGATTTCGGCCGAATACGCTAAATCCAAATTAGCCCAAACCCGTAACGCCGTTTCCTACAACGGCGGCATCACCTTCCAAAATATCGCAACCGGCGTCAAGCGATTCAAGAATGACGGCCGCGAGTTTGACGGAGCCTGGTCATTCAAAGCCGAATCGCGTCCCATCCGCGGCATGGAATTATCCGGTTACGTTCAGCAGTTTTCAAACGGCTTTTCCAATGCCGATGACATCAGCCAAAAAGGTTACCGGAAAGCGGGGATTGCCGTTTCTCAAAAATTCAGCGATGCCTTGACGGCCAATTATCGGTTTGACGAAATAAAAAACCGCGAAGGCCATACGGATCCCGATTTATTTTCACATTCGCTTCAGGTCCGCTATGACGACGGCCGTTATGTCGGGATCGGCGAATACCGCCACGAAAGTTTTCATATCACGGATGATTTTAACAGAGGGTTGGAACCTATTTTTGAACGCCAGGAATTTAGCGATGGTTTGGGTCTGAAACTGGGATATCGTTTGGACCAAACCTGGCTGCCTTACATCAAAGGTCAACTGACACGGGGAGAAACCAAACCTAACCATAAAATCGGAGGCGGCATCGAAGCGAATCTTGAAGGTGTGGGCAAAGTCCGCTTTGAAGAAATGGTCGGGAATTTGGGCGATTCCGCGCTCATCGGATTTGAACGGCAGGTGAATGACACGACAACCGTTTACACGCAAATTGAATCGGGCGCGATTGGAAGCGACGGAACCGGCAAAGGCGTCAGTACCACCATCGGCAGTTCGCAGCAGGTCAATCAGCACAGCCGCCTTTATTCGGAACGGGAATATTCTTCTTATGATGCCGGCGGACAGCGGACGGCTGATACGCTGGGTTACGATGTTCATTTAAACGAACATTGGAACATCGGTGTTTCGGGTGAGCGTGCGCGCATCCGCGATCTCAAAGACGCAGCCGAAATTAAAGATGATCCCGATGTTGCAGGCGGCATCTTAAACGTCGAGCGGACAGCGGGCGCTGTTGAATTTAGTTATATGGATGTCGAGAAACTTAAATTTGTCAACCGCTTGGAACTGAGGTTTGACAGGGGAGACACCAACCGGAATCAATGGCTGAGCAGCCACTCCATCGAATGGCAGATGCACCAGGATTACAAATTTCTCACACGCCTCAATCGTTCCATGACGATTCGAACGAGCGATGAAGGTAATCTGGATAATGATTATGTAGAGTTAAGCGCCGGCATCGCTTATCGTCCCGCGGCTCACAATAAACTCAATCTATTAGCGCGCTACACCTGGCTGCGCGACATTGGTGTTCCGGGGCAGTTTGGTAATCTTGACAACGCCGGTATTGAACTTGATGAAATGTCGCAAATTTTAGGTTTGGAAGGCATTTATCAAATCTCTCGCTATTTGACGCTGGGGCAGAAGCTTGGTTATAAATGGGGTCATTTGCGCTCCGGTGCAGCGGATGGCTGGATTAATTTTGGCACCTTTTTAACTGCCACACGCCTTAATTTCCACGTGACGAAAAAATGGGATCTCATCGGTGAATACCGGATTCGATTTGATCACCGCAGTTTAGACTCTGTTAAAAGCGGTGTTGTGGTTGAAATTGACCGTGAATTCTTTGATTATGCCCTCTTAGGGGTCGGATATAACTTTACAGATTTTGGCGATGATATCCGACAGTCTAATGGTTACACACGGCAGGGTTTTTATACCCGTGTGTCCGGGAAGTTTTAAGCAAAAGATCAAAAGTCCTTGTGTCATGCCCGCGTGCTGTTAGCGGGCATCTCAGTTCATAGATCCCCGCACTTAACTTCCGATTTAATGTTAATCGGTTGTTAAGTGCGGCACTGCTCTTTAACTCCCCGATGGCTCAGATATTTAATGAAAGCATGTGCCGCCTAAGACATGTCCGCCAGAGGACGGATCCGTCCAACGCTGTGTGGCGGACGGGGATGACACGCTGAAATATCAGGAGACTTTTGATCTCTTACCTAGCAGCGGGTTAGTTTGGCAGTTAGATTTTCTTGTTGCGATCTTAAGGAAGAGTAGTTAGAATTCATTAACCACGGAGCTAATCTATGAAGAAAAACGCAATCGTATTGTCAATTCTTTTTCTAATGGCAGTCACTGGCTGTGTTCATTCCGATATTCTGGAACCGGTTCAATATCCTACTTATGTTTATAAACAACCTCTTGATTTGGTTTATTTGAAAACACTCGAAACGGTCGATAGTTATGAAGGTTGGATTCTGAATCCGACGCATAAAGCCGAAGGCTATATCGAAGCACGTAATGTGGTTTACGGTAATCTCTTTGACCGCGACACCCAATATGTCCGCTTTGTGGTTAAACCGGTTGACCGCGACCGGACTTCTTTAGAAATTGATTTGGATAAGTCGCGCTGCAAAGAAACCGTTTGCTTAGACATGTTGGAGAAAATCCATTCCGTCATTGATGCTTTGCCGAAGCGGGAATTAACCGAAGAAGCATCTCAGGAGCCGGCTCCGGAAGAAGAGCCGATGAACATGCCGCCTGATACGGCATCTGCCGAATATTAGAAATCGTTGGTCATCACATGGCTGTGCCCGTCTTTTCTGCATGAACGGCATACATCTCAAAGGGGTCCGTACTCACAATCTCCGTCATTTGGATATTGATATTCCTTATCAATCACTCACCGTCATTACCGGCGTGAGCGGCTCCGGAAAATCATCACTTGCGTTTGACACGCTGTACGCAGAAGGCCAGCGCCGCTATGTCGAATCCATTTCTTCCTATGCGCGTCAGTTTCTGGAACGCATGGAAAAACCCGACATCGAAACCGTGCGGGGCATTCTGCCTTCCATTGCCATTGAAGCTAAAAACGTTATTACCAACGCACGTTCCACGGTTGCGACGCAAACCGAACTGAGCGATTATCTCAGGCTTTTATTTGCCCGGATCGGACAAACCTACTGTCCGGATTGTCATACGGAAGTTAAAATTGATTCACCCGAGTCTGTTGTTAAAACACTTTTTGAAAAACACGAATCAAAATCCATCGCCATCGGCTTTCAATTAAAAATTAACCCAAAAAACAAACGGCATCTCAAAAGCATTCTTCATGAATACGAACGTCAGGGCTTTACGCAAGCCGTGATAGACGGTCATCCCATCGATTTGACACAGGATAAAATACCGGCCAACGGTTCGGATGTTTGGGTTCAAGTAGATCAGCTGAATGTGATCGGCAAAAACCGGCCGCGGTTGATTGAATCATTGGAAACAGCATTCAAGTACGGGCACGGCGAAACGCAGGTGATGATCGGATCGTCGCGCCAACACTATTCAAACCAATTTGCTTGCACATCATGCGCCCGCCGGTTTAAACAGCCGTCTCCGAATCTTTTTTCCTTTAACAGCCCGCTCGGCGCATGCGCCGCTTGCCAGGGATTCGGCCGGATCATTACGATTGATTGGGATTTGGTGATTCCGGACAAAAAAAAGTCAATTTTAGAGGGCGCCATTCATCCGTGGACCAAACCAAGCGCTGCCTGGGAGTTTAAGCAGCTCAAAGCTTTCTGTAAACGGCGGTCCATTCCGATGCATAAACCTTTTGACGAACTAAGCGAACGCCATCGGCATTTGATCTTGGAAGGCGGGGAGGATGAGGCGTATCACAGCGTCAAAGGTTTTTTCCGTTATTTGGAAAAGAAAACCTACAAAATGCACGTCCGTATTTTTCTGAGTAAATACCGGGGCTACCACGTGTGCCCGGATTGCAGCGGAACGCGGCTGAAACCGGAGGCGTTATTTGTGAAAGTCAACGGATTGGATGTGGCGGCCATCAGCCGGTTTTCCATTGCAGCGTTGAGGCAATTTTTTCAAGAGATTCATTTAAATGCTTATCAGGAAGAAATTGCGGCGCCTATCTTGTTGGAAATCCGCAATCGTGTGCGCTTCTTAGATGAAGTTGGTTTGGGATATCTCACTTTAGACCGATCCTCCAGGACTTTATCGGGCGGGGAAGCGCAGAGAATCAATTTGGCTACTTCATTGGGTTCGGCTCTGGTGGAAACCCTGTATGTGTTGGATGAACCCAGCATCGGCCTTCACGAACGTGATAATCAGCTTTTAATTCGATTGTTGCACGAGTTAAGGGACTTGGGAAACACCGTGGTCATCGTTGAACACGACCGTGCGATGATTGAAGCGGCGGATTGGGTCATTGATTTGGGGCCGCTGGGCGGTGATGAAGGCGGGCAAATGACCTTTGCCGGTTCTTTTGCTGATTTAAAGCACGCCGAATCCTCGATGACAGGTAAATATTTTAGAAAGCAGCTGGTTCTTAATCGGGAAATTCTACCGGCCAACGGCAATATTGAATACACCATTAGCGTGGCGGGCGCTTCTCATCATAATTTGAAGAATTTATCCGTTGAAATTCCATTGAACCGCTTGGTTGTGATGACGGGGGTTTCAGGTTCCGGTAAAAGCACGTTTTTGTATGATATTTTGTATGCCAATTATTTACGGTATCGAGGGCGGCCCGTTTCTGAGATGGGCGCTGTCAAACGCATTGAAGGATTTGAACATGTTCGAGATCTTGTGCTGATCGATCAATCTCCCATCGGCAGAACGCCTCGGTCGAATCCGGCAACTTACTTAAAAGCTTTTGACGATATTCGAAAAGTTTTTGCCAGGACGCGTGATGCGAAGGTCCGGAAACTAACCCCCAGTTATTTCTCGTTTAATGTCGCCGGCGGCCGCTGTGAACGGTGCCGCGGGGAGGGTTCGATCAAAGTCGAGATGCATTTTCTGGCCGATGTTTATATGACTTGTGATTACTGCCAAGGGTCTCGGTACCAGAAAGAAACGCTCGATATTCGTTATCGCGATAAAAATATTCAAGAAGTGCTAAATATGCCGATTGATACTGCCTTAAGACATTTTGAAGGTGAAAGAGCCATCGTTGAAAAATTGACTATTTTATCTCAAATGGGTTTGGGTTACTTACGGTTAGGTCAGCCGGCAACAACACTTTCCGGCGGTGAAGCGCAGCGGATGAAACTGGCGGCAGAAATGACAAATTCCAAACAAGAAAATCTTTTATATTTATTTGATGAACCAACGACAGGGCTCCATTATCGTGATATCTCTTATTTGTTAAGCGCTTTTGACCGGCTGTTGGAACGCGGCCATTCGATTTGTGTGATCGAACATAATATGGAAGTCATCAAATGTGCCGATTACGTTATTGATTTAGGCCCTGAAGGCGGTGATCAAGGCGGCCGGTTGGTTTTTGCGGGCACCGTCAAACAATTGCTCCGCCAAAACGCTTCCCACACAGGCGTTTATTTGAAACGTTATTTATCTGAGCCATCGGGGAGTTAATCTTTCCGCCAGCCGCCTGTGGCGAGCCTCGCCTTTGGCGGAATCAATCCCCGCTTGATCGCGGCTGGTATAGGGTGAAGGGTCGGGAGAACTCCCCGACCCTTATTTATCTGCCTAAACCCATTCCTTTGAAAATGGAGCCACACGGGTTAACACCCGCGGCGGCTGATGAATACCCGCCTTCGCTCTTTGAGTTTCTGCGTAGGCGGATAAACTGATTTTTACCTGATATCGCGCGAGACCGCGGCGGAGCGGCTTGACCCCTTCTTAAAAGGCTATTATGATTAATGAGGAGGAAATAGGATGCCGATACATGGTAAGGCCGTTACGGCAATAATAAAGCCAGCCGGACTGCAGTTTGTTTTGTTCTTTTGCATCAGCATTATTTTGGCTGGGCCGGCGGAAGCAAGTTTGTTTAATGACGATCCGGTCAAAGATACGCAAACAACGCCTGTCGCAGTCACTGAAGAAACGCTCCAATATGAAGGCCAAAGCGGCGCACCGGCGCCTTCATTTAAAATGCTGAAAGATACCGGAAAGTTTTTTGTCGAAGAGCCTATGGAAGATTCTGAGACAGAGAAGACAGTTGAGTCAAATGATCAACAGCAGCCGTGGGTTTGGCCGTGGTTGTCCCATCCGTCTGAAGATGGTGAAGAAGATCAAAATGAGACGGCAGAAATAAGGCCCGTAAACTAGCCCTAAGTTGTTACCAGTAAATAAGATGCGGCTGAGAGAAGACTTCCTTCCTGACAGTTGCTTTACTTGACAATAAAGATTCAGATCATGTATAGTTAAAAAACGGGAGACGTGTTTCTTAAAAAGTGACTATATTTTTAAAGTGTGCGATTAGGAGTTTATCAGATGGATCCGACTAAAAAAACGTACCGCCGCATCAAAATGCATTTCTTGAATCACCGTACCAAGATTTTAATTGCGCTTGCCGCGATTATCCTAATTATTCTGGCTATTTGGGGCATGATGTCACTGGAATCTTATTACCGCAATATTACTTTAGCGACCATGCCGCTTCAAATGGTGATGGTGGCTTTAAATGCCATGATCTTTGTTTACATGTACATGGTTGTTTTAAGGGGCGGTTTTGCGAAACTTGACAAAAAGTCCATTAAAGGCAGCGAAGTTAATGTTCGCTTTAGCGACGTGATTGGAATTGATGAAGCCAAGCAGGAAGCTTGGGAAGTCGTACAATTGATTACGGACCATGCACGTCTCAAACGGATCGGCGGTAAAATCTTGCGCGGGATTCTCATGATCGGGCCTCCCGGATGCGGTAAAACTTATTTAGCCAAAGCCATTGCGACAGAAGCCGGGCTTCCTTTTATTTCCATGTCAGCGAGTGAATTTGTGGAAATTTTTGTCGGCGTCGGCGCCTCGCGCGTGCGCGCTTTGTTTAAAAAAGCCAATTCCTTGGCTTATGGATTCGGCGGCTGCATCATTTTTATCGATGAATTGGATGCCATGGGTAAAAACCGTACGTTTAATCAGTTCGGGAATTCAGAAACCAACTCCACTCAGAACCAATTGCTGGTTGAAATGGATGGATTGGGTTCGCGCGAAGAGAACGTCATTATTATCGGCGCCACCAACTCACCGGAAGAAACGCTTGATCCCGCGCTCCTTCGTCCCGGCCGTTTTGACCGCAAAGTCTACGTTGGTAAACCGGGTTTGGAAGAGCGGGAAAAAGTTTTCCAATACTATTTGAAAAAGGTGAAACACGATCCTGCCATCGATGCGCGTAAGTTAGCGCGCAAAGCTGTGGAGAAATCGCCTGCGGATATTGAAAGCATTGTGAAAGAAGCAGCGCTGATTGCCACCCGTAACGGAAAAGACGTGGTGACCTACAAAGAAATTTCAGATGCCATTGAACGCATTGAACTGGGAGTTAAGCATAAAATCAAGATGACGCCGCGTGAACGGGAAATGACGGCTTACCATGAGGCCGGACATCTGCTCGCGACCTATCTTTTGCATCCCCGCAAGGATGTCTTTAAAGCTTCCATCATCCCGCGTAAATCGTCTTTGGGTGTAGTCCATCCGACATCGCGCGAAGAATGGTTTACTGAGGACAGGGAAAGTTTGTTGGCCGATATCAAGATTGCGTTGGCCGGTTATGTGGGCGAAAAAATAAAATTTGGCACCACCTCAAGCGGTGTTTCTGCCGATTTTCAAATGGCCATGCGCTCAGCACACTCAATGGTGTGGCGGATCGGCATGGGCAGCAACGGATTTGTCGGCGATTTTACGTCAATTCCGGATGAACAAATGTCAGAATCTTTAAGGGAGAAACTGAATAACGAAACGACCAAGATCATTGAAAAATGTTTGCATGATGTCGAAGATCTCTTGACCAAGGAAAAGCAAATTCATGAGCGTTTTGCCCACGAGTTGCTGACAAAAGAAGAGTTGGAATACGATGAGATTGAGGCTATTTTTAATGAGTACGGCAAACCCAATCCGCGTATTTTTACGGTTGAAGATACGGGCGCTAAGGCAGAAGGGACATCTTCCGACGTTCAGTCAGAGTAATGGTTGGCTGCAAAAGCGCCCGAGGGAAGACTTTGGGCGCTTTTGTTTTTGGGAAGGAATCGAAGGAATCAATGAAACGAACGGCGTTGCCAAAAATCATATTAAGCGGCATCATCGGCTGTGCGGTGCTTGCCGGTTTGAGTGCATGCAGTAAAACGTATCGGGAAGATACGATGGCCGGCGAACTGGCTAAAATTTGCCGCGACGAATACGGTGTTGATCACATTCAGGTAAAAATAGCCGGTAAAACCATCGGTGTCCTTTTGCCGCTCGATAATTTATTCAGCGCTAATTTCCAAGAAGCACTTGCCAACCGACAGATTCAAAACCTCGAGTCTCTTCTCCAGCCTTCCCAAGAAGCTTTGGATAAAGTAGAAGATGTCTTGTTCTCAACCTCGCGCGTGGTCTTGAGTGCGGACAAAGATATCGACTTTTATGTTTTGCAGGCTGCCGACCGCAAAACCGGATTACAGTTGGTTTTAACTGGTTATGTCCAGGACATTAAGCGTGTGCGGCTTTGGGATATTCCGCGTTCGGAGTACCGCAAACGTGTCTTGCACGACCTCAAGCTTAACCGGACAATGATTTGGTCTTCTATCGTACAGTCCCTTTTTGAAGAAATTGGGCATAAACCCGCGCATGATCTTTTGAGCGAACATTTCTCAGAAGAGGGTATTCAAGCGCTTGAAACTTCGCCCTTGTACCAAATATTTTTGGATGCAGCCCGCAAAAATAATCTTCACTACGATTTAATTGATATTCGCAGCGAAGCTTCAGCCAATAACGAGTTTTTGGTTTATGTCAAAGTTAAAGAAACCTATGAACCCAAGCCGGGCTTTTTGGCTAGTAGTTTTGCATATCAGTCGGGAACGGAGCTTGAATTTATTTTTGTGGTTCATGGTCCGGCGCCCAATCAATATGAATTGATAAGGGTGATCCCGTTTTTCTATATTGATGATCACGATAATTTTAAACGGATTCAGATGCCTGCCAATTTGCAGTTAGAAGAAAATTTAAGCGAATGGCAGTCGCTTTTTGATGTAGAGGACGTTCAGCTGGGTGATTTTTTGGCACGGCAGTTATCCAGGCGCTTTGACGCGTTGTTAACGACTGATGAGCGTGTTTTTAATACTTTCAACGCTACCAGGGTGCTGGCCACGTATCACCGGACCACTGATAGGAATCCGGCTCATTTTTCTCTCGATTTTGATTTAGAACCCAAACACTCAGATGCCGGATTAGTGGCGAGTGATTGGGTCAGCGAAGAAGATTCTCTGTATGTGATGAATTTGGTTTTACGCGAATTTGTCACGCTGCTTCGAAGTTACAGTTTTACGGATTTCAGTCATTTTGAGTTGATCAATGTCACGTCCCCGGCGGCGGGTGCCATTTTAACGAAGTCAGATTTAGAATTATTCCGCCAAGGGAAGATTGATATTGGTCATTTGCTTAATCCGGTCCGTCCGACTTTTTAAACCGGCCTTCATTGACACTCTCTTCTCATCACGATAGAATACGCCGATTTTTCCGCTGCGGGGGATCAGCCAAAAGACTGATCTCCGCCGGAGGACAGATCGGTCCTCCGGTCGAAGTCCTTTGCTGACGTCCGCCGGCGGAGATTCGTCCCGAAAGGCGAATAAGGAGTTTATGAATGAAGCTTAAATTAGCCCTGCCAAAAGGCAGTTTAGAAGAAGCAACTTATCAATTATTTCGAAAAGCAGGCTTTAACATTGTCACGACAAGCCGTTCTTATTATCCGGCAGTCGACGATGAAGAGCTGGAGCTTGTCTTATACCGTCCGCAAGAAATGTCACGCTACATAGAAGACGGGGTGGTGGACTGCGGTTTAACGGGCCTGGATTGGGTATTGGAAAACGGTTCTAAAATACATGAGGTGGCGGAACTCCACTATTCAAAACGAACTGCCCGCCCGGTCAAATGGGTTCTCGCCGTTCATGAATCTTCTAAGATTAAATCTGTCAAAGACTTGGAAGGGAAAAAAATTGCGACTGAACTGATGAATGTGGCCAAACACTACCTCAAAAAACATAAAGTACATGCTGAGGTTGAGTTTTCGTGGGGGGCGACGGAAGTCAAGCCGCCCGTGCTGGCCGATGCCATTATCGAAGCCACCGAGACCGGCTCAAGCCTGCACGCTAACCATTTGCGTGTGATTGATACCGTTTTGGTATCGACCACACGTTTTATTGCCAACAAACAGAGTTATCAAGATGCCTGGAAACAGCACAAAATTGACAATTTGGTCATGCTGCTCAAAGGGGCAATTCAAGCGCAGCAAAAAGTCGGCTTGAAAATGAATGTCGCTAAAAAAGATTTAGAGAAAGTCCTTAAGATTTTACCGGCGCTCAAGCGGCCGACGATTTCGTCGCTGACCGATGATGATTGGTTTGATGTCGAAACCATTATTGATGAGAAAATTGTGCGCGAGATTATCCCGAAACTTAAGAAATTCGGCGCATCCGGTATCATCGAGTATCCGTTAAATAAGGTAATATATTAGAAGAGGAGAGTAGCGAGTAAAGAGTAGAGAGAACCGTAACATTTTTTCTCTCTACTCTTTACTTTCTACTCTCTACTCAACCAGGGAGATTATCCATGCCGTGCGGCAGAAAACGCAAAAAGCGCAAGATGAACAAACATAAGTGGAAGAAAAAACGGCGCAAGCACCGTCACATGAAAAAAGCTTGGTCGTAAACTAGTTGAATAGCGGATAGCGTATAGCGTTTAGGAAACATGGCTCATTCCTATAACCTATACGCTATCCGCTGGTTACCATGAAATCTCTCACGATCACCTCACCCGCCAAAGTTAATTTACACTTAGAAGTTCTCAAAAAACGCGCGGATGGTTATCATGAGCTTCTTACTATTTTTCACCGCATTTCACTCGCTGACACATTAACTCTTCAAAAAAAACCGGCGGGCATCACCATTCAAACCAACCATCCAGGCGTTCCGACCGGCCATCGGAATATGATTTGGAAAGCCTTTGAAATGGTAAAAAAAGATTTTCCTTTCGAGGGCGGAGTCACTGTCCGTTTAAAAAAAAGAATTCCTGTGGCAGGCGGACTGGGCGGCGGTTCAAGCAACGCAGCTTCTTTTTTGTTGGGCTTGAAACGTTTATACCGGCTTCCTCTGACTCAAAAGGCATTATTGAAAATGGGGGCTCGTTTAGGTGCTGACGTGAACTTTTTCTTGTTAAATACCCGTCAGGCATTGGGAGAAGGGGCTGGGGAAAGATTAAAATCGCTGTCCTGCCAAAAACGTTTTTGGTTTGTCCTGGTGACCATGCCAAAAGCACTTTCAACGGCTCGGGTATACAGCGTTTTACAGCCCGCGGATTACCGCGAGCCTTCCTTGACAAAGAAAATTCAAATTGCTAAACTTCCTCACGGATTGAGCAAATATCTGCTTGCCCAGAAACAGGTGTCCTTAAGGAATGATCTCCAGGCGGCAAGTATCCGTTGTTATCCGGCCTTGAGCCGTGTTTTAAAGCTCTTTGATTCTTTAAATGTGAAAGCGCGTCTTATTTCCGGCAGCGGTCCTTCGGTTTTTGGCGTCACCACGTCAAAAAATAAGGCGGCAGAGTTGGCAAAACAAATCAGAAAATCCTTAAGGACTTATAAGCAAATCATCGTTTGTCATTCTCTGTAATTTCTTCATGACTTGCTGAACCAGAAGGGGGAGCCGGTAATATGAAGATTACCGAAGTCCGGATCTTTAAACGAGAAGATCAGGATAAAAAATTGCGTGCTTTTGCTACCGTTACCTTTGATGATTGTTTTGTGATCCGTGACATTAAAATTATCGAAGGCAGCCGCGGGCTTTTTGTCGCCATGCCTTCGCGCAAAGTGAAGGTAAAGTGCCAAAAGTGTCAGCACGCCAACCCCATTCGAAGTGCTTATTGCAATCATTGCGGCGCTCATATGCCTATGGATAAAAAGGCGCGGGATGAAGCGTGTGACGAGACGCTCGAACGGCAAAGCGAACACAAAGATATTGCGCATCCCATTACCGGCGAATGCCGTGAATACGTTCAAAAGAAGATTTTGGAAGCTTACAACATGCAAGGTGCAAACAAAGTCAGCTGAGTTTCGTATGACTTACGCCTTAAGAGACAGGTGACGGGCGCTTACCCGTCATTTTTTTTTAGTGATCAGTGCCCGATGGTCAGTGTTCAGTGATGAGAATTGAAAAAAATTATTTTCAGTTTTACTATTCATTCTGGACACCGACCACTGATCACTGACCGCTCAATATTCATTGCCCGATGGTGTAATGGTAACACACCGCTCCGCCAAACTGCGCGGCGGATTCGCCTCTGGCGAAGGAGGCGAGGTTCTTATTCTAGTTTGTTTTTTGACTGACCACTGACCGCTGGTCACCGATCACTGCTTTATTGCCCGATGGTGTAATGGTAACACACCGCCCTTTGGAGGCGAGGTTCTTGGTTCGAATCCAGGTCGGGCAGCCA
>PCVY01000002.1:22703-24423 GCA_002787155.1 Candidatus Abzuiibacterium crystallinum | reverse complement strand
GGTTTCGCTTTCTGTCCAGGCTCCGCCTTCTCCGCTCATCAAGCCGCGTAATTCGGAGTGACTGGTTTTCGCACGTTGGGAAAGCGATTGCGGGTCTCTTGACAGCACAGCGGGAACGCCGGTACCTTCGTCGCCCTCATCGCTCTGAATCACAATGGCGTCTCCTTTTCGATTGACTGAAAAGCGCATCGTTGTGACATCGCCTAATCGCCGTTTAATTTTTGCCGCGATTTCAACACCGATCGGCCGAAACTCTAACTCATCAGAAATAGTAGCCCCTTCAATCGGCTCCCTTTCAAAATAAATCTTTACCATCTTGGTTGTTTTCGCTTCATGCACCTCTTCATGTATATCGCGAAGCAATTCATCAACTACCTCCGCAATCTGAGAAAACGAGTACGCCTCCCGAAGTTCGGAGCGATCATTACTATCCTCTGACCCGTAATACCGTCTAGTGGAAAGAAACCTGGTGACCCCTACTAAAGCAGTACCGACAAGTAAACCTGTCCACAAAATAAGTTCTGCGCGCAATTCAGGGCGCAAATCGGTTGGAGTTACAGCCTGAGATTCCGCATCCAACACCGAAAGATTCTCGACAATCAATGTGATTCGTTGATCGCCTGAACGGCCAGTTTTGCTATCCTCAACTTTTGATTCCGGTGATAAGCGATAAAAAGTGTGTTGCCTTAACCAGCTGCTTACAATTGAACGCAGCGCTTCCTGAACTTGAGATGTTTCACCGGAAGGAATGGGGTCGATAACAATCACTGCTTTTTCTTGAGTCGGCGTAAATGTAATCCTGTCTTTCCAAAACTCAAGTCCTGACGCACTTAAAATAGCAGTATGAAGACTATTAAATGGATTTGTCTCATCATTAGATCGTAATTCTACTCTGGTAACAGCTTGGCGCAACTCGGAACGAGAATTGGTTGTGGTTAAAGATCGATTTAAAGAACCTACCAATCGAGCAATCCATAGTGGTAAGGCCACGATAGCGGCCGCACTGGCAAGAAAAATTAACTCGCCGAGTGAAGCATGATCTGCCCATTGAACACCATCACGCGCGTCTAATTCGGCGCGAACTTTGGCTTGTTCTTCTAATATAGAAGATAATGTACCTAAGTTAGCATTTCTCAACTCAATCCGAATGGCATCAACTGTCTCATCGGCAGTTGTTGCTTCAAAGGCTGCATTCACTAAAACTTTGATAATCTCCGAAGCAAACCAGCCATATTGGTCAGGAATACCTAATCGGCTTAAAGCGCGGACAGCATCCGCCCGACCTATGTTTCGATAAGCGTCTACATCAAATTGATCTGTGAGGTGATCGTTGTCATCTAAAATGCCGCTCTTTACGAGAGCCGCGTGAATAATTTTGGAATGCTGGGGTGTTATTTGGCCTACAGATGCCACTGCGAGTGACGGCGGTATAACATTTGTAATTTGGGTGAATGCATCATCATGAACAGTCCTCAACTCTGGATGAACTGGCTTGCTGCTGGAACTTAAAATTTTACCTCTTACGTCATTTATTTCATACGTGGTCATTTGCCGCGCAAAGTCACTACCAAATTCTGTCATGGAAGCTACTATTTTGTCAGCTTCTACTAATAATTGAAGGGCGCTAGTTTGATCTCCCTTTTCTGCAGCTGCCTTGGCCGCAATTATTAAATGTCTCGCTTGAGAGTTTTTCTCCTTGTAAGATGCAATGGAGCGCAAC
>PCVY01000002.1:13425-22669 GCA_002787155.1 Candidatus Abzuiibacterium crystallinum | reverse complement strand
CGCCAAAAGATAAACACCTACGAAACCACCGAGACTGGCAGTTAAAATGGATGCGCCTGAATGACCGGGGAAAATAGAACTAACAGTCAAATACCCCAATAAAGCAGGGATGGTAACAAAACCGGCCCCGATCAGTGCCCATAGAACAGCACGCCTTAATTCAGAGCGAACCGTTTGCTTAGCGGCAGAGGTGGCAGGTAAAACTCGTTCCATTCTTCCAATTTGATGAAGATGTTGATCAATAACTTTAATCAATTCTTGGA
This sequence comes from Candidatus Abzuiibacterium crystallinum, assembly GCA_002787155.1. Classification (GTDB taxonomy): domain Bacteria; phylum Omnitrophota; class Omnitrophia; order Omnitrophales; family Abzuiibacteriaceae; genus Abzuiibacterium; species Abzuiibacterium crystallinum. Next base: position 22,406 of record PCVY01000002.1, on the reverse strand, counting down.
TTCTTTGATCTACCTCTTTTTTCCTTACGGTTGCGGCAACAATGGCTTTGAATGCTTCATGGTTTTCATCAGCAGGTGTTTTTAGGATATGAAGAATTCTCTGGGCTGTTTGACGCGCAAAATCAAAAAATGGACGTGTGCCATATGTAGGCGGTGCCGTGGCCACTTCTAAGTACTCGTCGGAATCATCCGGCAAAAGAACGACGATAAATCGATTGATTAATTCAATGATCTCTGGACGGTCATGATGACCGTTTTGCCACGTGTCTTCATTTGCCAGCAATTGCTGGTAGGGTGTGAGCAACCTGCTTTCTCCGTTTCTTAGTTCAGATCGCCTACCTCTGTTAGGTTGGTCAGCACGCGCATTTTCCTGCAACTTCGATTTTGGACGCCACGAGGGTGGAAATTTTTCCTGCATGCGCCGGACCTGAGTCTGCATAGGTCCTTCTTTGAGGAGTCTTTGAAGTACTTCATTGGCTTTTTGATTACCTTTTCTGATGCGGCTCAATAATTTTGCCAAATCAATGAGTTTGTCAGGATTCTTACGAATTGATTCTGCTAACTCGGTATTTGAACGGCCTCTTACATTTGGCGCGAGTGCGGCAACTAGTAATCCGGGCGCAGCTTGATTAAGCGGTGAAGGAGCAATCAACTGACCAACTGGGTTTTCATGCAACTCTGTTTGATACTGATTGAGTTTGGATTTTAAAATTGAAGCAATTGAAAGCAAAGCAATGCCCGCAGTCATCACGCCAATATAAATCCAAAAGCGTTTTCTGGAAGTGACTTGAGTTTTACGTCTTTCAACTGCTTGAAGAAACGATTCTGCTGCTTCTTTAACTTCGCCGGGAAACCAAAGTGTTTCTTCTGAATCACGCAATTCGGATTGATGATGGATTACTTCCTGTTTTGTGTTAATGGCTGCTGGTTTTGTGCGCCTTAACACATCTTCAATTGTCCTGCCATTACCTAACGATCCATTGACCAATGGAACTGCGCGCAGGTGTGAAATTTCATCTTTGACGGTAGAAACGATGTAAGGAACATCCGAATAAGCGATTGTGCTGGTGGAGGTAAAGGCAAGAGCGGTAAAAAGTGCAATAAATCGGAGTTGTTTTGAAAATAATTTTGAATGCACAGTAAACTAACACTCCCCTGGGTCTGAATCTCTGAGTTGCGAATGGTAAAAATATATCATTGTACTTTCGAAGTGTCAATATAATCGGTTTAAAAAGTTTTATGTAATGTGATATATAGTACTAAATAGTTCTATAATAGTGAGATTGGTTACCCCCAGTTCAATAAGCAAGTGCACCAACTTTCATGTAGAATGTGTTGGTTTAGCCCTATATCGTCTCCCCGGCGGAAGCCGATGGGTTCAGAGAGAGAAACATTCGGGGGATCTGGATCTCGGCGGTCGCCGGAATGACGCTAAAAGAATTGCTTATAACCTAATCTTGTGACTTGTGCCTGGTGCTCTGGTGCGCTTTTAAGTTGTGCAGGCCGCTTCACGGTCAAGGCGAAGTTGCCATTGAGGCCAACCGCCTCAACGACTGTCCGTCCTGAAGCGTCAATCACGCTTCAGGCGAAGTTGCCATTGAGGCCAACCGCCTCAACGACTGTCCGTCCTGAAGCGTCAATCACGCTTCAGGCGAAGTTGACCGCAGGCCGCGTCAATATCACGACCTGCCGTTTGACGCACCATAACACGTATTCCACGTTTTTCGAGGATGGATTGAAAGGCTTTGATACGCTCTGGCGAAGGAGTCTTAAAGTCCATTTCACGGATAGGATTGTAAGGAATAATATTTACTTTTGCTTTGAGGCGGCTTGAGAGTTTGGCGGTTTGTTCGGCTTGCTGCATTGAATCATTGACGCCTTCGATTAAGGTGTATTCAAATGTGATGTCGCGCTTTAGTTTTTGGTGTACTGCATCTAATGTTCTCGTTAGTTCCGCTAATCCGTACTTCTTATTAATAGGTACGAGGTATGAGCGCGTTTCATTGATCGCTGAGTGAAGCGAAACCGAAAGCCTCACCCGCCCGCCGGTCGTTTTGACAAAACTCAGAATCTTAGGTGTTATACCGCTTGTAGAAACCGTAATGCGGCGTGCGCTCAAAGCAAATCCCCATTTGGCTTGAAGGATTTCAAGCGCTTTCATGGTCTGATCATAATTATCCAATGGTTCTCCCATCCCCATAAAAACCACATTGGTAATGGGTGCCTTGACTTTTGAGCTAACCATTGAAATTTGTTCCATCATTTCCCCCGCCGTTAAGTTGCGTCCAAACTTGCCCTTGCCGCTCGCACAGAAAATGCAGCGAATCCGGCATCCCAATTGGGTTGAAATGCAAACCGTACGTCGTTTTTGCTGCGTAATTAAAACGGTTTCGCACAAATGGCCGTCCGGCGTTTTGGTCAGGAATTTGATTGATTCGCCGTTAGCCGATTGCATCATGGAAATGAGTGTCAGGCGGTTAAGATCTGTCTTTTGATTAAGCAATGCATGCAGTTCATGCGGCAAATTTTGCATGTCTTCAACTGCCATGGCGTTTTTTTGATAAATCCATTGCAAAATCTGGTCGGCACGGTACCGAGGGACTTTCCAGGAAAGGATGAGGGATTCTAACTCTGATTTAGTCAGATCGCGCAAATGCGGTTTCGTCATAAATCCAAAACGCTCCGATGGTTTTTATTTCTTTAATTTATAACCTTGGCTGAACATCCAAACAACCACCGAAAACAAGACTGAAAAAAAGACCAAGACCACGATCATGGAAATCTTAAAATCAACGTCTGAGACCCCAATCATACCATAGCGCATTCCATTCACCATGTAAAAAATAGGGTTAAACTGCATCAAGACTTGAAAGAGATGAGGGATGTTTTGTGCCGAGTGGAAAACGCCGCCAAAGTAAATAAAAGGCGTCATGATAAATGTGGTGAGAATAGAAATATGTTCCCATTCTTCGGCAATCAAACCCGCCAAGAGACCTACCGAAGAAAAAGTAAGAGACACAAAAAACATAAAATACAATACCACCCAAGGGTGCATGATTGCCGTCCGTTCAAAAAAAAGCGAAACAGCAAACACGCCGGCCGAAACAACCACGCTCCTGACCATGCTGCCTAAGAGCATGGCTAAAACCATCTCCACATAAGACAAAGGCGTAACTAACAGTTCTTGGATATAACCGGACCAGCGCGCAATGAATAACGAAGTGGATGTGTTTTGATATGAACTTTCTATCAAATACATCATGACAAGTCCGGGCACTAAAAAAGTCAGGTAGGGTGTATTTTCTGCCATGGTAAGGTTGCGGCCGATGAAATAACCAAAAATAGAAATGAAGAGGAAACTTGAGATAATCGGCGGGAAAAGTGTCTGCTTGAAGACGGAGGTAAACCGCAATATCTCGCGGCTCAATAGTGCTCTAAAACCGATAAATTGATTCATGTTTTGTCTCATTGTCATTGCGAGGCAACGAACCGGTTGTTGCCGAAGCAATCTAGGAACTAAGATTGCTTCGCTGCGCTCGCAATGACTATATTGGTCATTTCTCTTTAGTTAACCCCAAAAAAATATCTTCCAAATTGGTTTTCTCTGTGTCAATCCCCGTCACATTTAACCCTTGTGCATAAATTGCTTTGAGCAATTCGTTTAAATGAACTTCGTTTTTAGTGAGGCGAATGGTATTGCCGTCCTCCGCTAATTCAATACCAAATTGCCTGAGTTCGCGCGGAATTTCCGGAAAACGGCGGTCTAAACTAATGGTAATGACATGCTTTCCCAATTGTTCAATTAATTTTTCGGTTGTCTCGAGCGCAATGATGTTGCCCTGATGAATGACGCCGATTCGCTTACAAAGACGTTCCGCTTCTTCAATATAATGGGTCGTTAAGAATATCGTCATGCCTTGTTGATTAAGCTCGCGCAAAAGTACCCATAATTTCTTTCTCAAGTCAACGTCCACCCCCGCCGTGGGCTCATCTAAAATGAGAACTCGCGGCTCGTGAACTAACCCGCGAGCAATCAAGAGACGGCGCTTCATCCCACCTGAGAGTTTGCGGTAATCAAGCTCTTTGTGTGTATATAAATCAAATTGTTTTAATAGCTGTGCAGCACGTCTTCGGGCTTCTTTTTTAGAGACACCGAAATAGCCCGCTTCATAATACAAGATCTGCTCGGCCGTCAGGTAAGGATCAAAGTTAAATTCCTGCGGGACAAAGCCAATTAATGCCCGCGTTTGGCGGTAATCGCTCACAGCGTCATAGCCAAAAACCCGAATACTTCCCCCTTGGTATTTGGCCAAACCGGTAATGGAGTGGATGGTGGTTGTTTTGCCTGCGCCGTTAGGTCCTAAAAAACCAAAAAATTCTCCCTCTGGTACCGTCAGAGAAATGCTGTTTAGGGCTTGTCTTTTACCGTAGAACTTAACGAGATCTTTAATCTCTAACGCATTTGTCATAAAAAAGGCACAAGCGCACAAGACGCAAGGGCACAAGTATTTGTTGTTTTCTTGTGCACCTGTGACTTGCGGACTTGTGCTCCTTAGGTTTTAAACTAAAAATGCAGTCCTTGTAAACAATTCCACGCCTTCTCAGGCTCATCCGTTTTAAGCACCAAACAACCGGATTCCTGGCCCGGCGTTGCCGTGCAGTAAGCATAACCAATATTAATGTCTGCGCGCGCCAGCTGTCTTGAAATACGTGAGAGCGCACCCGAGCGATTTTCGATTTCTAAGACAACCACTTTTTGCTCTAATACAAAAAGATCTTCCTGCTCCAACAATAGCAATGCTTTGGTCGGATTGTCGCATAAAATCCGGACCACAGCATTATCAACCGTATCATGCGTGGATAACGCCAAGATATTAATTTCATTTTCACAGAGCACGTCGCAAATGTGCGCCAAAATACCGGGTCTGTTTTCTAAGAAAACAGAAAGCTGTGTTTCAACGCCCATGACAACCTCGGATTTCGTACATCGTACGTCGTACATCGTACTTCGGATGTTGGATGTCATGTATTGTCATCATATTTTGAAAAGAAGATTTTGATGTAGCGAAAAAATAAATAGAATCTAGCAATTTCAAAAGCACCATAAATTTTCTGATGTACGAAGTACGCTGTACGAGGCACACTATCCAAATAATTTGTCACCTTTTGCCCAGTTTTCACCGGCCACTTCATCAAAAACAATATAAGTATGATCGGCGGGTTTTTTGGCGTGTTTCAAAAGTGAATCGGATATGTCCTTGGAAATCTTTTCTTTTTGATCTCTCGTTAATTTTCCCACCACTTTCACATTCACATAAGGCATGCTTGTCTTTCCTCCTCTGAAGGTGCTCTATTATGAGCCTTTGCTAATCTTTTTGCAACCCTCCGCCGATAATCTTTTTTTAACAGGAACCAAGGATGGGGACTTGCAGATCCCTAAAAAATGCGTGTATCATTGATAAGGTGGTCAGAATCTCCTTTTCTCTAGTGGTTCAGCTCACTTGATTTTAGGAATTCACTCACCACAGGACTGAGTCCTGAGCCAAGTCGAATGGACTCAGTCCTGAGTATCATCGAAGGGCTGAGCACCATTAAAATTGTGAGACCACAATTTTAATGGCGTCGAAGTACTAGCCACAAGATCTACAATCGTGGTATAGTTTTCTACATATGAGTGAAAAACCAAAAACGTTAGGACTGGTAACAGCCTTTACGCCCGAAATATTTAAGAGCGAGTATTTTACCCGCATCATTTCGGGCATCATTGATGCTTTGAGCGATATCCGGTACGATCTTCGATTCATTATGGTGAAAGAAGACGAAGACCCCCGCAAACCCAAAGATATTTTAAGCGAGCACCATGTGGATGGTTTGATGTTTCTCACTTGGCGGATTCACCCGAAATTTGTAGAAGAAGCACTGACCGGTTTCAGTGACTTACCCGTCGTGTTGATTAATGATTACGTACCGGAAGTCAAAACCAGCATCGTGTATTGTAATAACCGGATTGGCGCCCGAAAAGCGATGTACCACTTGATCAGCCGCGGGTTTAAACGCATCGGGATGATTCAGGGGCCGGATGATGTGTCGCTGGATGCAGCCGAACGATACCAAATTTACCGCGAAATGCTGGAAGAAGCACACATTAAATTTAATCCGGATTATTTTCGCAAATGCGACTACTTTTTTGAAGAGGACGGCTACTTGAAAATGCTTGATATGATTCAAAATGTTAAGCCGCTTCCACAAGCCATTTTATGCTTTAATGATGATTTGGCGATTGGTGCCATTCGTGCGCTCAAAGAAGAGAAAATTCGTGTCCCCGGCCAAGTGGCTATCATGGGTTATGACGGAATCGAGCGGGGAAAGTATGTGGATCCGCCTTTGACCAGTGTCCGACAGCCGTTGGAGGCCATGGGGCGCGAAATGGTCCGAATTTGTGTCAATGTTTTGGAAGGTCTGCAAAAACCGCCTATCAAGAAAGAATTTCAGCCGGAAATTATGATTCGACGCTCCGTTTGAAGTAGTGGTCAGTAGCTGGTAGATATAATTGAACTGCTTAAGGATTTGATTCTTAGTTTCTTAGAAAAGTCATTTTCTTTGATTCAGATGTTGTTTACTTCCTTCCACAATCAATACTGACCACCGGCCACTGAACACTGACCTAATCCCCATCCAATACATCTTTTTCCGGATCAAAAACACAAACCTGATTACGACCGCCTTTTTTGGCACGGTAAAGTGCGCGGTCTGCTGCTTTCAGCAAATTTTCAGCGGTCATGGCCTGCTTGCCTTTGATCGCCGAGACGCCGAAACTCCCCGTCACACGGAAAGATTGGACGCCCGCTTTGGTGGTGTAACTCAGTTGATCATTGCCTAAAATCACATTGCGTAATTTCTCGGAAAATTTAATGGCGTTCTCCAGCGTGGTGCCAGGCAGAATCACACAAAATTCATCGCCTCCGAAACGGCAAACCAATTCCTCTTTACGAACGGCATTCCGAATCGATTCTCCCAGAATTTTAAGCACACGGTCACCTTCTTGATGGCCGAAGGTGTCATTAACCAGCTTAAAATTATCAAGGTCAATCATGACAACTGCAACAGAATCAATGTGGCCTTGAGAACGCCCCCCTGCCAATACTTTTTTGACATCCATTTTTAAATGGACTTCCAAGAACCGACGCGTATAAAAACCGGTTAAGGGATCCCGAACCGACTCTTCACGAAGTCGGATGTTCTCAAGTGCCGTCTGAAATTGTTTGAAAAGAACCGCAAAGAAAAACGTTAGGATTGAAACCATGGCAGCATAAGTAAGATCCCAAATCACATGCCACCACAAGAGCATTCCGCTAATAGCAACGTAAGTAAACGCTAGACACAGGACAACTGTAAAACTAATTAAAATAGAATACCGGTCTGTCACACGAATAATAAACCAAAGCGACAATAAGACTAAAAACCACGTAAAGATAAGCGGGATTCGCGTGAGGAAGTGGTGCGACAATAGTGTCACTATGGTATTGGCATTGAGTGCAAGCCCCGAAATGGTGCCAAGCGGTGTTTTATGAAAATCATGAAAAGCAAGCGCGGTTAAGCCCGTTAGAATAATTTTATTCCGAAAGATATCCGGATCAAATTGACGGGACAACACCCGCCAAAACGGCACTTGTTGAATATCAGTAAGCCGAAGCAAGTAATTAATGTCCATCACCCCGCGTCGGGCAGGAATTGTCAAATCGCCAAATTTACCGCTGATAATCGTTTCATTTTTAGTTTCTGTTACCTGAGGATTTTCAATTCCTTTGGCTTTAAAGAAAATTTCGGATTCCCAACTCCACCTGATTTCCCCGGTGTGCGGATCTCTAAAATAAAGAGGCGCACGTCTCACAACACCGTCTCGATCTAACACTTTATTGACAATGGCGGAACGGTGGGCCGCTTCGCGGATAGGCTCGTGTCCCGCAATCAAATCGCCTTCGGGACTCAAGTAAGAAGCAATGACCACATTCCCTGCCTTACTCAACTCATCTGCAAGCGCTTGATCACTTCCCGCTTCTTGGTCAGCACCTTGAAATACGAAGTCAAAACCAATCACTTTTGGTTTTGATTCCATCATGATATTCACCGATTTAGCATAAAGAGACCTGGGGAGCGGCCATTTATCTTTCATCTCCCTGGTGGTTTGATCATCCAACGTTACCAAAACTATGTCATCCACTTCAAAAGGAGGTTGGCTGAAAGATTCTCTTAAGCGGAGTAAAAAATCACGGCCAAGTAAATCAACCTGTGCAAAAAAAGGGACGGTCATAAAAATATTCATGAAAATAATGGTGAGCACACAAGCGAGCGGCAGCGGCTTGCTTAAAAACTCTTTGAAGCGGTTGAAAGCATGTTCCATAATCGTTTTATCGGCATAATAATGGAAAAAAAAAGGGCGGCTCTTAAAAGAGCCGCCCTAAAAAATATCCCAGTGATTTCCTACTCTCCCGGCTCCGCGTGGAGCAAGTACCATCGGCCTCGGAGGACTTAACGACCGTGTTCGGAATGGGAACGGGTGTGGCCCCTCCAGTATATTCACTGAGAATAACTAAAATGACAACCGCAGGGGCGGTTTAACCACCCCTGCGTTTTGAAGCCAAAAAGAATTTTCGACCTGTGTGCGTACTATGATGATAACATTGAGTCAAGCCGAACGACCGATTAGTACAGGTCAGCTGAAGGTATTACTACCCTTACACTCCCTGCCTATCAACCTGGTAGTCTTCCAGGGGTCTTCTAAACTCTCTCCGAAGAAAGAATTGGGAACTCTGATCTTGGAACTGGCTTGGCGCTTAGATGCTTTCAGCGCTTATCCTTTCCGAACGTAGATACTCAGCACTTACGCCTGACGGCATAACTGAAACACCAGAGGTTCGTCTCTTCCGGTCCTCTCGTACTAAGAAGAGAATTCCACAAAGTTCCTGCGCCCACACCAGATA
>PCVY01000002.1:9140-13393 GCA_002787155.1 Candidatus Abzuiibacterium crystallinum | reverse complement strand
AATCGGCGAACAGCCGAACCCTTGGGACCTTCTCCAGCCCCAGGATGTGATGAGCCGACATCGAGGTGCCAAACCTTGCCGTCGATATGGACTCTTGGGCAAGATAAGCCTGTTATCCCCGGCGTACCTTTTGTCCGATGAGCGATGGCGATTCCAACTTTCAACCACCGGATCACTAACTCCTGCTTTCGCAACTGCTCGACTTGTCAGTCTCGCAGTTAAGTTGGCTATATGGGTTTACCCTCAACACGCGATTGCCAACCGCGCTGAGCCAACCTTTGAACGCCTCCGTTACAATTTGGGAGGCGACCGCCCCAGTCAAACTGCCCGGCTAGCACTGTTCTCTATCTCGCTTCAGAGAGTAGAGTTAGCATTCTAGTTCAATAAGAGTGGTATTTCACTGACGACTCCGTCCCAGCTAGCGCCAGGACATCAAAGTCTCCCACCTATGCTACACAGACTAAACCAAAACGCAATACCAGCGTACAGTAAAGGTGCACGGGGTCTTTCCGTCTAGATGCGGGATCGCGGCATCTTCACCGCTACTACAATTTCACCGAGTGACTCGCAGAGACAGCGCCCAAGTCGTTACATGATTCGTGCAGGTCGGAACTTACCCGACAAGGAATTTCGCTCAGTTGTTCCTTAAAGTTTCCTAGAAGGCTGGACTTTATCTTAATTGGCAGCGATTCATTTGTTCCGCAATTCGGCGAATTTTCTTGACGCCGTCTGCGGTTAAATGCTCGCCTGCTTTCATCATCAAAAGCACCTTTCTGAATTTCAAAAAATCAAGATGCTTTTTCGAATTTAGCGGATACTTGATAAAGAATGGAATGATATGTTCAAGCAAATGCGATTTATCTCGAACGCGGTATGCCATCCGGTCTCCGTGGTTGCTTCTCACAACCCCGAAACCGAAAAAATGCTTTAAAGCATACAATAACGCGATATCGCGCTTGTGTTGTACGACGGTGAATTCTGGTAGCACTTGAAATCCTGTGCTCATTTCGGAATGTGAATTAATTCCGACATGAAAACATCCTTCACCATCAACAAAACCAGCTATCCATTGTGGATCAAGTTTCATGACCAATTCCAAACGTAAAGTCTCTGAGGGTTCACGGCTTTCGCCGAGCCTTCCCTGCGGATTGTCCCCATGTCTCTTGGTTTTTTACTGCTTGCAGATTGCAAACGAGTACCAAAAAGCTGTGTGAGGATTTTCCCGCATATAGTTTGGTTTTACTAAAGCTAGCGATACGTTAACCTTAGGACCGTTATAGTTACGGCCGCCGTTTACCGGGGCTTAACTTTGGTGCTTTGACCGAAGTCTGACACCTCCGCTTGACCTTCCGGCACCGGGCACATGTCAGTCCCTATACGTCGTCTTATCGACTTAGCAGAGACCTGTGTTTTTGTTAAACAGTCGCCTGGGCCATTTCACTGCAACCTTTTCGGACTTCTTTGACAGTCATCCTACTCAGGCACCCCTTGTACCGAAGGTACGGGGCAATTTTGCCTAGTTCCTTTGCGAGGAGTAACTCGTGCGCCTTAGGATTCTCACCCTTCCCACGTGTGTCCGTTTACGGTACGGTCTCTCATTCCGCTCACTTACTTGGCTTTTCTCGGCAACATGGCGTCAGCGAGTTCGCTCTTCCCGTAGGTCGAGCTCCCTAACAGTTCTCACCGCATCTTGCGATGCAGCTACCACTTTGGACGCGCACAATCAGTCGCGCGATCACTTAGCCTTTTGCGCACCAAGCAGTTGGTAACGCGAAACAAGAGGTGTCGGAATATTTAACCGACTTTCCATCACCTACGCCTAACCGGCCTTGGCTTAGGACCGACTAACCCCGGGTGGACGAGCCTTCCCCGGGAAACCTTGGGTTTATGGCGGATGGGATTTCCACCCATCTTATCGCTACTCATTCCGGCATAATCTCTTCCTAGCAGTCCACGGATCCTTGTCGGTTCCGCTTCATCCCATCAGGAATGCTCCTCTACCCCCCGCATCACGAAGATGCGGAGCCGTGGCTTCGGTTGTAAGCTTAGCCCCGATCATTGTAGGCGCGAGAATTCTCGACCAGTGAGCTATTACGCACTCTTTAAATGATGGCTGCCTCTAAGCCAACATCCTGGTTGTTTATGAACTCTCACATCCTTTACCACTGAGCTTACAATTTGGGACCTTAGCCGTCGGTCTGGGCTCTTTCCCTCTCGACAACGAAGCTTATCCCCCGCTGTCTGATTCCATGGATTACACAAAGAGAATTCGGAGTTTCATTGGGTTCGGTAAGCCGGTAAGCTCCCTAGCCCATTGAGTACTCTACCTCTCCTTCCTACCTCCACAGACCATACCTAAATATGTTTCGAGGAGAACCAGCTATTACGAAGTTTGATTGGCCTTTCACCCCTAACCACAACTCATCCGAGCGATTTTCAACTCACATCGGTTCGGACCTCCATCTCGTGTTACCGAGACTTCATCCTGGTCATGGATAGCTCACTTCGCTTCGGGTCTATTCCGTGAAACTAAACGCCCTATTCAGACTCGCTTTCGCTTCGGCTCCACTCATCACTGAGCTTAACCTCGCTGCACGGAATAACTCGCCGGATCATTATGCAAAAGGCACGCCGTTACACATTCCTGAACCGAAGTTCAGGCATAGTGCTTCGACCGCCTGTAAGCCTATTGGTTTCAAGTTCTATTTCACTCCCCTAACAGGGGTTCTTTTCAATTTTCCCTCACGGTACTTGTTCACTATCGGTCGCTTGCTTGTATTTAGCCTTAGGAGGTGGTTCTCCCAGATTCTTGCCTGTTTTCACTTATCAGGCAATACTTGGGCGAAAGACAAAGAAGCGGCTAAACATTTCGTCTACGAGACTATCACTCTCTTGGGTCAACCTTTCCAGGTTGTTTGACTATGTTTAATCTGTCTTCTTCTGCGTGTTTGAGCACGCAATGTCTCTGCCCGCAACACCCCTACAACAACGCCTCAAAGCTTGACATTGCAGAGGTTTGGGCTGTTCCGATTTCGCTCGCCGCTACTGACGGAATCGCATTTGCTTTATTTTCCTGAGGGTACTGAGATGTTTCAATTCCCCTCGTGTGGCTTTGTGGCCCTATGAATTCAGACCAGAATTCTCTGTCTTACAACAGAGAGGGTTGCCCCATTCGGACATCTCCGGATCACGAGTTGTTTGCACTTCCCCGGAGCTTTTCGCAGCTTACCACGTCCTTCATCGCCATCAAGCGCCTAATTATCCACCAATGGCTCTTAGTAGCTTGACTTGAATTACTCTTGAAGATGCACACCTTCGTGCCTTTGTTCAAAGAACAAATTCACGAAGTGCGATCGTTTATTACTTTATGGCTTCAAATTGTCAAAGAACTTATTATTCACAAATTCAAACTTCAGTATCAACTGTAAAGCTAATTTGAAATTTGAATGGTAAATATAAAACCGATTATTTTGAAATGAATATATTCAAATAATTTCAATTAGCTTTGATACTCAAAATTAAAAATATTTAGACCTGAGCGGGATCTCCGTGCTAGGCGGATGCGCCTTTGGCGCAGAACCATCTATCCTTTCAGATCTTATATTTGATTGGACCTGAGAAGATTTGAACTCCTAACCCCCTGCTTGTTCGCCTCCGCTGGAGGACGGATCAGTCCTCTGGCTGAAAAAGTCTGGCGAAATCCGTCCGAACAGCGCCACTCTGGAGGCGAACGGGATCGAACCGATGACCTCCTGCTTGCAAAGCAGGCGCTCTCCCAGCTGAGCTACGCCCCCTCAATAGGGTTCAATGTCAATAAGTTCTGCGAACCTGCGAATCTCGCCTTTTTTCTGGCGGACAAAGCAGGTGCTCTCCCAGCTGCCCTGACTTTTTAGCATACTGGGCCCGAGTGGATTCGAACCACTGACCCCTGCGTTATCAGCACAGTGCTCTAACCACCTGAGCTACGGGCCCCCGTATCAATGGTACCTATTTATCTTGTGTAACTAGGTAATTGGTAAGGGCCCAATTCGAACTCTCGCAATTACCATTCCCAACCTGACGCTTTGTTGGGATGGTTGGGAGACCACCGATCCAAACGCACCATTAAGTCCGTTCGATCAGTACCAAAAAATTGGAATTGTGTGAGGGCCTACGCCAGAGTTTGTTGTGCTTTTTAAGCACCTTAGAAAGGAGGTGATCCAACCTCACCTTCCGGTAAGGTTACCTTGTTACGACTTAGTGCTCCTCATTAA
>PCVY01000002.1:4806-9123 GCA_002787155.1 Candidatus Abzuiibacterium crystallinum | reverse complement strand
ACTTGACGGGCGGTGTGTACAAGACCCGGGAACGTATTCACCCCGTCGTGGCTGATACGGGGTTACTAACGATTCCAGCTTCATGAAGGCGAATTGCAGCCTTCAATTCGAACTGGGACCGGTTTTCAGGATTAGCTCCACCTTGCGGTTTGGCAGCCCATTGTACCGGCCATTGTAGCACGTGTGTAGCCCCAGGCGTAAGGGCCGTACTGACTTGACGTCATCCCCACCTTCCTCCAGTTCATCACTGGCAGTCTCCTTAGAGTTCTCGGCATGACCCGTTAGCAACTAAGGATAGGGGTTGCGCTCGTTGCGGGACTTAACCCAACATCTCACGACACGAGCTGACGACAGCCATGCAACACCTGTGTACAGGTCCTGTGAAGGAGGTCCCTACTTTCATAAGGATTTCCTGTGCATGTCAAGCCTGGGTGAGGTTCCACGCGTATCGTCGTATTAAACCACATGCTCCACCGTTTGTGCGGGTCCCCGTCAATTCCTTTGAGTTTCACCCTTGCGAGTATACTCCCCAGGTGGTTCACTTAATGCGTTAGCGACGGCACTGACCCCGAATGAAACGGAGCCAACACCTAGTGAACATCGTTTACGGCATGGACTACCGGGGTATCTAATCCCGTTTGCTACCCATGCTTTCGTATATTCAGCGTCAGTTGCGAGCTAGTAAAGCGCCTTCGCCGCTGGTGTTCCTCCCGATCTCTACAGATTTCACCCTTACACCGGGAATTCCCTTTACCTCTCTCACACTCTAGCTCAGTAGTCTTGAATGCAATTCTATCGTTGAGCAATAGGATTTCACATCCAACTTTCCAAGCCGCCTACATACCCTTTACACCCAGTTAATCCGAACAACGCTCGCCACCTCTGTATTACCGCGGCTGCTGGCACAGAGTTAGCCGTGGCTTCCTCTCTTGGTACCGTCAGTCACTGCGGTTATTCACCGCCGTGAGTTTCTTTCCAAGTGACAGTAGTTTACAACCCGAAGGCCTTCATCCTACACGCGGTGTCGCTCCGTCAGGCTTGCGCCCATTGCGGAAGATTCTCGGCTGCTGCCTCCCGTAGGAGTCTGGACCGTGTCTCAGTTCCAGTATGGCTGACCATCCTCTCAGACCAGCTACCCGTCATAGGCTTGGTGAGCCATTACCTCACCAACTACCTGATAGGCCGTGATCTCATCTTTGAGTGCTAGGCAACGGCTTTCGCCGTAGTCCCCAGCTTTTACCCCTGATACCGCAGTATCTGTGGTCACATCCGGTATTAGCTCGTCTTTCGACGGGTTATCCCGATCTCAAAGGCAAATTAACCACGTATTACGCATCCGTGCGCCACTAACTTTCCGAAACAGCTAGAAAGTCCGTTCGACTTGCATGCCTTATCCACACCGCCAGCGTTCGTTCTGAGCCAGGATCAAACTCTCCGAAAAGAATTTGTGAAACATCGTTTATCAAAGACAAACGATGAATCGACTTCGGTGACGTAGACCCTCACACAATTCCGAACTTTGTGAAAGAACAAAAACAGGCAATCGTCTTTTTAGACAAGACGTGCCTGTTGATCATATGCAAATTATGTAAAAAAACGTTTGAAATGATTCAGATCAAATACTCTCTCGACAGAGAATGTTGACACACCCTCTTCTTGAAAGGGACGTCATTCTATGTTTTCACCTAATCAATGTCAAGTGAAAATAAGGGAAAAATAATGTGGGCTCAGACCCTCTCCGCCGGAGGACGGATCGGACCTCTGGCTGACTGGGTCTGAGCCCAGGAAGACAATTGAGTACCAGGTTTAGTTATTCCAGGCTGGTTTCTTTAAAAGTGAATGGTTCAACAGGTATCAGCGGTTCCCAATTAGCTGGTTTTTCCCAATAAAAGGTGAAAAAGTCAATAAAGCCTGAAATAAAGCGGACTGCTCCATATCCAAAGCCCTTGGGCATGCCATAAAAAACACCATAAACCGGCCCCAGATAATCTGGTTCTGCCTCAAGGGTTGTTTTAAGGGCGTATTTCCCTATCTCACCCGGTGACGTCAGGACATTCACAATCCCTCTTTTTAATTTCATAACCGGGCTTGCATATGACAAAGAACTGCTTAGTAGTATATATATGAAGCTAATTGCAAATAAAAGTGGCAACCTTTTGAGATGCATTGCGTATAATTTTTCGGCTTGTTTTAGGTTCACTTGAGTCATTTTTTTTAAAACCACCTAAAAAATATTTACCAATCACTTTGCATTCGTGTCATCCCCGAATGTCTTTGCACTCGCGCTCATGCGCGGAGCACTTTTCGGGAAGAACTTGATGTTCTTCTCCGAAAGTGTCGGGGATCTTAGATTCCCGCACTTAACTTCCGATTTAATGTTAATCGGTTGTTAAGTGCGGCACTGCTCTCAATAAGATATTTTAAGATATTTAATGAAAGCATGTGCCGCTTAAAGCATGCGGGAATGACACGGATTCGAAAACTTACTAAACCACTTCTATTCCGCTGCTTTAATCTTAAGCACTTGATAAGGAATGACCCCTGCCGGCGCCTTCACATCCACCTTATCACCTACTTTATGACCTAAAAGCGCCTGACCGATGGGCGAGGTAATCGCAATCTTACCTTGAGCAATATCAGCTTCATCAGCTGCTACAAAACTAAAAGTGACCTTATCACCTGTTTTTAGATTCTTGAGCTCAGCCATTGTGCCAAAGAAAATCTTATCGGTACGAACTTCTGATTTATCAACAATCTTCGCATTGGCTAATTTGTTTTCAAGCGCCTGAATACGTGCTTCTAATTTTGATTTTTCGTGTTTAGCAGTCTCATACTCGGAGTTCTCTCTCAAATCACCCAAAGCACGCGCCTCTTCCAAATGTTTAGCCGCCTCAATCCGCTTTCGTCCTTTGAGATGCAGTAACTCTTTTTGTAGTTTTTCAAAACCTTCTTTGGTTAAAATTGTTTGGGTCATAATATCCTTTTGCTCGTCATCAAGGACGGTTCTTCTTGCGCCCGCCGCACTGCATGCCGGATCCGGCGTGTTGTTTGACTGAGAAGAAGAACCGTCCCTAATTACCTGAGCCATCCCAGCGTATTGTTTTTTAATGCGCGCGGGATTACCAATAAAACCCTATACAGTATCACATACCTATGTACTTTGCATAAATCGTCTTTGCCTGCGCCAAATCGCTTGTCCCTTTAATAATCGTTCTGCCGTCTTCGAAAACAGTTAAATCAAAACCGTCGATTTCGGCGCGCAGCATAAACCTATTAAACGAAACTTTGCCTATTTTTTCAAGTCTTTCCGATAAATGATCAAAATTAACCTTTGATTTGGCGCTTCCCGACATAATTTGAACGGAATTCCGGCCGCAGAGAACCGCAGCACGCAAAGATTCACTCCCCTTGAGATAGGCCCATTCGCGCTGTCCGCAGCAGGGACAATCAGGTCTTGGTTCGCATTTTCCGAGTTTTAATGCTTTGGCTTCACGGTTCCAGACGTCAAAACTATAGAGATTCTTTGAGATCGTTTTCTGATTACCGCTTAACCATTTAATGGCTTCCGTGCAGGCCAAAGACGCTACAACATTGGCGGCCGGCGCCAGGATACCCGCTGTGTCACAAGTGGGAGACATTTCAGCCGGCGGCGGTGTTTCAAAAACACAGCGTAAACAAGGTGTTTTCTGAGGAATCACGGTCATCGTAAGCCCTTGGCTCCCGATACAAGCCGCGTACACCCAAGGTTTTCCGAGTTTCACACAAGCATCGTTAATCAAGAAACGCGTTTCAAAATTATCGGTTCCGTCCATCACCAAATCCACATCACGGATCAAATTTTCAATATTGGTGAAATTGACGTCGGTTACGATTGGTTCGGTGACAATTTGAGAATTGATTTTTTTAATACGCTCAGACGCCGCGATAGCTTTTGGGAGATTTTTGGCAATTGCTTCTTCATCAAAGAGGACTTGCCGCTGGAGATTATTAGGCTCGATAAAATCGCGGTCGGCAATGCGGATAAAACCTACACCGGCACGCGCCAGTGTATTGGCAATAATGGTTCCGAGCGCACCGCAACCGATGACGGTGACACGTGAGGCGCAGAGTTTTCTTTGACCTTCTTCACCGATCGGGCGGTATAAATACTGTCTGTGATAACGTTTAAGGTCTTGTGGCATACAAAAGGGGTCAGACCCAGGAGGGTCTGACCCCACGCAGGATCACTTTTAAATTTTTGTTCTCCGTGCTCGGTACTTTGTTTCAGATAAACTCAATCATAGCAAAAAAGACCCTCTTTTGCTACAATCCTCTCCA
>PCVY01000002.1:4477-4788 GCA_002787155.1 Candidatus Abzuiibacterium crystallinum | reverse complement strand
CCTAAGCCGGATCGGGATTATATGATCCGCTTTGAGTGCCCGGAATTTACCTGCGTATGCCCCAAAACAGGCCAGCCTGATTTTGCGACGATTCGAATTGAATATACGCCGGATGAGCTTTGTGTGGAATTAAAATCTCTTAAACTTTACCTTTGGTCTTTCAGGAATGAAGGCCATTTCCACGAAGCAGTTACGAACAAAATCCTGGATGATTTGCTCGAAGCTCTCAAACCCCGTTATATGAAAGTAGCCGGTGATTTTTATGTCCGCGGCGGGATCCATACCGTGATTGAAGCGGAGCATACTGGGGT
>PCVY01000002.1:4293-4450 GCA_002787155.1 Candidatus Abzuiibacterium crystallinum | reverse complement strand
GACCCCAAGATTAACAGGGACGGTTCTGCCTCGCTTATTTTTGGCGAGAACCGTCCCTACTACTACGCTGCAATCGCTTGTCTCCAGCGGGTTCTGAGTTCTGAGCGCAAATTCTCGGCAATGCCTACTAACCCAAGATCTTCTTCAATTTGATCGA
>PCVY01000002.1:0-4272 GCA_002787155.1 Candidatus Abzuiibacterium crystallinum | reverse complement strand
GCAACAAGTTCCACTTTTTGTCCCCGGCTAATTTCTTGAACATTTACCTGTGTGGTGATGACAATTTGTCCTTTCTTTAATAAATCGACAGGGAAAAATGGCTCTAGATTTTCGGCTTCCCTTTTGGTCCCCACAAAAATGACAACGCGGTTACCGGCATCCAAATTATTCACAACAGATGTGACTAAATCCGGCACACGGCCCAAATGAGGCAAAATACCGATCACTTGGTTCTGAGCGAGTTTTCGTGTTACCGGCATCAACCGCGCTTGAAGTGCTTGTCGGATTCCTTCGCTCGGTATAGGCAATCGGCCAGTTATTTGTACCATGGCCATTCTAAATTCCGAATGTATTTGAGTGCTGACCGGTAAATCATCTGCCGTTTGATGCCTTTCCTCCGTCATGGTTAACATATGCTTAACGCGTGCTTCAGATTCTTTGACGATGGTTTCGGTTTCCGTTTGTGGGTATTCGGCTCTGTCATCCTTCGTCAAACTTTCACCGAAATGTTCATCTTCGATTAAACGTTTGATCGCCAAGATAAAGACGGCTTGCGCTAATTCATTTTCCTCACCGCTGGGGTTCAATGTAAACGTCACTTCAGAATCCTTTTTAGAATCAAGACGAGCAACCTGTATAAAATCACGTGCTGACACAGGTCCAAACCCCTCGCGCTCTACTAATATTTCCATTTTGTTAAAAAATGGGTGGGTGGCTAATTTGACAATTTTAATAGAAGGCATCATGTGAATACCTAAGAAATTCTGTACGGTGAGTGTGATTTTCTGCGGTGCGCTTGCCAGTATTTGACGAGCATGGGTTCCGAGACTAGGCGCGTCACTCGTTTTTTTTCGTACGCTTCGCAGTTCTGAACGCAACCCATCCGCTTCTTTCCATTCACGCCAAAATCTTTCAGCGTGGAAAATGGCCTGTTGCGCAGCCGTGTTACGCAAATCACCGATATTAAGATTTAATTTCTGTGCCACACGTTTTAGATCTTCTTCGAAAGGAGGGAGATCACGACTCCCCGTTTCATCAACCCCTAGCCACGGATGAATGGCTGTCTTTTCTTGCTCAGTTAAAACATCGCTTTCAAACAAGGCCTTAACGAAAGCCGGGTCATTCAGAAATTGAATCTTATCTCTATCATTCTCAATGCGTAATTCAGAGCGTTGATTTCTCCTCACATTCGATGGACGGCGCACTTTTTGGCGGCGCTGCGTGATCGGAACCGGCTTGACTTGAACGGTGGCGGACTGATCAACTTCAACCGTCACTTGAAAACTATCTGAAAGACTCTCAAGCATAGTTACTTTAAATGATTTTTGCGGAACTCTAGTCCGCGAGTTAAAATGATAAGTGACATTTGGCCGTATTGAAAAAGGCCTTGCTTGTGAACCCCGAATCTCCTTAAATTCACCGTCCGGCTGTTCGGCAAAACGAAAAAATGAATCCTCCCCAATTAATCTCACAGTGATGCGGTTCCCATTTCTTTTTTTCTTGGTTTTAAGGGTTACCTGCTCTCCGGATAGAAATTGAATGATAATCAGCGACGGATTTTTCTTGTCTAAAGAGTAAGTTTGGATTTTGCCTCTTTCGTTTTCAACGCGCAATTCGGCCCTCGCCTTCCTTGATTTATTTTCATCGGTGAGCGAGGACTGTCCCAACCCATTCATTGAAGGATTGCTTGTACCTCTATGGGAGGTTGGGGCGGCCCGAAGCGCGGTTGGCGATGAGGAGCCGATAGTGCCAAAATCGTCGGGTCGGGTTTGGCGCAATTCGGCCCTCGCCTTCCTTTCCTCGCCTCTATCGGTAGACGAGGACGGCTCTGACCGAAAATGGATTGCATTTTCGTTCGGAGCAGTCCTTGAATCGATAGGATTCAAGGGCTGTCCCAACCCTTTCATTGAAGAATCATCTGTGCCTCTATGGAAGGTTGGGGCGTAGGGGGCAGATAAACTTTCCAAATTCGGTAAAGTCGGTTGTTCTGCTTGATCTTGACCATTTAAGTGAATACCATTTAACAAATCAGCAGGAGAAGATGAAACCGTTGATCGGGGTAACGATGTCAGCAATCGATTGATTCGATCTGCCGCTTCACTGCTATGATGCTTCATTTGTGATAAAACTGCCTCCGTGACGCCAATGGCAGCAGCCATTTTTTTTTGTAGGTTAAATCTCGCGCCTTGCTCTATCAATCGATCCATTGATTCAACAGCGGCTTCTATTTTTTTTGCAAATGCCGGCGAGATAACATCGTTCAGGGTGTCCGCTGGTTGAACGAGTTGCTTTATCCGGCCATCGACCTCTGGGCTCGCATTCCGCAACTGTGTTAAAACCTTAGATCTCATGCGAAGCACCTGCGCAAGAGCGCCTTGTGTTCTAAAACGTTTGCCTTGTGCGATTCGCTTATCCAGCAGCGGAATCACATGACCGATTCTTTGCAAAAGCCTGCCCGAGGGCTGCGGCTTCTTCTCTTGTGCCGGAACGTGAGCTTCGGCAGGTGTGCCGGATGTTGCAGTTTTTGATCTCGCCGAATGCTGCCTAACTAAATCAAATCGATGAAGCAAATTTCCCCGGTAGGTGAGTACTTTTGTTTCGGCTCTTTCGCCATGGCGAAGAACGCCCGCATTGTTTGTTCTTAAACGCAAAAAACGGATTCCGCCCAGATCGCTTTTGCCGATGACTAACAATAAATCCGGACTTCTGGGCGAACTTTCGGCAGAAATAAGCCAATCACCGGCTTGAATGCGCTTGATAACACTTTCGTCTTCTAAAGCAACGGCCTCAATTCTGTCGCCTGAAATCAATGCCCGTGCCGCATCAAAATAAGATCTTTCCAAATCCAAAAGATGCCGTGAGCTGCGCGTTCCTTTTTTTCTTTCTGCTTCGGCTTCTTTCAGCTTTTGACGAGCGCTTATCACATTTTCTAAAAGCCTTCGAAGCGCTCCCTCATCAGCATTAACTTCTCTTAATTCCGAACGCTCTGATAAGTCTCGATCATCCGCTAAACCAAGATTCATGATTGAAACAGCGTCTGTTTGCACCCCATAAACTATTTCGCCCATGCTCACCGTTTGGTACGATTCGGCACCGCTCACAGCACCAAGCACGACTGGAATTTGAGAAGGTGTCAAACGTGTCGTCTTATCACTTTTAACTTCAATTACTTTATATAAAATACCGCGCAGCCTGACAAAGACACCGGGCTTCACTCGATTCATAATGGCATACCATTCCGCGGCATGAGCTTCAGCATGCTGCCTTTGTTCCGAGCGCCATTCGGTTAAACGAAGCGGCGGCGGCTTCAGACCGTCTGCTTCAGAGGAAGCAAAATTAGAAGTCGACGCTGTTAAATGAAGCCCCCTGGTTAAACCAAGAACGAAAGCCTGTTGATGTTGAATCAAGTTTACCAGTGTCCCCAAAAGCCAACCGCTGTAATAGGGCGCTTGACGAAGCCCAACAGAAATTAAAGTGACCAAAATATCTTCCGGCTTTTCGGCAATATGAATGTCTTCTGCTAATTGATGAACTTGATAGGGTCGATCATTTATCACAATGGTTGCATTGATTCGAATGGTTTCGGCAACGGCATACCATTCTTCTGGAGTTTTTTGAGCAGCTAAGTGACGTAACTCGGAACGGAAACTAAATGGCTTCTTGGTAAAGACATTTCTTTGCGGCCGGATATCGAAATCTCGGTTTCGTTCGGAAACGTTGTCTCCTAGAAGATCCTTGGTTTCTTCGGGTCCCAGTTGATTGACGAGTGCCATTGTCTCCACGTGAGAAAAACGCGGGGTTGTGCGAAGCTGAGTAGCCGCTTTTGTGTGAGGAGCAAAAGTTTCGACGGAGGTAAAAGTGACGAGCAAAAACAAAGCAATGGTGCGCTTTAAGAACACGTTGGATTTCATGTTAAATCTAAGACTCTCCTTCAATAAGAAAGCTTTCAGGAAATGGCGTTATTTTAGCTGAGGAGTCTACTTTTTTCAATAAATTGTTTTAAAATGATTATAAGATGTAATAATTTATACTAATAAGTTCTAATAAGTCGCCACAGTGGCGATTTTTTAGGTGTACAGCTTGGGGTAAGCACCTGAAGTTCGTTAAACGAAAATGGCACTGACTTAAGCTCAAAACGTGTCATTCTGAGCCCGACCGCCATACAGCGTGGCGAGTCTCGCCAAAGGCGGCGCTTCGCTCAGCATGACATCGAAGGGCTCAGTTAAAATGAATAATTGCGTCCTCCTCGCCCCGAGGTAAACTCGGGGTGAG
>PCVY01000031.1 GCA_002787155.1 Candidatus Abzuiibacterium crystallinum | reverse complement strand
CCTAAACTCCTAAAACCCCTCCCGTGTCTACGTTTAGCTGAAGCTCAACAGAAGTTATAAGCCGTAAGCGTTTGGTGAATTCTTCCGTGCCCTGAAAAGGTAATCTCCCGCATCGCAAAAGAGTTTTGCGAGAAAAGAAAAAGAGAAATTGTCAGAGCGCTAAGTAGCTTCCGCATATTGTGTACTCATCCGTTTCAGGGTTCGGGTTGTTCGTTACATCCATTTTGAGTTTTTCACCTGCTGAAAGATTTCCGCCTGCCGTCACTTGCTGATACACCGCATCCACGCCTTCGCTTGAACAAACAGGCGTCGTGTGCGTCATTTGATTTCCCGCGTCATCCTTGAGCTGAAGATTTGCTTTTGTGGAACAAGCGCCTTTGCAATGACAGCCAACGTTTTTAATCGTGACCGCATAAGGGAATGAACCAAGCGAGAAATTGTCGTCAATCGCAGAAAGCGAATCGACGCGCTCACAAAATCGGAATTCGGTGAGTTGTTTTCTGAAAATGAGATCAGCGCGAGAATCTTTCATTGCGAAAAAAAAGAATGCGAGCGCAAACAGAAAAATGGCTTTCATGGCAAAACACTACGGCGGATGGAATCTTACTTAAAGGGGGTCTTTACTACAGCGTAGTAACGACTTTGATTTATAAGGTGAAGAAAAACGGGGGAGTTTGGGCTCCCCCGCGGGGCTAAACAGCTACTTTTTGCTCCTTTCCCTCTGATTCTTCCAGAGCCAGATCAGAAATTGAGAAACGCTTGCGAACCCCGAACGCTTCGCATCACGCGCGAGCTGGCGTTTCTCTTCTTTTGAGATTCTCATGTGGAGGTAATCGTTTTTCATGACCGGCCTTGTTTCAACGTGTGCTTCAGGATGAGGAAAAGCACTTTCTCGGCGGTCAATCTTTTCTTCGCGCCGATGTGCCAGTCGGTAATTTCCTCAACCGTCTTTCCTTGGGTCCCCAGATAACTTTTGCCAGTCTTGTAATTATAAATCGTGAACACTTCGCCATCGATGGCGCCTATCCACTCGGCGTCGATCTTGTAGCAGTGACGCGTTGAATTCGGAGGTCCGAAGATCGTGACAAGATCAGCGTAGCTGATTTTAAGCTCGCCTTGATACGAGGTTCCGATTGAGCTTGTTTTGCCTTTCATGTCGATTTTAAACTTTGTGCGTTTCATTTCACGACCTCCTCGCCTTTTTCGATCCTGATATCAAGCTCAAGGCATTTCATCTCCAAGCGCAAAAGCTCAAGTTCGGATTCACGGTTTTTTTCCATTTCCTTCAAGGCGCTTCTTGCTTCCGTTGAAAGCGCCTCATCGATTGCTTTAAGAAACGCGATGTGCTTGGCAAGCTCGTTTGAGTTGTTTTTGCACTTCCTCGTCCAATACCTCAAGGCATCCTGAATGCGCTTTAAGCTCTCGATTTTCTTTTGATCTACCTGTTTCTGTTCCATTTTTGACCTTCCTTTCCTTTGAGGGTGGGAGGGGGCCATACCGTGATCACGGTGTCAACACAATTCGGCCACCTAAAAAAGCGCCTAATGTTCAATGGATTTGAAGCGGGTCTTACAAACCCGGCAGACGTGATAGCGGACAGGCGGCGTCGACGAATAGCATTTGACATTTTTTGACCGGCAAGCCTTTCTCGGACATCTCACCGGCACGTAAAAGACAGCGTAATCTTCGGCTTCTTCTTCACGCGTTTCTTTTGGTTCAGAGAAACTTCTTTGTTTTGATTTAGAATTCCCAAGCCATCCCTCTCTTTTTTGCTCCCATGCACTCACTGAAACCATCCCTTCCGGTTCCCGAGCCACGGGCTGCTTGCACGTTCCTCGTGTTTTTCAGGTTCAAAGATTTCTTTTTTATCCTCTTCGCGCAACGTGGACACGTAAAGCATGTCGGCTGCCGCAACCGCGCACACTTCGCTATCGAGGTAATGGTTGGGCGTCGAGTGCGTTTTTTTCTGCCACAGTTCTTTTGCTTCGCCTGTTTTTTTGTTTCTGATGATGATTTTGTGCTCGGCGCAGAATTGCTTTAAATAATCCTCAGTGGGATTCTTAAACAAATGCCATTTAACCGGATCTTTCGTTGAAACAAGACGCGCGATCTTGTCCTTGTAAAACGAAACGTCAACGCGCCAGAGCGTGATACCGCCCTCGATCACGGCGCCGGTTTTTGGATTTCTATCGATTCTCGTGATTTTGAAAGGAACGCCCGTAACGGAAGCGTCACCCTTGGTCGGTCTTAAAACTTCGCGCCATCTGCGCGAGATTTCATAGACTTCATCCGTTCTGAAACCCGAGTCAACGCAGGCAAGCCGCACCGTTAGAAGCGATCTGTCTTCACGCCTGTACTCGGTCTCAAAAAGAATGGAAAGAACTTCTTCCCATGACTCAACTCTCAAAGCGCGGATGAGCCATGATTCAAGCCCAACGCCCCATCCCCGAATCACCAAATAAAAATGATCCTTTTGAACGTCAACGCCTCCCGTTAAAACAATCACGCCTCCCGGGAGCGTTCCTTCGTCATAATCGAGTGCAAGCACTTTGATTTTGTCGGGTTCGCGCTCTTCCGTTTTTTCTTCCCAGACTTCGGCAAGCCAAGAGTTCACGAAGTTCATTAAGAGGTTGGGCTCGTCTTTTGAGTGAATAAACTCGGCTGCGATTTCAGAGATCGTAAGCCACGGGGAATAGACCGCGTTGATCCAGAAACCTTTCTTTGAAGCTACTTTAAGCTTTCCCGTGACTTTACCGTTCCGGCTTATCTCTTGACCCGACTGGATCCATTTTCCTTGAGGAAGCATTTTCTGTTTATGTGAGTCCGTGATCTTTTCATGACAAAACAGACACTCGTACCACGCAAGCTTGTCTGCTTTGATGATTTCAGGATCCCTTTCCTCCTGCGGCCATTTGATCTGGGAAAAGACGAGCACTTGATATTCATTGCAATGAGGACACGGAACGTAGTAACGGCACCTGTCCGTGCGCTCATATTCGCTTGCAATGTAGCCTTCTCTTGTGGTGGGCGTCGAGCATTTGACTACTTTCCGGTTCCAGAAGGTCCGGGTTCTTTCAGTTGCAAGCTTGATCGGGTCCGCTTCGCGTCCCGAGAACTTCGGGTATTTGTCCGTTTCATCAAGGAAAAGATATCGGATTGGTTTTTGAGCAAGGCCCGCGGGAGAATTCGCGCCCACCAAATAAACAATCATCCGATCCAGCGTGATCTCAAGGCGCGTCACGTCGTCTTTGTCCTGCGTTCTGTGCGCCGAAAGCGCGGGCGAAAGATCGATCATCGGAATGACCCGGTCTTTTGAGATGCTTTTTGCGTCTGTCTCACGCGGCATCACCCACAAGGCAGGTGCCGGATCCTGATCCACGACGTAACCCAGCATGTTAAGCATCGATTCTGTTTTTCCCACTTGCGTGGACGCCATGATGACGATCTCTTCAACGACGGGATCGATAAAGGCATCCATGATGCCCTTGATGTAGGGTGTCCTGTCCGTCATCCATTGGCCGGGCTCTGCTGAAGTCAAAGGATCAAGATACCGGCTTTTGTTTGCCCAATCTGATACCAAGAGATCCTTCGGAACTTGAAAAACCCGGCGCTCCGGCTCCGAATCAAACGAGGGAATTTTGATTTTCATCTCAAACCCTCGGCAAATTCGCTTAGGATTTGCTTGACCCGCTTGTCCACGATGTCCTGAATTTCGCGGATCTCACGTCCGTAAGCCTGAGGCGCAATGCGTTTCCCGAGCGAAAGAAACGCTTTCTTTAAGGCAAGAATTCTTTGAACGCGTCCCTGCTCGATCTCTTCGCGTGAGACAAGAGTGGCAAGCTTTTGTTTGTAATCGAGTTCCGCTTCAAGTGCTTTGAATTGGCGGTAACGGTCTACCCATTTGATGCTTTCGGGATCTTTGAGACCCTTTTTCTCCTGAAGTTTTGAAATACGCCATATTTCAATTTCATTTAAGTCGTAATGGCCATCGGGAGTCTTGGGCATTCCGTCTAAAACCCAATACTGAACGTTCCGGTAGGAAACTTTAAAAGCCTTGGAGACTTCGACTAAGGTTTTGACGACGCCGAAGTTTTGAGGTTCTTCTTTATGGCCTTCGTATTCTTTGAGTTCGGCGAGTTCAGATGCGGTAAGTGCTTTCCCGGCTTGAACTTTTTCTAAGAGGTGGATGTGACGTTTCTTTTTCGCAAGCTCAAGAACGTTTGGAACTTTTGGCTTGAGATCTTCCGCCATATCATGGGCTTGTCTTTTGGATGAGCTTGGCGTGCCTTCCCGTAAATTCCTCAAAGCGCCTGATGGCCACGTCGCAGAAGACGGGCTCAATTTCCATGGCGAAGACCTTCCGGTAAAGCCGCTCGCCCGCAATGATCTGCGTTCCCGATCCCGAGAAAGGTTCGTAGCAAAGGTCGCCGGGTGAGGTGTGAATCCGCATGGGAATGGCGAAGACTTCCGTCGGCTTTACGGTCGGGTGTTCTTTGGCCGTTGCCCGTTTCTTTCCTTCCCAATCAAGAGGCCAAATGTCGGTGTAGTATTCCGGATTTGTCGGGTCGCCTGACCTGAAAAGCCCAATCTCCCAGACGCTTGAGACGTTTTTCATCGCAGGCCGGTACTTGGGCTTTTTTCCTTCCGGCCAGCCGAACGCGCAGGGCTCATGACGCCACGAGTAAACGGAATACGTCATCAAGTGACAGGGCTTTACCCAAATGATGGGCTGATGAAGAAGAAGCCCGAGTTTGTCAAAGACGTTTTGAACGTCGCCTGCTCTTTTTGACGCATGCCACATGTAAACGGGAACGTTCGGGATGGAGTATTCGAGCCCGAGCTTGAGATAGGACTCGTAAAACTTTCCGGCGTCTTTGATGTCGACTTCGTGATAAACGTGAGACCAATTCTTTCCGCCCTCTTTATACTTGCGGCCGGGACCGGAAGGCCTGCCCGTGCCATCGTAATCCACGCAGTAAGGGGGGTCTGTCGCAAGGAGTTTGATTTTTTCTCTTCCGATTAATTTTGCGACGTGTTCGGGGTTCGTGCTGTCGCCGCACATGAGCCGGTGTTCACCAAGCTGCCAAATGTCCCCGGGCTTCGTCTCGGCTTTCTTCGGGGTTTCCGGAACGTCGTCGGGAAGCGTCTTCCCGGCGCCCGTGCTTTCTTTTTCAAACTCGGCAACTTCCTCTCGAAGCTCATTTAAGCGAAGGTTGATGTAATCTTCCGGCGCCATCTGCCTTAATTTTTCGATGATGGACGTGATCGCTTCCGTCCAGTGCCCCATGATGGCTTGGTTG
Organism: Candidatus Abzuiibacterium crystallinum; assembly: GCA_002787155.1. Lineage (GTDB taxonomy): Bacteria > Omnitrophota > Omnitrophia > Omnitrophales > Abzuiibacteriaceae > Abzuiibacterium > Abzuiibacterium crystallinum. The sequence goes on along the minus strand of PCVY01000031.1, from coordinate 4,172 downwards.
TTCATCGAAAGGGAAATCGCTTTCTGCTGGACGGCGTCGACATCCACCACAATGCAGAGGGCTTCTTCGGCACCGGCGTCTTTTAAGACTTTAAAACGCTGATGCCCCGAGACGATCTGCATCGTGCGTTTATTGACTACGATCAAATCGAGGTACCCGAATTTGTGGATTGAAGCGCGGAGGCCTGACAACGCCTCTTTCGAGATGTCACGCGGATTCTCCGGATCCGGAGCGAGCCGGGAAAGCGGAAGCTTTTTGATGACTGGCTCAATCTTGAGTTTCAACGAAATGCCCCCGGGTTAAACACGAAATCGGGGGTGAGCCCGTAACCCCATCTTAGCCGAGATATTGCCCCTAACACGAAATGTGACCCCATTTCTGACCCCCGATAACACCTAAAAACCGATATGAACACGAAATCACAAAAATGAACTTCATCATCAGAGACCGCCCGCGCCGCCGCCGACCCGCGCCGGACACCCCCGCTCCAAGGACCCGTTGATTGATTAAATATTTTCACTCGCTCCTCGTCATGGTAGATAAAATGTTTCCAATTTTTGTGGGTGTGTGCTTGTCAGTTTCATTTTGTTTTATGTTTTGATTCGCAAAGAACTGTTCCATCTCTTTGGCTAAGGCTTTACTAAACCAAGCCCACACGTTCGTGACCTTAACCTTGGTGGTTGTGAGTTGGTTAACCACACGGGTAACCACCTGTGGGTGGGGTGGGTAACCTACTTCTTTCTTAAAAGCCTGAATGAACTGAAAGAGATTGAACCGAGGAAAGAGTTCTTTTCCGAGAGCAATCATGTGATTGATTTCTTGCTTTGAGGGAGTAGGGTAAGGAAGTTTTCTTGAATTTGTCCACGCGCGTGTTGTTTCTTTAAATATCTCTTGTTCAATTATCTCTTGTTCGTGTGACATGGGTGTCACCGGTACCAGTGACACGGGTGTCACCGCTCCCGTGACAGGCATGTCACCGGTGACACGAGAGTCACCGGTTACGTTAAGGAGTTTATAAACGCTTACTTTTCCATTCGTGCGTTCAATCGAGACCGCGCGAAGTTCTTCAAGCCGCTTTAAAGCCCGCATGATGGTGCGACGACTGACACCGGCATGCTTGGCAAGGGTCGCTACCGAGGGAAAACAATCCTGCGCTTTGTAATTGGCGTAATAACAAAGCCAAGAATAGACGGCGACTTCCATCGGGCTCGCCTTTTCACTGATCGCTTTAAGCGCCGATTTATCGATCCAGAGAAATTTACCGTCACGCAGATCCCTGATCTCAATTGGTTTGTCCGTCATTCCACTTCGCGCCTTGCTTTTTTCTTTTTGCTTTCTTCCTTCGCGCGGGTTTTCTTAAAATTCGCCTCCCTGAGCTTCTCCCGGTTGTAACCGCTCATTCCTTTGTAAATTTTTTTCAACCCTTTTTGTACTCGCATCGTCTCCTCCTTTTTTGCTTGAACGTGGATATAGAGCCGATGGATATATATGCAACTTGTAAAAAAGTGTCGCAAAGAAAGGCGGGAAATAAGCTGGAAATTATTTTAAGAACTCGTTTAAGCCTTCTGCTTCAAAAACTCCCTTAATGCGCTTAATCTGATAATGAATCGAGCTTCGGTGTTTGTGAAGTTTCCGGCTTATTTTTGTGACATCGAGTCCGTCTTTGAGCAACCGGCAGATCGCTTTCTGTTCTGGAGTGAGTTTGCGGTTTGCTTTCCTCATTTTTTCTTTTAATTCTTTTTGTGAGACGATATCCGCTGGGGTTGGTTTTTCTTCGGAGATTTCTTCGATGAGCGTTCTCGCATCTTCTTCTTTAGAGAATGGCTCATCAAGCGAGACGGCGGTTTGATCCGCCTTTCTCTTCATCGCACTGAGGGAACGTACAATTTCTTGAAGCTTGGCGCGAACCACTTTCGCCATGAAAGTGGCTTTCGAGGCATCCCTTGTTGAATCGTAACGATCCCTCACAAAATGCCAGTGAGCAAGCACTTCCTGCATCAAATCAAGGAAATCTTCCTTCTTCAGGTAGCTCCATTTGCCTTTAAACTCCCGCACAAGTTTCTTCGCAATCGCAATTTCCCATGGCTCAAATAGACTGCCGTAGTCATGGCGCATCCATTAAACATGTGGATTGGGATTTTGCGCTCCATCATAAGCGGCAATTCACCTCTTAAAAAATGAAGAATCTTTGCGACACTTTTTCACAAACGGCATATGTATCCCTAAAGAGGGAGACATGCCGCGAAAGATTGAATGCGTTTTTGTGGATCATCCGGACGAGGAAGGGCGCTCGAAAAAAATCATTGAGATCCTTTCTCATGCCATCTTCAAGACTTTGAAAGAAAAAGGTCTTCTCCGGAAAAGCCCCACGCGCGAAAAACGCCTTGAAGACACGCTTAAAGAGGCGCGCGAGATCAGACTTCGCTTAAAAGAGGACGCTGAAACCGACTGCGTCGATTCAGCTTGATATTTTGCGGGGTTTGGATAGGGTCTGGGCGCATGCGAAAAATACCAAAAAACCAGAATTGCACATATTTCTGTGCACTTGAAAAGGAGACCGAATGAAGCGATGCGGCTTTGTAATTCGAGTGAGCACCGACGTCCAAGCCCGAAATCCCGAAGGTTCCCTCAAAAACCAGCTCCAGCGCCTTAACGCTCACATTGAATATAAGAACAAGGCCTGTGGTGAAAACTGGATCGAGTGCGGCCGCTACGTCTTAAAAGGCGTCTCGGGCAAAGACGCTTTCAGGAGCCCTGAATTCGCCCAGCTCTTTGAGGATATTAAATCCGGGAAAGTGAACACGGTCGTCTGCACGGCGCTTGATCGTGTGAGCCGCTCGGTCAAAGACTTCCTCAATTTCTTTGAGATCCTCGCCAAGCACAACGTCGAATTCGTATGCCTCAAACAAAACTACGATACGACCTCGCCGCAAGGAAAACTTTTCATCACGATCATGATGGCCTTGGCCGAGTTTGAACGTGAGCAAACCTCTGAACGCAATAAAGACGCGACGCTCGCCCGGGCAGAGCGCGGTCTCTGGAACGGCGGCCAGCTCTTGGGCTATGACATCATCCCCGGAAAGAAAGGTTATGTTGTCCCGAACGAAAAAGAAAAATCGATCGTTCAATTTGCGTTTAAACGATATCTCGAGTGCGGATCCTTGATTCAAACGACGCGGGAAATGAACGAGCGTGGCTACCGGACGAAGGCCTATACCTCAAGACGCCACAAGGTAAACCCCGCGCGGACTTTCGGCAGAACCACCATCAACCAATTCCTGATGAACTGTGCTTACATTGGCCTCAAGGAAATCAACAAAAAGAATAAGCCCCTCGATCAATCCAAGCTTCCCGAAAATCAAAAGTACAAAACCGTCAAATCCGTGTGGGAACCCCTCGTCGATGAAGCCACGTTCTACAAAGTCCAAGACCTTCTCAAGAAAAACGCCCGGAGCAAGCACAACGAAACCGCTTTGATCAAACACGTCTATCTTTTGAACGGCGGACTCGTCTGGTGCGAAAAATGCGGCAACCAGATGGAAGGAATCTGCGGGACCGGACGGCTCGGGCAAAAGTATTTTTACTACGTCTGCAAAAACAAGGAATGCCGTTTCAAAGTCCCTGCGGACGAACTCGAGCGCATCGTGATCGAGCGCATCAGGCAACTTTCAAACGAAAAAGACGCTATCGACAAATCAATCGAAAACGCCAATGCTTACCTCCAGAGTGAACTCCCGCGCCTCAAGACCGAACGGGAAATGCTTGATAAGGAACTCACGGAAGTGAAAGACACGGCCTCCGGCATCATCGACAAACTCGCTCCGATGGCAAATGGCGACAACGGACTCTTCTTGAAAGAAAAGCTCGATGACCTTGGCAAGCGCCGAAAGCAAATCGAACACGGCATCGAGATGGTGCAACTGACGATTGATCAAATTGAGCGCGAAGCCGTGGACAAGGAAATCGTACTGGAAGCCTTGAAAAAGTTTGGAGAAGTCTTTGATAACATCGAGCCCTACCAGCAGAAGGAGCTGATGAAACTCGTATTGGCCAAAGCGATCATAGGCCCTGACCACCTGAAGGTAGCCCTCTACGGACGCCCCGGGAACCTCGAAAACACCTTAAATCCCGAGACGGAAGAAGCACGCTGTGGGATGCCAAACTGGCTGCCC
>PCVY01000033.1:10291-11764 GCA_002787155.1 Candidatus Abzuiibacterium crystallinum | reverse complement strand
GAGGCGGGCCATTAACTTGGGGCTTTGCTCGATCAAAAATAATACAAAAAATGCGACATTACTTGACTAACTGGCCGACAGCGGAAACACAAAAAGACTATGATTCGCATACAATTTTATGCAAATAAGCGGAGACGCTTAAAGTAACCAAAAACCTTGGCAAATAAACGCCAAGATTTTTTACTTTTTAAGCGAAAGGAAAATCAAAACATGACAACACAAATCACGCTTTCAAAAAGATTGATCGCGGCAGTCGTTATTTTTACTTTTACAGTTACAGGCCTCATCCAAGATATGGCAGGGCTTCATGTTTATGAGGCGTTTGCACTGCCGCCTGGAGCTTCTTCGTATGGTGCTGTTAATATCGGAGCGGTTCAAAGTCCTGTTCAATCATTTCAAACTGATTTATTTACAGGGCGCGCTCAATTCAGCGTGCCCATATTTGCTCCGTCCGGAAGAAGGGGAATAAATCCACAAGTTTCACTCAATTATTCCTCTTCTGCCAAAAATTCCTGGGTGGGACACGGCTGGAGTCTTGAACTTGGCTTTATTCAGCGGTCTACGAAGAACGGTGTTCCTGCCTACAACAACGATCTGGATACGTTCACCTTTATGGTGGGTGGTATCAATTCTGATTTAGTCAAAATTTCAGACACGGAATATCGCGCGAAAGATGAAGCAGGTCAATTTTTGAAGTTTGTCTTCCAAAATAATTATTGGGTCGTTATCGATAAATCAGGAACGGCGTACACCTTTGGTGAAACGCCGCAAGCCAGAAGCGAAAACCCACACGGTATCTTTTGCTGGTGCCTTGAGAAGGTGAAAGATTTATTCGGAAATACCATTGAATATGCTTACACCATGGATCAAGGAGAAATGTACGTTCAAAGGATTGACTACAACAGCAATGAAGATCAGAACTTCTTGTCCACTCACTCTGTTGAATTCATTCTGGAAGATCGGTCAGATGCATTTTTCTCCTACATAACAGGTGCGAAAGTTACTACAGCCAAAAGGCTCAAAGAAATTCAAGTTAAAGTCCAAGGATCTCTTTCGCGGAAATACAATCTCGCTTATGAACAATCTCCGGGCGTTGGAAGGTCTCGATTGATTTCTGTTCAGGAATGTGGAACAGATGGAATTGCTTGTCTTCCGGCGATAGCTTTCCAGTATCAAGAGACCAATATCGCTTTTCAATCTTCCTACATCAATTGGGGGCCTATTCAAAATCCCTCAACGGGTGAATCCGGAATGCGAAACATTACCGGTCATAATCCAGACGGTGCTATCTTCACGCTCATGGATATGAACGGGGATGGTTTGCTTGATCGCGTCATTGACGACAAGACCTATGCACAAGAAGCGAATCCGTGGAACGTGTATTTGAATACCGGTTCCGGTTTTTCTTCAACGCCCGTCATCATTCCAAGCGTTCCCAAATATTATTCAGGTAGTGGATATTCTTACATTCAG
>PCVY01000033.1:9946-10255 GCA_002787155.1 Candidatus Abzuiibacterium crystallinum | reverse complement strand
TTCCTGATCGTATCATTGCAGGTCCTGATGTGAACGACTGGAAAGTGTATTGGAATAACGGTACTGGCTTCGAGACTTCTTACACCAATTGGGGGCCTATTCAAAATCCTTCAACAGGTGAATCCGGATCGCGAAATGTTTTCGGTTATAATCCAGACGGCACCATTTTTTCACTCATGGACATGAATGGAGATGGCCTGCTTGATCGTGTCTTTGATGACAAGACTTACGCTCAAGAAGCGAACCCGTGGAATGTATATCTGAACACTGGCTCTGGCTTTTCTTCAACGCCCGTCATCATTCCAAGCG
>PCVY01000033.1:0-9931 GCA_002787155.1 Candidatus Abzuiibacterium crystallinum | reverse complement strand
GAGCATTACGATACGTGGAGGAATCAAAGCGACACGATCGACCTCAACGGCGATGGTCTTCCTGATCGTATCATTGCAGGTCCTGATGTGGATTATTGGAAAGTGTATTGGAATGAAGGTGAAATACCAGACCTTCTTAAGACGATGGATAATGGCCGTGGAGGGATTACAACGATTGAATACACGCCTTCAACCCAGTTTGACAATACCGATCTTTCCGGGCTCTCAAGACTTCCTTTCCCAGTGCAAGTTGTAACCAAAGTTACGCAATCCGATGGTCTCGGTAACCAATACGTTACTGAGTATTCCTACAAAGGCGGAATGTTAGACGCTCCAAGCAAGGAATTTCGCGGTTTTCGGGAAACAACCGTCACAGATGCCGAAGGCACCAAGACCCTTCACACCTTCCATCAAGATGAGCATAAAAAAGGACGAACGATTTCCGTGGAAGTAAAAGACGTACTTGGAAATGTGATTTCAAGAGAAGAAAACACGTGGAATTCAAGCGAGCCCATGCCGGGCAGTCACTTTGTATATCTAGAAGAAACGAACAAGTACCAATATGACGGCAATTCAAGTTACAAACAAACGAGACAACGCTTTGAATACGATACGGTTGGTAACTTGAAGAAAGTTTTAGATGATGGAGACGTTGACGTCACAATGGATGACCGCAGAACAGAAAATACGTTTGTTTCTAATCCAGATCTTCATCTTCAGAACACGCTTGCCATCACCCGTGTTTTTGATTATCAAGGTCAGGAAATCAATGAAAAGTATTTTTACTATGATGGCCATGCGGATGTTATGGCCGAACCGGTCAAAGGCGCTCTCACCAAATCAGAGGATTTCTTGGAAGGACAGATTCCCGGGCAAGGTCTTGAAACCGTCATGACCTACGACGACTTTGGCAATGTTTTAACCGTCACGGATGCCATGGAACGTGTGACGATCAACGAGTACGACTTAGGCCTTAAGCTCTATTTGGTGAAAGTCACAAACCATTTGGGTCATATACGCGAGTTTACTTATGATCCGCTCATTGTCCAAATTACGGAAGACAAAGATCAAAACGGGCAAATCACAAAAACCTTTTACGATCCCTTTGGAAGAGCGATCAAGATCGTATCTTCTCTCGACACGGCATTGGCTCCGACCCAAGGCATTGTTTATGACGACGTCAACAATCGCGTCATTACTCATATAAAAGCGAGTACCAATGCGCCTGACCTCACGCTGGATGATCAGCCCCATATGGGATATTTAACAACTTATACGTTCACAAATGGTCTGGGACAAGAAATCCAGAAGCGTGCTCCCGCCGAAAATTCTAATCAACAGATCGTAAGAGAATCGGTTACCTTTGATGCGCGGGGACAAGTGCGCGATCAATACGTTCCCTATTTCGCTTCGTTCAGCACGTCCTATGTCGCTACGCCAACTGAAACCCCGAAAGCAACTTTTACCTATGATGCCATTGGGCGAAGAACAGAAATACTTTATCAGGATGGAACGATCTCAAAAGTTTTTTACGATGACTTTGTCAAAATCACACGGGATCAAAATAATCATGAGAAGCGATTCACTCAGGATGCTTATGGGAATTTGGTAAAGACGGAAGAATGCGCTAACGGTTCAACCGAGAGTTTTTGTTCAGGTGGAACGATTTACACGACGACCTATGAATACGATGCTTTAAACCGGCTTGTTCAGACCACGAATCATTTAGGTCATCAAACTATCATTGGTTACGACCTTCTCGGCCGCAAGACTTCCATGCAAGATCCCAACATGGGAAATTGGATTTACACCTATGATGAAAATAACAACTTAAAAACTCAAAAAGATGCAAAAAATCAAACCATTACTTTCCATTACGATGAGCTTAATCGTTTGACTAGAAAGGTTTATCCCGACCAATCAGAAGTCAATTATGTTTATGATGACTGTCCACCTGCAACTTGTGGCGGTTTAACGGGAGAAAACTACCCAATCGGTCGACTTCTTAAAATCGATGACGCCTCCGGTACGCATAGATTTCGCTATGACAAGCTTGGCCGTGTCATTCAAGACTCAAAAACGGTCGGAGATGGAAGGCAATACACTTTCCTAAGGATTTATGATCCCCTTGGTCGCGTAACGTCACTTCAATATCCTGACAGTGAAATTTTGACGCCTACCTTTAATGGTATGGGAGAAGCAGAAACTCTCAAGCTTACCCATTCAGGCGGTTCTCAAAGTTGGATCTTCACGAACGTGGATTACAATCCGAGCGGTCTTATCACAAAGCTCGTGGATGGTAATGGCGTCACGATGGATTATACCTACAACCCACAAACCTTTCGACTCGAGCATTTGCTTACCCACAACGGCGCTCAAGTCACCTTACAAGATCTGACTTATCAATTTGATAACGTCGGCAACGTCATGTCCATTACAGACACGATCAATACGAATACGCAGACTTTCAATTACGACCATCTTGACCGACTCGCGCTTGCGATCAATTCAGCGGTAGGAGGTTATGGCACTCACGCCTTTTCTTACAATGCTATCGGCAACATGCTAACTAAAGGTCCTGCTACGCTTGAATATCTCGATCCCAATCATCCGCAGGCAGTCACGAAATATACAAATGGCGAGGAAGTCATTGATTATGTCTACGATGCAAACGGCAACATGACAACGCGGGGACTTGAGGCACTTACTTATGACTATGACAATCGTTTAACGCTAATTCAAACTGGCAACCAGCTCAGTGCCCAGTATGTTTATGACGCAACGGGTCAGCGTGTAAAAAAGGTTGCAAACAATAAAACTACATATTACCTTGGCAAAGATTACGAGGTCGAACACCGTTCAAATGGTTCTTTGACAAGAAAAGCTTTCTTCTTGGGTGAAACCCGAATCGCGGAAGAAGAAGTTTTCACGCGTACCGCGATAACAAAGGGCGGTCCCATTGAAACATTGGAACCGGAAGCTGGTTACGAAGACGCGACAATTAACCAGTATATGGCTTCACCCACACCGGATGCTCAGGCACCAAGTCCGATTCATTACCTGCGTTGGTTTCATGGAGATCACTTGGGTTCAACGAACGTCGTCACAAATTCGCAGGGCAACCAAGTCCTTCTCATGGAGTATCTGCCTTATGGAGAAGTGAAGGTAAGAACAGGTTCGGATGCTGTTACCCATACTTTCACGGGTCATGAGGAAGATTTGGAATCGAATCTGATCTATGCGAATGCAAGGTATTACGATCCAAAGATTGGAAGGTTCATCACTCCGGATACGTTCGTTCAAGCTCCTGACGATCCGCAATCTCATAACCGCTACGCATATGCTCGAAACAATCCCGTTAAATTCATCGATCCAACAGGGAATGGATTTTGGATTTTCCTTTTTTGGTTAGTGGTTATTGCCGCGACCGTAAATGTGACGATTCAAGCCGCGATGGGCAATGTTCGCAGTGTCGGTGATTTGGCAAAAGCGGCTTTGGTAGGCGCTGTAGCAGGTGCTTTGGCTGCCGCTGGTGGTGCCGCGCTCGGAGCCATTGGTGTTAAAGCGGGTCTTATGCTGACCCTTGGAGAAATTGCCGTAGGTTCCGGTTCTTCCTATGTGGCAAATGGTGTTGACAATTCTCTCAATGGGAGGTCCTTTAATCAAGGAGGCGGATGGGCGGCATTAGGCGGGGGGGCGGGCGTCGTAGGGGGGAAAATTGCCGCACCGATAATTCAAAGGGGCGTGCAAGCGGCCACAAAAGTTTTAAAGCCCGTCGCTTCAATGCTGAAGACGACTCTTCAAAATCTTCCATTTGCTGATGATGTCGCTAGTTTTGGAACGCAACTCAGAAGTTCGTATGATGATATTTTTGGTAATGAGTTGGGACATGCGCGCATAGAGTTTGCGGATGATGTTTCAAATACGTTTGGAGGTAAAGTCAGGTCGATTACTTTGCAGAATGACGTCGAAGTTGGACGATTTTGGGATGATGTAAATGCTTTTGAAAAAGGACGTTTTTTCGCGACGAATCATACAATGGGATTAATTGAAGCCGGCGGCAATCCTCAAGGTGTTTTAAATCTGCAGAACAATGCGGCTACGAAATCAGGCCGGTTCATCATTTCAAAGGGGACAACCGTTGATGTGGGACGCATTAACGGCGGTCATCCAAAGGCAACGCAAGTTGTTTTGCGGCGAACGGAATTGGATAATGTGAGGAAAAAATAGTGAAGCTCGAAAGACTCTTGAAACAACTTTACGAATTGTTAGACAAGCACGGAATTGATACATGGGCGGTTAGAATTAAACAAGTTCGCGACAGGTTGGGAAACTGCAGCGATGATTCCGTCGTAGAAGATTTGAAAAAATTTTTTCAGGGGGCGGGAACATTGGATGATCTGGTCATCTTGCAGTCGAATGGGCACCGAATCGAAAAAAAAGAAGAAAAAAAGGTAAATAAGTACTTGGAATATTTAATCCAAGAGATAAAGAATTGCTTTTGATAGGGGTTTAATTTTTGCAAGTTTGAATGTCTATGCAATTTTTACATTTTTTTCTTGTAGGATGCCCTTCGATTGTTTATCATTTGAGTTTGTTTGGAGCCAAACCCAAGTAAATTTACCACACTGTTAATGGAGAGCAGGATACAAGTATGACACTCGTAAAAATCGCAAAGTTTCTTATTCCCCATTTTCGATTGGTCGACAAAGATCCCGAATCGCAATCAAGAATTAATGCAAAAGAAGACAATGTTCGGAATGAACTTGCTGTAAGGGCAGCTGATTGGTGGAAGAGTGATTGTTATACACAAGTTGATCGATATCGCGATTTTGTATGGCTAGGCCGAACCATCTTTCGCAAACCTCACAAGGTTTCAATAACGGACAACTATTTTAGACCAGCGCACGATTTTGTTGACATAATCAAGGAGATGCAGGAGAAGCAATTAATTTTCCCCTTATCCGAAAAGTCGAAAGTGTTGGAACCTGGCTGTAATGTTGGTCGGAATTTATACTACCTTCAAAACAAGTACAGATGTGAAGTCGTCGGGATCGATCTTTCAGAAGAAGCAGTAAAAAAGGCGGAGCAAGACATTTGGAGACGCCGGGAAAAGTATTCATTTCAAGTGGCGAACGTCCTTCAAACGGATTTTTTTGATCAATTTGAGGACAATTACTTCGACCTCGTTTTTACGAGATGGCATTTGATCCATATTCCGCGATCTGAATCAAAGAAGGCGTACGTCGAGAAATTGAAAAGAATCGCAAAGAGTTTTGTCATCTTAGAGCCGCTGCTTGAAGGACGGGAGAAAGTTGAATTTTACCACAATGGGGCATACGCGCTTTCCTGGGACAATTGGCCAAAAGAGTATGGTCTATCTGAATACCGAAGTAAAAAAACCACCAGTTTAAAAGACGGTGGCGGCACAAAAGTTTTTTATTATACCAAGCCTTCCTTAAAATCTTGATTTCTGCGAACGATCAGCACCTAGCCGCTAAAAACATTCAGTCATACCGAGATTTAACCTTCGCAAATGGCGGGGGAAAATCCTGCAAATTTATGAAATACTTAAGCGCAGTGATTTTTGTGTCTTTAGCAGTATTTTTTCTAACGAACTGCAAATGGCAATGTGCATTTGCTGGAGCGGGATTTGCTGGAAGTGAAAGATATTTTGAATGGGGCGAAAAACAACAAGCGCTGTTTTCTTCATATATTGGCAAGTCATCCGAAGAAATCAAAGAAATTTTTGGCGAACCCGTAGCTATCTATGGATCTCAAGCTCCGGTTCCACGGCTTCCTGAAGGAGCTGATTTTTTCTGGTCATACGGATCTCTCCCCTCTGTAAAAAGCGAAGGAACAGTTCACGATTTCTACTTCAAGAATAACAAACTTATTTTTGTCGAAGTCCCGTAAATGAAAAAAGTAAAGACTGCCATCCCATGTTTATTAATGTTCATTCTGTTGGGATGTATTTCGTTGGGAACAGGTTTTGAAGGAAGTGAACAATATTTTAAATGGCGAAAATCGCAACAAGAGATTTTTAATTCTTTTCTTGGCAAATCACCGGAGGAGATTAAATTGATTTTCGGTGAACCACGAAATAAGTATGGACCTCAAGAACCTGTGCCACGAGTGCCGCAAGGCGCAGATTTTATTTGGACATATGGGCCTCTCCCGATGACTAAAAGTGAAGGTAAAGTTCATTGGTTTTATTTCAAGGATGACAAACTAATCTTGGCGGACGTATAAATATACAAATGAAAAATCTAACGCTTGTAATGTTACTCGCAGGTTTGTTATCGGGATGCATGTCAATGCCAGCTGGCGATCAAGGGTTCATCCATAAAATGAGTGGGAATTACGTTGCCTTTTCACGTGGCAATTATACATTGGCAGAAATGCAGGAGATTTCAAGCAAGTACAATGCGGTTACTAAATTCGCTCCCTCTCACGGCGCCATAGCTTCGGCAACGGAATCGACACTCACAAAAACGCTCGGACCTTCGCGTTACATGAGAGAGGTAGCTTCCGATATTCAAGCCATGATGAACACCGACCAGCACTGGACAATTCTCATTCTTCCAGAGAATCGTGATTTCATGACCTCAATTTTCAAGCTAATTCCTGATCTGAAAAAGTCAAATCCAGCGAAGATCAAATTGATGTGTGACCCCACGCCGGAATTGTCAAATGAGATTGCAAGATTGGGATTTGTTAACCAGACTTAATTTCAACAATCCCGCAAGTTTCCTTAATTGACCCGCCTTTTTGAGAGTGTATAATCTCGCTTATTTGACGAGGCTGAGTGAAATCGTACTTTGCAACTGCTTTTAACAAAAATAGATAGATTGTCAGAGGAACAATGCCAGATTTTAGACTTGAAGTAGATTTGAAACCGAATGGGAATGTGGAATCCTTCAAATCCATTGAAGAAGTTCAGGCGTGGTTAAAGAGGGAAACCGATATTTGGAATTGGTCAGAAGGATTGAGAGAAAAGAATCCAGAAGCTTTCCAATGTTTCAGGCGATTTCTGGGGAAGCTTGACGATTTGAACAGCACTTTAACCAATACCCGGAATGCACAGAATAACGAACGTGGTTTTCGCAACCATATCGAGGAATTGAAAAGAAAATTTGAAGATTATTATAAAAATAGGAAATTGATTCATTCCTCAACTCCGCGCGCAAAGCATATAAAAGAAATTTCATCCAATAACCCCATTCACGCAACTTACGTCTTGTCCTATTTCACCGAAAAGTTTGGTACAGATCAAAATAAAAGATCAGAAGCCGCACAATTGGAAGGTGCGTTTGATGCACTTCTTTTTGATTGGAACATTAAGGACGGCCATAGGTCGCACGGCGTAGCTTTGGAAGACGCGCGAAGTTTATGGGCTGATCATCTTAAGAAATCACGAGACGAACTCGAAACAACAGTAAACAAGAACAATGATTTTTTGAAGAGCTCGAACGAGCAACGGGAAGAACAGAAAAAGCAATTCGAGACTTTCATGACAACATCACAAGTTTCCCGGGACGAGCTAATCGATAAGACGAAGAAGCGATTTGAAGAGTTTGAAGAAATCTATAACAAAAAACTTGCGTTGCATTCGGCTATCACATATTGGCGAAGCAAGGAAAAATCTCATTCTCTGTGGGGTGTTGGATTTACTGTTGCAGTCGCGATTGTATTTGGTTTAGTGGGGTGGGGCTTGTTTATAAGCATCCATCAAGTTGTAGGTGATGCGACAATAGAAACAGTTCAAGTTTGGAAGCTAGGCCTTTTAATGCTCATTGCCACAATCGGCGTGTGGACAATTCGGGTATTGATCAGGTTGCTGTTGAGCAATATTCATTTGGCGAGCGATGCGGGCGAACGTCGAACAATGCTTCTGACTTATTTGGCACTGTTGAGAGAGGGTGGATTGCCTGAGGGAGAAGTAAAAAATTTGATCCTTCAAGCCTTATTCAGACCGTCCAGCACCGGGATTGTAAGAGATGATGCCGCTCCACCGTGGATGGCGGAATGGCTTAAGCGCACAACTGGTACTGATTAGATCAGTTCAAGGTCGAAACGGTAACGTCAAAGCGGGTTCCGGAGGTTAGTTCGGGGCATGAAGGTCGGTATACCGCCTCAGGAAGAAGCCGAATCCTTATCCGCCCCCGGCGTAAGATAGTCCTTATCACCTTATTTTCATGCCACAGGAACGCGCTGTCGGATGCCAATCTGGGCAGCCAGTTTGGACTCGAACCTTTTCATCGTTTCCCCCCCGGAAAACCACTGGAATATCCCTTCCGCCGCTCGTAGAATGTAGTTCATATGAAACTCAAAGAATCTGAAACGATAGAATTCAAGAAATCGACCGCTGAATTGAAGGAAGCGGTCATTTCAATCACTGCCATGCTCAATAAACATGGCCGGGGGAAAGTGTATTTCGGAATCGCGGATGATGGGAAAGTTGTCGGTCAAAACGTCGGGCGAAGGACGATCAAAGATGTAACGCAGACAGTGGTGGATAATATCGAGCCGAAGATCTATCCGAAGGTGGAAACTCGCAAGATCAAAGGAAAAGACTGCATCGTGGTTAATGCAGAAGGGAGTGACGCACCCTATTTTGCTTATGGCAGGGCTTACATGCGGGTCGGGGATTCCAACAAGCAGATGACGGCCAAACACCTTGGAGAACAATTCCGCAACAAAAAATATTCGTGGGAAAAGGAAGTCTCAGAGAAAACTCTGAAAGACGTCAAAGCCGAAACCGTGCGGCTCTATATGCGCCGGGCAAACGAAGCGGGGCGCATCCATTTCAAGCACACGAATGTCCATGACACGCTGAAGAAACTGGGTTTATTGTCAGGCAAGAAATTGACCAACGCCGCCGAAGTTTTGTTTTGCGATCCGTTTATGCTGGAGTTTCAGGCGGCTGTTTTTGCCGGGACGGACAAAATCACTTTTCTGGACATCCGGAGTTTCAAAGGGAACATCTTTAGCTTGCGCGAGCAGGCGGAGAATTACGTGAAAGAACACATCAAGTGGCGCGCTGAAATCAAAAGCGGTCCTAGGAAAGAGATTCCGGAAATTCCGGTTGAAGCCATTCGCGAGGCGGTCGGTAATTCTTTATGCCACCGAGATTATTCCAACCCGAAGGGCAATGAGGTTGCGATTTTCAAAGACAGGATTGAAATTTATAATCCGGGACAGTTCCCGGATGGGGTAGAGCCGGAAGATTTTATCAAAGGCAAAGGACATTCCATCTTGAGAAATCCCCTCATCGCCGAGACGATGTTTCGTTCGGAAGATATCGAGAAGTGGGCGAGCGGTATCAAGCGCATCCATGATGAATGCGCCGCCGCCGGAATCAAGGTCGAATTTGAGCGGCTCAAGACCGGCTTTGTCGTGGTGTTTCACAGGCCGAAATGGGAAGAAGGTGAAGGGCTCGCAGAGGGTGGTCAGAAAAGTAAGGTGAAAAGTAAGGTGAAAAGTAAGGTGAAAGTGGTCGAAACCATCGCCCAAAATCCTTCCGTCACCATTCCGGAAATAGCGGCTTTTCTTGGCATGAGCATTCCCGGCATTGAAAAGATTGTCCGAATTTTGAAGAAAGAAAAACGATTACGTCGTGTCGGTCCTGACAAAGGCGGATATTGGGAAGTGAATGATTAGCGTGCGCCCGACAAGTTAATTGCTGTGCAGAATTGACACAAGGCAGGTCGGTAGTGGTCGGCGCCTTTTGTGCATCAGGTCCTTCAAATCGACCGTGATCATAATCCTGGCGACGGGGCGAATCAGCTTAAACAGCTTAAAAATGTTCGTATATGGTCTGTCTCGGGCAGTACTTTTTGTCGACGGATCGACAAAAAGTACAGAGAATCGAAAATCGAAAGTTGAAAATTGATTTTCGATTCGGTCTATTTTCGATTGTCGATTTTCA
>PCVY01000063.1 GCA_002787155.1 Candidatus Abzuiibacterium crystallinum | reverse complement strand
CTCTCCGCCCGTCTGGCCATCCGGGCCCAAAGAATAATCGCCAAAATGAATCAAGAAATCGCCTGACTGATTTGGATTGTCTGCACCGGTGACGATGAAGTTAATTTCTTTTACACTGGCCTGATTAATGGCATCAAAAAAATCCTTGGAAATCTTATAGAACACTTCATTGCCTGTCTGTTCTATTAGCGTCACCGAATCAACATTATTTTGATCATCTTTAATTTCTAATTTGATTCGCGTATCAGCTGGCGCTTGAATGCCCATCACAAAATAATCCACGTGCGAAAGATCGGCAGCTGATAAAAATGCATGATAAAGTCCGACAAAAGATTCAGGGACAGTCACTTCGTAAGTGAGTTTGGCGTAGTTGGTGGAAAAAACTTGAAACTGCGCGCTTGCCGCACCGCCTCCGCCATCACTATCAATGGCGCCTTGGTTGTCAAAATTAAAAGAGGTGACGTCGCCTAAACCTACGTTAGGATCAGGCGAAATCTCTTCGGCATAGACACGGGGTGCTGACCAAGTAATGGTAATGATTGCTAAAACAATCAGGAAGCGTGATAGGCGTGATAAAAATCGGCGGCTTGGCTTGAATTGTTTTTTTTGAATACCCGTACAATACATCCGATCCCCTTGGAAGCGCTGCTAACTTTTCAGCAGTTAATGCGCCGCTAGTGTAGCGGCAAATTTGAATCTATGCAATACTTGATAAAAATATCTAATAACAGGTTGATATTAAATAATAACCGGTTATTTTTTAACTGTCAAATTTAAGGAGAGACTAACTTCACCTTATTAAGGTAATTTTTCAGGTAGGAAGACGTGTAACCAGGCTGGGTAACTAGTTCTTCCGGAGAACCTGAGGCGATGATTTGACCGCCGCCAGAACCGCCTTCCGGACCTAAATCAATGATGTAATCGGCCATTTTGACGATATCCAAGTTGTGTTCAATGATCAGGATCGTGTTACCTTCCTCACGCAATCTAAAAAAGGCGTGAAGTAAATTTTGAATATCAGCGAAATGAAGCCCCGTGGTCGGCTCATCCAATATGTATAACGTCTGCCCCGTAGATTTCTTACCCAGCTCACTGGCTAGTTTCACTCGCTGCGCTTCACCGCCCGAAAGCGTGGTGGATGGTTGGCCTAACTTCAAATAACTCAACCCGATTTCGTTCAAAATTTCCAGTCGATCGCGCACGGGTGGAATCGCTTGAAAAAAATCTTTTGCTTCTTCAATGGACAGATTGAGTACTTCGGCAATATTTTTTCCGTTGTAATATACTTCCAACGTCTGATCATTATAACGTCTTCCTTTACAATCATCGCATTGCACATAAACATCCGGCAAAAAACTCATTTCCAATCGAACAAATCCTTCCCCGCGGCATTTGGCACATTGTCCGCCACTGACATTAAAACTAAAACGGGATGCCGAATAACTTCGAAGCTTTGCTTCAGGTGTCTGCGCAAATAACTTTCGAATGTGGGTAAATAAATCCGTATAAGTGGCGGCGTTGGAACGTGGCGTGCGGCCGATGGGAGATTGATCAATGGCAATGACTTTATCAACTAAGTGAGCATTTTTGATTGATTTGAACTGACCTGTCCGGTAATCCGTTTTCCATATTTGGTTGTGAAGCGCCTTAAACAGAATATCATGAACCAGGGTGCTCTTACCCGATCCTGAAACGCCGGTAATGCAAACAAAACAACCGAGAGGAATTTTAACGTCAATCTGCTTTAAATTATGCTCACAGCACCCTTTCAACTCGATGATCTTTGCTCGGTGATAGTTTTTTCTTTTGATCGGTAGCTCAATCTTAAGATTTCCACTTAAGTATTGTGCTGTCAAAGATTCGGGATGGCTATTCAATTGATCCATTTGGCCAATCCCTGTAATCAATCCGCCGTGTTCACCGGCACCCGGTCCAATGTCGACGATAAAATCTGCTCGCCGCATGGTTTCTTCATCGTGTTCGATCACAATAACCGTATTTCTTAAATCTCGGAGCGATTCCAATGTGCGAATCAACTTTTCATTATCTCTGGGATGCAGTCCGATGCTGGGCTCATCCAGCACATATAAAACACCCGACAAACCAACACCAATTTGTGCTGCCAGGCGAATCCGCTGTAATTCACCGCCTGCTAAAGTCGGTACCGTCCGATCCAACGTCAGGTAGCCTAATCCAACGTTCACTAAAAACCGCAAGCGTTCTCTGATTTCTTTCAAAATAGAGTCTGAAATCTTACGAACAGATTCTTTGAATTCAATTGTCTGAAACAATTGGGATGCCTCGTCAATGGAAAGCCGGCAAATTTCAACGATATTCTTCCCTTCAATCTGAACACCCAAACTTTCGGGTTTCAATCGGCCGCCGCGGCATGCCGGACAAATTTCTTCCCGGATAAATTTCCGGATTTTGCGTTTAATCTCTTCGGAAGATGTTGAGTAAAATAAATTTTCCAATTCTTCAATGAGACCGGTGACTTCATCGGTGCCCCAAAAAAGCGCATCCCGAACTTCAGCCGGCAAATCTTGATAAGGCGTTTCAAGATCAAATTCAAAATGTTCTTTGAGATCGTAAACGAGATCTTCAATCACATACCGGTTAAAAGAAAAATAGATAGCTTCATTAATGGCGCCTTTTAGAAGTGCTTTGGTCGGATCGTGAATCACATAATCGGTCACCGCTTGCGATAGCTTGCCGATGCCGCGGCATTTCTGACAAGCGCCATACGGGCTATTGAAGGAAAACATATTTGGCGTAAATTCGGGATAACTGATGTCACATTTTAAACATGTCATTTTCTGTGAAAAAAGCAGCTCTTTCCTCCGGGCCTTGCCGCTGGCATCCACCATGGAAATCAAACAAGTGCCGTCTGTCAAACGAAGCGCTGTTTCGACTGATTGCTGTATGCGGCTGGCATGCTTTTCATTTGCTTCAACGGTATCAATTAAGACTTCAATATCATGCCGTTTTTTTCTGCTCATTGTGATGTCGCGGTGTACATCTTTTAATTTGCCGTCTAAGCGAATGTGTGTGAATCCTTGCTTCTTCACATCCAATATCAATTTCTTATATTCGCCTTTCCGTCCCCGGATGAGAGGTGCAAAAATGCCCAACTGCATGCCGGCAGGAATGTCACGCACGCGTTCCAGAATTTCCTGCGGCGTTTGCTTCGAAACCGAAGCCCCGCACTGATGACAATGAGGACTCCCCACTTTGGCAAATAGAAGCCGCATGTAATCGTAAATTTCAGTAACCGTGGCAACGGTTGATCTGGGATTGTGCAATAATGATTTTTGTTCAATCGCAATGCTCGGCGAAAGTCCGGAAATGTGGTCCACATCGGGTTTTTTCATCCGCTCAAGGAACTGACGCGCATAGGAGGACATGCTTTCCAGATAGCGCCTTTGCCCTTCGGCATAAATGGTATCAAAAGCCAATGAGCTTTTTCCGGATCCTGACAGGCCCGTAATGACAATTAACTGGTTGCGGGGTAAATCTAAGTTGAGGTTTTTAAGATTATGTTCTCGTGCGCCGCGGATGGAAATCTTGGATTCGGTTTTCATGTCCCGATTTTGATGGAAGAAATCATTTTATCAAAACACGCAATAGCCGAATGGAAGGCTAAAGCACTGGTTTTAGGATTCAGCTTAGAAGGCACATTATCGGTTCTTGTTTGAATCATGCCAAAGTCTCCTTCAATCAACACTTCATGAGAATTCCGGCGGAATGCGGGCGAGGTAATGATGGTGACCTTGGTACGCTCCGAGCCAATGCCGGCCAAACTGAGTGTTGCTGCCACATTGACGTTTTGCGGGAAATGTTTGATGGCTTGTTTGGCAGTCCCTCGAAAAACAACGGTTGGTTTCTGGATGCGCTTCAACCAAGCTTGTTTGTGTTTGAAATAAGGGGCGCTTTGAATTCCTTTGAGCGGTTTGTAAGTGCGAATCGAAACATGCCGGATAGCACTTGTTTTGGCAGCCAAGATACCGTCAATCCCGGACACCGCTCCGCTGGGAATATAAAGCAAGCCTTTGGCTTTTTTGAGGAGGCGCGGCGGAACACGCAATAAAGCTCCGACACTTAAAATCATGGCGTTCTTTTTTTGCTGAGTCAGAATAGGTAACATTTCGAGCACTGCCTGCTGAGAAGCCGCTTCAACGATAAAATCGGATTTCCGAATCAAAGAAGACAGCGGCAGTATGTCGGCTCGAAGACGCAAATCACGCTTGAGGCGTTCGGCAGCTTCGTGATGGCGATCGCACAGGAAGGCAATTTTAGCAATGCGATGATATTTTTTGGTAATGGCGTGGGTTAAAGCCCGTCCGATGGTACCGCAACCCACTAACCCGATGCGAATCATTCAAACACTGAAATCTAGACCGCCTGATTGCGATCATTGACGTGTACGATAATTGGTTTATATTTTGGCAATTCCGACTCATCTAACATGCAGAAATTCATAATGATGACTTTATCTCCCACTTTCGAATGGAGCGCAGCCCCGCCGTTCACACTAATTTCACCTGCGCCCGGTTTGCCTAAAATGGCGTAGGTCTCGACGCGAGAGCCATTGTTTAAATTGATCACCAAGACTTTCTCCCCCACCAAGATACGAGCTGCTTTTAGGAGGTTAGCATCAATCTTAATACTGCCCTCATAATCCACATTTGCCTCGGTAACGGTGGCCCGGTGAATTTTTGCTTTTAGCATTTCGCGGTACATGGCTATCTCCAGCGATTCATTAAGTATGGTCGTATATTCTATACTTGAATAACCAGATTATCAATCAATCTTGTATTCCCAATAAAGGCAGCTAGCGCAACCAAGACTGTTTTTTTGACTGTCCGGACAGCTTTGAGACGCTCTGGATCCACAATTGCCACGTAGTCTATTTGGTCTACAAAACAACTGAGATAAGCTTTTAACATTAACTGCAATTCGGAAGTTTGCCGCCAACCCAAGCGAATCGCTTTATCCGCAAGCGTTAATGTCACAAACAATTGTTTAGCACGGAGGCGGTCTTGCTTTGACAAATACTGATTGCGTGAACTCATGGCCAATCCATCTGCCTCACGGATAATCGGACACATCGCCAACTTAATCTTTAATTTCTTTCTCCGCACCAAATCTTCAATGACCTTAAATTGCTGAAAATCTTTTTGACCAAAGAATGCCGCATTCGGTTTTACCATTTCAAACAACCGATGAACCACCGTGACCACGCCACGAAAATGCCCCTGCCGTTTGGCCCCGCAAAGACCCTGTGCGAAATGCCCGGGTTGGATAAATGCTATTTTCTTCTTAGGATAAATTTCTTTTACCGATGGTATGAATACAACATCTGTTTTGACGCTTTTGAGCAACCGTAGATCTTGACGTTCCCGGCGCGGATATTTTTTAAAATCTTCGTGTGGTCCAAACTGAGTGGGGTTCACAAAAATACTGACGACAGCTGCTTGCGTTTGCTTTTTAGCCTGCCGAACAAGGGACAAATGCCCTGCATGCAGACCGCCCATCGTGGGGATAAATCCTATTCTTTTTTTTTGCGACCTGAATTTCTGAAGTGCTTGATTTAATTCCGACTGAGTCCTAGCAATCTGCATGACATTCATCCAGAAGCTCACACACACTTTTCTTGAGTGTGGGGTGAATCCAATCGGCTGCCAAATCCCATAAAGGTTTTAACACAAACCATCTTTCATGCAGCCGAGGATGCGGAATGGTTAAGCCCTGCTCAGCCACCACAAAATCGTCAAAGAAAAGGATATCTAAATCAATTGTACGGGGCCCATCTTTGACAGTCCGCTTTCGCCCCATTGTTTGTTCAATTTGTAATAACAATTTTAATAAAGTTTGGGGCGTCCCTGAAAACTGAAATGCCCAAACGGCGTTCAGGAACTTCCCTTGTGGTGGGCCCCCGACGGGGTTGGTTTCATAAATAGGCGATGTTTGAAATGCTTGAATATTGGCATCATTGGCCAAAAATAGTTTGGCCTGCCTGAACGCTGCATGCCGGTCTCCCACATTAGAACCGACTCCAATAAAAACACGATGCCAATTTGTTGATTGCATAGAGCGTTAAGAGGTTCGTTAAAAAGGACGTCTGGGACGTATTCGGACTTCTGCTATGGTACAGGTTTCCAATGTTGAAGCTGCGAGCAAAACAGCTTCGGCAACGTCTTCGGGTTGGATCATTTCATGTCTGCGGTTAAGCTCCCAATTGCCATGCATATCGGTATGAACCAGCCCCGGACAGATATTGCACACCTTAATGTTGTATGCGCGGACTTCTTCAAGCAAAGCATCTGAAAACCCTGAGACAGCAAATTTGCTGGCACAATATATGACACGTTTTCTTATTCCCATCTTACCGGCAACCGAAGAAATGTTAATAATGGCACCCGTTTTCCGTTTGATCATCAAAGGTAACACTTCGCGCGTTATGATCATCAAGCCGCGCACATTGACGTTAAACACATCATCCAAATCTTTGGTTGTTGATTGGTGAAAAGGGCCTTCAAGCCCGATACCGGCATTATTAACCAGAATATCGCAAGGCCCCAAATCCTGATTCACAGATTTGACAAATTGACGGACTTGGTTTTCCTGACTGATATCGCAAACGTAATGCTTGGCCTTTTGTCCCGCTTTGGTGAGCTCGCCTTCCAATTGTTTTAACCGGTCTTCACGCCTGGCCGCCAGGGCTACCTGAGCGCCTTGACTTGCAAAAGCACGTGCACAAGCCGCGCCGATACCGCTGGAAGCACCGGTTATAATGACGACTTTATTTTGAAAAGACACATGGCACCTACTTGGTATGAATTTTCTTGATTCGATTAACGGCTTCCGTTAACCGGTCTTCGGCCATGGTGAGCGAAATCCTAAAATAACCTTCCCCATTACTGCCAAATCCATTACCGGGCACCACCACCACATTAGCCTCTTTGAGAAATTTTAAACAAAGCTCTTGTGACGTGTAACCTGGCGGTACGGGAAGCCACATGTAAAAAGTCGCTTTAGGCGGTTGAATTTGCCAGCCAATTTCCTGAAATCCATTGACCACAATATCTCTTCGCTTCTGATAAATTGCCTTCAACCGATCAACTTCGGCTTGGCCATGTTCTAATGCTTTGAGACCCGCGATTTGAATCGCTTGAAAAATACCGGAATCAATATTCGCTTTCAATTTTGAAAGATGACGCACAACTTCATGGTTACCGCAGACAAAGCCCACGCGCCAGCCAGTCATGTTGTAAGTCTTTGAAAGTGAGTGAAATTCAACACCGACAGATTTTGCCCCCGGTGTTTGCAAAAAACTAAGCGGCTTGTAATGATCAAAGGCGATTTCGGTGTAAGCCGCATCATGACAAACAATCAATTGATGTTCTTTTGCAAACGAAACCGTGTTTTTAAAGAACTCAGGCGTTGCGCAAGCGCCTGTTGGGTTATTGGGATAATTCAGAAATAAAAGTTTGGCACGTTCTAATGTCCGGTCGGGAATGTCTTTAAACGTGGGTAAATATTGATTTTCTTCCAACAAATCAAGCAGATGGACTTCTCCGCCGGCAAACCAGGTAGCGGACTTATAGACGGGATAACAAGGATCCGGAACAAGTGAAATATCACCGGGATTCAGCAGCGCCAGAGGCAAATGGGCAATCCCCTCTTTAGAGCCGATCAGGGGTAAAATTTCGGTATCCGGATTCAGTTCAACGCCAAAACGATTCTGGTACCAACGTGCCATTCCTTTTCTGAGTTCAGGTAAACCCTGGTCCAAGGCATAACGGTGATTTTTGGCATCCTTGGCAGCTTCATAAAGCGCATCAATGATAAACTTCGGTGTGGGTAAATCAGGATCGCCGACCCCTAGATCAATCACGTCTTTGCCTTTTTGAATCAATTCACGCTTTAAGCGGTCTACTTCGGCAAAAAGATAGGGCGGTAATCTCTTAATACGATCGGCAGAATCAATACGTCCCATTTCAACTGACATCATCGCCCTTTCAACAGGTTCGTGCAAAAGAAAGCGGTTCAAAGGCGTGATTATACTGATGGATGGAAGAGGTGTCAATCAAGCGCGGACAACATTTCACAAGGTATGGACAAAGCGCAATTAGATGAGTGAGCGAAGCGAGTCGAAGGATTACCTTAAGAAACCCTTCGACGCGCTCACTTCATTCGCTTGCTCAGGGTGAAGGGCCGGGAGAACTCCCCGACCTCAATTAGATAACAAAGCAAAAACGAGAATCGCGGGCATGGAGTTCAAAGGCTTTATGAATGACTTCTTCTTTAACGGCAGGAATGCGTGTTTTGAGGTAAAGGGAATAGATGTCTAAGAGTTCATTTTTCTTTTGCTCTAAATGAGCACTTAAACCGGCTGTTTCATTGGCATCTAGGACATATAAGTAGATTTCCATGCCTGGTTCTCCTTGACGATT
Source organism: Candidatus Abzuiibacterium crystallinum (assembly GCA_002787155.1). Classification (GTDB taxonomy): domain Bacteria; phylum Omnitrophota; class Omnitrophia; order Omnitrophales; family Abzuiibacteriaceae; genus Abzuiibacterium; species Abzuiibacterium crystallinum. Next base: position 30,607 of record PCVY01000063.1, on the reverse strand, counting down.
GAAACGTTTACGAAAGCACCTGCCAAAGCATTTGCCTAAAATCAAAGCTTGGCTCGATAGCCATGAGCCGGCCCATGCTGGAATACAAACGATTCTTCAGCGCCTCGTCATGGGTTTCGTGCCATTTTGAGTATAGTTTCAGAAATTCCTTTTCTAACCGTGACGTTATTCTCATTCTTCCCTCCCCTTTGAACTTTGATTTGATGGATAAATCAAATGGATATCAAAACCGAAATTTGGATCCAAAGCCTTAATTTCTTCAACCAACCTCACCATTTGAGGGATGAGGTCTTTTGATTTAGAAGCCAGCCATGCACCATACAAATCCAGAAAAGCATCTTGTTTTTCTTTAACCATTTTTTCGTGATCGGGTGTTTGTGTTTCGCCCGGGACTTGAATTGAGAACTCTCCGGGCGCATGTTTCATTTTTTCAATCACTTGAAAATATTCACGGCGTACCGTGTGCAAAATATGCTGATAGTCCTGAAAACCCTGCGCTAATTTGTCTAAAACGTCACTGACAGCAGTTGGTTTGCGATAAATCAAATGATTGTATTGAGCCGCATGGTCATAATAGGATTGGCCCATTTCAATAAACTGCTTTTCACTCTTGTGCACCATGTGCGGCCTATCTGCCGTGAGATCATTAAAGATGCCCAAATGAACGAGCAAATAATCGGCATTCACCTTATAAATAAAGTAACGAATGACTTTGTCATCGTTTTGCTGTACCAAATCCATGAGATCACTTGCATTGATCTTAAGATAACGTCTGGTGAGTCCTCGATAATCCGGAAGCGACAACGCAAAAAGTAAGTGCGCCAGGTAGATATTGACGTCTTCATCATAGCCTTTTTCATTAGAAGGCATGCCGCATGCCTGCCGCGCATGAATGAGCGAATTGAGCAAGTAGCCGATGACAGCATCGCGGTCGTTTTTTTCCATATCAAAATATTGGTTATTCTCATGGTTTTCCATAGTTAAAGCCTTTATAAATATGTTTAATTTAAGCCAAAAAAAAATTACCCACTATACCGGACTTATATAAAGTTTGCCTGTTGCTATACTGGATGTCAACGGGACAAACCAATTTTTGCATGAAAATAAATTTTATGTAAGTTATTTATTATAAATAAGTTACATAAATTAACCTAGACATAAGCTGGATAGGTTTGTTTTAGCTGGGAGATAAAGTGTAAACTTTTAGGCTGCTTATCAAACCGATCATCCAAGAATTGACGCATGGCTGTCCCTAGTTCTTGAGAGATCTGTTGACCCAATTTCAACGTGACTGCCCTTTGAAAATCGGTGCGTGCCAGGAATTGCATGGCTTGCGCACAACCATGAGAAATTCGAAAGCCGCTTTGAGACTGCTCATAACAGGACTCGCAAAAAATACCTCCCTGCCGACCGCTGAAATAGATCACTTTAAAAACCTTGCCACGGCAGCCAAGGCATTCCGTCAAATTTGGGAAAAAACCAAGCGCATAGAGCAGTTTAATTTCAAAAGTGCGGGCAATCAAGTGACAAGACATTGGCTGATCCTCAAGTGCCCCGATGGCTGCATGAAACAAATCAAAAATATCGGCATGTGCTTCGCCTTCTTCCAGAAAATGATCAACCAATTCCGCAAAATAACTTGCGTGTGCAATTGACTCGAGGTAATTTCTTAAACGCGAATGAGAATTAATCAGCGAGAGTTCCGTGATCAAATGTAAATTGGTTCTGGTTTTAGAGAAATAAATAAGATTGGAATAAGTAAATAATTCGCACGAACCAAACCACTTGCTTTTCTCCTGCCGCGCACCTTTAATCACGCCTTTGATTTTCCCGTAAGAGCGCGTCAAGCAAGTGGCAATCCAGGACGTCTCGCGAAGAGGTATTTTGCGTAACAGATAACTTTTGGTCTTATGAATAGCCATCGTCTTAACGAATGATGCCGTCAAATGACCTAAACAAACGCAGTAATTTTTCTTGTTTGATAAACATTTTTGCCCGCGCCTTAACTCGGTGATCACGCTCGCCCAAGAGATGTAAAATACCGTGGATCACATAACGCATCAATTCTTCTCCTTGTTTCACTTGATATTCTTTAGCATACCTTATGACCCGATCAACTGATATCACAATTTCACCGAGCAAACCTTTTGCGCCGGGCAAATGAGGCCAATGTTTAGGCGATTCAAAAGCCAATACATCCGTAGTTTCATCTACCCCATGATACTCGCGGTTCACCGTTCGCATTTTGGTGTCATTTAAAAAAACAAGCGATAACCCTTGCTTTAACCGAAGTGCCTTGGAAACCTTTTGGGTAAGGCGTGAAATTTTAGTGAGATTCAGGCGATTCTTAGAATACAGATTGGTAATGTGAACCGAGGCTGGCTTACTGATTCTTTTCATGCTGATCGTAAGCCTTGATAATGGCTTGTACCAACGGATGGCGTACGACGTCTTTTTCGTTAAAATAAATAAACTTAAGTCCCTCGATGGTATTTAAAATGCCTTGCGCTTCCAACAAACCGGATCGCTTGCCGTTGGGAAGATCGATTTGCGTGACATCACCCGTGACAATCATTTTAGAAGAAACCCCTAATCGCGTGAGAAACATTTTAAGCTGCTCATAAGTACAGTTTTGCGCTTCATCCAAAATGACAATGGCATCATTGAGCGTTCGGCCTCGCATGTAAGCCAAAGGCGCCACTTCGATCGTGCCGCGTTGAATATGGCGGGCTGCTTCGTCAAAATCCATCATGTCATAAAGAGCATCGTATAACGGCCTGAGGTAAGGATTAATTTTGGCAGAAAGATCGCCGGGTAAAAAGCCTAAACTTTCACCCGCTTCAACCGCCGGCCGTGTCAAAATAATCCGTTCAATTTGCTTTCGTTTCAGTGCATTGATGGCCAATGCCATTGCCAAATAGGTTTTGCCGGTTCCGGCAGGTCCAATGGCGATGACCACATCATAATGATTGACGGCATCTAAATATTCTTCCTGGTTAATGCTTTTGGGTTTGACAACTTTACCTTTGTGAAAAAATTGTGCGGACTTAGATCGCCCTGCATAATGTTCGGGGGATGTGCGGGGGACTGCAACCGTTAATTGGCTGCCGTCAGAGCGAATCTGCCGCAACATGTCTTTAAAGTAATCAATGGCCTTAGCCACATTGGGTTTTTGGCCTTCAATGGTTAATTCGTGATTCTTGGCAGAAATATGAACGCGGAAATGTGTTTCGGCAAAGCGAAGTTTTTCATCCAAATTGCCATATAGGGCAATGGCTTCATCGTCAGAATGCAATTTGAGTGTTTTCTTCAAGTCTTAATCCTTATGTGCAGTTCTTTTAACTGTTTATCGGCAACACTCGAGGGCGCTTCGCTCAACAAACAAGTACCTTTTTGGGTCTTGGGAAACGCAATCACCTCTCGAATAGATTCTAACCTGAGAAGCATGGCTGTCAAGCGGTCAAGCCCCAAAGCAATCCCGCCATGAGGGGGTGCCCCGTATTGAAGTGCCCTTAAAAAGAACCCAAATCTTGATTGGACTTCTTCATCGGAAATCCCGAGTACTTTAAACATCTCTTGCTGCACTTTTTGAGAGTGAATACGAATACTGCCGCCGCCGATTTCCGTTCCGTTTAATACCAAATCATAAGCGCGCGCACGAGCCTGAGCGGGCTTATCCCGCAAAGACGTCATATCCGCTTCCTTGGGAGAAGTAAAAGGATGATGTTTCGCCTGCCATCTTTTTTCATCCGGATTCCACTCAAGCAACGGAAAGTCTACGATCCAAAGAAAGCAAAAACTCTCGTGATTGATTAACTTCAATTCTTTAGCTAACCGGCATCTTAACTCGCCTAAAACAACACAGGTGGTTTCCCATTCATCCGAAACCAAAAAAGCCGTATCGCCATCTTTCAATTCTAGAGCTTTGATGAGCCCTTTGATTTCATCGGGAGAAAGAAATTTGGCAATGGGCGATTCCAGTTCGCTCGAAGCAATCGATTTAACTTTCAACCAAACCAATCCTTTGGCCCCAAAGTCTTTTGCGACTTGGGTGAAATCATCCAGTTCTTTTCGGCTAAAAATCTTACCGCCTACTTTCAAGCCCTTCACAACCCCGCCGCTTGCGATATTTGCTTGAAATACTTTGAACTGAGTCACTCTAAAAATCTCGGTGAGTTCTTTGAGCGGTAAACCAAATCTGAGATCAGGTTTATCGCTGCCGTATTGGTTCATGGCATCCGCATAAGTAAGCCGCTGAAACGGCGTATTTAAACTTTGATCCATGACATCACGAAAAATGACAGCCATCATGCCTTCGATCAAAGTATGAATGTCCTCCTCGGTAATAAAAGACATCTCGATATCAATTTGCGTGTGCTCCAATTGACGATCGGCGCGCAAGTCTTCGTCGCGAAAGCAGCGAGCAATCTGGAAGTAACGGTCTACACCTGAGACCATCAGCATTTGTTTGAAAAGTTGCGGCGACTGCGGCAGCGCATAAAAGGTGCCGGGTGTTAAACGCGAAGGCACCAAAAAGTCACGCGCTCCTTCCGGCGTACTTTTGGTCAAATAAGGCGTCTCAATTTCGGCAAACTGCTGTCCGTCGAGATATTGCCTGACGGTGGTTGTAATTTTTGAGCGTGTGAGCAACCGATTCATCATGGTGTGCCGCCGAATATCTAAAAAACGGTACCGCAGCCTAATTTCTTCGGAAACTTCCATTTGATCTAAAATTTCAAACGGGGGCGTTTCGGATTCGCTGAGTAATTTAAGTTCTGAAACGATCAATTCAATTTCACCGGTCGGAATTTTCTTATTCACAGTCCCTTGCGGACGCGCAGCCACTTGACCTGTTACCGAAATCACATATTCAGATCTCAATTTGTTAGCAGCATCATGAACCGCTTTGGCTTTGGTGGGGTCAAATACCATTTGTGTTTTACCCCAACGATCGCGTAAATCGATGAACAGTAATCCGCCGTGGTCACGCCGGGCATCCACCCATCCGCATAAAGTGACTGTTTTTCCGATGTCCGCCTTTGAAAGCTCGGCGCAGTGATGCGTTCTTAACATGATTTTAATGCCTCGTCTAATTTCGCAAGCGGGGTGGTTACCTGGCTGCCGGTTGTCATGTTTTTGATGCTGACTTCTTTCTTTTGATATTCGTTTTCACCGACGATGATCGTCAAGGCAGCGTTGATTTTGTTTGCTTGCTTCAGGTGTTTGGCAATATTTTTGCCGCCAAATGAAAAACGTCCCTGCTTGCCCGTGCGAAACAAACTTTGAGCAATTTGTCTATAAAAACCGCAGCTCGATTCGCCATGAACTAAGCCGGCCACATAGACCAAATTGGTCTTTAAAGCTTGTGCCAGTGAAATACCTTCGGCTTCCAATGCCATCAGGAACCTTTCAATTCCCATGGCAAAACCGCTGGCACCTACGTGAGAGCCTCCCAGCGAGGCCACCAGCCCGTCATAGCGACCACCGGCCAAGATTGCATCCTGAGCCCCCAACCCTGCTGTCGTCACTTCAAAAACACAGCCCGTATAATAATCCAGCCCTCTTACAAGACGATGATCAATTTCGTAAGCCACGCCGGCTTCGCGCAACAACTTTTGTATGGCCTCAAAGTCATCCCTGGCTTCTTTGGACAACTCAATGGCGGGAGCTGCTTTAATTAATTTCTGCAGGTCAGGATTTTTACTGTCTAAAATCCGGAGGACATTCTTTGAAAGACGAAACTGTGAATCTTCATCCAATTGATCCCGATGCTTCGTGAAATATTCTTTCAGTCGATTTGCGTATTGCAAACGGTCATTTTCGGTACCCAGGTTATTAATCTTGATCTTGTATTTTTGCAGGCCAAATACATCAAAATAGGACTTAATCATAATCAATAACTCGGCATCATTGACCGCCGAGCGTGTATTAATGGTTTCAACGCCCATTTGAAAAAATTCTCTTTTGCGTCCGGCTTGCGGCCTCTCAGCCCGATACATCGGCCCTAGGTAATATAAATAAAGCGGCTCATTTTCATGAATCAGGCGATGTTCAATGGCAGAACGAACCACCGAAGCCGTCATTTCAGGGCGCAGCGTTAAACTTCGTCCCCCACGGTCTTCAAACGTGTACATTTCTTTATGCACAATATCCGACGCTTCCCCAATCGACCTTTGAAAAAGTTCGGTCGCTTCTATCACAGGGGTTCGAATTTCCTGAAAACCGTAAGCATCCAAGAATTGGCGGGTACGCCGTTCAAATAACTGCCATGACTCAACTTCCCCCGGCAGAATATCTTTCATTCCTTTGACATTTTGGAATTTCATGATTGCCACTCAAAATACGTTGAGGTAAAGGCAGCTGGTTTTGGCATGGACATCAATTGAACGCGAATACAAGATAGGACAACTTCAGTTCGATAAGGCATGAATATAAGAATTAAAACTGCCTGACATGAACGAGGCGCTCTCCCGGCACTGTCGTGCTGAATGATGAGAACCGCTTAGTTGAATTAACCGTTTCTAACTTTTCGTTTTTTTGCTGCACGAAGCTTGCGGCGCTTGATTTCGCTAGGTTTTTCATAATGTTTTCGGGCTTTTAAAACCTTCAAAATACCTTCGCGTTCAATCTTCTTTTTTAACCGGCGCAACGCTTTATCTAACGGCTCGTGATCACCAACCGACACTTCAGGGGCCATAATTGATTCATTCCTTTCTATCAAGATGATTTTAAGTTTAAAGAATGCATTATATCGTCCGCTTCGTTTTTGTCAAGAACTCGATTAATGTAACTACTTTGATGATAACAAGATAAGCGGATTTTAAAGACGAATTATGATTGACATCAAAAGTGGCCTTCGCTATAGTAACCCTCTACCATGATTGACACAGCTTTATGGCATTTGGAACTCAAAAATTATTGGGTAACCTTTTTACGGTTTATCTTCCCTGCGAATTGCCTGCTTTGCCATCAGACTCTCCTGCTTGATGAAGCGGTTTTATGCAGCTCCTGTTTTGATCATCTTCCCCGCTTAAAGCACCCCCAATGCCAAAAATGCGCTCTTGAAATACCGCCTTATCACCACGCAGCAACCAACGTGTGTCAAGATTGCCGAAATGAGAAAAGGTTTTTTGATCAGGGGACAGCTTTCTACCGTTACCAAGATGGAATGAAGACTCTCATGCGAGCAGCAAAATTCAACGGTATGCCTTGGGCATTTAAAGTTTTTAAACCCGATTTTCAACAAACACTGACTCCCCTGCCCATCGCTCAATATGATATGATTGTACCGGTGCCGCTTGATTGGTGGCGAGTGAGACAGCGAGATTATAACCAGGCACATCTGTTAGCAGCCTATCTCGAACGGGGCGGCCAAACACCGCGTATCCGGCAGGCACTTTTAAGATCAAGACACCGGCAGCCGCAAAGTTTATTAAATCGAGAACAACGGAAAGAGAATCTTAGAAATTTATTTCGAGTGGATAAAAAAATACCCGTTCATGGTAAAACCATTTTACTCGTTGATGATGTTGTGACGACAGGCGCCACCATGAACGAGTGCGCCCGAACATTAAAACAACATGGCGCAAAGCGAGTCGATTTTGTTGCACTAGCCCGTACGGTTACCTTATGAAAATTCTTGACCGATATTTAATTAAGTATTTTTTAATCCCAACTCTTTTCTGCGCCGTGATGCTTATTTTCCTTGTTTTGGTTGCGGATGTTTTTGACAACCTGGACGAATTCCTTAGAAATCAGGTGACTGTTAGGCAGGCATTGCGTTATTACCTCAATTTAACCCCCTTCGTTTTTGTTCAAGTGATTCAATGGGCCACACTTTTAGGAACCTTGTATTTATTGGTTCAACTGAATGTTCATAACGAGTTGACAGCCATGAAAGTATCAGGACTTGAAATTGCCATGATCGTCAGGCCTTTGGTGTTTGTGGGTTTTTTGATGGCAATCTTTACTTTTCTGGTACGGGATCAATTGGTCCCGCCAACCTACAAGCAAGCCATGCGCATCCAGGCAGAGCGGATTGAAAAAAAACAGAAAAAAGAAGACCGAAAAGTTTATATGGATATTACTTATTATGGAAGCGGCAACCGCTTGTATTACGCCAAGACATTCAACGTGGCTGACGATGAAATGCGGGATTTCATCATTTTGTGGCTGGATCAAAACAAGACAACCCGCAAAAAAGTGATGGCAAGAACCGCTCATTGGAACGGCTCTTTGTGGATTTTGAAACAAGTGAATGAATTCGAAATGTCCTCAACAGGCCAAATGGTTGCACAACCCAACAGTTACGACCAAAAGATATATCCGGAAATCACGGAAACGCCGGAAGATTTTTATCGAGCAGCGGCTGACACCAATTATATTTCATACAAAGACCTGAAACAGTATGTCAACCGATTAAAAGAAAATGGATTGATACTTTCCAGTGAATTGGTCGATCTCCAGGAGCGGTTGGCTTCACCATGGCATTCTTTAATCATCATGTTTATTTGTATTCCACTGTTAGCGAAAACTGCTACCCGCAAGTCCATTGCAAGTTCCATCCTAGCCTGTCTAGGCATCGTTTTTATGTTTCACGTCTCGACAGCTGTATTGATGGCACTTGGAAAATCAGGCAAAGTCTACCCTTTTGTTAGCACATGGGCCAACAACTTCCTTTTCGGGTTTATTGCCTTATTTTTTCTCGACCGCGCGGATCACTGAGGAATTTAGGTTCCCATCTCCCAAGAAGCCAAATAATGCGATTGCTCTTTGGTCAATCGGTCAATGCGAATGCCTTTGGAGTGAAGTTTAAGAACGGCAATGTTTTCATCAATGGCTTTCGGAACCGCATAAACACGCCTTTCCAATTGATGGCCGGATTGTACAATAAACTCAGCGCTCAACGCCTGATTGGCAAAAGACATATCCATCACGGCCGCTGGATGACCTTCGGCTGCCGATAAATTAACCAATCTGCCGTCTGCCACTAGATTAATTTTTCTGCCGTCTTTGAGCGTATATTCGGTGACATGAGTTCTAGCTGCCCGAACTTGTTTGGAAAGTTTCTTGAGCGCGGGAATATCAAGTTCAACATTGAAATGTCCCGAATTCGCAACGATGGCGCCGTTTTTCATGTTCTGGAAATGTTCACGGCGAACAACATGGATATTGCCTGTCACCGTTACAAAGACATCTCCCAAACGTGCCGCTTGAGCAAGGGGCATCACTTCAAAACCATCCATGGCTGCTTCTAAAGCTTTCAGCGCATCGGTTTCTGTGACAATCACACGCGCACCCATGCCTCGTGCCTTATTGGCCAATCCGCGGCCGCACCAGCCATAACCGCAAACGACAAATATCAGACCCGACATCAAGACGTTTGTGGCACGCAGCACACCATCAATGGTGGATTGACCGGTGCCGTATCGATTATCAAAAAAATGCTTGGTTTGAGCGTCATTGACCGCAACAACCGGGAACAATAACAACCCTTTTGCTTCCAGACTCCGCAAACGGATCACGCCGGTCGTGGTCTCTTCGGTGCTGCCTTTAATTTGTTCGGCCAAATGGGGGCGTTTGCTGTGAATCTCAGATACCAAATCTGCGCCGTCATCCATGGTCACATGCGGCTCATGATCCAAGGCAGCGCCGATATGGCGGTAATAAGTTTTATGATTTTCACCTCGGATAGCAAAAACAGGAATCTTATGGTGCTTCACTAAAGATGAGGCAACATCATCTTGCGTACTCAAAGGATTGGAGGCAACCAAAACACAATCGGCTCCGCCTGCTTTCAGAGCAATCATCAGATTAGCTGTTTCGGATGTAACATGCAAACACGCCGAAATGCGGACACCTTTCAGCGGTTTGTCTTTCTGAAAACGGTCATGAATCAATTGGGTCACGTGCATTTGTTTACCTGCCCACTCGATTCTTAATTTACCTTCATTTGCCAAACCAATGTCTTTGATATCGTACTTCAAAGTTAACTCCTTTTGCTTAAAAATAGATGAGATGTCTTATTTTAATCTTAACGGAATAATTGAGATGCGATCACTCTCGATTTAAACGAGGCTTACTTGCTTTTTTTTGACTCAGAAGAAGCTGCGCCGGAATTTTCCAGGGCCTGGCGAATTTTTTGTGCAGCATTTGTTTTTTCCCAAGTAAAACCTTCTTCTTCGCGGCCAAAATGACCGTAGGCGGCTGTTTTCTGATAAATGGGCCGACGCAAATCAAGTTGCGAAATGATCCCGTTAGGGGTGAAATCAAATAACTGACGCAGGACCTGTACTATTTGATTGTCCGCATACTGACCTGTCCCGAAAGTATCAATTAAAACTGAGACCGGTTCGGCAACCCCGATGGCATAAGCAATTTGAATTTCGCATTGGCGTGCCGCACCGCTTGCCACAACATTCTTGGCAAGGTAACGCGCAAAATAAGCAGCCGAACGATCAACCTTGGAAGGATCTTTACCGCTAAAAGCCCCTCCGCCGTGGGCACCGTAGCCGCCGTAAGTATCGACGATAATTTTCCGGCCTGTTAAACCGGTATCGCCTTGCGGTCCGCCTATTTCAAAACGGCCGGTGGGATTAACAAAAATTTTTGTTTTTGCATCAAATAAATTCGCCGGAATAACACGCTTAATCAGAATGTTTTTAACATCCTTTTCAATTTTCTCCAATGCAACATTCTTATTATGCTGCGTGCTAATGACAATGGCATCAATATGTACCGGTTTGTCATTTTGATATTCGATGGTGACTTGGCTCTTACTGTCCGGCCTTAAATAATCCAATTCCCCTTGTTTGCGGATCTTGGTTAATTCCCTCACCAACTTGTGGGCCAATGCAATCGGTAAAGGCATGAGTTCTTTGGTTTCATCGCAAGCAAATCCAAACATCATCCCCTGATCGCCTGCCCCGCCTTTATCGACACCCATGGCAATATCGGGCGACTGACTTTGAATGTGTGTTTGCACTTCACAAGTTTTGTAGTTAAACCCCATTTCATCGCTATCGTAGCCAACTTCTTTAATAACATGTCTGGCCACTTTTTCATAATCGATTTTAGCTTTGGTGGTAAGTTCACCGGCCACAAACAACTTGCCAAAAGTCACCATGGATTCGCAGGCAACGCGAGACAAAGGATCTTGGATTAAAGCGGCATCCAGAATGGCATCTGAAATTTGATCGCACAATTTATCGGGATGGCCTTCGGATACTGACTCGGATGTAAACAAATGTTTTTCTTCTTTCATATATGCTCCCAAATAATGCTAACTCTTTATAACATCATGACTTAAATGCCTGCCGAACCAGGGTGTCGGCTTTGCGATAAGACTCAAAATCGCCAATATCATACCATGTCCCTTCAAAAGGGAAAGCAAAAACTTCCGTGCGTTCACTGAGCCATTTGATGTAATGACCCGGGGCATCCGGGTTTTGATTACCGGCTAAAAATTGATCAATTAATTTCAGATTTTCCTTGGGGAAAAAGTAAACACCCGTTGAGGCCAGCGTAGTCGTGGGATGTTTTGGCTTTTCAAAAAATTGGGTAATTTTGTAGTGATTATCATGCGAAATCAAGCCGTATTTGGTTGCCAATTTTAAGTCTTTCACATCATAAACAGCCAGTGTCGCCGCAGGCCGGTGAGAGACCGCATTTTGGGCAAATTGATTCAAATCAGAATCAAAATAATTATCGCTCGCCAATACGAGGATGTCATCTTCGGCGTTAAAACTCTTGAGAGCTAAATTCATGTCACGAATAGCCCCTAAACGCGTCTCATTGCTATCGGTATGATCGTTCAATACATGAATGGGTTCCCGCGGGTAATATTGTTCCTTCCATTCTTGAAAATGATCAAAAAACTTTGCATTAGTCACCACGCACATTTCATCTAACTCACGAATGGCTTGCAGTTTATCAATTAAGTAATTAATCATAGGCCGGCCGGCTAATGGTAAAAGCGGTTTGGGCTTATCCTTCGTTAAAGGATACAACCGAGTGGCATAGCCGGCGCAAAGCATCATGGCCTTCATCGCATCCCCTTATTCAGCAAATAAATCCGGCGCCATTTTTTTAATTTCTTGTTCGGCAAAATCTCGAATCTCTTCGGCCGTGCTAAAACGCATTGCCTTCCGCGTCATTTTGGTTAACTGGTCAAAGCGAACGGAACGAACGGCTTTTTTGACTTTTGGGAGTACAAAAGCGCTGGTGCTAATTTCATCAATGCCTAAACCAACTAACAAAAGGGCCGCAATCGGATCACCGCCCATTTCGCCGCAGATACCGACCCACTTCTTTTCTTTTTTTCCGTTGGTAATAATTTGCGACACCAATTTCAAAATAGCCGGATGGGTTGGTTGATATAAATACGCAATCTTTTCATTGCCGCGGTCAACCGCCAAAGCATATTGAATGAGGTCATTTGAACCAATCGAAAAAAAATCGCAGGACTTTGCCAAAATATCACTGATCACAGCCGCCGAAGGAATTTCGATCATGGCGCCCACTTGAATTTGATCATCAATCTTAACACCCTCCCGCTTTAGTTCTTCTTTGGCATCATTAAGTATTTCACGGGCCTTTTGAAATTCTGAAATGGTAGAAATCATCGGGAACATAATTTTAAAATGACCGAAAGCACTCGCCCTTAAAACCGCACGTAATTGCACTTTAAAAATATCAACCCGTGTTAAGCAAAACCGAATGGCACGCCAGCCCAAAAAAGGATTCATCTCATGCGGCAATTCCATAGAAGATAAGAATTTATCGCCTCCCAAATCAAGCGTACGAACTACCACTTCCTTGGGCGCCATTTTTTCGGCAACAGTTTTATAAGCTTCGAATTGCTCTTCCTCCGTCGGTAAATCGGGGCGGTTAAGATAAAAATATTCAGTCCTATAAAGCCCGATGCTGTCGGCTCCGTGGGCTAAAACAGAAGGAATTTCGTCAGGAAATTCAATGTTAGCAGAAAGCGTAATCTGATGACCGTCTAACGTTTTAGCGGGTAATTTTTGAAGTTTATCCAACTCACTAATAAGTTCGATAAAGCGTTTTTCTTCACGATTATAACGGTCTAACGTTTCCGTGTCGGGATCCAAAATTACATCACCGCGCGTACCGTCTACAATCACCGTATCGCCATTGACCACTTCTTTACTGATGCGGTCAAGCCCGACAACCGCAGGAATCTCAAGCGATCTCGCCATAATAGCCGTATGTGAAGTCGGGCCGCCGATATCTGTCGCAAATGCAATCACATTTTTCTTATCCATGCTGGCTGTTTCGGAGGGAGATAAATCGTGCGCGATGATGATGATGGGTTCTTTGAGATCGCTCAGTGATTCTTTCTCGTGACCCATGAGATTGCGCATGATACGGCGTCCGATATCTTTAATGTCACTGACCCGCTCACGCAAATATTCGTCGTCAATTTGAGAGAAAGCGTGAAAATAACGTTGAACCACAATCGAAAAAGCACGTTCTACCATCACTTTTTCTTCCCTCACCTTTTGAATCACATCTTCAATCAAGGTGCGATCTTCCAAAATGAGTAAGTGGGCATTAAAAATATCAGAATGTTCATGTCCGATTTCGTTGGATATTTTTCTCCGGATACCGAGTAATTCTGCGCGTGTTTTGGTTAATGCTTCTTCAAAACGCGCAATTTCACGAGGCACTTCATCCTCGTGAATATGAATGGCAGGAATCGAAAAAAAGTCCTCGCTATGAAAAACACGGACTTGTCCGATAGCAAAACCGGGTGAAACTGGAATGCCGTGAAGTACCAACATTACTATTTTTCCTTAAAATTTTCTTCAAACAATTGCGCGATGGCTGCCATCGCTTTCGCAGCATCGGAACCTTCAGCGCGCACTGTAATCGAAGTGCCCGGACCGGCTGCCAACATCATGATACCCATGATCGACTTCCCGTTGACGGTCTGTTTACCTTTTATCACCGTAATCGTACTTGCAAAACGGCTGACAGCCTGCACAAACAGGGCAGCGGGTCTTGCGTGAAGACCAAGCGAGTTACGAATGGTAAATTTTTGTTCGAACTTTTCGTTTGTTTGTTTAGAATGCGGTTTGTCCATAAAAACTAACGTGTTTTTTGCAAATACCTGTCCATGATTAACTTGGCCAGCTTTTCAGAATCATGCCGGACTTGTTCGTCTAATTGAAGCATCTTTCCTTCTACCACCTCATAGCCGCGCGCTCTGATTTCATCCGCGTTTAACTTGACCGGAACCGATTGCTTTTCTTTATACTTGACCAAGAGCGACTTAGGAATGACCTGCACGTTCATAAAACTAACGTCAAACAAGCGAGGATCCGTATGGCTAATCAATGCTTGTACATGGTCATAAGCGCTGTGATGATCTGTCTCACCGGGCTGCGTCATGGCATTGATGACGAAAATCTTCAACGCGTCCGACTCTAAAATTTTCTCTAAAATATCTTTAATCAACAAATTAGGCAAAATACTGGTATACAAACTGCCGGGCCCCATGATAATCAAATCTGCATCTTCAATAGCCTCCAGAGCTTCGGGTGTTCCCGGGCAATCCGTCGGCTTGAGTGAAACGCGTTTAATTGATTTACCGTATTCGGTGATATTCGTTTCACCTTCAATGATTTTGCCGTCAACAAATTCCGCTACTAAAGTTACATTTTGCAGCGTCGAAGGGATGACACGGCCCCGGATGGCCAAAACTTTGCTCGATTCTTTAATCGCTTGCTCAAAATCACCCGTTACTTTTGAAAGTGCCGTAATAAAAAGATTGCCAAAACTATGCCCTTTCAAACCGGACCCTTCTTCAAACCGGTATTGAAACAAGTCGCGAATAAGCGGCCCCGACTCGGCCAAAGCGACTAAACAGTTTCGGATATCACCAGGCGGCAGAATATCAAAATCATCTCTGAGACGCCCTGAACTGCCGCCGGTATCGGTGACGGTGACAATGCCTGTCACATTACTGCTATGTAACTTTAGTCCCGCCAGTAAAGTGCTTAAACCGGTTCCACCGCCAATCGCCACAATTCGCGGACCGCGCGCCAAATATTCCCGCTGACGACTTTCATAGACCAAACTAGCCAAGTCTTCACGGGACGGCGGCATCAGGGCACGCACAAAAGTGCGTACGATGTTTTTGATGGCCATATACACCAAGAAAATGCCAAAGATCAAAGCAGCAAGCGCGAAACTCGCCAACAATACATTGTTACGCGAAATCGTTTGCACCGCTGAAAGGGCTACGACAATGGTGAGCCCCAAACCAAACGAGGCCAAAATCACCCAGCGCTTAATACCAATGCCGGGATATAGCCATTTAAAGAACTTCATTGGTATTCCTTGCCGTTCCGCATTAAAACTTCCGGCCCGCTTCTCTCTGCATCCGGTCAATTAAAGCATCATTGAAATCTCTGGCAGAGTGATGTCCCATGAATTTGGCGCGTTGTGTTAAAGCAGCTGCTTCAACCAAAATGGGGATATTGCGCCCGGGACGGACTGGAATGACAAAATTGGGCAATGGGATACCCAAGATTTCTTTCGTTTGTGTCTCCAAGCCTAAACGGTCATATTCCCGCTTCGATTTCCAACTTTCCAAAGTAACTATTAAAACAATGCGTTTGCGGTCCCGTACTGCCCCGACACCAAAAGTGGATTGGACATCAATAATCCCCAGTCCGCGAATTTCCATATGATGCTGCACAATCTCATTAGAAGAACCGATCAAGACATCACCTTCGCGACGGATTTTCACAACATCATCTGCGACTAAGCGATGTCCTCTTTCGACTAACTCAAGCGCACATTCAGACTTACCGATTCCGCTTTCACCTATCAATAACATGCCGATCCCGTAGACATCCAACATGGTTCCATGGATGCTGGTTTCGGGAGCCGTTGCATGATCAACAAATAACGTAATTTGACTGCCGCAAACAGATGTCCGGTAAATGGCTCTAAAAATAGGCACTTGCACTTCTGTTGCCATTTTGATGAAATCATCAGGAGGCCGTTGATTTTTTGCAATGACAATACAAGGGATCCGGTAAGAGAAAAACCGCAGTAAATTACGGCGTCTTTTAGCGCCTTTCAGTTTTTGAAGAAATTTGATTTCCGTTTTCCCCAAAACCTGCACGCAGTCATAAGCAAAATATTCATAAAACCCCGAAAAAGCAAGGCCGGGCCGATGAATTTCTGAAGACCGGATACGACGGGTTAAGGGCACTGACGGATTCAGCAAGGTCAGTTTTAACCTGTCCTTCATTCGTTCATAGAATTCCTGGACAGTCAGATTAGTCATGACGAATGGCTCTATGGCTTGGTTTCGGCTTAATGCTTTTTTTCTTCTTCGTTTTTGATTAGTTCGTGAACTTCCTCAGCAGTTTTACAACGGCGGATCAATTCACAGAAATAACTATCTCGAAGAAGACGTGAAATTTGAGCTAATGCTTTTAAGTGGGGCCCCGATGTATCTTTCGGCGTCACGAGCAAAAAGAAAATATAGACAGGTTCCCCGTCAAGCGCATCAAAATTAACCCCTTGATTGCTCACGCCCAAGATGGCGACTAAAGAATCTACTTTGTCGGTTTTGCCATGCGGAATAGCAATCCCTTGTCCAATACCGGTCGAACCCAAATTCTCTCTTTCGACCAATGCTTTCACGATGCTCTTTTGATCACCGATGTTGCGAATATTGGACAGTATGCCGACTAATTCTTTCAGCACTCCTGTCTTGTCCGTTGCGTTCAAGCCAATCTTAATCGCACGCTTGTCTAAAATTTCATGAATCTTCATCTAAAATAACTCCTCCCCTCAGTTGAAGTAAAATTATTGTAAGACAAAACGATCGCCCAAATAAATCTCGCGCGCCTTTTTATCAGTGGCAAGAAAATGGGATGTTCCTGAAACTTCGACACGGCCTTCATACATAATGTAGGCGCGGTCCGTAATAGCCAAGGTTTCACGAACGCTATGGTCCGTGAGTAAAATGCTTAAACCTTGCTCTTTTAACCGTTGTAAAATCTTTTGCACTTCAAAGACGGCAATCGGATCAACGCCGCTAAAAGGTTCGTCCAATAAAATCAGCGATGGGTTTGTTACCAAAGCACGCGTAATTTCTAAACGCCGGCGTTCACCGCCCGAAAGCGTCATGGCTTTATTCTTAGCCAGGTAGGCAATGTTTAATTCTTCTAAAAGCTGTTCTAAACGCCGTTTGCGTTCTGTTTGGGAGATGTCCAGAGTTTCGAGAATGGCCATGATGTTTTCTTCAACCGTTAATTTTCGAAAAATGGAAGGTTCTTGCGATAAGTAGCCGATACCCAGACGGGCGCGTTGGTACATCGGAAGATTCGTGATATCTTCCCCGCGAAATAAAACTTGCCCTGCGTCCGATTGAATAATGCCGACCACCATATAAAAAGTAGTCGTTTTACCGGCACCATTCGGACCTAATAGGCCGACAATTTCACCGCGGGAAATATTAATGGAGACTTTATTAACAACCGTGCGGCCTTTGTAGCTTTTAACCAGGTTCTTCGTTTCTAACAGATGCATAAAATCCTTGCGAAAAAATTATGATTTCTTTTTGGATGACGTGCCAAGATTCTCCAGAAAACCGGACAATGATTGCTCGGATTGGCCGCCTTCACTCTCTTGAGCACCAAAAGCTTCCACATCGCCGCCCAGGATAATCTTGCCCTCATCGGCTAAGTAAATAACATTATCACTGTAAGTGGTATGGCCGTCCTTATTGGTGATGATAACATTACCCGTGGCAATAATCTTGTAAATTTTCTTGGTTTCTTGGCTGTAAAAAACATCCATGTAGTCTGCAAAAAGTCTTCCCCGTTCGTCGCGTGCGATCACGTTATCGGAAAAATGAGCGACGTTGCTATGGTAATCAACTTCTAAGGGGCCGTCGCTAGTGATAATCGTGGGTGTATTGGTATCAGGATTCTGAACTACGACGGTAACATTGCGTTTGAACCGCACTTTTTTTAGTTCCGAATCACCCTGCGCGCCAATTCCTTCAACGTGAATGTTTTCACGTTTTACCTTGGCGTGCACCGGTGTGGTAACCACTTTGTCAGTGGGATTAATATCCAATTCTTCGGTTAGAAGGCGCGTGCCCGTTTTAGTGGTCGCAATGACATTTTTTTCCAAATGCACATTGCTGGTTTTTTTGTCAAAAATACCGGTGTCGGCGGTAATCGTAATGGGAGAATCTTCTGCGAATGCTTTGGCAAGTACGTTGGTAAAGAAAATTTGTTTTTTCAGAATGTCGGCGGTATCACCTTCAATTTCTAATTCTTTTTTTCCGCCTGTGTCGTATTTGGAAAAAGCAAAACTGAAGATTTTTTGCTCCCGCTCCTGCCGCTCAAAATATTCCTGCCGGTCAAAAACGTTTGGATGGCGTGAAGCCAGCCATAACTGAAATTGGACAAGACCAATATAAAAAAGCGCAAGCCCAATGGTAATTTTGACAATTTGTTTAATCATAATGTAGATACCTTCTTATCTGTGGGTTTTGTTTTCCATCTTCGGTGCATCCAAACCCACTGCTCAGGATAACGGCGGATCATGCCTTCGACAATCAAAGACCACTGCTTGGTCATGCGCTCAACAGCCGCCTCTTTGTCTGGCGCAGTTTCCGGCGGCCAGATGAGTTGATCGGCGATTAAATGATACCTATTTTTTTCACGGATCATAAACAAGGGCAAAATAGGCGCTCCGCTTGAAAGCGATAAACGCGCCGGTGCCGTTGGTGTATACGCCGGTTGACCAAAAAAAGGAACAAAGATGCCGTCGATACTGTCCACATCCTGATCGGCCAAAATGCCAAGCACTTCATTTGCCTTTAAAACTTTTAAGAAATCTTTCGGCGACTGATCTCTGTAAAGAACGTCAACGCCTGCCTGATGCCGAATGGCTTCAATGACCCGGTTGAAGGGTTCATAATAAATCCGCCGTCCGATGACCGTGCCGGCAAAACCGGCTTCGACCACGCTTAAGGAAATCAACTCCCAATTACCGATATGACTTGCTAAGCAAATGGTGCCATGGCCGGCTTGATGCGCCTCTTTTAATTTTTCAATGACGAGAGGCTCAATTTTAATAAGCCGGTTTTTTTCTAACGGCTTTTTAAACAATGGAATCCTTAATGTATCAACGGCTGTTTGGCCAAGATTCTCAAATACGCCTCTTCCGATTCGCTTTTTTTCAACCCATGTCTTTTGATCACCAAAAGCTAAAGTGAGATGCTCTAAAACACGTTTTCTTTCGCGAGGTAAGGCATGCCAGGCAATCAACCCCAGTAACCGAGCCAGCGGTAATAAAATCCATCGCGGAAGTATCAGTGCTATCCCCTGCAAGAGCCGCAGCAGGATATAGAGTATATAGCGATAAGGTTTCTTTTGACTCATAGGTAAACCATCAACTTCGCCCCCGGCCGGTCAGTTCGCAAAGATCAGTTAAAAAACTGCAAACAAACAGATAACGATTACAAAAACTAACCGTAAGGATAAGATTATAAGAAAGCGCAGGGCGACAGTCAAGGAAGGGATTATAGGCTGTTTAATCAGAGAAAACCAGCTTTTAGGAGGTCTTGCACATCTAAAAGGCCTACTGCTTTCCCCGAGCGATTCACAACTGGTAATTCGTCGATTTTCTTATCCCTAAGACGCTGTAGAGCTTCGGCAGCTAAGTGATCCTCTTGAATGACGGTGGGCTTCCTGGTCGCATATTTCAAAACGGGTTCCTGCAAAATCTTTAAACCGCGCTCATCAATGTGACGTCTTAAATCACCATCGGTAAAAATAGCCAATAACCGCCCTTTCTCATCCGCAATGCTGCAGCTGCCGGCACGAGCAGCCGTAATCGCAAACAATGCCTTTTGAATCGTTGTCTCGGGTTTGACGACCGGATGCGATTTCCCTTTCCGCATAATATCTTTGACACGCAGCAATTTTTTTCCAAGACTGCCGCCGGGATGAAAAAGAGCAAAATCTGATTCTTTGAATCCGCGGCGTTTGGCCGCACAAACGGCTAAGGCATCGCCCATAGCGAGCGCGGCAGTGGTGGAGGCGGTCGGCGCCAAATTCCATGGGCAAGCTTCGCGGTCAATTTGAACATTCAGCACCACATCAGCGTGACGAGCCAGGGTCGATTTTAAATTACCCGTCATGGCAATGAGACGGGCGCCGATTTTCTTAATAACGGAAAGCAAACGAGTGACCTCTTCGGTTTCACCGCTGTTAGAAATAGCCACAATCACATCTTCTTTGGTCACCATCCCCAAATCACCATGGACAGCTTCGGCCGGATGTAAAAACAAACTGGGGGTTCCGGTAGACGCCAAAGTTGCCGCAATTTTACGGCCGATGATACCGGGCTTTCCCATCCCGGTGATAATCACGCGATCCTCGCAGCGTTTGATTAAATCGACCGCTTTTTCAAAATCCCGGTTCACATGTGAAATCAGGCTTTGAATGGCGCGCGCTTCTGAGCGTAAAACTTGTTTGCCTAACTGAATATCTTTTTTCATGAGAAAGGTGCGGCCTGGCGAATGCGCTTGAGTGTTTTGAGTAATGGTTTTAAATCTTTCAAAGCCAAATTGTTAGGACCGTCTGATTTGGCTTTCTTAGGATTTTCGTGCACTTCCATAAACAGGGCATCAGCACCACTGGCGACGGCACAGCGTGATAAAACCGGGATAAATTCGGCTTCTCCGCCTGAGGCATGGCCCAACCCGCCCGGAATTTGGACCGAATGGGTGGCATCAAAAACAACGGGATATCCCAAAGATCTTAAAACCGGAATAGCGCGAAAATCACTGACCAAATTATTGTAACCAAAACTCACACCTCTTTCGGTGATGAGGATTTGATGGTTGCCCGTCGATTCGATTTTCTTGACACTATTTTTCATATCCCAAGGCGCCATGAATTGGCCTTTCTTGACGTTCACAATTTTCTTCGTACGGCCGCAGGCAATTAACAAATCAGTCTGCCGGCAAAGAAAGGCCGGAATTTGCAGAATGTCTAACACTTCGGCAGCCATCTCCACCTGATGGGTTTCATGAACATCGCTTAAAATCGGGACGCCCACTTCCCGCTTCACCTTTGCCAAAATCCTGAGGCCTTTTTCCAATCCCGGGCCCCGAAATGATTCGTGGGAAGAACGATTGGCTTTGTCAAAACTGGCTTTGAAAACATAAGGCATTTTTAAATCCCGCGCGATTTTTGAGATTTTTTCGGCATGGCGAAGCGCGCTTGCTTCGTTTTCAATGACACAAGGACCGGCAATTAAAACAAAGTGGCCGCTCTGACCAAAAATGATGGACGGATTAATCTTCACTGGATGCATGGATAATTTCCTCAACAGACGGAAAATCCGAACTTTCCGGCTGATCGCCATTTTCTCCGTTATCCCCATGTTCGGAACGCTTGAAGCGAAGTGCGTTCCCGACAAAATCACGGAAAAGCGGGTGCGGTTTATCAGGTTTCGACTTGAATTCAGGATGAAACTGCCCTGCCACAAACCACGGATGCAGCTTGCCGTCTAACTCAATAATTTCCACGAGCGGGCCGGTCGAACTTTGGTGAATACCGGCAACCATTAACCCGTGTTTTTCCAACGTTTCGCGATATTTATAATTAAACTCATATCGATGCCGATGACGTTCCGAAATCTCTTCCGCCCGATAAGCGCGAAAAGAGTGGGTTCCCTTCTTGAGGCGGCAATCGTAGGCGCCCAGGCGCATGGTCCCGCCCAAGTTTTTAATGTCCTGCTGTTCTTCAAGCAAACTAATCACCGGATGCGCTGTTTTCTTGTTAAATTCTGTTGAATTGGCATTTTTTAATTCCGCAACACTTCGCGCAAATTCGATAACAGCACATTGCATCCCTAAACAAATTCCCAGAAAAGGAATCTTATTTTCCCGGGCATATTGAATCACGCGTATTTTGCCTTCGATCCCGCGATTGCCAAATCCCCCCGGCACCAAAATCCCGTCTACTTTATTTAGCAGACGGGCGATATTGCCGCGCTGCATCCGCTCGGCATTGTAGCGTTTAATGACCACATCGGTATGATGAGCCAACCCGCCGTGTTTTAAAGCCTCATAAATAGATTTATACGCATCTTGCAAATCAATGTACTTTCCCACCACCGCAATCTTAACGCGCTTGGCGGGTTTGAGCGTTCGGTCAACGACTTCCCGCTTCCATTCCAAAAGGCTGCCGGCACGATACTCCAGGCCCAGAAAATCGCAAATGACTTTGTCGAGACCTTGATCTTTAAACATCAACGGCACTTCATAAATGGTACGGACATCTCGCGCCTCAATCACGGCTTCGGGATCAATGTTGCAAAACAAAGCAATTTTATCGCGCACTTCTTTGGGGATGCGCTTTTCCGTCCGGCACAGCAAAATATCCGGCTGAATACCAATTTCGCGCAAGCGGCCGACACTGTGCTGCGTTGGTTTTGATTTTAATTCACCAGCCGCCTTAATGTAAGGAATCAACGTGAGGTGAACAAAAATGGCATTTTCTTTTCCTACTTCATGCCGAAACTGTCTGACAGCTTCCAGAAACGGGAGTGACTCAATGTCGCCCACCGTCCCGCCAATTTCTGAAATGACCACATCGGGCCGCTTGCCTTTCGAGACGTTACGAATGCGTTCTTTGATTTCATCGGTGATGTGAGGCACCACTTGCACCGTACCGCCTAAGTAATCGCCGCGCCTTTCCTTAGAAATGACGGTGTAATAAACTTGTCCGGTCGTCACATTGTTCACTTTACCCAACGGTGTATTGGTAAACCGTTGATAATGCCCTAAATCCAAGTCGGTTTCTGCGCCGTCATCTGTGACATACACTTCACCATGCTGATAGGGGTTCATGGTGCCGGGATCAACGTTGATATAAGGGTCTAATTTTTGCATGGTCACCCGCAGGCCTTTTGCTTCAAGCATTTTCCCGATGGAAGCAGAAGCAATGCCCTTTCCTAACGATGAAACCACGCCGCCTGTGATAAAAATATATTTAGGCATGGGTTGCTTTCCCAAGTTTGGTTTTAATCATATGCTCCACTTTTTTGAAATCTTCTTCGGTATCAACACCGATTGAATCAAAAGCAGTTTCTAAAACTTTAATGGCGTATCCATTATCCAGAATGCGTAATTGCTCAAGCTTTTCACGGTCTTCCAAACGTGATTTGGTTAACGCCGGTATTTTTAACAAAAAATCCCGACGGTAAGCATAAACGCCTAAATGTTTAAAGAAGTGGTGTTCGTTCTGACCGCGATCGTGAGGAATGGCCGCTCTCGAAAAATACAATGCTTCATCTTTGAGATTCCGAACCACCTTCACCACATTCGGATTGTGAAATTCATGTTCATCACGCAGTTTAACACAAGCCGTGGCCATTTGGTACGTCGAATCCGCCTCCATCGCCGAAATTAAATCATCAATGACACTCGGATCCATTAACGGTTCATCTGCCTGCACGTTAACAAAAACGTCTGCTTTGTACTGGGCGGCCGCTTCGGTGAGCCGCTCGGTCCCGCTATGGTGATGCGCACTCGTCAGTAAACACTCTCCTTTGAAACGCTTCACCGCTTCCATCAATTTGTCATCGTCACAAGCCACCATCACACGCGAAGGCTTCTTTGCCTTTTTTGCATTTTCATACACGTACTGAATCAAGGGTTTTCCATTAATTTCCTTGAGCAACTTACGCCGAAGACGTGTTGATTCTAATCTGGCCGGAATCACACAAATGGCATTCATCGGACATGCTCTTTTAAGGCACCGGTCAATTCTTTTTGAACCAAACTGGCTGTTCCTAATTTACCGACCACAACTCCCGCTGCCACATTCGCCAGCCAAGCGGCGTCTTTCATCGTCGCACCGGCTGCCAAAGCCAAACCCAACACGGCAATCACCGTGTCTCCGGCGCCTGAAACATCATAAACTTCTCGTGCCGCAGTGGGCACTTTCGTCATGCGTCCGCCTTTTTCAAAAACCGCCATACCGTCTTCGCCAAGTGTCATGACAACTGCTTGGCAGTTTAATTTTTGCAGCAAACCTTTACCAACCGACTCAATGGATGAACCTTCTTTGTTAAACAAACTGGCATAAGCCGAAAAAGCTTCTTTCTTGTTGGGCGTGATGGCTGTGACGCCGCGGTAATACAGGAAATGTTTTTCTTTAGGGTCAACAACAACGGGGATACGTTTTTTGCGGCACAGTGTTAGCACTTTTTGGATTAAAGCAGGCGTGACAACACCTTTGCCGTAATCTTCAATAATCACGACTTTGGCTTTTTCAATGGATTGGCGTACAAACTTTAAAATTGCACCGGCATCAACGGGTTTTAAATCACTCCCTTTTTCCCGGTCAAACCGAACCACTTGCTGAGAGTGTGCAATGACGCGTGTTTTGAGTGTCGTCGGCCGGTCACGGTCATAAATCACGCCGCCAGTTTCAATTTTTTGCTTTCGAATTTCACGAACTAACATGCGGCCGTGCAAATCGCGGCCCACCACACCGCACGGATAAACTATGCCTTTGAGTGTACGAATATTGTGCGCCACATTCAGCGCTCCGCCCGGCATGAAAGATTGTCTTTGGACGTTGACAACAGGAACAGGCGCCTCCGGTGAAATACGCTCTACTTGACCCCAAACAAATTCATCGAGAATAAAATCGCCTAAAACCAAAATGTGGGCAGAATCAAAGCGGCGGATGATATCGAGAAGTCGGGCCTTCTGATGCGCTTGACTTGATAGTTGAGGGCGTTTTCGGCTGGATCCCATGTTAATTCATTCACCTAATCTTTTTGATCAACATGGGATGTTAATCTACCATTCAATAAGCATAAAGTCAATCGTGTATCCTGGGGTCAGACCCTAGCCTGACCCCGCGTTCTTTTGATCCGCTTGGCGCGATCAATGACCAGGTAACTGGCCAACAGTAAAGCGATGACGCTCGAAACCCATTGTCCCGGCCCGAACACCTGATGGGTCACAAAAGTTTTAAGTATGTAGAGCCCCATTAGGCAAAGTAAAATGGCAGCGATCGTAATGTATTCGTGGTGCTGAATTAAACGGCTCCAGAGAAATGGTTCTTTTTCGCCGGACTGATATGGGGTCAATCGAGGTAAAAAACGCGGCACGTTGTCTTTGTATCGACGAAATTCATCACCTAATCGCTGTTCAAGGTCACTCTCTTCTTTGCGGACTGTGCCCGAATAAACAATGGGAAAACCAATTAAAAAAATCAACAGCAGCCACCTGTTTTGAAACACCAAGACAGTCCCCAAACCGATCAACAAATTTCCGATATAAAGCGGGTTTCTCACAAATGCGTAAGGTCCTCCGGCAGCCAATTTGACACCTTTTCTTGCCATGCAGCCCAGTGACCAAATGCGGATCAATTCTCCCAAACAAATAAAAGGAACACCGATACGAAAACTGGTATCAGTCATTTGCTTGGCTGAAAACATCAAAAGAATACCGCCTACCCAAGCAAGTAAAATTCGAAACTTTTTAAACTGAAAACGCGGATAAGTGCGCAAACGTTCCATTAAATTCATCGGGATAACCTTCAGGTGCCGTAGCGTTGTGTGTGATGCTTGGTTTCGAACTCTTTAATTTGAGATTCGTAAGTCAAAGTCATGCCGATATCATCATGACCATGGATGAAACGTTCTTTGACGGCGGAATCAATCTCAAATTTAAAAGTAACTTTGGGGGATGTCTCCAAAACCAATGTCTGCTGTTTTAAATCTATAGAAGCTCGCAAGCCTGGAGTCTGATTAACCAAATCAAAAATACGGTCCACCTCATGTTCGGACAACTCAATGGTTAATAATCCATTCTTGCTGCAATTATTCTTAAAAATATCGGCAAATGCCGGCACCACATTGCCTTGGCGCTCCACGCGAGGTGCCACCACAGCGCGGTAACCATCTTGCTGAATAGCCCAAACGGCATGTTCGCGGCTGGAACCGCAGCCGAAGTTGTTACGAACAACTAATATAGAAGAACCGCGAAACCGATTTTGATTTAATGGAAAATCGGGATTTGGTTTTCCATCTGTTAAATAACGCCAATCATAAAATAAATCTTTTCCAAACCCGGTTCGTTGGATGGATTTCAAAAATTGCTTCGGAATAATTTGATCGGTATCGACATTTGCACGATCCAAAACGCCTATCAAACCTGTAAAGTTTTCAAATGGTTTCATGACAATTTGGCCCACTTTCTGATATCAACAAAATGTCCTTCAATCGCCGCTGCGGCCGCCATCTGCGGACTTACCAAGTGCGTACGGCCGCCCTTTCCCTGACGGCCTTCAAAATTACGATTAGAAGTTGAAGCACAGCGTTCTCCCGGTTTCAATTGATCAGGATTCATTCCCAGACACATGCTGCATCCGGCATCCCGCCATTCACATCCTGCTTTCTTAAAGATTTCGTGCAATCCTTCATTTTCTGCCTCTTGCTTCACGCGAACGGAACCAGGAACAACTAAAACCCGTACCGCAGATGAAATCTTCTTCCCTTTTAAAAGTGACGCGGCAATTCTTAAATCTTCGATACGCGCATTGGTACAACTCCCGATAAACACGGTATCTACTTTGATATCCGTCATCGGCGTACCGGGTTTTAATCCCATGTAGTCAAGTGCATGCATCACATCCGTTTTACTATAACCAGGCACTTGATCAAGCTGCGGCACACGCTCATCCACATCGATCACCATACCAGGACTGGTTCCCCACGTCACTTGCGGTGCAATTTGCGAGGCATCAATGGTTAATTGCCGGTCATACCGGGCTCCTTCATCGCTTGGAAGTGTTTTCCAATAAGACAATGCTTTTTCTAAGTCTTTTCCGCGCGGCGCAAAAGGACGATTCCCATTTGCAATATATTGAAATGTTGTTTCATCCGGCGCAATTAACCCTGCGCGCGCGCCCGCTTCAATGCTCATGTTACAAATGGTCATACGCGCTTCCATCGACAAAGCGCGAACGGCTTCCCCGCAATATTCAAGCACATAACCTGTCGCGCCGGCGGTACCGATTAAACCGATTAATTTTAATATCATGTCTTTGGCGGTTACGTTCGGCTGCAACCGGCCTGTGTATTCAACTTTAAAAGTTTTTGGTTTCTTTTGCGGTAAACATTGAGTAGCCAAAACATGTTCTACTTCTGACGTGCCGATTCCCAAAGCAAACGTACCAAACGCGCCGTGCGTGGACGTATGGGAGTCACCGCAGACAATGGTTAAACCCGGCAGCGTAATCCCCAACTCAGGACCAATGATATGGACGATGCCTTGTTTATCACTTTTTAAGTCATAAAGAGTAATACCAAATTCGCCGCAATTTTTTGACAAAGCATCAACTTGCGCCTTGGAAATAGGATCTTTGATATTCAGTCGATCTTCTGTGGGCACATTATGATCCATCGTGGCAAAAGTGAGTTCAGGACGTCTTACTTTTCGATGTGTCAGACGCAAACCCTCAAAGGCTTGCGGACTGGTCACTTCATGGATTAAATGGCGATCAATGTAGATTAACGATGTCCCATCCCGAAGGGTGGTCACCAGGTGTTCATCCCAAATTTTCTCAAATAAAGTTTTAGACATAAGTGTGTAGTATAGCCAAAAAGATCAAAAAATTCACCTTATCTGTTACGGTTATTTTGATCGAGTGAAATACTGGTAAGACAGAGGCTGTTTTAACAGCTTAACTGATGCTTAGAATCTCCACATCAAATTCCAGCTGTTGACCGGCCAGCGGATGGTTGAAATCAAGTACAACCGTATCATCTTCAATGGCTCTGATGACTGCTGTCAAAATTCTGCCATCTTGATAGGGAACCGAAATCAGATTACCGACGGCCATGTTTTCATTGGGCAATTGGCCGCTTGGAATAACAATCACGGCTTCCCGATTGACTTCACCATAGCCTTCCTGAGGTGAAAGAGAGATATGTTTATGCTCACCGGCATGCAAACCAACCAATTCTTTTTCTAAACCGGGAACAATCGGAGCTTCACCCTGTGTGTAGGTAAACGGCTTCTCATAAGTCGCTTGATCAATCACTTGGCCGTTCACCGTTAATCGATAAACCATGGTCACATGTTTACCCGGCTCAACCACGGATGTGTCGCGAGCCCCTTGTGAATGGCAGCTGCTCAAAAGAATGCTTCCTGCCAACAAGCAGCCCAACAAACCCCATGCATAACATTCTCTTCTTAATTTGATAAACATATTCCCGATAGTAAGCTGATGAGCCTGCTTTGTCAAGACGGGTATTAAAGTGTGCGGCCAGCTAAAAATCCCAAACGAAATACCGCAAAACCCACACTCACGCTTGAAATCACGTAAAAAAAAGCACGCCATGATTCGCCTGCCCGAATCAGGTCAGCGGTCTCAAACATGAAAGTAGAAAACGTGGTGAATGCACCGCAAAAACCAATGATTAAAAACAGACGCGCCTCGGTGCTAAGTAAAAATCTTTCCTCACCAATGGCTGCTAAGAAACCGACTAGAAAGCACCCTAAAATATTGACACTTAAAGTACCATAAGGAAATTGGGTACCCAATAATTGATGAACGCCTCCTGAAACCAAATAACGGCATAAGGTGCCCAGGCAGCCCCCCAGCATGAGACTTACCCACGGCATGAGGCGGTCCTCATCAAATTGTAAATTAAACCATTCATAGGGGTTGGAACTCTCCGGCGTTTTCCCAAGTGACAAATCGCCCCGTTCAAAGCTTCGATCTCGGTCGGGCGATTTCTTTCCAAATCAAATAACATTGAAGGATGATGGTAATAGGTATCCGGAATCAACCGACGGAACAAGAGCCTTTCATAGTCAGCTGCTTTCCGTGGTTTTAAGTTCAGTCGACCTTTCTTGGCTACGGCATAGCATTCCTGAACCACTTGCTTCATCATATCACGCGTCATCGGTTTTTCAAGTAAGGCGCCATAATGAACATGTAACAGAGATGCCAATGGATTTAAAGCGCAATTATAAATGACTTTCCCCCAAATGTGTTGCCGAATATCGCTAACTGCCTGTGACCGAATACCAGCCTTTGAAAATAAAACGGCCAATTGCTTAACGCGCGAGGTAAGGCGTTTCATAGCAGTTTCACCGACCAACACATCACCGCCCCAAACTGTTATTTTAATTTCTCCCGGATGTAATTCAACCCCAAAAATAACGCGCCCGGCAATGACTTGCCGTTTTGGGAAAACCCGGTGTAAGGCCTCAATATTGCCCAGCCCATTTTGAAGAGAACAAACCAGTGTCTTCGCTTGGATGACTGATTTGGCTTGCCGGGCCGCTTGGAAGGTATCAAACGCTTTCACCGTTAAAAGCATTAAATCATAACGGATGTTTAACTGTTTCAGGCCGGCAAGGTTGGTAACCACTTGAAGTCCTTTAAAACAGTGACGGCCCCAAATACCGGAAACTCTCAGCCCATGCTTTTTAACTCGTGAAAGGTGGCGGGCTCTCCCGTAGAGAATGACCCTGTGACCGGCACGTAAAAGAAATCCGCCAAAAGCACTTCCAATGGCACCGCTGCCGAAAACTAAAATCGTCATGCGGCTTATTATACTGAAAAAATACCTTTCACCGAATCAAAAAGATATCGCCAACACATTGGCTATGACCGCGGGCGCTCAGGCCACGTGATAGGATCAAACGAACGTTTGCCGTCATTAACGGTTTCTTGCGTCAAACTTCCCTGCTTGGTCTGAATCACCACATAATAGAGAGGTTCGTTTGAATCATTTCGCCAATTTCTAATACCCTCGGGGCCTACTCGAATAACAGTCCCCTCTTCAACAGGAATAATTTCACCATCGATATAAAACTGTCCTTTCCCCTTGATAAAGACATAAACTTCTTCATTGACTTGATGCCGGTGAGAAAAAGGCATGACCGCGCCGGGCGGAAATTGGTTCAATGAAATCTGCGAACCGCTTAAACCTAAAAGATCCCTTAAGAAGATTTTTCCCGGGTAAGCCTCGTCAAGATCGGGATGTTTAATTGAATATTCGGACAATGTGTGCCAAGGACCAAAATGAATGGCTAAAAAGTTTTTTCCCTTTACTTTTTGAATGGTTTGATTGGGTTCGGTCATGCTGTTTTCCTTTCATTCTGATGATGATTAAGCGCCTGATCCAAGATATGCTCTATTTCTTGCGAGGTAGCGCCGTGGCGTTTTGCCTGATCAACCCACTTCACACAAACTTCGTAGAGCTCTTTGACCAAAGCTTCTTCCAAATAAAGAAGTGCATACCGCTTTTTTGTTTCATCAGGCACCGATAAACTGCCTTTCACACCTTTGACCTGCTTTACTGTTGATGTGGTCATAGATCACCTCAAAAATCCTTTTGGTTAATTCGATGAGACAAGTGCTTTCAGTTTAGTTTCCAAAACCGTTTTAGGCGTCAGTCCACTATGAATAGTTGTGTCAAATATGAAAAAGCATAAGGTACAAGTTTTCTAAGGCTCTTGTGAGCATTCCACTATAGAGTGCATCCCGTAAGG
>PCVY01000049.1:35553-77609 GCA_002787155.1 Candidatus Abzuiibacterium crystallinum | reverse complement strand
ATGTCGGTGGTGATTTTGGATCCTGGGACAAGGATCCTGAAGACGAAACCCAGGGAACTCAGATGGGCTTCGAACCGGATGATGCTTTGGGAAATCCGGCCGGGTATTCCGTGCGCCTTGACTATGACGTGGATTCTCCGAACCCCGCCTACAACGGATTCTGGATGAAGCTGGCCGGTGAAGACGCCCGGGATTTTAACACATTGAGTTTCTATATTAGGGGGGATGCCGGGAAGGGCTTCACCAAACGGGTCAAAGTCGAACTGAAGGATCAAACCGGCAGGCCTTCGCCGTATGTTGTCGCCAACGTGACGGGTGAATGGCAGAAGGTATCGATTCTGTTTGAGAAATTCCGAAGGGTCACGGACTGGTCCCGCATGAATGAATTCGTGGTCGTGTTTGATGATATGAATTCACGGCCCAAATCTGGCGCGATTTTCATCGATCAGGTCACTTTCAATAAAGAATAAAAAACCGGATTTTTGGATTAAAGGGACGAGATGGTGGACAGAAAGAGAGGTGAGCGTGTGTGATATGGCGACGCTGGGGCCTTAAAAGTAACCCTTACTTTTTAGATCCGTTTGATGAAACAGCGCTAGATCTATTTGTTGGAAGAGGAAGCGAAGTTCTAGCCTTGCAGAGTGTTCCAGAAACACGATCCATAATTTTTCTGGAAACTACTAATGGATTAGGCGCCACTTCACTTGGCAATTTTTTACGTTTTGGGTTGGCACAGAGAAAATTTTATTTCACCCCGTTTGCAGAATTTAAGCTGCATAGCCGCCAAGACTTCCTCAATTTTATTGCCTCTTTGATTGATGGGTTGAATTGGAGCGTCCGTCAAAAGTATCTCTTCATATCCAAGGATCCTCAGTTTCTCGAACACGAGGCAAAATCAGGACGTTTTTTTGCAGCGGTCTCTGCCCAGACAAGATCCGAATATAAAAATCAGTACTTGGAAAGTGAAGCTAAAGAGCTGCTCGAAGGGATTAGGAATATAGTACTCAAGCTCGGATACGGCAGTGGCATATTGATTCAGATTTCAGTTCAGGGCCTTGACTTCGAATGGAATCATGAATATTTCTATGAATTCCGGGAGAAAATTCGCCCTATCCTTTTGATGAGCGGTTATAAATGGTTGTTTATCGGTCCCAAAAATGTGGAGCAGTTACTATGCTATCAAAAGGGGCTATTGGCGGCAGAGTTGTCGAAGATAAAATTGAAGCCACTTGAACTTCAGGATATCCAGGAAATCCTTCATCGGCGCAAAGAAAGGCTGGCTCTTAATCAGCATGCCAGGCTTCCTGTGAATGCTGACGTCATAGGATATTTATATGCGGCCTGCGCGGGTAGCTTAACCGAAATCTTCGCGGCCGCTGCAAAACTTGCCCAATCCTTTGACGGATATCAGGCCTCGGAGGTAGATCTCCTGACTGCCAAGCCGCTTATGACAGAATTTCTGCTGGAGGAAATGCAGAAAAAAGGATTCCCCCCTTTATCGTTCGAAATTATGAAGTATTTGGTGTGCCAGCATCATGCTGCCTCGGGCGCAATTGCCGCACACCTAAAAAAAAGACGTCCTAATGTCTCCAAAGTTCTCAGGATTTTATGCAGGGCCGGCCTGCTGCGGATGGAAGTCCATGGCCGGAACAGAATCTATTATCCGTTACCGGAGGTGAAGCTTGCATTCAACAGTGAAACTGCGAGGATGGAATAGCATTGAGCGTGATATGAGGATGGCCGGTTATACCGAAAAGCAGATTGAAGAGGCCCGCGAGTCTTTTCATAACGGCATCATGCTGCTGATCCGCATTTTTGGGGTTTCCGCGCCGGGGAATAAGCAGGTCAAACTCGTCCAGCATGATCACGAGAATCCCTTGTATAAAACTGTATAAGGTATTAGAATCCCCCAAAAGGGGATGAAGTGATCAGAAAACGTTATAATCTGACGGAGGCATCGGAACGTATCGGCGTCCACCGCCTTACCGTTTATTATTGGATTAAAAAGGGATGGATCAAGCCACGCCGGGATCATCGTGGGTACCCGGTTTTTACTGAAGCAGATTTAAAAAAGATTCTCCAATGGCATGAAAAATTGCGATAATACTAAGTCCCAGGAGCGATCATGCGAGTAGCAATTTATACAAGAGTAAGCACCGAAGATCAGGCGCGGGAAGGCTTTTCTCTTGAAGTGCAAAAGCAGGTTCTTAAAGAGTTCATTCAAAGGAACGGCTGGACTCTTGTTTGCAGTATACCAAACCGGGACATCTATGAGGATGATGGTTTTACCGGCTTTAATACTGACCGTCCGGCGTTCAAGATCTTAAGATCAGATGCGATGCGCAAGTACTTTGATCTCATTCTTGTATACAAGCTAGACCGTCTTAATCGTAAATTGAAAGATATGTTAAATTTTCTCGAGGAACTTGACCATCTTGGCATCAGCATCAAGTCGGCCACGGAACCTTTTGATACCACAACAAGCGCTGGAAAATTTCTTATTCAGATGCTGGGAAGTTCCGCTGAATTTGAGAGGAACCGTTTGGTTGAACGAGTATTTCCAGGTATGGTCATGGGAGTCAAAAAGGGGCATTGGCAGGGAGCGCGGTACTCGCCTTATGGCTATCGGTATAATAAAGAAATAAAAAAATTGGAAATGGTTCCTGCAGAGGCGGAAATTGTAAAAGAAATATATAGCATGTATTTAGCCGGATCATCTAGCAGCAAAATTGCTGGTTTTTTCTATAAGAAGGATATCCAAACTCGAAGTGGCGGTAAGTTTAATACAAAATTCATATGTGATGTTTTAAAAAATAAGGTTTATCTGGGAAAGCTTGTTTGGAATAAAAATCATTATGACACTCGCACAAAGACGAAAGGTGGAAAAGGTTATCGTTATGTTAAAAACCCACAATCAGAAGTAATCGAAGTTGATGGGACGCATAGGCCCATTATTGACCAGGAGATATTTGACCGCGCTCAGGCCAGGATGAAATGCAATAGAAAAGGCAGCGGTGTTCCAAAATTCAAAAACAATATTTACTATCTTTCCGGCGTCCTTTATTGCGCAGAATGCGGCTTAAAGTATCACGGCGTTATGGTGGTTTCGAATCATAGAAAGGGAACAAAGAAAGCATGGTATCGTTGCATTTCCCGGTCTTATCCTTACATTAGTTGCAAAAATGGGCAGGTCAAAGTAGATGAAATGCACGATCAAATTTTCGATATTCTCGAAGTCTTGTCGGGGCAAAATCCTGTCCAGGAAGAGTTTGAAGATCTCCTTCGTAAGGTGACATACGAACCTAATGAGCATTACGCAGATCAGATTGACCAAAAAAATCTGAAATTGAATGGAAATCTAAAAAATCAGTCGGATCTTTTTGATCTTTATAAAGAGGGCAGGCTTAATATCGAAATTTATCGTCAGAAAGCCGATGAGCTGCGAAGCGAGGAAGCTTCTCTTAAGAGAGATCTCAAAGGGTTGCAAGTCAGCATGATCGACATGGAGAGGGGAATTGACGAAAGATTACGGGTTCAATACTTCCTCAAGAGTTTGCAGGAGAAAGACCGAAAGTGGTCCGAAGCTGATAAAAAAGAGTTTATGCGAATTATCTTCAAAAAAATAGTTATCAAGGACGGAGAAATAGTTTCTGAATTGCTGGAAATGAACCGTCCTTGGAACTTATTATACCAAAAGGGGTTACAATGTCAGACGAACCAGTTATCCCAAAAAAGGAAAATAAGAAGCTCACAGTATGTGTGCGTACCTTCGGCTGCCAGATGAATGATTATGATTCCGATTTGGCGCTGGGTCTCTTAAAAAAACAAGGTTACGAGCAAACAGAGGATGAATCCCAAGCGGATGTGATTCTCTTTAATACCTGTAGTGTGCGCCAGCATGCTGAAGACAGGGTCTTCAATCAAATCTCATACCTTAAAAAAGAAAAAGAGCGCAGACCCGAACTCATGATCGGTGTCATGGGCTGCATGGTTGAAAATTACAAGACGCAATTTTTCGACGATTTCCCGCACATTGATCTATTAATCGGAACACGAAGTATTCGAGAACTCCCTCAAGCCATTGAGCGCGCGCGGAATGAAAAGCAAAAAGTCATTGAACTATCCAAAAGCGGGTTTGGCTACGACCTCTACGAAACCCCGAGACGGGAAGGAAAGTTTCATGCTTATCTACCTATTATGACGGGCTGCGACAAGGTGTGCTCGTTTTGCATTGTGCCTTACGTGAGAGGTCCTGAGATCTCGCGGCCTTCAAAAGAAATTCTAGAAACGGTTAAGTATCTCGCTGATCAAGGTGTAAAACACATCACGCTGCTTGGGCAAAATGTGAATTCATATGGCAGGTCATTGCGAGCGAAGCGTCCGCCTAAGGACGGATCCGTCCAGCACCGTTTGGCGGAAAGCAATCTGGGATCTGAGATTGTTTCGGCATCACTTGGAATGTTACCTCGCAATGACGACAATTTCTCAGATCTTTTGGCAAATGTGGCGCAGGTGAACGGCATCGAAAAAGTAAGTTTTACCACCTCGCACCCCCAAGATGCCCACGAGGCGCTTTTTCAAGCCATTCGTCAGGAACCCAAGATCTCACGCAGGTTCCATTTGCCTTTACAGGCCGGCTCGGATCGGATTCTCGCATTGATGCGCCGCGATCATACGCTGGCTGAGTTTCGAACCAAGATTGACCGGATGCGCCAACTCGTTCCCGATATTTCTGTCACGACTGATATTATTGTCGGCTTTCCGGGTGAAACGGATGAAGAATTTGAAATGACCCGGCGTGCTTTGGAGGAAATCGAATTTGACGGCGCTTTTATCTTTCGTTATTCACCACGGCCGCACACAGGCGCGGCCCGCTTAGAGGACACGACACCGGAGGATTTGAAAACGAAACGCGTCAGTGCTTTGCTTGAAATGCAAAGACGGATTACGCAAAGAAACAATCAATCCCTTCTCGGCACGACCTGTCAAGTGATGGTCACTGAAATCAGCAAAAAGTCGAAAGAAGAAGTGCTGGCGCGCAACTGGCAGGAGAAAAAAGTTGTATTCCCGGGAACCGCAAATGATATCGGCCGAATTTGCTATGTGAAGTTAAACGAACTGGTCGATGAAACTTTCCGTGGGGTCAGACCCCGACCTGACCCCACGTTCCGGGAGATCTAATTATGCGATTTGTAACTGCGGCTCAAATGAAACAGCTGGACGAGTTGGCTATTTACACCTATGGCATTCCCTCCATTATCTTAATGGAAAATGCCGGCATTGCTTGTGCCAATGAAGTGGTGAAGCGGACCAAATCGAAGCGCGCTAAGATCGCCATTTTCTGCGGGATCGGCAACAACGGCGGCGATGGTTTTGCGGCGGCACGTCATCTGCACAACCGCGGCTACCAGCCAACCGTTTTTTTCTTTCAAAAGCCGGAAAAAATGAAATTGGATCCTCAAACCAATTTTAATATTTTGAAGAAAATGCAAGTGCCGCTGGTTTACTGTTCCGAAGATACCCAATGGGAGAATCTTGCGAAGACTTTAAAGTCTTTTAGGTTGATTGTGGATGCCATCTTCGGGACGGGCTTAACGCGGCCTGTTTTGGAACCTTTTCGTTCTGCCATTCATGTGATGAATCATTCTCGGCTTGATATCATCGCGGTCGATGTGCCATCAGGTTTAAATTCGGATACGGGTGAAGTGATGGGCGTTTGCGTTCGTGCCAAGGCAACGGTGACATTGGGACTTCCTAAAAAAGGGTTTTCCTTAAAAAAAGCACATCGCTACACGCGCCGCGTGGTGGTTGCAGATATCTCAATTCCAACCGAAGTCATTCATCAGTTTTATGATTTTGACGTGAAAGACTAACAAACGTGGGGTCAGGTCCGGGACCTGACCCCAAGAAGTCGAAACATGAAAACAAAATCATTCCTCGTTATCGGCGGCGGCATCATTGGCAGTGCCATCGCGCGCGAAATTCTTCTCCGCAGACTTGGCGCTGTTACCCTCCTTGAAAAAGAAAAGAGCTTCGGGCAGCATGCCAGCGGCCGCAATAGCGGTGTCATTCATTCGGGTATTAATCAACGGCCTGGAACGCTCAAGGCCCGTCTTTGCCTAGAGGGTAGTCGGCAATTGAGGCAATATTGCCGGGAGAAAGGCGTGGTATTCAAGGAGTGTGGTACGCTTGTTGTAGCGCAGAATGAAGCGGAGAAAAGCGTACTTCAAGCGCTCCTCCAAATGGGGACAGAGGCGGGGGTTTCAGGATTACGGTTAATTGATCAAACGGAACTCAAAGAAAGAGAGCCAAGCGCACTCGGCATCCAAGCTTTGTTGTCGCCCACCGGGGCAGTGGTGGATAGTTTGGGGTTACTTCATGCCGTTGCGCGCGAAGTGGAACAGTTAGGCGGTCATTACGTGTTTTCTGAAAAAGTAATTGATATTCGCGGCCAAGAAGCTGCGACGGAAAATAAAACATACGCGTTTGATCATTTGATCAACGCGGCAGGTCTTTACTCGGACAAAGTGGCGCACATGATGGGTGCGGGGCTTGGGTATCGCATCATTCCTTTCCGCGGAGAATACATGGCAGTCAAAGACCTGCCCATTCAATCGATGGTCTACCAGGCGCCCGATCTTCGTTACCCATTCCTAAGTGTTCATTTAACCAGAGAAGTGGACGGACGCGTTTTGGCGGGTCCCACGGCTGCTTTAGCATTGGGCCGCGAATCTTATCAAAAAGAAATTCACTGGCAAGAGACGTGGGAAATGTGCCGATCAAAACAATTAAGGAAATTAATCGGAAGCCGGGAATTTATGAAGTTGGCCATGCATAACGCAAGCCTGTCATTATGGAAATCATCTTTTGTCCGGGAAATTCAAAAAATATGTCCGTCGGTCACGGCCAATCAGGTCAGTGCGGCGCAGGCGGGTATTCGCGCCCAAATGGTCGATGAAAACGGTCGCATGGTCAATGACATGATGGTTGAATCGGCCGGCAATGCCACACACATCTTAAACGCCGTTTCACCCGGCATGACAGCCGGTCTCGCCTTTGCTGTTCACGTGGTCGATCACATGCAAACACACGGGTCATTCTGATGAGACGAGGTC
Source organism: Candidatus Abzuiibacterium crystallinum (assembly GCA_002787155.1). Taxonomy (GTDB): domain Bacteria; phylum Omnitrophota; class Omnitrophia; order Omnitrophales; family Abzuiibacteriaceae; genus Abzuiibacterium; species Abzuiibacterium crystallinum. Next base: position 70,494 of record PCVY01000049.1, on the reverse strand, counting down.
AATTCGACCCTCACAAATACGCTCTACACACACTGATTACAATCGTTATACTTCTCTTGCTCGTTCCGGTTCTGCAGGCTTCTCAAATGAGGGAGCTTGAAGTGGGCGTTGCTGTTACGCCCAGCTACAAAAAAGAAGCCGATTGGAAATCTACTTTTGAACAGCGGCTGGCTTATGCATCTAAGATATTTGAAAATGAATTCGGTATTGCTTTGAAACCGAAGGTGTATTGGGATTGGCCGGTCTATGATGAATCGGCCGATATGGATACCCTCTTTGCCGATCTGACAGGCCGCTATCCCTTACGGGATGTTGACATTGTGATTGGTTTAAGCGGTATCACAGAAGAAGCAGCTGCCAATGTGCTGGAAGATCGGCATATTTTAGGGCGCGCACGCCCCTTTGTCGGTTATTTGGTGCTCCGCAAACCCATTAACGGCCTTTTCAAGATTCAACAGGAAACGGTTTTGCTCCATGAATTAGGCCATCTCTTTGGAGCGGTTCATACCGGTGCACCCAAAACCATCATGGCACCGATTGTGGATCGTCAAATCCCCAGCCGCTTTGACGATGTGAACCGTGAAATTATCAAAATAACACGAGCCATCAATTTTAAAAATGGCGCGGATGCGCTTGATCAAAACTCTGCCCGTTTCTTACTGAATGCCTACAAACAATTGATTCATGAAGGGCAATCCTATGAATTCTACTATGCGATGGGTAATTTCTATTTACGCTTGGGGCAAACGCATAACGCGCTCACGGCTCTTAAAAAAGCAGTGCAGCTTGAAGATAAAAGCGGATTCCTTCATCATGACATTGGCGTTCTTTACCTCAAAATGCAGAAAAATGACGAAGCCATTACGCACTTGAACCGAGCCATTGCGCTTTTCCAAAACAAACCCGCTTATCAAGCTTACCGGGCATCGGCTTATCAAATGTTGGGACGGGCATATTTTGAGAAAGGCAGTTACAATGCCGCACAGCATAATTGGCTGGAAGCGCTGAGCATGCAGCCCGACCATCTCGACTTAAGAGTCAGTTTGGCAGCCATTCACTTAAAAGAGAAAAGATATTTAGAGGCAGTCAATCAACTCAATACCGTTTTAAAAGCAGGCGGGCGGGGTCCGAGACTTTACAACGGAATTGCCATTGCTTACTATGAAATGGGTGATTACAAAAAAGCAATCGAGTTTTTTAAAAAGGCGCTATCAGTTCCCGCGGAAGATTCGGGCGCATTAAGCAGTCTGGACAACACATCGCCGACCGAAGTTTATTTGCATTTGGGTTTTGCCCATATGCACTTGGAAAATTGGAACGAAGCCTTGGTGAATTTCGAAACCGCCTGCCGGATGGATCAATCCAGCGGCTGCCAACTGCAGTTGGGAAAAGTCTATTTTCAACTGAAGCGCTGGAAAGATGCGGTTGATGCGCTCATGCCGGCCTTGAAGCAGGAACGCCGCAATGCAGATTTGTATGGCATGGTGAGTACGGCTTTGATTCAAATGGGGGATGATGAAAATGCAGAACGGATCTTAAAAGCGGCCATTCGCAATGTCCAGAATCGCCAAACACAAGCGTTGTTTCATTCCAATTTGGGGAACATCTATCTGAAGAAACATGATGCGGACGCGGCGCTTCGGGAATTTCGTTTTTCGGTCGATAAAAAATGGGACCATGTTTCGGGTCATATCGGAATGGCCTTGGCTTATTTGGGTTTAGATGATGTCAACAATGCCCGGCAAGCCATTCGTCAAGCATTGGTAATTAATCCGAACGAACCGCAGGCAAAGCGCATTGCGGAAAAGATCGGATAACATTCTTTCAGGAGGATCAAACCATGGCAATGGTCAGTCTCATGCATTGGGCGGCAGCGTTGGTTTTGGTAGGGATGGCTCTTTTTGCTTCAATTGAAGCGCAATCAAGTTCGTTAATTCCCAAATCGCTTTTCCTCTGGCCGGCCATGGGATTTATTTTTGGCCTGCTGGTTTTGGCGGGCGCTTTTACAAGTCAAGCGCATGGCACAAGCCCTGCGTCATTTTTTGTACTGGGTTTTGCCTTTCTCTTGGGGTCTATTCAAGCATTTTTGGTCAATATTCGTAAAATCTCACCATGGCCCAGCGGCATCGTTTGGCTGGGACTTGTGCTGGTGTTCTTATTCACACCTTCTGCATCAATGCAAACCGAGCCGCTTTTCCAACAGTTCATTGCCCGGTTGATCGGACTGATGTGGGCAGCAATCGGTATCGCAAAAGTAGCGGGCGAAAGGGGTGTTTCCGGCGAGGGCCGTGTTCCGACCTGGATTTATCTTCTTTATGTTCAGGCCATTTTGATCGCGGCGCTGTCATAAAAAACGTCATTCTTCAGCTTTCTGAAGGAAGTGTTCTATCTCCGCCAACAGGGACGTCTATGTCGCAAGAAGAACCGTCCCTCTACAACTAAAATTGAACTTCAGGAGATGCTAAATAGACACTAAAAAACACTATTTTTTAGGTGAAAATAAGCCGATAAATAAGTAACCAAGAGGAAGCCCATATGGATGTTCAAGGGATAGACGAAAGTAAAAAAAAATCGCTTGAGGTGGCTGAAGAAGCCCGTGAAACGACGTGGACGCATCCCAGTTTTCTGGCTCAGCTTTTTGCCGGAAAGTGTGACTGGGATTTAATTTTTCCTTACCCCGAACAAACACCCGAAGACGCACGCAAAGGCGATCGTTTTCTTGTCGAACTTGAATCATTCCTCAAAAATAACTTAGATCCCGATGAAGTTGACCGGACAGGCGCGGTTCCGCCGCGCGTCATTGAAGGACTTGCGAAACTGGGTTGTTTTGGCATGAAAATTCCGCACAAGTACGGCGGGCTCGGGCTTTCACAAGTCAATTACAACCGCGCCATGGCGCTCATTTCAAGTTATTGCGGTTCGACGACCGTTTGGCTTTCCGCGCATCAAAGCATCGGTGTGCCGCAGCCGCTCTTATTGGTCGGTACGGAACCGCAGCGCGAAAAATATTTACCCCTGTTCGCCAAGGGAGCCGTATCGGCTTTCGCTTTAACCGAACCCGATGTCGGCTCGGATCCGGCCACGATGAAAACCACAGCGGTTCCCACGGATAATGGCGATGCTTACATCTTAAACGGCGAAAAACTTTGGTGCACCAACGGCACGGTGGCTGATGTTTTGATTGTGATGGCCAAAACACCGGTCATTGACAAAGGCAAAGAAAAACAAAAAGTCACCGCGTTTATCGTTGAAAAAACCATGCTGGGATTCGAAGTAATTCACCGCTGCCAATTCATGGGTTTGAAGGGGATTGAAAACGGATTGATTCGTTTCAATAACATGAAAGTGCCGAAGGAGAATGTGCTTTGGGAGGTCGGAAAAGGTCTCAAGCTTGCTTTGATGACGCTCAACACAGGACGCTTAACGATTCCGGCGGCTGCTTGCGGTGCGGCGAAATGGTGCCTCAATGTTTCAAGACGCTGGGCCAATAAAAGAGAGCAGTGGGGGTCTGTCGTGGGTAAACACGAAGCCATTGCATACAAATTGGCATCCATGGCCGCTACGACTTTTGCAATGGAAAGTGTCACGTGGCTCACCTCAGCATTAGCCGATCAAAAGAAAACCGATATCCGTCTGGAAGCCGCCATGGCTAAACTCTTTTGCTCGGAAGGCAGCTGGCGGATTACGGATGATACGGTTCAAATCAGGGGCGGACGCGGTTATGAGACGGCCGATTCTCTGAAAGCGCGCGGGGAAGCCGGCGTGCCGGTTGAACGCGCCATGCGTGACATGCGAATTAACCTAATCATTGAAGGAACGAGCGAAATTATGCGGCTCTTTATTGCGCGCGAAGCCATGGATACGCATCTGAAGTTTATTTTTCCGCTCGTGAGCAGCAAAGCCAGTTTGGGTAAAAAGGTGAATACGTTCTTTAAAGCCATGCAGTTTTATCTTTTCTGGTATCCACGGCAATGGTTTGTCTGGCAAAAAGCGCCGGGCAAATTACATGTGCCTAAAGAGTTAAAATGCCACGTAGATTATGTGGAAAAAACCGCGCGCAAATTGGCGCGCAATCTTTTTCATGTCATGATGCGCTATCAGGCAGGCCTTGAGAAAAGACAGCGTATCCTCTTTCGTTTGGTCAATATCGGCAGTGACTTGTTTGGCATTGCGGCCAGTTGCTCGCGAGCCGCCATGCTGATGGGAAAAGATCCGAACAATCGAGGGCCCATTGAATTGGCAAATTTAATATCCAGAGAAGCGGAGCGGCGTATTAATAGACAGTTCCACGGTTTGTTTTTAAATGACGATAAGCTTGGCTACCGGATAGCCAATGATATTCTTGAGAATCGTTACAGCTGGTTAGAACAGGGAATCATTCCTTTTTCGCCGGACAAAAACGGACCCGATATTTAAGCGGGTATTTCAAGCCAAACGTCGTTTCCTTCAAGTCTTACTTGATACGTTTGCTGTTTGATAGCCGGATTGGTTGCGCAATTGCCGGTCGTTATATCAAAGGCAAACCCGTGCCACGGGCAATTGATCACGTTGCCATCGATGGATCCTTCAGCAAGCGGGCCGCCGCGGTGGCCGCATTGATTGTTCATGGCAAAAAACTTACCGTCCATATTAAAAATAGCAATGGAAAGGCCTTCAATATCAACGGCAATGGCGCATCCGGGGCGCAAACAATCTTGAGTCGTCACTTTCATGGATTGATTCATATGATTCATTTGAAAATAGTTCAGCTGTTCATGATTCTCACGAAATGATTTTAGCAAAATTTGAGTAAAATTCAATGCAGACAACTTCCAAATCCGCTGCCTTACCTTGGTTTTTAAAACGGTTTTCATCGCGTCGGTGGGCGGTTTACGCGGTGCTTTTTCTAGGGGCGTTTGGTATCTACAGCACGGCTATCCAAGCGTCGTTTCACATGGATGATATTTTCGGTATCGTTCGAAACAACACGATCAAGCATTTAAGCGATGTGACGTCCATTTGGCATTTTAGTCCGCTCAGATTCGTATCCAATTACTCTTTGGCGCTCAATTATCATTTTTTTGGGTTAAATCCGGCAGCTTTTAGAACGACCAATGTGATGATCCATGCCGTGAATGGCTGTCTGCTTTACCATTTAATGGTCCTTTTGGCGGATGCCTGCGCAAAACCTGCCTCGTTACAAACTCGCCCTCATCCGGCGGCTTTTTTAGCCGCTTTGATTTTTGTGGTTCATCCGTTACAAACACAAGCGGTGATTTATTTGGTTCAGCGCGGCGTGCTTTTGACGGCCTTTTTTTATTTGAGCGCACTCATTTTTTATGTGCAATATCGTTTAAGCGATCGAATCATTTATTACACCTTGTCCTTATTCGCCATCGTTGCTGCCATGCTCTCAAAACAAATCGCTTTTACATTGCCGCTCGCGTTGCTTTTGATTGAATGGGTCATGACCCATCGGCCCGATCGCCGTTTGGCGTTCAAGAAGGCCGCGCTGGTCCCCATTTTGATTAGTATCTTGATTATTCCGGCTATTCAGGGATTGCGCCTTCATTCGCAAATCATGACCCATGTTTTTCAAATGACCAATCAAGCCGGCAGCATGACCCGGTGGGAATATTTCTTAACAGAATGGCGGGTTATCATGACTTACTTGAGACTGGTCATTATCCCCGTTGGGCAAAACTTTGACTATGACTTTACGCTTTCGACCCGCATCACGGAACCGGCTGTGTTAGCATCGGGCTTTGGTTTATTGGTGCTTTTAGGATTGACGGTATGGGGATGGCAAAAGAATCGATTAATGGCAGCGGGTGCCGTGTTATTCTTTATCTGTCTGATTCCAGAGTGCAGTATTTTTCCGCTGGAGGATGTGATTGTTGAATATCGCATGTATCTGCCGCTGGCGGGTTTATCGATGGTCATGGCAGAAGGTCTGACGAGCCTTTTGAATCAATACCGGTACCGTTTTGGAATCTATTTAGCGATTATTTTCACGCTCACGGGTTTGTCGTGCCATCGAAGTTATGTTTGGGAAGATCCTATCCGGTTACTGACTGATACGGTGCAAAAATCACCCCGCAAGGCGCGGCCTTGGAATAATTTAGCTACTTTTTACATGCGCCAAAATCATTTAGAAAAGGCTGAACACGCACTCAAAAAATCCCTGGAGTTAGATCCTTCCTATGCGCCGGCTTACAGCAATTTAGGGGACATTGCTTATCGAAAACATGATCTCAAAGAAGCACAGGCACAGCTTCAAAAAGCAATGGCGCTGGATCCTGAGCTCCCGGAGCCTTACATTTTCTTGGGGCATGTCAATTTTGTGCTGGGCAATTTAGAAAAAGCAGGGTCTTTTTACAAACAGGCTTTAGAAGTTGATCCTCATTTTGTCTCACCCTATTCGGGATTAGCCAATATCATGATTGCCCGCCGTGCTTATGCGCAAGCCGGCCAGTTGTTACGGCAAGCCTTAGACATGAATCCCGACTATGCCACGGCTTATTACTTATTAGGGAATATTCATCAATATCGCAGCGAAGCGCATGAAGCTAAGAAGTCTTATCAAGCAGCCCTTCGCATTGATCCTTACTTAAAACAAGCCGAAAATAATCTGGGCATCCTTTATTTCAAGACCGGTGATTTACAATCAGCCCGAATCCATTTAGAGAAAGCGGTTGAAATAGATGCAGAATTTGATAAGGCTTATTTTAATTTAGCCAATGTGTATCATGCGCTTGGTGAAATAGAAAAAGCGGAACAAGCGATTGCAGAAGCCCGCCGCTTGGCCCATCAAAATAAAAATCAAGCTTTGGTCGAGGTGATTCGAGCGTCACCCGCAGGCGATGTGACGGATGTATTGCCTCTGACCAGCGGCACCTAAAACGAATTCAGAATTAAAGGGGAAAAACATGGAAAGCTGGAAAATGGCGGCGATATTGACGGGTGTGACTTACGGTCTATACAACGTCTTTACCAGGTTGGCGGCAGGGAAGGTCTCTGATGTGCTGGGGGCCGGGCTCATGGAGATTGTCGCGGCGGCGGTGTTGGTCTTAGTCGCAAGCGGTCTCTATCTTCGCGATCCTTCTGTGATTCAATGGACAAAAGCAGGATTATTTTTAAGCGCTTTAGCCGGTCTTTCAATTGCCATTCTGTCAGTTCTTTACTTGATGACCTTTCGATTGGGCGCTCCTTTATCGGTAGCCGGACCCGCCATTGTGGTGATAGGCAGTGCGGTCATGGTATTCGTGGGTCTCATTTGTTTACGGGAACCCTTCACCATGCGGTTGGCTTTTGGAATCGTCTTAGGCTTTTCAAGTATTTATCTACTGATGAGTCAGTCGTAGCGATTTACTCCAGACTTACCGTTATCTTGCCGAAAAATAAGATGATCTGTATGAATACCAAAACTCGACTTTTACCAGGGAACTCTCTATAATATCGCACAAAGATAGCCAAAGCTTATCATGAGTTTACTTACCTTAGTTCTATTGGTCGGCGTTGTTTGCCTCCTTGTCTTATTTTTCCTCGGCCGCAGTGAATCTACGTTCAAAGAACGGGCCAGTACCGGCACCCAAGAAGTCATGGGTGAAACCGCCGAGGCTGTTGACGCAGAACTCAGCAAATTAAACCTTCCGGCTGCCAAGCGTGTACAAGTCACGAAAGCCATGGCACGGCTTGTGGATCAGGAAACTCACAAACAAGCCAAAATAGCGGTTGAAAACGTCAGCAAAAACTTTGCTAAGCAGTTGGATGAGCGTGACAAAAAATTAAGGCACAGCGAAGAACGGCTGAAAGATGTTTCCAAGAATCTAGAAAAGCTGGGCGGCGAGTACAAAACTGTTTCGGCTCAAAAAAAGCAAACGGAAGCGGTGATGCGCTCCATTGCGGATGGTTTGATTGTTGTTAATGAAAAAGGTGAAACGCTTTTAATGAACCCCGCGGCTGAAAAGCTGCTCGGTGTTAAAAAAGAAGAGGTCATCGGAAAATCATTGACCTCACAGCAAAAAGAAGAACAGTTGATCTCTTTGGCTGAATCGGCGGAAGGCAAAGAAGAAAAAGAAATTCGCTTGAACAGCAAAAATGAGTCAACCCAGAGAGTGCTGCGTCAAAGCACGGCTGTGATCGAGAACGAAGCGGGCCAGACGATGGGTATGGTATCGGTGTTAACCGATGTCACGAAACAAAAAGAACTGGAAGAGCTAAAGACAAAATTCATTTCAAATGTCACGCACGAACTGAGAACCCCGCTCGCTGCGATTAAAGAATCCGTGAATTTATTTTTGGACCGCATGTTGGGCGAGTTGACTCCCGAACAGGAGAAGGTGCTGGGCATTACCCGCCGTAACATCCAGCGTTTGAGCCGCTTGATTGACGGGGTGCTGGATATTTCAAAGTTGGAATCCGGCCGCATGGAACTCAAAGCAGCCGAATTTGAATTAAGCGATTTAATTACTCAAAATGTTTCGTCTTTTGATGCATGGGCGAACAGCAAGGTTGTCACGCTTGAAACCAAGTTGCCGGAAGGGAAGCTCAAAATGACGGCTGATAATGATATGCTCAGCCAGGTCATCACCAATTTAATCGGGAATGCCCTTAAATTTACACCCCAAGGCGGTAAAATTACCGTCGAAGTGAAACAAGTGCCTTTGAGCGATGCCGATTCAACACCCGCACTGCAATTTAACGTGATCGATAATGGTCCCGGTATTTCGGCAGCAGACCAAAAGAAGATTTTTGAGAAATTTTCGCAAGGAAGCGCCAAGCCCGTTGATAAAATCAGCGGCACAGGCTTAGGACTCTCCATTTCCCGCGAGATCGTCCATTTGCACGGCGGCCGGATTTGGGTCACTAGTCAAGAGGGAATGGGCAGCTGCTTTTCTTTTGTCGTACCGCAAAAAGCGGCCGTCAAAAAAGAAGAAGAAAGTTAAGCGTGATTTTTGCGGTGATCCGTTTCGCATGACATCCTCCTCGGCTTCCTATCGCGCTATTTTTTTTGATGCCGGCGGCACACTCCTGAAACCGCAACCATCCGTCGGTGAAGTGTATGCACGCGTCGCCGAAAAATATGATATGTCCGTTGACCATCAAGAAGTTGAAAGGGTTTTCCGTCAAAAGTTTACCCAGCGCGACCACGCCGCCGCTTCTCTATCCCACACCACACCCAAGGAAGAAAAGGCATGGTGGCACTCACTTGTTTTAGAAGTGTTTCAAACCGTGACGATGGTTAAAAATTTTGAACCGTTTTTTGAAGAACTGTACGATTTATTTGCCAGAGGAGAAGTTTGGACCGTTTATCCGGAAGTATTTGCCATGCTGGCATCCTTGAAAGAGAAGAAGATGATTCTGGGGGTTGTATCCAATTGGGACACACGGCTCCCGCAGATCTGTGATCAGCTAAAATTAGCGTCTTTTTTTGACTTTATTATCGCATCAGTGGCGGTCGGTGTCGCGAAACCGGAAGCCGGTATTTTTAAATTGGCGCTTGAGCGCGCAGGGGTTAGAAAACACGAAGCGCTTCATGTAGGCGACAGCATTGAAAATGATTATCTTGGCGCCAAACGAGCCGGCCTGGATGCTGTTTTAATCCACCGCGAAGCCGGCGAGCCGCCGCAAGTCCCTTTCATCCGTTCTCTTTCAGAACTCCTCACATGGTCAAAACGGACGCCTGCGGATTGACTTATCCTCTATAATAACTCTCCGAAAGGGAGGAGTTGATGATACATCCTGAAGAAGTGAAGTCATTGCTCATACGCCATTTTCCCGGTGCCGAGGTATCGGTGGCGGATCAAACCGGTACCATGGATCATTTTGATATCCATGTCATCTCAAAAGTTTTTGAAGGTAAAACGCTGATCGAGCAACACCGGATGGTGCAGGTGCCGCTTGAAGCAGCATTGACGGACGGCCGAATTCACGCCGTTCAAATTAAAACTCGAACATCCCTTTAAAGGAGCCCCATTATGCCGGATGATTTTAAAGCTGAAAGACAAAAAGAAGTCAGCAGTAACAAAATCGTTCTCTACATTAAAGGTACCAAAGAACAGCCGCAATGCGGTTTTTCAGCAGCAACCATCCAAGCGTTTAAACTTTTAGGAAAACCCTTTCATACCATTGATGTGCTCAGCAATCCGGAAATTAGATCCAGGATGCAGGAATTTTCCAATTGGCCGACCTTCCCTCAAGTCTTTGTCGGCGGTCAATTTCTCGGCGGCTGTGACATTGTGACCGAAATGTATGAAACCGGCGAATTGAAGAAAGTGGTCGAAGCAACATTTAATTCTTAATGGAAATCTCTCAGCCGGCATTTGAGAAGTACATCTTTGTCTGTGAAAACGAACGGCCGGACGGACGTTGCTGCGGCCGCTTGGGCAGTGAAATCAGAGACTTGCTCAAGCAAATCGTTAGGGAGCGCGGGCTGGCCCGCAAAATTCGGGTTTCGCGGACAGGCTGCTTGGATGTCTGCCAGCAAGGACCTAATGTGCTGATTATGCCGGATAACATTTGGTACAAACAAGTGACCATCCATGATGTGAACCGCATCTTAGATGATGCGCTCAAAGGATTGTCGTCTCACCCCAAAGAGAGTTAATTCAATGGATCTGCATGCAAAAAAAATCTTACTTCAACGCATTCCGAACGGGCTTTATATTGTGGGGCTCAAGCACGGTAAACGCGTACATGCTTTCTCCGGCAGCTGGCTGACACAGATTTCCATGAAACCACCCATGGTCATGCTGGGCGTGCGCCAAGATTCAAAAGCGTTTGGTTTTGTTAAGCGCGGGCGGTCTATTTCCCTTAATTTCGTTTCTAAACACGGAAAGAATATGATTCAGTTTTTTTTCAAACCATGCAAAGCGCAAGATAATTTCTTCGGTGATTATGCTTTTGTAAAAGATAAAACGGGTGCACCTATTTTCAAAGATGCCATTGGCTACCTGGAATGCCGGGTCAAGAAAGTCGTGACACGCTTCGGCGACCACGCCGCCGTCTTTGCCGAAGTGACCAATGCCAAACTGAGGAGCGATCTTGAGCCGCTGATTTTAGCGGATACCCCTTGGCATTACGGCGGATAAATAGGTTTCAGGTTTTGGGTTTCGTGTTTCGAGTTGATTAGTTTTTACTCGAAACCCAAAACTCGAGACTCGAAACCCGAAATAAGATTGTGAAACCACTATTAATCTACGACGGTGATTGTTCGTTTTGTATCCGGTGGGTCGAGCGTTGGCGTTTAATCACTCGGGACCGTGTTGATTACAAACCTTATCAGGATGTTTACACTGCTTTCCCCCAAATTTCACTCCAAACATTTAAAGAATCCGTTCAGTTGATTGACTCGGATGAAAAAGTTTACGCAGGCGCCGAAGCAGTTTTTAGAACGCTTCGTTACGACTCACGGCAACGCGGGTTGTGGTGGGCTTATGAGCGTGTTCCCGGCATCCGGCAGATGAGTGAATGGTTCTACCGTACCGTTGCCCAAAACCGCGATCGCTTCTCCGATCTCACCCAATTTTTTTGGGGGAAGTGGCTTCTGCCGTCCACTTACACCATTTCCACTTCCATTTTTTTGCGCTTACTGGGAGCGATTTATTTGATCGCCATAGCTTCCTTTTGGACCCAAATGCCCGGCCTTATCGGCACGCAAGGCATCTTACCGGTCACCGAGACCATTGCCGCAGTGAAAGCGCAATTAGGCCCGAACGGATTTTTATCATTTCCCACACTCGCATGGTGGATGCCGACAGAATCCTTTCTTCATATTTTGTGCGGTGTTGGTGTTGTGGGTTCGCTTGCGGTGATGATGCAGGTGTGTTCCGGTTTCAGCTTGGTTGTCTTATGGTTGATTTATCTTTCCTTGCAGACAGTTTCGCGTGATTTTCTTGGTTTTCAATGGGACGTGCTTTTGCTTGAAACGGGATTTCTGGCAATCTTTCTGGCTCCTTGGAAAAAACCTTTTTCAAAATCGCTTCAAATAACACCCGCCTCACCGGTCACCATTTTTTTGTTTTGGTGGCTTTTGTTTCGGCTCATGTTCATGTCGGGCGTGGCCAAGCTTGCCTCAGGCGATCCCGCTTGGCATCACTTCACGGCATTGACCTATTATTATGAAACACAGCCTTTACCCACCTGGATTGGCTGGTATGTGCACCAATTGCCTGCGTGGTTTCAACACACCTCTGTGGTCGTGATGTTTGCCATCGAACTCATTATCCCGTTCTTTATTTTCATGCCCCGCCGGATACGGTTTTTTGCGGCTTTCTCGATTGCAGCGTTTCAGTGCCTCATTATGCTCACCGGTAACTATTGTTTCTTTAATTTGCTTGCTCTGGCTTTGTGCGTGCTTCTGATCGATGATGCCCTTTATTTAAAGGGCGAAAGAGACCGGATTCTCAAATTTCAATCGGACAACCAAATGACGCTGCCTGTGAAAAACCGCCCGGCACACCTTGCTTTGGCGGTGATTATTTTTGCTTTATCGCTTGTGCCGCTCTTTGACCGTTTGGACCTCGGCCGTTTTCTGCCGCGCCCGCTGGTCAAGGCTTATCAATTCATCGGGTCTTGGCAGATTGTGAACAGCTACGGTTTGTTTGCCGTGATGACTACCCAACGGCCTGAGATTATCATCGAAGGCAGCTGGGACGGTTCGCATTGGTATCCATATGAATTTAAATACAAGCCGGGCGAACTTACCAAGAAACCTGTTTTTGTTGAACCGCATCAACCGCGGCTTGATTGGCAAATGTGGTTTGCGGCGCTCAGCGGATGGCGCCGGCATCCTTGGTTTCTAAGTTTTTGCAAACGTCTTTTGGAAGGTTCCAAGCCGGTTCTCGCGCTGCTCAAAACCAATCCGTTTCCCGACGAACCGCCGCAATATGTAAGAGCGCGTGTTTATTTGTATCACTTTACGGATTTCAAAACACGCCGCGAGACAAAAGCGTGGTGGCGGCGAAATGAAGCGGGCGAATATTTGCCGGTGATATCACTTAACGCTTAATGCAGCGTCCAATCCGTTTTCTGATTCTGTGCTGCCGGCAGTGACGGTGAAGAATTGATCGGGCTTTAAATAGGTTTGAATGGTTTCGTTGATGATGGCAGGGGAAAGGGCATTAATTTTTTCGGGTAAGTGTGCCATGTAAGACAAGCCAAGGCCCAATATTTCGGATTCCAGAATACGGTTTGCCATGCCTCTGGTGTGTGAAAAACGAATCTTATGAATGCCGATCATCTCATTTTTCTTGGCTTGCAGCTCATCAGTCTCAACGCCGTTTGCTTGTAAAGTTTCCAGAACGGTCCGAATGGCCTCCTTTCCTCGGGCAACTTTTTCAGGATTGAAATCAGATTCAATGATTAACGCACCCGTCGTGTCGGGGCGGATGCCCACCAAATCGGAATGGATATAATAAGTGAGCCCCTCTGCTTCACGGACCTGTTGCGCTAATCGGGAAGAAAAACTGCCGCCCAGCACATCATTGATGACTTGTACCGCGGTAAACGAAGCATCCGTGCTCATCAGCGGGAGAGGAAGGCCTGTGAGGAAACGGACGCTGGTTTTATCAGGGACAAAAAGATGTTGATCGCTTGGTTGGTAGTCAGGGTGAGATGAGCCTGTTGTTGAAGATTCAATTTGAACCGGATCCCATCCCGCCAAAGTCTTTTTTAAACCATGCCTCACATCGTTGTGATCCACGTCTCCGGCCAACACCAGAATGAACTGGTTGGGGCCAAAGTGTTCATGATGAAACCGTCGAACATCATCCAGGGAGAGTCTTTTTAAAGCAGCTATTTGTTCATCCAAAGGCGGTTCGTAGTCCGGGTGGTTGGGACTAAACGTATAACGGGCCCACTCACTGTAAGCCGAATAACCGGGGTTTTGCCTGAGCGATTCCAACTCAACTAATTTTTGCCGCCGGATTCGCTCGAAAACATTTTCATCAAAATCCGGGGTTCTTAATTGGCGAACCAACTCTTTGAGAAACGCTTGAATGTCTCGTTGTAAACATTGGCCTTTGATACTTAAAAAGGTCGGTTCGACCGAATACGATAATTGCGCGCCCAAGTTTTCCAAGAGGCTGACGGTTTTCTTCAATTGACTACCCGAGGCTTGCTGTGTCAGCAAGAGAGCGGTCATGGCAGCGGCAAGCGAGTGATCGGCTTGATTGCGCCCTGCGCTCAGCATGGCACCGGCAATCGAAATGGCATTTGGTGTTTGCGTTTTTAGACTCATGATCTTGGCGTTTTCAATGAATTGTGTCACCGTTTGGTCTAAAAAAGAAAGCGGTTCGCTTGAAATCGGTTGCACCGATTGATAAACGGGAAGAGCGGTATGAGCAGGCGCTGTTTTTGTTTGTTCAGCCTGCATGGCAGAGGGCACGGGCTGAGGCGGGTTTGATGCTTGGTCCGTATGAATCAGATAACCGATATAAGCGTGAGACGGCGATAAGAATGACTTTGCCGCATTTTGGAGCGTTCTCCGGTTTAACGCATCGATGCGTTTCTCAAATTGGTCCACCAGCTGCCAATCACCCACCGCAATCGCTTGACCAAAAGCCATTAAAGCGGCATATGGCCCGTCCTTTTCGAACGCGGCCTGTGTTTTTAATTGATTCTTGGCTTTTTTGACCTCTTCGGCCGAAACACCCTTTGTCCGAATGTCTTCATAAACTGCCTTGATTTTAGCTTCCACCATTTCATGTAAAATATCTTTACTGCACTGAGCTGTCGTGATCATTAAACTGCCTTCTTTGGCAGGCGAAAGATAGGCTTGGGTTTGAGTCGCAAGTCCTGTAGCGACGAGTGCCTGATAAAGGCGGCTCGATTGTCCTTCAGCCAAGATTTGCGTGAGCGCATACAAATCATCCAAAACAGGTTCTTTGGCGGCCGGAATTCGGTGCGCCATCATGACCCTATTTTCACCGTCAGCGCGTTTCATAATGATTTTCTCATTTCGATGTATTTCAACCGAATGGACGGTGCGGTGATGAATGGCTTGCGGTGAGGCCGCGATTCCGCCAAACCATTGATCCGCGAGCGACAGAACGGCCGGCGTGTCAATTTCACCGACAATGGTCAACATGGCATTATTGGGCCAGTAAAAACGGTCATAAAATGACCGCAGTGATTCAGCCGTGGCTGATTCGATATCGTCACGGTTACCGATGATCGGGTATTCGTAGTGATGACCTCGAAAAGCTTCTGACCACAGTTTTTGTTCTAAGATCGCTTCCGCGTCATTCTCGATCAAACTTAGTTCGTGTGAGACGACCGGTATTTCCGCATCTAAATCGGATGAAGTGAGCAAAGCACGGCGCATCCGATCAGCTTCCACTTGAAGTGCAATCGATAATTGATCGTTCGGCACAACATCATAGAAACTGGTGGCATCCCGGTAAGTTGACGCATTTAAGATGCCGCCCACCCCTTGAATGATTTGCGCCATCGGTTTGCCATTTTCTGTGTTAAAGTGTTGAGTGCCTTTAAAGAGCATGTGTTCCAGTAAGTGAGTCGATCCCCGGAAACCCGGCGTTTCATCACGTGAGCCGACAAAGTAAGTGGCCATCACGGCTGTCACGGGCGCATGCGTTTTGGGAACCAGAAGAATACGTAGTTGATTCTTGGTCGATTGATATTCTTGGATACCATTCATCTCTCGAATGAGTTTGAAATCATTTGTCGAGCGAATGGGATGCGTCTGGCAGCCGGTGACAGCCAACAGAAAAATCGGGAGAGCTAAAAATAGTTTTGATCGCATATGAGAACAGATTACAATACTAAGTATATGTTGGAACCCCGATCTCGCGCAAGTGAACTTATCAAATTATCGATCCGAAAATTTGGCTGCTTTATATTCGTATTTAGTTTACTCGCAATTCTACCCACTTTAAATGCTGAGGAGCCGGCCGGCCCTTTGGAAGGGCTTATCTTTATCAAACAATCGGGTCCCGAATATCTCAGTTTTAACGAATTGGCAGCGCTTTCCCAAAACAAAGCGCCCTCCCCGCAAATCTCAGAGAAAGTAGAAAGGCTTTTTAACACACCTTTTATTAATAATGAAGCATTTGATAGCGGCGCCCGTCCCCGACGGCCCCACAGCGAGAAATTAGGAGCGTTTTTGCGTGTCTTGCAATGGAATATCGAGAAATCGCTGCATCTGGATTGGGCCGTGGCGGTGATGGCTGATTTTGATCGTTATATCGAGTTGATTGACTTTCACAAAGCCCGTGATCTCGAGACTTATGATGCGATTGTGACAGAGCGTGAGCTTCTCAAAGATGCGGATATTCTCATTTTGCAGGAAATAGAAATCGGGGTGAAGCGGTCTAAGTATTATCACTCGCCAGATGTGTTGGCGCGCTCGCTCAACATGAATTATGCTTATGCGGCTCAATACCTGGAAGTTGATCCCGTTCAGCTTGGTTTTGAGCATATCTATGACGAAACGGGTCAGATTGACCGTGAATCGGAAAAGTATTTTTCCGTCGATCCTGAACAATACAAAGGTCTTTTCGGCTCGGTTGTCCTGTCGCGTTATCCCATCAAGTATGCCGAAGCTTTTCCGCTTCAGACACAGGGTTATGATTGGTATCAAGAAGAAAAAAAGAAAACTTCTTATTTGGAGAATGCCCGCCGGGTTGGGGCGAAGCTGCTTCTGGCCAGTGAACTTCACCGTGAGATCAAAGTAGGCGGGCGCGGTTTTTTTCGCGTTGATTTACATATCCCCGGTTTACCGAATGACACGTTAACCGTCATCAACATTCACCTGGAAATTAAATGCTTGCCTGCCAAACGCGAAGAACAAATTAAAGAGATCCTGGGTTATATCAAAGACATTCCCAACCCCGTGATCATGGCGGGCGATTTTAATTCGGCACCGACCGATTTAAGCCCCACGAATACGGTTCGAGTTGCTGAGCGGACGATTAAAAATCCGGAAACTTGGGCTTCAGTTGCCGTTAATGCGGTGGTGCCCCAATCGTTATTGGTCAATACATCGCGTTTTTTCTCAAACTTGACGAAGAACTATCAAAATCCAACGGCTAAACACGTTCCCTTTATTCTACCGAATAATGTGAAGGGCATGTTCGATGCCATTCAGAATTTCCGCTTTGCCGACGGCCGCGCTTTTGATTTTCGAGGCGATAAAAACCGGTCGACAGGGAGATCGGATAAAATACTCGCCAATTCCAATGAAAGAGACCTGTGGGGATACAAAACTACTTTTCAAACACCCAGGACGGTTGCAAATATCATTGGGAAATATCGCTTGGATTGGTTTTTTGTGAAATCGTATTTAAGCGATCCTTTGGATCATGACGGGCCTTACCGTTTGGCTCCGCACTTTGGCAGAACTCTGACGGACTTAAATCGTTTACTCAAAGAACCTATTTCTGATCATGATCCTAGCATTATCGATATTCCTTTTAACGAACCGGATATAGAATAGGTGCCAAGACCAAGAACATGATGACCAAAGAAAAAATCCTGATGTGTTGGAGCGGAGGCAAAGACAGTGCGCTGGCGCTCTACGAACTTCAGCAAAGCAAGCAATATGAAGTAGCAGCTTTACTGACGACAGTGACAGCTGCTTATGAGCGGGTCAGTATGCACGGGGTTCGGCGTGAATTGTTGAGAAGGCAAGCTCATTCGCTCGGTATTCCGCTTTGTGAAGTCGAAATATCGGTCAAAGCGACGAATGAGGAATATGAAACAAAAATGAAAGAGACATTGCTTCATTATTATCAACACGGCATCCGGCGCGTCGCTTTCGGCGATATTTTTCTTGAAGATTTAAAACGATATCGTGAAGCCAATTTGGCCAAAGTAGGCATGACGGGTATTTTCCCGATTTGGAAACGCGCAACCACGGAACTCATACAAACTTTCATTGATCTGGGGTTCTCTGCTTACGCCGTCTGTATTGACCCAAAAGTGCTTGACCCTTCTTTTGCAGGGCGAGCACTCGACAGAACGTTTGTGAAAGATTTACCAAAAGGCGTAGATCCTTGCGGTGAAAACGGAGAATTTCACTCTTTTGTATGGCAGGGACCCCAGTTTTCTTATCCGGTAGCGTGTACGGTTGGCGAAAAAGTTTTACGGGAGGGATTTTGGTTTTGTGATTTGTTACCAGTTGATCAAATGGCCAAAAGAGCGTAAAATGATTCCCAATCGTTGCCCAGCTTGTCAGCAATTATTTACTTGTGATTTAGCAGAGGGAAAAAAGCACTGTTGGTGCAGAAGCTACCCACATCTTTTACCGATGAAAAAAGCAACGAGTTGTTTTTGCCCTAATTGTTTGTGCAAAGCAATTTCAGAATATCAACAACTTGGGGTCAGACCCAATCAGCTAGAGGACTGACCCGTTCTTCGGTGGAGAGGGTCTGACCCCAGAAAAAGGAGTGCATCATGCGGAACATTCGTTTTATTACATTGGTATTGATTATTTTAGGAGGCGCATTATCCAGGTTAATCCCTCATTATTGGAATATGACACCTCTCATTGGGATGGCTCTTTTTGGCGGGGCGCATTTTCAGAACCGCCGCACGGCGATGGGAATGGTTTTAGCTGCTATGATTTTAAGTGATTTGTTTATTGGTTATCACAGTTTGCTTCCCTTAGTTTATGCTCTCTTGTTGGGGTTTGTGTGGGTAGGCACTTATTTAAAAGAAAACAAAAAACCTCTCTTGGTGTTGACAGCAGCCTTTGGCAGTTCTGTTATTTTTTTCCTAATCACTAATTTTGCCGTGTGGCTCACGAGCGGCCTTTATCCGCTAACAGGGGAAGGCTTGACGCGCTGTTTTATTTATGCCATTCCTTTTTTCCAACACCAACTTTTAGGTGATATACTTTTTACCGCAGTCTTTTTTGGCGGATTTGCATTAGCCGAGCATAGATTTTCTGTACTTAAAAAAACGTCTGCTTCATTGGTAGCGTAAAAGTATCAACCTAAAACTTTGATGGGCGAGAAGCCGCAACTCATTTCTTTAACTCTCAACGCAATCTTTGCGGTTTGCGGCCGTCGTTTGTCCGTTCATCGAGTGAAACCCGCTCAACCATTGGCCAAATCATTGAGGCGGCAGTAATGGCATTTCAATCGGAAGATTTGTCAACACCCGAACTAAAGATTGGTTTTTACCGTATTTTTCTTTTGCTGGCGGGTATTCTTTATCCGGTATGGGGGTTTGCTTTTGAAGCTTGGGTACCCGGTATTCAGGATGACAAACTGGGACGTTTGGTCATTGGTGCTATCTGTCTTTTCTTTTTCGGACTGTCTTACATCCTGCCGCGCGTGGCGCGGCACACCGAACTGATCTTCAGCTTTCTAGGCTGGATCATGACCACGCACTACTTTGTTTTGCTTTATCAAAACCATGTTCATAGTACGTATGCCATGGGAATGTTCGTAACTATTTTTGCCATCGGAGCATGTCTCAACCGGCGGCGCGTGTTGTTGGCTTATTCGGTCTATGTGGTGTTGCTTTCTGGTTTAATTTATTTCATCGACACCGACTTCGTGAGACCTATTTTTTTAATGGGTGTCGTGACCACGGTTGTCGTCACTTATTTGGCAGCCGCCGATCGGCTTGTCAGCTTAAATAAGCTTCGTGAAGATGAAGAAGCTATCCGCCGCGAGAAAATGCGGACGGATCTTATTTTAAACTCAACCGATGAAGGTATTTACTGTTTAGACAAAACAGGCAAAACTACTTTTATTAATGAAGCAGCAGCCCGCATCATCGGATGGGAGCCCGAAGAATTTGTCGGAAAATTAGAGCACGATGTCTTACATCATACCAAAGAAGACGGACGGCCTTTTGGTACGGCCAAATGCCCGATATTTCAAACGTTCACGGGCGGTGTGTCCCGTCATGTGAATGACGAGCTTTTTTGGAGGCGGGACGGCTCTTATTTTCCGGTTGAATACACCAGCACACCTTTAAAAGAAGGCTATGAGGTGGTCGGTGCCGTTGTGACGTTTCGCGACATTTCCAAGCGACGGGAATCAGAGGCCAGTTTGAAGAAGTTGTCCAACGTGGTACAGCAGACAGCAGAAGCAGTCGTGATCACGGATCGAGACGGTGTCATTGAATATGTCAATCCGACTTTTGAACAATTAACCGGTTTTAGTGCTCAAGAAGCCGTCGGGCAGAATCCCCGTCTTTTAAAATCAGGCCGTCATCCCAAAGTTTTTTATGAGCGTTTCTGGAAAACCATTTTAAATGGAGATGTTTACCGGGGTATTTTTATCAACAAAAAAAAGAGCGGGGAAATATATTATGAAGAGCAAACGGTAACGCCGCTCAGGAACGAACAGGGTGATATCACGCATTTCGTATCGACCTCGCATGACTTTACCGACCGTATAAAGGCCGAACAAGCGCTTCAAATGGCCAATGAAAAGTTAAGGGTGCAATCAAATGACCTCATCAAGACCAACGAGGGAATCCGCACGCTTTACAGAGAACTCAAAAAAAGCCACGAAGATTTGAAGGTGTTGCAAAATCAATTGGTTCAAGCCGAAAAACTGCAGTCGATCGGCCGCTTGGCGGCCGGCGTGGCACATGAAGTCAAAAATCCGCTCAATATTTTGGTACAGCAAATTGATTACCTTTCCGACTTGATCCCCAAGAAAGACAAAGAAGCTGCAAAAGTCCTGGAAGAAATGGAAGAAGCGGTTGATCGAGCCTCTACCATCATCTCCGAACTCTTAGACTTTTCGCGAATGAGCGAACTGGATTTGAAGAAGGTGAGCCTCATGGAAGTCATGGATAGCACGTTGACGCTTTTAGAACCACAATTAAAAACTGCCAAAATTAATTTGAAGAAAGAGTATGATAAGCGCCTGCCGAAAGTGAATTTGGATGCGAACCGTATGCAGCAGGTGTTCATTAATTTGATGATGAATGCCATTCATGCGACAGAGCCTGGCAGTGCTTTAACCATTCGGCTTTTTCCGCGCACACTCAACCGCTTTGAACCTTTTGTCGGCCGTCGGCGTGAAGATATTTTTAGCATCGGAGATGACGTGGCAGTCATTGAAATAGAAGATGCCGGTACGGGAATCAGCGAAGAGAATATGCCCAAAATATTTGATCCGTTTTTCACCACCAAGCGTGAAAAAGGCGGAACCGGTTTGGGTTTATCCGTGGTAAAAAATATTTTAGATTTACATCATGCCACGATTGAACTTATCAATAACCAAAATGGCAAAGGAGCGAAGGCTGTCATCATGATTAAGTTAGATGCGCACTCGAAGTCATAACCATGGCTTTACTGGATCAATTAACCAAACAATTGAAAGACGAAAGCTGGTCCGCCCGGCGTGATGCAGCGCGCGAGCTTGGTAAAGAAGGCCCCCAGGCTGTTGAAGCTTTAACCGCAGCACTCAAAGATTCAAACAGCTATGTGAAAGAAGCGGTTGTAGAAGCTTTGGGTGAGATTGCCGATCCCACAACGCTGGAAGCGCTCACGGGCATGCTGAAAGCCGATGACAAATACATACGTCTCAAAACCGTGACCGCTCTCAGCCGATTATCAGCAAGCGCTATTCCATCCTTGGTATTGGCATTGGCAGATGGCGATAATCAAGTGCGTGAAGCGGCTGCCATGGCTTTGGCAGATATGGGCTCGTCTGCGATCCCCGGTTTAATTCAAGCACTCGGCCACGAAAATGAAAGTGTGCGGGATGAGGCCGGTTGGGCACTTGCTGTGATTGGCCAGCCCGGTCTGGATCCTTTAATTCAAGCGCTCAAGTCCGAAAATCCTAGAACACGCGAGAAATCAGCTTCGGTTTTGGGGCACATCGGCAATCCCTTAGCAGTGGAACCCCTCATTGAAGTTTTAAAAGATAAAGATAATTACGTAAGAACGCGGGCGGCTGATGCGCTGGGCTTAATCGGCGATACACGGGCCATGGAGCCTCTAATCACCATGATGAAAGATCCCGATGCCATTGCTCAATCCACGGCGGCCAATGCAGTGACAAGACTTGAAGATGCTAAGAAAGCCGATCGATTGGTACAAGCTTTGAGTGATCCGGATGAGAAAGTTCGCGCGAATGCCATTGAGTCACTTGCCAAAATGAAAGATAAAAAGGTCGTCGATGCCATGATCCAAGCGCTCAAAGACAAGAGCGCGATGGTAAAAGAAAAAGCCATTGCGGCCATCGGTTATTTTAAAGAGAAAAAAGCTGTTCCGGCCTTGATCGAGTGTGCCAAAGATGAAAGCGAAACCGTCCGTGAAAAAGCAGCGCAAGTGCTCGGGCAGCTGAAAGATGTGACGGCGCTTGATACGCTGATTCAATTGCTTAAAGATCCCGCCGATATGGTGCGCGATGAAGCCGCCTATGCTTTGGGCAGCATGAAAGATCCGAAGGCGGTGGATGCACTGATGCAGGCAATGAATGATCAAAATCAAACGGTGAAACAAACGGTGGCGGATGCACTTCATCATCTCAAAGATGCGACGACGATTGATAAATTATTGGAGACGTTGAAAAGCGACAATGATATTCTGCGTGCGCAGGCAGCCGAGTCGCTGGGAGCACTGGGAAACGCCGCGTGTGTGGAGCCCTTAATGCAATGTCTCAAAGACAGCAATACGTTGGTGCGGGCGTCGGCCGCAACCGCGCTTGGGAAAATCGGAGACCGCCGTGCGTTGGATTCTTTTGGTGAAACCTTGAAAGATAAATCCGAACAAGTGCGCGGCAGTGCCGTATGGGCACTGGGTCAAATGGGCGGATCCGCCAAAGAGTCATTAATCCGGGCACTGAAAGACGAAAATGCCTTTGTCAGAAGTCAAGCGGTCCAGGCTTTAAGCAACTTGCCGCCCGATCAAAAAATAGTGGAAGCGCTCATCGCAGCGCTCAAAGACCCGTCCGAGGAAGTACGCAAGGAAACTTGTATTATCTTAGGGCGTATGAGTCAAGAAATAACAATTCCGGCTTTAATTGAAACCCTGGGCGATGCCATTAAAAATGTCAGGGAAAAAGCCATTGCGGCGCTCTTTAGCTTTGGCGATGCCGCCATTGCACCTTTGACCGAAGCACTGAAACATGAAAATGTTCAAGTACGTGCCAATGCGGCGACTGCTTTGGGGCACATCGGAGATACAACGGTTTTAGACAATATCACCGTTTCACTGAAGGACGAAAGTGATGTGGTTCGGGCCGCCGCAGCTCTGGCGCTTGGGGAGCTGAAAGATGAACGGGCCATTGATCCGCTGCTCAAAGCGACCAAAGATGACAACGAAGGGGTGCGCCTTGCGGCCGCCAAAGCACTGGGAAAAGTGCGCGTCCAAGAAGAGCAAAAAGAAGCAGATGTTTTTCGCTGCCCTCGCTGCGGCAGGCCCATCGCGGAACCCACCATGGGCGGTTCGCCGGCCATGATTTTAATTATCGTCGGTATTTTACTTTCACCTATCCTCATTGGTATTCCGCTGGTGCTTTACGGCTGGAACCTCAAACAGCACAAACAAGGCGCTTGGGTTTGCCGTAAGTGCGGTCACAAAGCGCCTTTACGTTGGTACGATTAGTCAGAAAAACAAAGGTTCTCTAAGGAGAGAACGGTTTATTTCATGAACGAGACTTAAGAACCCGCTTATTTTACTCGTAAATAGAAGAGTCAATACAACAAGGCAGGATGCGAAGGAGACACCTAATGGTTCAAAAGAGGATTTTAACGATAGACGATGAGCCGGATGTGCGCGCCATGTTAAAAGCGCGTTTGGAGTCAAAATCTTATGAGGTGATTGCGGCGGCAGACGGAGAAGAGGGGCTTGAAAAAGTTGAATATGAAAGACCGGATTTAATTATTTTAGATGTCATGATGCCCCGAATGGACGGTTATACCTTTATTCGTGAAATGCGAAACCGGTATCCGGATCTCAAAATACCCATTATTGTTTTAACGGCGAAAGATAAACTGAAAGATTTATTTGAAATAGAAGGTATCGGGGATTATCTCACCAAACCTTATGATGCACAGGAGCTGTTGCAGAAGATCGAGAAATTCCTGGGAACAAAATAAGCGCAGAAGGCAAAGTCGTGAATGAATGGCAAAGAAAATTTTGATTGCTGATGATGAACCCTTCATCTTGAAAATGGTGACCGCACGGCTTCAAAAAGAAGGTTTTGAAGTCGTGACTGCCCAAGACGGCCAAAGCGTCCTGGATTTAACCCGCCAACAAAATCCCGACTTGATTTTACTGGACATCATGATGCCCAAGCTCGATGGCTACAAAGTTTGCCGGCTGCTCAAATTTGATAAACAGTTTTCACATATTCCCGTTGTGATGTGCACAGCCCGGGACATGGATGAAGATTCTCAATTGGGGTTTCAAACCGGCGCTGATGAATATGTGACAAAACCTTTCGAGATGGAAGAACTCGTGAAAGTCATTCATGACACGATTGAAAAATCAAAAAGCAATTCCGCTTAACTGTATGGCGGCTTCCAAAACATCCGCACAGGCTCTGCAGGCTGAAAATCAAAAGTTGCACAGGGAAATCGAAGCATTGAAACAACAACTCAAGAAACTTGAGCACGATAACCGTGAAAGTAATGAAGGCATCCAGATGCTTTTTAACGATCTTTACAAGAAACATCAGAAACTTCAGGTGATTGATAAACTGAAGTCCGATTTTATTTCAACCGTCTCACACGAGCTTAAAACACCGCTCACGATGATTAAGGCCGGCATTTCGCAAGTGCATGACGGTGTTTTAGGCGATGTCACTCAAGATCAAAAAGAAGCTTTGGATGGGGTATTGGAGGGAGTGAACCGTCTCACGCACATCGTCAGTGAAGTGCTCGATATTTCTAAATTGGAAGGCGGAAAGGTGCGCCTGAAAAAGCAAACTGTACACGCCTCTGAACTGATTGAAAAGGTGTTAAAACCAAGTGCCTTAAAAGCCAATGTTAAATCGGTTCGGGTGATGATGGATACTGCCGTTGGGCCGGATCAGACGCTTGTGTGCGACCCGGGTAAAATCATCCAAGTGTTGACTAATTTAGTCGACAATGCTATTAAATTTACTCCTAAAGACGGTCGTGTGACAGTGGGCGCCCGGACGGATGCGAAGAATTTCGAATTTTATGTTCAGGACACGGGCATCGGAATCGATAAACAGGACATCAGTAAACTTTTTGTGAAGTTTCAGCAGTTTGAACGCGCCGAGCCGTTGGGACATCAGCACGGAACGGGTTTGGGATTAGCCATTTGTAAAGAAATTATTGAATTACATGGTGGAAAAATTTGGGCGGAATCGGAATTAAATCACGGCGCCGCTTTTCACTTTACCATCCCACAATAACGGAAATCGTTTCATGAAAACAAAGATATTTTTTTTGTGCTTACTTTTATCGCTCATTTATTTACCCGCAGAAGCCCAAGATGAGTCTTTACCGCCGCTTCCGAAAGGGCCTTTGATTTTATCGGGTGCTGCCCCCGAAATGCAAAATGCGGATTTTTGGATCAAACGTCTGCCCGATGCCAATCAAGCGCTGAAAACACCCGAAGAAATTGCCCAGCTCAACAAAGAAATTAACGAAACCATTGCCGAACGGACGGATGTTTTTAAAATCAAAGGCATGTTTCGCGGGATTGATATCAAGGAAGCCATTGAAAAATCATACGAAACGATAAAAAGCCGCAAGCTCTTTGGTGTGGATGACAAATATATTACGAAAGACCTGTTCACCGATCAAATTCTTCCTAATCTCAATTTAGATGCGGTACCAAACATGGTTAACATCCGCTGGGGCGTTGCCACGACGGCCGCCTCAGTCCGCGCACTTCCCATTTGGGTAAAAATGTTGGAAGAGAAGGGCGATATCGAATTTGACCAGCTGCAATTTACGCTGATCAAGCTTTGGACGCCGGTCGCGGTTTATCACACCTCAACGGACGGCAAATGGTATTACGTCCAGGCGCCCTATGTGCGCGGGTGGGTGGAGTCCAAACATATTGCCTTTTTTAAAGATCAGGACGCTGTCAAAGAAAAAGTAAAATCAAAAGACTATGTGGTTGTGACGGGTGAGAGCGTGCCCGTCTATGCCGGTCCTGATTTTACCGCTGTGTTGGATCGTCCAAGCATGGGCACCGTGATCCCGCGCGTCAGTCAAACCGACACCGCTTTTCTTGTGGAAATGCCTAAGCGCGGAGAGGGCGGTAAAGTGGTTTTGGGACGTGGTTATATTAAGTTATCGGATGATGCCCGCACGCAATTTCCCCCTTATACACAAGCGAACGTGATTCGCCAAGCTTTTAAATTACTCAGCGCACGCTACGGCTGGGGCGGTACATACATGGGGCGTGACTGCTCGGGCTTTACCTTTGATGTGTTTACCAGCATGGGCGTGGACTTGCCGCGCGATTCCGACCAGCAAGCTTTTGCCGGCACCCAATTGGGTTCATTCAAGCCGTTTGAGCAGTCAGAACTGAAGAAAGCCACGCTCCGTCAAGCCGCGACGCCGGGGATTACGCTTCTGCGCATGAAAATGCACATGATGCTTTATTTGGGCGAGATTGATGAGAAGTTTTACGTAATTCATTCCACCTGGGCCGAGCGCATTGGCCAGGACCCTGTGAAAGATGAGAAAAACCGCATTAACCAAGTGGTTGTTTCTGACCTTGATTTAAACGGCAATTCTTACTTAGGCCCGCTTTTCCACCGCATTATCCAAATGAGCGAAGTGAATTAATTTCGTACATTGTATTTCGTACCTCGTACTTTGTACATCGCCTCGGAGTTACAGACGATGCGCCAAACCGTCATTGCGATCCGCCTTAGGCGGAGAAGCAATCTCAGTTCTGGGATTGCCGCGTCGCCCCACCTGATGGCGGAGCTCCTCGCAATGACAGTCATGGCGTGCTTTTTGGATAAGCATGTTGGGATAAGCATGTCCGATGTACGAAGTACGCTGTACGATGTACAATATACCCATGCTATACGCCATTATTTCAGACATTCATTCTAATCTGGAAGCTCTCGAGACTGTCCTGACCGATATTGACCGGCGGCGGGTTGAGAAGATCATCTCACCCGGTGACATCATTGGCTACGGGGCCAATCCCAGCCTTTGTTTGGCCTTAGCCAGCGAGCGCTGCCAAGTGATTGTGAAAGGCAACCACGAAGAAGCAATTTTAAGCGCCAAGGAACGCAGCAAATTTAACACGTGGGCACGCGAAGCCATTCTGTGGACCATGGATCACCTGGATCAAAAAGAAAAAGACGTGATTGAATCCTGGCCTTACATCACAACCGATCAAGAGGCTGATCTGACGCTCGTCCACGGCAGCCCGGATCACATCCGCCAATTCCGCTATTTATTTGAATCCGGCGACATCGACAATGCATTCTCGGCATTTCAAACGGGCGTTTGTTTTGTGGGCCATACGCATGTGCCCATGCTTTTTACGGAATCGGGGCGTGAGAAACAGTTAAAAGCAGGTTCTTATCCGCTGGATGCCAAAGAACGCTATATCATTAATCCCGGCAGTGTGGGCCAGCCGCGGGACGGGGACCGGAGGGCGAGTTACGCACTTTTTGATACCGAGAAACGAGTGCTTGAAATTGTGCGCCTAGATTACGATAATCAAACAGCGGCACGTAAAATCAAGACGGCCGGATTACCTGAATATTTGGGGAATCGGTTGTTATAAATACGTGGGCTCAGACCCTCTCCGCCGGAGGACGGATCAGACCTCTGGCTGACTGGGTCTGACCCCAGTAGGGAACATATGAACAAATCAGACGCGAAAAAGAAAATCGAAAGCCTGCGCGAGAAAATCGAGCGCCACAACCATCTTTATTATGTGGAAGCCAAGCCGGAGATTACGGATGAGGCTTTTGACCGCTTCATGCGCGAACTCATCGATCTTGAAAAGAAATTCCCCGATCTCCTCGCGCCGGATTCCCCCTCACAGCGTGTGGGCGGTGCGCCACTCAAAGCATTTAAAACCGTCACGCACAAACTTCCGATGCTCAGCATGGATAACACGTATTCTTATGACGAGCTCCGTGAGTTTGATGAGCGTGTTAAACGTGGTCTCGGCCGCACGGATGTCACTTATTACATTGAAGAAAAAATAGACGGCGTTTCGATGTCGCTCCATTACGAAAAAGGAAAATTAATGCTCGCCGCTACGCGCGGGGACGGGCGCTCGGGAGACGACGTCACGGCCAACGTCAAAACCATTCGCTCTGTGCCGCTTAAATTGCCTGCGCCGGGCGCTTCTTTCAAAGGCAAGGTGCCCGATTGGCTTGAGGTGAGGGGCGAAGTGTATATGCCCGAGAAGAGTTTCGAGAAGGTGAACCGCCAAAAAGAAAAAAATGACGAAGAGCTTTTCGCAAACCCCCGAAACGCTTGTGCGGGCACGCTGAAACTGCTCGATCCTAAAACGGTGGCCGCGCGGGGGCTTGATATTTTTTGTCACGGCTTGGGGATGGCCGAAGGCGTGTCATTTAAAAAGCAAAGCGAGTTACACGATTATTTCAAATCACTCGGCCTTAAAACCATTCAACATACTGCCTGCGTTAAATCCGTTGATGAAGTGATTCAATTTGTGGAGCGTTTTGAGCCCAAACGCCACACGCTGCCTTACGGAATTGACGGGCTCGTGATTAAGGTGGATGATTTTAACGATCAAAAGACACTTGGCGCCACGTCCAAAGCGCCGCGCTGGATGATTGCCTTTAAGTATCCGGCCGAGCGCGCTCAAACCAAGTTAGAAGACATCGAAATCAGTGTGGGACGCACAGGCGCACTCACCCCGGTGGCACATCTCTCACCCGTTGAACTTTCAGGTACCACCGTGCAGCGTGCCAGTCTTCACAATCAAGATGAAATTGAGCGCTTAGATGTGCGCATCGGCGACATTGTGTTAGTTGAGAAAAGCGGTGAAATTATTCCGAAAGTGGTAGGTGTTCTCAAAGAAAAAAGGAAAGGCCATCTGGCGGTTTTTAAATATCCGGACAAATGCCCCGTGTGCCGCTCCAAAGTTACGCAATTAGAGGGCGAAGTGGCAGTGCGCTGTGTTAATTTGGATTGTCCCGCGCAGGTGAAACGGCGCATTAAACATTTCGCCATGCGCGATGCGATGGATATTGCAGGACTGGGTGAAGCGTTAATCGAACAATTGGTGGATGCCGGTGTTGTGAAACACTTAGCTGATCTTTATACGCTTAATTTTGACACGGTGAGCGCTTTAGAGCGCATGGGCAAAAAATCAACCGAAAATTTATTTCAGGCGATTGAAGATTCCAAAAAAAGGCCGCTTGAGCGTTTAATCTTTGGGCTGGGCATCATTCACGTGGGTGAGCGCGCCGCACAAATCCTGGCGGAGCGTTACGGAACCCTTGAAAAGTTAATGGAAGCCGCGGAAGAAGAGCTTTGCAACATCCGCGAAATCGGTCCCACCTCAGCCAAATCCATTGCCGACTTTTTTAAACAAAAAGGCACCAAAGACATCATCAAGTCTTTACAGAAAGCGGGCGTGCGTTTTAATGTCGTTCAAAAGCGCGCTGAGAACACACCTTTCTCCGGCAAAGCCTTTGTGATTACAGGAACGCTTGCCAAATATTCACGCGGTGAGGCTGAAACCCTGATCCGTCAAATGGGCGGCAATGTGAGCTCGAGTGTCTCAAAGAAGACAGATTTTTTGGTGTGTGGGGAAGAGGCGGGTTCTAAATTAGACAAAGCCAAGAAGCTGGGTGTGTCTATTTTGGATGAAAAAGCGTTTTTGAAGATGATTGGTAAATAATTGAGAGGTCGGGGAAACTCCCCGATGGCTCAAATAATTGTAGCGCGTCTTGCGTACAACACATCACGCAATACGAATAACGCACAACGAGCACCAAATGTTAAACGACGAAGTTAAAATATTCATAGATTACCTCTCCGTCGAACGGGGCCTGGCTGAGAACAGCCTGCTCGCTTACTCGCGCGACCTCAAAAAATACTGTGACTTCCTCAAGAAAAAAAAGGTTAGTTCGTTTGAGCGTGTCACGCGCGAAACAATTAATCAATTTCTGCACACCGAAAAAGATCACGGCATTCAAGCGGTCTCCATCGCCCGCGAACTGGTATCCATCAAGATTTTGCACCGCTTTCTCGCGCGTGAAAAAAGGATCGCACAAGACGTTACCAGCGTCCTCACGCTGCCGAAGACTTGGAAAAAATTGCCTTCATTCCTCACGAAGCCCGAAATGGAGCGTTTGTTAAAAACACCCGGCACCAAAACTTGGGCGGGGGCCAGGGACCGCGCGATCTTGGAACTTCTTTACGGCTGCGGCATGCGGGTCTCAGAGCTCGTAAATCTGGCGCCAGGGGATGTGAACATGGAAGCGGGTTTTCTCAAATGCAAAGGCAAGGGCAGTAAAGAGCGCATTGTGCCCTTGGGCCGCATGGCAAAAGACGCGCTCAAAAATTATTTAACCGCGCTTGATCGCGCCAAGGTTCCGCATGAAGCGCGCCTTTTGGTGAGTTTAAAACCCACCGAACTCCTCACGCGCCAGGCCGTATGGTCTTTGGTCCGTGCATACGCCAAAAAAGCCAATATCACGAAGCGCATCACCCCGCACACCTTTCGCCACAGTTATGCCACCCATCTCTTGGAAGGCGGTGCTGATCTCCGTGTGGTGCAGGAATTATTAGGTCATGCGGATATTTCCACGACCCAAATTTACACCCATGTCTCCAAAGACCGCTTAAAGTCTGTGCATTCCCAGTATCACCCCCGCGGTTAAGGCTGTAAGGTTAATTTTTAAGATCTATGTTTAAGGATGAAACCCAATACGCCGTTTGGGTTTCTCAGGCGGTGTGAGAAATTGTTTAATTTCCTCGAAGGCTTGAAAAACTGCTTTAAATTGTTCATCGTAAATTCCAAATTTCTCTTCCATTTTCTTGGTCACTTTTGCTTCCAAGTCTTCATTTTTTTTCCGAAGGCCTTGATGGCCTGCCATGAGTTTTCGAATCCGAACGAAAGCACGCATGATCTGAATGTTCACTTGAATGGCACGACGGCTGTGGATGACGGATGAAAGCATCGCCACTCCTTGTTCGGTAAACGCCATAGGGGCATGGCGCAAACCCATTTTATCAGAATTGGAGGTGCCAAATTGGCACCTCCAATAGTTCAATTCTTTTTTTGGATAACTCGAGTATAAAATCTCTTGGAAATCGTTCTCGGTTTCGTTTCACGGCTCTTTTGAGCAACTTGGTTTCAATCCCATAAAGGCGTGCCAAATCTCGATCCAGCATCACTTTTTGTCCTCGGATCAGGTAAATTCTTCTTTCAATAATTTCTTTTAGAATTTGTTCTTTCACAATACCCCCTTTTAGGCAGACGATGGATGATCGTTATTACAATGGGGGAGTCACAACGTACGTGAGGTTAATAATTAATATATATTATTATGATAATTTGTCAAGCGGCCGTAACCACGGTGTCGTGACTAAACAAACAAATCTATACCCACGTTTCCAAAGACCGCTTAAAGTCTGTGCATTCCCAGTATCACCCGAGAGGATAATTACGCCCTGACGACGGCAACGTCACACTTGAGGTTTGATACCTCAAGTACCTTCAGCAACGATTTGACATCGTCGTTTTCAGGAGTTCCATCCACGGGGATAATTAAAGGCCTAAACTGATTTTGACGGCACGGTTAACTTTGGCCATATAACTATCGGGAAGTTCTCCGATTTTAGCCGAGAGACGGGTCTTGTCGATGGTTCTAATTTGTGACGTCAGAATAGTTGAGTTGACTTTAAGACCTGAAACACCTTTGGGTAAGTTGACATTGGTGGGATATTCCTTTGAAAAACTTTTGGTTGTCAGCGGCGCTACGATTGTTGTCGGAGCCAAGCGGTTGCCGATATTGTTTTGAATCACCAGCACCGGCCGTCTGCCGCCTTGTTCGGATCCTTTGGTGGGATTTAAGTCAACCCAATAAAGCTCGCCGCGCTTAATCAACATCGGGCCAATGCTCCTGGTCAGCAGCTTTAAACTCGTCCCGAAGCACCTTGGCCTCATCTGCCATTTCACGATAAGCTTCACTCAAAAGGATATTGAGTTTTTTTCTTTGCTTTAAGCGAAGGTACATTTTGACTGCCTTTTGGATCAGCGTGCTGCGTTTCGTTTTCTCTTGTTTGGCGGTTCTGTCTAAAGCTTCTTTGAGGTCGGGGGGGAATGTAATATTAATATGTTCCATGGCCATCCTTTCGGCTAATAGTATCTATTAAAGTATACACTTTTAAGCCAGAAAGGCAAAGTCATTTCTAACAATTAAACGCAAGGCCAAGAAACTTGGCGTCAAGTATCAAACCCTCATCTCGGAAATCCTTCACCGCATCGCCCAGAGTTAAAGATTCTTTGTAGAGGTCACAAGAACACAAGATACATCTTGTCACTGCGTGCCTTGTGTCTGGTGCTCTGTAAAAAAACCATACCCATGTTTCAGTGTTATTGATTTTCACGTTGATGTTTAAATAAGTTTAAGTATAATCATTTCATATCCCCCATAGTAGATCAAATATCTTTGGGGGATTTTTGTTTTTATGGCAAATGCACAATTATCAATCAAATCTTGGCCTGTGTCTGAAAGACCTCGTGAACGTTTACTCGCCCAAGGAACCGAAGCGCTTTCCGACGCCGAGCTTCTGGCAATTATTTTACGTCATGGCGTTCAAGGTAAAGACGCGATTGCGCTTGGCCGAGACCTTTTAAGTCAACATGGCGGCTTCAGAGAACTTTTGTCAAAAGGTGTG
This sequence comes from Candidatus Abzuiibacterium crystallinum, assembly GCA_002787155.1. Taxonomy (GTDB): domain Bacteria; phylum Omnitrophota; class Omnitrophia; order Omnitrophales; family Abzuiibacteriaceae; genus Abzuiibacterium; species Abzuiibacterium crystallinum. The sequence goes on along the minus strand of PCVY01000049.1, from coordinate 37,731 downwards.
CGGGACTTAAGTCGAACGAAAGGCCTCGGCAAAGCGAAGATTGCCTCACTCCTTGCTCTCTCAGAAATCACAAAACGCACGCTCCGCGAGAAAATAATTGGCAAAAGCTTTATCCGAGACCCCGAATCCATTTTGGATTATCTTTATGTCTCACTGAGAGACCGCAAAAGGGAAGTGTTTAAAGTCATATTCCTCAACAAAGCCAACCAAATCATTGGAGAAAAAGATTTATTTGAAGGCACCGTCGATTCTGCTGCCGTTCATCCGCGCGAGATCGTCAAGGCTGTCCTTGATCATCACGCCACCGCAGTTATTCTGGTTCATAATCATCCGTCGGGCAGAACCGCACCCAGCAACGAGGACAAAGATGTCACAGCTGGAATCGTTTCAGCTTGCCAAACGATATCTACGAAGGTCTTGGATCATTTAATCATTGGGAATAATCAATATTTCAGTTTTGTAGAAGCGGGGCTTATGTAAACAAGTGTTCACACATCATGGATGAGGAAACCAAAATCTTTGCTGATTATTTAGGCAACTCCGAAAATGAGTACGGACCTGACTCTAAAACTCAACAAGTTAAAAAAATAATCGTTGCTCAACTTGAAAACGACAAATCAAGGGTTTATTTTCAACGGCAACTTGAAGTATTGTATGAGAAAAAATTCTTTCACTGGGTAACGGGGCGTGCGATCAAGGAATTGAAAGAAGAAGGGAGAATAACGGTAGATTATTATCCTATCCAAGTGAGAAGTCACAGAGATTACATCAAGATTATCACTCACAAAAAGAATCGGTATTACCGCACGCGGGCCAAACAAATTGCTTCATTAGTCGAGATGTATTCAAATCCTTCCATTACCAGTGATACTGGATTTGTCGCTGAAGAATTGTTTAAAGTTGCTTACGCGGAGCATCAGTTTTCTTTGATTGCTACGCATACTAATAAGTTGCGGGGGAAGCAGTGGGTAAAAACCAATCATGATGTCGACTTTATCGTAGAAAAGAAAGGGAAGTTCTTCGGATGTGAAGTAAAGAATACGTTAGGGTATATTGATCGTGAGGATATGGATATTAAAATCGAGCTGTGCCAATTTTTAGGTATTATGCCGATTTTTATTGTGCGTTACTCGCCAACGGTTTGGAATAACGAGGTATTTGAAAATGGAGGGTTGGTTCAAGTTTTCGAGACACAAATTTTCAGTCCTGGGAAAGCAGAATTAGTTGGGAGACTTAAGAACGAATTGGAACTGCCAGTTTTGGTGAGTAGGCGCATTCCAGATTCTATTATGGATCGTTTAGATCGGGTGTTGGAGACGAGAGTTTTTAAGGTGTAGATTGTGTGAATTTTTGAGATCATTCACCTAGATACTCTCATAACCCATTTAGTAGCATATAGTTAGAAAATCCCCCTATTAAATACAGTAATGACTAGCCTTCGAGCAAAGTTGACCGCATTAACACTCTTGGTACCCTCATTGATTTTTGATTAATTTGTCCTATAATATGCTGCATGTTGAAGCGACAATTTTCGGTCAAAATTTAAGGCAGGCAAAGGGCCGTAAGGTCCTTTTTTATTGCCCAATTTTTACAGAAGTTTAGAAAGTTTTTATGGAAAAGAATGAATTACAGAATGGTGATATCCTGCTTTGCACAGGGACGGATTTAATTGCCCGACTTATTAGATGGGGAACAGGCAGTGATTATTCTCATGTGGCGGTTGTTGCATCTGCAAAACTTGGCTTAATTATCGAAGCAGTCCCCAAAGGTGGCGTGCGGGCGATTCATATCGATAACTACAAAACCAGCTACGTGATTTTTCGGGTATTGGACCCATCGAAAGTCAATATCATTGGTGTTGTGGGATATCTGTTGCAAATGTTGGCACGGGCTTATGATTTCAAATCAGTCATCAAATTAGGTTGGAAAATGTTTTTAAGAAAAATTCGATTAATTAAATTGCTTGGCTTAAAAGTTTCCGGACAAAAACAAAGCGCAAATGGACTGCAAAAACAAGAGGACTATTTCTGCAGTGAACTTTGCTACAAAGCTTTCTATTTTGGGGGTGGTCTGGATATTGTTCCTAATGTCGAAGATGGCGAGACGACATCGCCGGCAGATATTGCAAATAGTCCCTTGATTAAGAGGGTTCATTCAATAGATAGGTTAGTCAAGTTT